>JAAVYF010000054.1 GCA_022790975.1 Clostridia bacterium | reverse complement strand
TACTAGCAAATTTCTTCGAAATTTTCACGCTCCGGAAATTATGCTAAAGTTCCACTTTACCATAATTTTTTAATACTAGCAAATTTCTTCGAAATTTTCACGCTCCGGAAATTATGCTAAAGTTCCACTTTACCATAATTTCCTCCTCCTCCAGCCAAAATATTCATTTTTCCGGTTCTTGAGGAGATTATATTTTTTGCTATTTTTTCTCCCATTACAGCTTCTATATCGTCTTTTGAAAGTTTGTGTAAAACTGTCATTTCTGTTCCAAATTTATTTAACAATTTTTCTATTGATTTTGTTCCTAGCCCTGGAATAAAGCTCAATGGAATTTGATATACATATTCTGGTCTAAAATCTGGGCTATTAGTTTTAGGCTTATCTTTTATAATTTCTATTCTATCATATACTCCCATTGTAATATTTTTACTATCACATGTATCACATTTGGTAACTGGAGCATTTCCTGAAATTCTCTTTCCACAGACTTCGCAATATGTTCTATGGTATTTTCCAAGCTTTGGATCTAAACCATAGTTTTTTAATATCTTTCTTCCATCTTCTCTTTTTAAAACTTTAACAAATTCCTCAAAATTAATATCTTCAAGCTCCATTTTATTGTATTCTCTTGCTATTCTTGGAAGAGAATGTGCATCTGAATTTGTTAAAAATGTTTTATTTTCTAACTCAGATATCTCATCTGCTAAAAATGTATCTGAACTTAACCCCAGTTCAATTGCATAAATATCATCAAATTTTTCTTTAAATATTCTTTTTAAACTTTTTGTACAGTTTCCATAAAAACTTTTATATGGTGTAAAACAATGTGCTGGAACTAAAATTCCATTATATTTTTTTACAATATCTATTAAATCATATGCAGACATATCACATCTTTGAGAACTAAGAGTTATATTTTTTATATGATGACTCATCTCATTTGAAAATGCTTTAATATCAGCTAAATGAGGAAAATAACATAAATTATGTGCTGAACCAGTTTTTCCTTCATCATTAATTTCAGCAGTTTCTATTTCACTTCCTAAAATAATACAGACTTGGTCTTTATATATAATACCTCCTTTTTCTAATTCATAAGCTTCTCCATTTTTTAAAAAGTTTTCAATATCTTCAATAACATATGGTGAAGCACAATCTATGATTCCTACTAAATTTATTCCTTTTTTTTCTACACATTCTTTTGCAATATTAGCAAAATTAAGACTTCTAGCTCCTGTAATTTTTATAGGTTTTCCATTCTCACTTCTTCCAATATGAACATGTAAATCTGCAAATACTTCGTACATTTTATTTCTCCTATTCTTCTTTAAAACTTAACTTTTTTTATTACCTTTTTATTCACTTTTTTCAATAGCTTCCAAAATATCATCTCTTAAATATCCACTTAATTCTTCATAAGTAATAGAAATTGTTGGTGCTCCAGAAGCTCCATAAGACACTGCATATTTTTCTATTTCAAAATTCATTCCATTTCTAGTTAAATACCAATGTCCATCATCAAATAATTGATTACTTAATTCATTCTCATAGTCTGGAATCAATCCTTCTTCTCCTAATTGATTTTTTAATTCTTTTTTAGCTTTATTTATAATATATTCTTTAAATTCTTCTACATCAAGCACTAATTCATTTAAATCAGTATAATACTCTCCTGTTTCCAAACTAATTACATAACCCAAATTTGATATCCACGGAACTCCACCTAAATCTCCTACTAAATTATAGCTTACAGAAATAAATTTATCTGTTCTTAGTTCAAGTTCTAAAGTTTGAGTAAATTTAAAACGCTCCTCATTTATATTATCTTCTGTATCTCCAAAAGAATCTAATATATCTTGGAAATCATCTATACTATAGTCTGCAACCTCTTCATTTAAAAATTCTTCTATCTTTTGAGCAATCTCTTCATTATTTTCATTTATAACATGAGCTTTAAAATGAGTTAAATCAAGAACATAGTGTTCATATTCTGATTTTAACATATTTTCTAATTTTTCAATCTTTACATAAAATGTGTCATTTTTATTTTTTAAATTATCTTTATCTTTAGAATCGTCAAATTTATATTCACCTAAAATTGTACCTGGTTGTACTAATTCATCTAATGTTTTGAAACTCTCTTTTAACTTCTCAAATAATTCCTTTTTCTCTGAATTTTCTAGTTCATTATCAAAAGGAAGTCTTATATAATAATTTGTAAGAAATTCTTCAACATCTTTATTGACTTTATATACCTTATCACTAATATCGATTATATATCTATCTATTAAAAACTCATAAGCATTTTCTTTATCTTTTATTCCATACCAACCATATGTACCATTTTCATTATTATACATTAAAGCAATTGTATCTATATTTCTAAAAGATTTTAGATTACACTCTCCATCTTCATTTACAGAATATATTTTAGCTATTTTTTGCTTATCCTTATCATTATCATCTTTTGTAATTTTTGTTGCAAAAATTATAAACTCTGGAATATTATCATTATTTAAATCTGAAAGCTGAAGTTCGATATTATCTAAATTATCAAATTTTTCTTTATCTTGTAAAATTTCTAAATATGCCTTTTTCCAGTATTCAGTATTTTTATTTGACTTATTATTGTCACTTTTTGTATTATTTAATAAAATTATACTAATGATAATTACAATTATAGCAAATACAACAATTAATCCTATTATTATTTTTTGTTTTTTCGTCATTTTTAATCCTACCTTATATTTTATTTGTATTATTTTATCACTATATATGCTATATTTCAATATAATAAAAAAATGCATATCTAAATAGTAGCTTTTACTTTTTATATTTTATTATTAATTTTGTTTCACATCAATTGTAATACAACAAATACACCAAAAACTTTCTAACAAACTTTTTCTATATCACAAATCATCCCAAAAATTTCATACATTATTAGTAAAATAAATTATCAAATGAAATATAAAGGATTAAAAATAAAATAGAAAAATATATCACATATTTTATAAAATAGAATATTATATAACATACTAAAGATTTTCAAAGAAAAATCTACTTAAAAGGAGGTATATTCTATGCCAGAAAATAGAGGTTGTGGATGTGGTTTATTTGATAACGAATGCATCTGGATTATTCTTATTTTAATTCTTTTATTCTGTTGTTGTGGTAACAATGGATGTGGTAACAGAAATAATGGATGTTGCTAATTTTTAAGTATAGTTTTTATATACAAAATTTTTAATATTTTTGTATATAAAAATATTGTGCCAAAAAGGAGAAGACTTTATATCTTCTCCTTTTTTATATCACTAATACTTATTATATATGAAAAGTTATTATTATAAAAAACACTATATGAAATTTTACTTTAACTAGGTTTATCTAAAAAAATAATTTATGAAAATCTATTTTTAATTTCATTTATTCTTATAAAATTTTATTTCAAACTCATCTCACAATATTTGCACCTATAAACATTATTTACTCTATCTGTTAAAATAAATATTTGATCTAATTCTCTTTCAACTGATGTTATACACCTTGGGTTTTTACATTTTACTACATTTACAATTCTATCTGGAAGAGCCAATTTTTTCTTTTGAATAATCTCACCATTTTTAACTACATTCACAGTAACATTTGCATCTATAAATCCAAGCTTTTCAAAATCAATTTCAATTTCTTTATCTATTTTTATTATATCTTTTCTTCCACTTTTTTCACTTTTAGCATTTGTAATAATTGCAACCTGACAGTCTAACTCATTTAACCCGAAGTAGTTCATATATTTCCATTGCTTTTCCAGCTTTAATATGATCTAAAACTAATCCATCTTTTATACTATCAATGTTCATCTATTTTACCTCCAATAATTTTAAAATTAATGCCATTCTAATATATTTTCCATTTCTTACTTGTTTAAAATAGCATGCTCTTGGATCATCATCTACATCATTTGAAATTTCATTTACTCTTGGAAGTGGGTGCATTATACATAAATCAGATTTTGCATTTTTTAATTTATCTTTGTTTAAAATATAATAATCTTTTAATCTAATATAATCTGCTTCATTAAAAAATCTTTCCTTTTGAACTCTAGTCATGTAAATAATATCTAAATCTCCTAAATATTCTTCTATATCTTTAGTTTCAAGGTATTCCATATTATTTTTATCTAATACTTCTTTTTTTACATATTCTGGTAATTTTAATTCATCTGGTGAAATTAAAACAAACTTTATATTGTTATATCTAGACATAGCAGTAATTAAAGAATGTACTGTTCTTCCAAATTTTAAATCTCCACAAAGACCTATTGTTAAATTATCTAATCTTCCTTTTTCACGTTTTATTGTTAGTAAATCTGTTAATGTTTGTGTTGGGTGATTATGTCCGCCATCTCCTGCATTAATTATTGGAACTGTTGATTTTTGAGATGCTACAAGTGGTGCTCCTTCTTTTGGATGACGCATAACAATAATATCACCATAACATCCAACTGTTCTAATTGTGTCTGAAACACTTTCTCCTTTTGATACAGAACTAGAATTAGCTTCTGAAAATCCAATTACATTTCCGTCCTAATTCCATCATAGCAGCTTCAAAACTAAGTCTTGTTCTAGTACTTGGTTCAAAAAATAAAGTAGCTAATTTTTTACAATCGCATTTATGAGAATATTTCTCTGGATTTGCGATAATATCATTAGCTACTTCAATCAATTCATTAATTTCATTTACTGACAAATCTTTAATATCAATTAAATGTTTCATTTTCTTACTCCTTTACTTTCGGATTTTTATTATTGTACCAAAAAAGTATCTTACTTGTAAAGAGTATTTATAAATTTATTCATTATTTATATATATTTTTTTGTTGATTTAATTGTTGAAATTGAACAATTTTATAAAATTGCTTAATATTACATATAGTTAAATTATATTTTAATAATTATAATAGTTTCTATTATTATAATCGTTTCTACCTCTTGTTATGAATATAATAAGTATTATAATAATAACTATTATAAGAACTTTCTTAACAAAACTATTTCTTTTTTCTTGTGTATTTTCTTCTGCCTCTCTTTTTTCTTTTTCTGTCATTCCTTGATTATATTCTTTATCATCTGCATTATATTTATTTTCTAAATAATCACTTTCACTTAAATTACTAAAACTTTCATCCTCAAATTTCAAATCTAAATCAACACATTGTGAACTTTTTAAACCACTACTTGTTGAAACTTTAACTACTCCATCTACTATAGATGTTGTACCTGTAAAACCACTTCCACTTGCAGTTACATTATTTTCTGTAAATTCAAATGGCCCTGAAACAGTAATTTGAATACTTTCTGGCTCTGGTTCTGTTTTTGGTTGAATTAATCTAAAATAAGAAACTTGTTTTCCATCTTGAATATAAACAAAATTTGTAATTTCATATGAAACTGTATAAACATGTTTACCATATGAACCAATTCCCCAACATATTTCTTGACCATTGCTTATATTATTAATTCCACATTTTCCTGCTTTTTCTTCTTGACTAGCGTTTGCTTTCCATGATGTTTGATACTCATATTTAGTACCAGTTTCATCTGTAACTGTAAGATTTCTTATTTTAGAATCTTGTAAATTATAATATGGTTTATACATTTCACTTCCAGCATATAATTCTACATCCCAATTTTCTGTAATAGAAGCTATTCCAGATTCATCAATTTTTATATCCATTGTAATATTACAATGTTCTTCTTGGGTATCTGCAAATGCTTGTATTGGAATAATCATACCTATAAGAAATAATACACCTATAATTAAAATACTTATTTTTCTACTACTCATAATTTTATTTTCCTTTCGAATTATCTACGGCCTCCGCCTCCGTGGTCCGCCACCACCTCTAGGTCCACCTCCACCACGTGAACCTCCGCTAATTCCGCCTCTATGTCCACTACTACGATGACCTCCACTAATTGGACCTCTTGGCCCAGGGCCACCCATTGGTCCTCCAGGACCTCTCATTGGACCTGGTCCTCTTCTTGGTCCCCAAAATCCGCCCATTGGTGGTCTTGGTGGTCTTGGTCCCCAAAATCTTCCCCAAGGTCTACGTCCATATCCATAACCTCCATATCCATAGCCGCCTCCCCAGCCTATACCGCCACATAGAGCAACTATGATAATTAAAAGTATTATCCAACCCATATTTTTTTCCTCCTTAATCAAATTTTATTTAAAAATTTGTATTAAAAATCATTTATAATACAAAATACTTATGTCATACCTCATACATATTTATTATAACATTTAAAAATTATTTTGACAATTATTATAATTTTTTAATATCTTTTACTTTTCCAAAATTTCATTTAAATTTTCTCTTGACCTTTTTATTTTCCCCAAAATTACTTAACTCATATAATTTTTTAATATCATACTAAAATAATTTACAAATTTTAATATAAAAACAATACATAATTACAAAAAAGAATGCTTCAAAAAATACTATTACAAAGCTCATAAAATACATATTTTAAATATTTTATAAATGAGCAAGTGTTTTTTTTAACATTCTTTTAATAAAATATTAACTTAATTTAACAATTAAAATTTTGATATTATATAATAACATCTCTTTTTAACAATTCATTTTTTACAATACCTAATCCAATATAGCAACCATTTTCTGTATAAATATTATAAACTCCATCTGAAACTCTAAATGTAAGCATTACTCCATTTAAAAAAAGTTCCAATTTTCTATCATTTAATTTTAAACTTGGCAAATTGGAAAATACTTTATCCATTGTAAAAATATGTTTTTCTAAAAAGCTCTTATCTAATTTATTCTTCTCTAAATCTTCAAATGTAACTGCATCTTTTATGCTAAATTTATCCACTAAAATTCTATCTAAAGCTTTCATATATCCGCACTGTATTAAGAGCTTCTGATATATCTTCACATAAAGTTCTTATATATGTTCCTTTAGAACAACTAACTTCCATTTCTAAAGTCTGTTCTTCTTTATTTAATTCAATTAATTCTAATTTATATATTTCAATATTTCGTGGCTCTACATCTATTTTCTCACCATTTCTTGCATATTCATATAATTTTTTCCCATTAACTTTTATTGCAGAATACATAGGAGGAATTTGCTTTTGTTTCCCTATAAATTTATTCAATACTACATTAACTTGATTAATATCTAAAACTTCATTTCCAGACGTTTTAATAACTTCTCCTTCTATATCTCCAGTTTCTCTTTTTTCTCCAAATTGAATAGTAGCTCTATATACCTTATCATGTTCAATTAAATATTTAGAAATCTTAGTTGCATTACCAAGCATAACAGGTAATACTCCTGTTGCTAATGGATCTAAAGTACCAGCATGCCCAGCTTTCTTTTCATTTAATATTTTTTTGGTTTTAGAAACAACATCTTGAGAAGTAAATCCTTTAGGCTTATTTATAATTATTATTCCGTTCATTTTTTCTCCAATAAATAGCTTTTTAAATACTAATAAATACTTTAATAATTTGTAAAATAAGTATATTCATCAATCAGCCAATCTTTTCCATTCTTTACAATTGAAAACTCATGAGATACATCTTTTTCAATAACTTCATCAGCGACAATAATATCATATGTAACAGTTGCAGTTATTTTATTTGATTTTACTTTTATATCACTAAATTCAATATTTTCATCATATTCTGCTATACCACCTAAAACACAATAATAATTACCATCTTCCACATAAATTAATGGAGCATCATCAATTAAATCTTCTATTGCATTTTCAGTCATATACTTTTCTGAAACTTCCTCAAAATCATTTATTTCATACATATATTCATCATTATACTCTTCTGAAATATCAAACAATTTAAGCCAATATAAATCTCTTGCATAATCATAATATTCTTCTAATAATTCCTCTGCTTCTTTTTTTGAAAGCTTATTTTCTTCTTCATCATAAGTATCTGTTGTATCTCCACAACCAGCAAGTGTAAATATGCTTATAACTAATAATATTATTACTAATAATTTTAAAGTTCTATTCTTCATTCATTTAACTCCCATATTTTATTTCAAATGTTTTTCCGTTTCTTTGATTACTGCTTTTTTAGCTTCTTCAAGAGTACTATTTATTGTGCAACCAGCAGCTAATTTGTGACCACCACCACCAAATATCATGCATATATCTGCAACATCTACTTTATTTGAACGAAATGACATTTTAAATCCATTTGCTCTTTCATGTGCAAAAATTGCAACTTCAACATCTTTAATTGTAATTCCAATTCCAGCAATTCCATCTGTTTCACCTGGTTTAATTTTTAAAGAATTTTCATCTTCTTTGGTTATATATGTAAATGTAATTTTGCCATCAGCTAAAAATTCAAGTCTATTTAAAGCAAGCTTTTCCGCTTCAAATTGAGATTTTGTTTTTGTCATCATTGTTTCTTTATATATTTTAGAAACATTAACACCTTTACTAAGTGCCCATCCAGCAAATTCAAATGTTTCTGGAGTAACTGATTCAAATCTAAATCCACCTGTATCTGTAATAATTCCAGCTAAAAAACAATTTGCAGCTTCCTTTGTTACCTCAAGTTTTAAATATCCAAAACTTGATACTAAAATCTGACTACAAGCTGGAGCAACAGGATTAACAACATTATAATCAGCAAACATTGCATTTTTTAAATGATGATCAAATTGAGCTTTAACTTTAGCATTTTCAAAATATTCATGATAACAACTACTTACTCTTTTTAATTCTGGACAATCTAATACAATTGCCATATCATAATTATCACGACTTGCCTCTGATTTTATTAAATCTACATTTGGAAGATTATTAAATGCAGCAGGATACTCTTTAAATAAAATATCTATATTTTCTTTTCCCATGCTTTTAAGCATAGTAGCAAAACCCAAACAACTTCCAATAGCATCTCCATCAGGATTCTCATGAGCCATAATAACAAATGTATTTGCTATATTTATTTCTTTTAAAATTTCATCTAAAGTCATAATTACCTCCTTGAGAAGTGAGCAGTGAGAGATGAGAGGTGAGATTTAGAAATTAAATGTTAATTCTAATGAACATACATTCTTTTAATATCTAAACTTCTCACATATAACATCTCACATCTCATTTCTTACCTCTAAAATAATATTCCTAAAATCTACCCAATATTCATATCTTTCAAAATTTTATCTATTCTTGAACCATATTCAATACTTTCATCAAATTCAAATACAAGTTCTGGAGTCATTCTTAAATTAACTCTTTTAGCAAGAATACTTCTAATATATCCACTACATTTTTTTAATGTAGCTAAATTTTCTTTTTGGCTTTTACATCCAATCATACTAACAAAAACTCTGCTATAACGTAAATCTGGAGTTGTTTTAACACCCGTAACGCTAACCATTCCTGTTAAATGTGGATCTTGTATTTCTTGATTTATAATCTTGCTAATTTCTTCTTTAAGCTGTTCATCCACACGATTCATTCTATTTTTATCAGCCATCTTTTATTCCTTTCTAAAATCTAATTATTAGTTTATTTAACTTCTTCCATAATATAAACCTCAAGCATATCTCCTTCTTGAAGATCATCAAATTTATCGATTTGAAGCCCACATTCATACCCAGTAGCAACTTCTTTTACATCATCTTTAAATCTCTTCAAAGACACAAGTTTTCCATCATGTATAACAATATTATCTCTAATGACTCTAATTCCAGCATTTCTTGAAACTTTTCCTGTTAATACATAACTTCCTGCTATAGTTCCTACATTTGAAACTTTAAATGTTTGTCTTACTTCAGCTGTTCCTATAACAACTTCTTTATATACTGGGTCTAACATTCCTTTCATTGCAGCTTCAACATCATTTATAGCATCATATATTACAGAATATTGATTAATTTCAACACCCTCTTTTTCAGCTCTATTTTTTGCCAAAACTTCTGCTCTAACATTAAACGCAATGATAATAGCATTTGATACCTGTGCTAAACTTACATCTGTTTCTGTAACACCACCAACACTTGCATGGATAACTGAAACTTTAACTTCATCATTTGATAGTTTTGTTAATGATTGTCTTAAAGCTTCTACAGAACCTTGAACATCAGCTTTTACAATTAAATTTAATTGTTTTAAGTTTTCATTAGCCATTTGAGTAAATACATTATCAAGAGTTATTATTGTACGTTTTGATAATTCTTTTTCTCTATTTTCACGAATTCTTCTTTCTATTAAATGTTTTGCTGTTTTTTCATCTTTTACTTCATAGAAAATATCTCCTGATTGTGGAACAGTTGATAAACCTGTAATCTCAACTGGTGTAGATGGTCCAGCTGATTTTACTTTCTTTCCTTTATCATTTGTCATATTTCTTATTCTACCAATTGAAGAACCAACAATAATAGTATCTCCAACATCTAATTTTCCTCTTTGAACTAATACTGATGCAATAGGACCTTTACTCTTATCAAGTCTTGCTTCTATTACAGCACCTTTTGCTTGTTTATTAGGATTTGCTTTAAGTTCTAATACGTCTGCTTGTAATAATACCATTTCAAGCAATGTATCTATTCCCATTCCTGTCTTTGCTGAAATTGGAACAAATATAGTATCTCCGCCCCATTCTTCTGGAACAATATTATATTTCATCAATTCTTGTTTTACTTTATCAATGTTACTATCAGGTAAATCCATTTTGTTTACTGCAACAATAATTGGAATATTTGCAGCTTTAGCATGGTCAATAGCTTCAACAGTTTGAGGCATAACTCCATCATTTGCAGCAACAACTAAAATAGCTATATCAGTAATTTGAGCACCTCTAGCACGCATACTTGTAAACGCTTCATGACCAGGAGTATCTAAAAATGTAATAGCTCTATCATTTATTTTTACTTGATATGCACCTATATGTTGTGTAATACCTCCAGATTCTCCTTCAATAACATTAGTATGACGAATAGCATCAAGAAGTGAAGTTTTTCCATGGTCAACGTGACCCATAACAACAATTACAGGTGGTCTTTCCATTAAATCAGAATCTTCATCTTCTGTTTCATCAATAAGTTTATCTTCATCTGTTACAATATTTTTCTTAACTGCTGTAATTCCAAATTCTGCTGCTACTAAAAATGCAGTATCAAAATCTATTTCATTATTTATTGTAACCATCATTCCTAAATTTAATAATCTTTTAATAACATCACTACTTGTGATTTTCATTTCCATAGCTAAGTCTTTAACTGTAATGTTTTCTGGAATAGTAATTTCAGTAAGTTTAAATATTTTTTGTTTTTGTTTATTTTCTATTTTGATTTTCTTTTTACTACGTTTTCCTCTTTCTGTACTTAAATCGTAGTAATCAAGCATTTCTCCTTCTTCATGAAACATATTAGATAGAGTATTATGCTTTTTCAAACTATTTAATTTATCAAAATCATAATCTTCATTATCATTTCTTCTACTACTCTTTTTATTAGAATTTCTAGATTCATCAATTCTATTTTGTTTTTGTTTATCTTTTATTTTATTATTAGTATATTCTCTAACATTTTCTTTTTCAGCTGGCATATCAATTTCCATGATATTTTTAATTTTTTTGTCGATTCCTCTATCATCTAATTTTTTATTTCTATTATCAAATCTTCCATCTTTATTAAATTCTTTTCTATCTCCATTTTGAGATTTTGTATTATATTGTCTATCTCCTTTATTTCTAAAATCTCTTGAATTTTGAGGTCTATTATTTCTATAATCATTAGAGCCATTATGATTATTATTTACTTTTTGAGGTTTATTATTAAATTTAGTATTTGAATTATTTGATATATTTGAGAAACCACTTTCTTTTGAGCCATATTTATTTTCTTTTTGAATTTGAGTTTTAGCCAATGTATCATTTGTTTTTTCTTTTATCTCTTCTTTTTCTTTTACCTCTTCTTTTTTCTCTTCTACATTAACTTGGATTTCTACTTTTATTTCTTCTTTTGATTCTTCTTGTTTTATAGAATCTATTTTTTCTTCTAATTTTGTTTCAACTTCTTTTTCTGATTCTACCTTCTTTTTACTTTCTTTTTTTGGAATTCCAAACAATTCGCTAACAGTAAGAGGTTTACTAGGCTTATCTCTATAAACTATATTATAATCTTTTTTCTTTGCCTTTTCAGTAGAAAACGCAGACTCTCTTTTCTTTTCATTTTCTTTTTTTCTTTTTTCTTCCTCTTTATTTTCTTCGTCATCATTAATTATAACGGCTCTTCTAATGATAACTGGCTCTTCATTCTTTTCTTTCTTATTTTCCATAGATTTCTTTTTAAATACTCCTTTTAATAATCTCTCTAACATTTTCCCCTCTTCTTCTGTAATTCCACTTAAATAACTTTTTACTTCAATTCCATTTTTCTTTGCTACTTCTATTACTTGCTTATTTTCTAAACCTAATTTTTTGGCTAATTCATGTACTTTCATAAATTAATCACCTCCATTAATTATTCTTCCGTATTTTATTTGCGATTCCAGAATCACATATAGCAATTATTGCTCGATTTTTTTTACCAATTGCATGACTGTTCTCTTCAATATTTCCAAAAATGATTAATGGTATATTAAATTTATTACACATAAACTGCATCTCTTTTTTTGTTTTATCTGAAGCATCTTCTGCAACAATAATTAGTTTTACTCTATGTTTTTTTACTAAATCTAAAACAGCATCATTTCCAGACGCTAGTTTTCCAGCCTTAACAGCAATGCCAAGCATTCCATAGCATTTATTCAATAATTACACCTCTTATACTTTCATAAAATTCATTATCTATTTTAGTTTCAAAAACTCTTTCAAGTTTTTTGGTTTTTATAGCTTTGTTTAAACAATTTTCATTTCTACAAATATATGCACCTCTACCATTTTTTTTTCCTGTCAAATCTATTTCTATTTTAGAATCTTTTGGTTTAACAATTCTTAATAACTCTCTTTTATCTTTTTGTTCGTTACATGAAATACATCTTCTTAAGATTTCTTTTTGGTTACTCATTGTTAAGCTCCTTCACATTTTTTGATTATTTCCAAAATTTACAAACATTTCTATTTTATTCTTCATTTTCTTCTATATTATCTGGTTCAAAAACTTCACTTTCTGAATCTTCAGAAGCCTTAGCAATTAGTTCTCTTATCTGACTTTCAGATTTTATATCAATTTTCCAATTTGTAAGTCTTGCAGCAAGTCTTGCATTTTGACCAGACTTACCAATTGCCAAAGATAATTGGTCATCAGGAACAATTACCTGTGCAAATTTTTCTTCAACATTACTATCTACAGCTAAAACTTGTGCTGGAAGTAAAGATGCAGCAATATATGTAGATGGATCTTCACTCCATTCTATAACATCAATTTTTTCTCCATTTAATTCATTGATAATATTTTGTATTCTGACTCCTTTTTGTCCAACACATGAACCAACTGGGTCTATATTCTGGTTTTTAGAATATACAGCTACTTTACTTCTGTTTCCTGGATCTCTTGAAACACTCTTTACTTCAATTAATCCTTCATAAATTTCTGGGATTTCAAGTTCAAACAATCTTCTTACAAAATCAGGATGGCTTCTTGAAACAATAACTTGAGGATTTCCTTTTGCTCCTTTTTCAACACTCATAACATATCCTCTAATTTTGTCATTTACTTTATAATGTTCTGATTCTATTTGTTCTTTTGGAGGCATAATTCCTTCTAATTTTCCCAAATCTATTATAATAGCACCTGTATCAGCTTTTTGAACTAATCCAGAAACTATTTCTCCTTTTTTATCACTATATTCATTATAAACCATATCTCTTTCTACTTCTCTTATTTTTTGAACTACAACTTGTTTTGCTGTTTGAGCTGCAATTCTTCCAAAGTCTTTTGGTTTAATTTCAATATCAACAGTTTCACCAATACTAGCTTTTTTATTAACTTTTAAGGCATCTTTTAAACTAATTTCTAATAATGGATCTTCTGATTCTTCAACAACTTCCATAACTGCATATATATGAAGCTCCCCAGAATCTCCATCAATCGTAACTTTAACATTATCTACTGTATCAAAGTTTTTCTTATAAGCTGTAACTAATGCTGCTTCTAAGCTTTCTATTAAATAGTCTTTTTTTATTCCTCTTTCTTTTTCCAATTCTTCCATTGCTGCAATAAATTCTTTTACATCAATCTGTTTCATTTTCTTTAAATCCTCCTTCAAAATCGAATACCGTTTTTACTGTTACTATATCCTTCATATTAAAAATAATCTCTTCTTTATTTTCTAATTCTAATAAAAGATTATTTCCTTCAAACTTTTTTAAAATCCCTAAATATTCTTTCTTTTTATTAAACGGTCTAAATAGAGTTACATTTACTCTATTTCCTAAATTAGACTCAAAATGTTTTTCTTTTCTTAAGTTTCTTTCTAACCCTGGAGAAGAAACTTCTAAATAATATGCATCTTTTATTAAATCGGCTTCATCTAAAATATCATTAATTGCATTATTTACCTTCTCACAATCTAAAATATCAATACCATCTTTTTTATCTATTATTACTCTTAAATAATAATTTTTACCTTCTTTTGCATAAATAACATCATATAGGTCATATTTAAGCTTATTCTCAATAATTGGTTTTAATAAACTTTCTACTTGAGATTCAATATTTGCCAACTTTTCAAAACCTCTTTTCTTTTAACTTTTTTCATTATACAAAACTTAAGAGTGGGATTTGTTCCCACTCTCTTAAGTCATCTTGTTACGTTACGGTTATATTATACACGGATAAAACCTAAAAATCAATACTTTTTATAAATTTTTCCCAAAAATTTTTCGCTATTTTTCAACAATTTTATAAAGTTGCACCTATCATCCCTGAATCATTTTTATATTTTGCAATAACTATATTTGGTTTTTTAGAAATTGTAAAAGTACAATCATCTTCATAGAGCTTTTTAATTAGTCTATCTAAAATTGGATTTCCCTCATAATATGCAAAACTTCCACCTAAACAAATTGCTTCTGGTTCAAAAATATCTATTAAATTTCCTAATCCAACTTTTAAATATTTCAAAAAGTTTTCAACTTCTTCTTGAACATAAGGATTATCTTTTATTAAAAGCTGTTCTCTTAAATATTGCCCAGAAACATCACCTTTTTCACCTAAAATACTTGTAACACTTGCTTTTAACGCTCTAATTGAAGCATATGTTTCAAAGCATCCCTTTTTACCACATGAACATTGTCTACCATCTTTTTCAATTATCATATGTCCAAACTCAAAACCGCCATACTTTAATGGTTCTAGAATTTTATTATCAATAAAAGCAGCTCCTCCTATTCCTGTTCCAATGCAAATATAAATTGCATCTTTATATTCTTTTAAAACTCCATATTCTTTTTCAGCTAAAGCTGAGCATTTAGCATCATTTCTAATTTTTACTTTTACTTTAAGTTTTTCTTCTAAAATTTCACATATATTAAAATCATATAAAGATAAATTTGTTGCTTTAATAATTGAATTTTTAGAAACAATTCCTGGAGATGCAATTCCAATAAGTTCAATTCGATTTATGTCTATATTTTTTGCTTCTAAAATTTCATAAATCATTTTAATGGCATAATTTATAATACTTTCTTTTATATTTTGTTTATCTTCATCTATAAAATTTCTTTGTCTAGTTTCAATAATTTCGCTATTTTCGATAAGTCCAACTCCTATATGGCTTCCACCTAAATCTATTCCGAATTTTCATATTAAATTCTATTCCTTTCTTTAAAGACACACTTAGCAATAAAAGTTTTTTGTTTCTTTCAAACTAATATATCCTAAATAAAAATTTTTTTCTTATATTTATATTTTAACATATCTTTTGGAATTTACAAAATATAATCTTTAAAAACATTAAAATTATTGATTTTTCTTTAATACATTTAATTTTTTATAATATTGCATTTGCTTTTTTAGTTTTTCTGTGTCTTCTATATTTTTTATTTTCATATTTTAATTAAATTCTGTAAAATAAAAAAACAGTATAGCTTTTAAACTATACTGTAAATTTCAAATTATTTTATACATCATATGCTTCAAATAACCATCCACCCATATAAAGAGTTATACATGGAACTAATACAGCACATACGAAGAAAATTAAAACTACACCAACAAATATATATGCAACTTCTGGTAAGACTTTCATTATCTTCTCTAATGTATTATTAATATCAGATTCTACATAATCAAGCATTTTTGCTATCATTTCTGGTAAATCAGTTTGCATACCTATTTTAAGCATTTCTATACACATTGTATCTCCAAGTGCTGCATCTTCAAATGGTTGTATCCAAGACTGGCCAATAAATATATTATTTATTGCTGATTCTACAATTGACATCATAACAGTATTTTTTACAACATTTTTACCAACTTCTAAAGAATCTTGTATTCTCATACCATTTTGTAAATTAAGCAATGTACATTGCATTAATCTTGAAAAATCTAATAAATACATAAGTTTTCCAAATATCGGCATTGTATATTTAAAATAATCAAAATTATACCTTCCTTTTGGAGTACCCAGCCACATATAAAATAATCCAACTGCTGCTACAATTAATCCGTACTGGAATATACCAAACTGTTCTTAACATCATTGTCGTATTATATAACCACATAGTAACTGCTGGCAGTTCTTGCTGCGAACCAACTGAATCAAATATACCTTTAAGTAGTGGTACACCAACTATAACAGCTACAACTGTACCAATTGTTAAACCAAAAAACATAAGTAAATTTGGTATTAAAATTTTCTTAATTCTTTTTAGCAATTTATCACTATTTTCAAGATATGTTACAGCTTGTTCTAGAGAAAGGTCTAATGAACCAGAAAGTTCTCCAACCTTAATCATATTAATATAAATATATGGAAAAGTATTTGAATAATACTCCATTGTAGTATACATATACTCTCCACTTTCAACACCTGCTAAAATATCTTGTAAAATTAATTTAAGTCTAGGATTTTCTGTAGTTCCGTATTACTGTACTTAAAGCATGAATATTATTAAAATTAGCTTTTTTTAGTAAGTAAAAATTTTGAGTAAATACACGAATATCTCTAGAAGAAATTTTCTTTCCACCAGAACCTCCTATATCACTATTTAACATACTCCAAAATCCAGATTGAGCCTTTTTGTTTTTATCTTTACTCTTATTTTTTACTTCAAAATTCGATAATTGTTTAATATTTCTTGCTTTTTTATTTTTATTATCACTTTTTGAAATTTTTACTGAAACTTTTGGTTTTACACTTATTGGTGTTAGACCGTTTTTTCTAAGTCTTCTAATACAAGCTAATCTAGAAGATTCTTCTACAACACTTCTAACAACTTGCCCTTGAGGTGTTAATGTTCTACAATTGAACTCAGGCATGTCTAAACTCCTCCTTTTAGTCTACTTTCATTATTAGTTCATAGCTCCACCGAGCTCTTATACCATTTCTCTTTAAATTTAATTGCATAATTGTTCTATTTAAAGTTTCATAATTCTTTTCATCTATTTGAGCTTTAACTTGCTCTAATGACAATCTTCCACCTACATATAATTCTGCAAGTGAATTTATTAAACTAATACTTCCTTTGTCATGACCACCTTGAATTGCATCTTCTATTTCTGAAACACTAAATTTCTCTTTTCTAATACAAGCAGCAACTGTATTATCAACAAGCATTACTTCTGGAACAAGAACTAATCCTTTTCCTGTAGCAGATTTTAAAAGTCTTTGTGATACAACAACTTTTAATAATGAAGATAATAAATTTTTTATTTGAGATTGATCACGAACTTCATAGAAGTTTATAATTCTATCTATTGTTTCAGCACAGCCTTTAGTATGAAGTGTTCCTATAACTAAATGTCCAGATTCAGCCATATCAATAGCAGCTTCCATTGTTTCTTTATCACGAATCTCTCCGTATAACTAGAATATCACAGTCTTCTCTTAATGCATTTTTAACACCATCTATATATGTTAAACTATCCTTTCCTGGACCAACTTCTTTTTGTATAATAACAGATTTCTTTGAGGTATGTCTATATTCAATAGGGCTTTCCAAAGTTAATATTTTCTTATTTTGTTTTTTATTTATTTCATCTATCAAGGCATTTAGAGTTGTTGATTTACCAGAGTTTGTTTTTCCTGTTACTAAAATAACTCCTTGTGGTTGATATGTTACAGTTTTTATTATTTCTGGTAAACCTAATGTTTCATATGGAGGTAAATCATTTGAAATAATACGCATTGTATACGTAGGTACATCCATTGAATATGAAACATTTACTCTGAGTCTAGTATCATTAAACACAAGTGATGTATCTAGTTTTCTTTCATCTTTATAAATCTCATCTTTAGTTACATTTCCTCTAACAATATAATCATAAACTTCATAAAGCTCTCCTTCATCTAAAACATCTAAATCTTGAATTTCAACCAAATCTCTAGATATTCTAAGAATAGGTTTTAATCCTTGAAGTAAATGAATATCTGATGCACCTTTTTCAATTGCTTCTTGAATTATTCTTTCAATCAGTACCATATTATTCTCCTTTGTAAATCATTTTAATATATACTTAATTTATTGGAAAAGTATAAGTTTTTTATTTGCTTCTTCTAATGTAACAATTCCATCTAGTACTTTATATAAAGCATCTACAAATAGTGGCTTATATACATTTCCCTCTAAAGCCTTTTCACGTATTTTTATACTTGATGCTCCACTTGAGATTAATTCTCTTAAATCTTCTGTAATCTCAAGTATTTCAAATGCTGCAATTCTTCCTAAATATCCTGTATGGTTACATTCTTTACAGCCATTTACATCATATGTATATTTATCTTTAAAATCAAATTTAATTCCATATTTATCAACAAGTTTTTGCATAATATTTTTTTCTTCATCTGAAAATGGTCTTTTTGTAGCACAATGTGGACAAACTCTTCTAATAAGTCTTTGAGAAACTGATGTAGCTAAAGTACTTGAAATATCATAATCAGAAATTCCCAATTTTCTAAGTCTTGTAATAACTTCAACA
The DNA here is from genome assembly GCA_022790975.1 of Clostridia bacterium. Lineage (GTDB taxonomy): Bacteria > Bacillota > Clostridia > TANB77 > CAG-508 > Scatovivens. Next base: position 31,807 of record JAAVYF010000054.1, on the reverse strand, counting down.
GCATCAATTGTGTGAATTGTAGATAACACATAATGTCCAGTTTGACCTGATTGCATAGCTATTTCTGCTGTTTCTAAGTCACGAATCTCTCCTAAAAGAATAATATCTGGATCTTGTCTTAAAATTGTTCTTAAAGAACCTGCAAATGATGTTTTTGCATCTATTTCTATTTGATTTATACCTGGAACACGAATTTCTACTGGGTCTTCAACAGTTGTAACATTAATTTCAGGTTTATTTAAATAATCTAATATTGAATAAAGAGTTGTTGTTTTACCTTCTCCAGTTGGTGCAGCAACAATTGTAATAGAGTTTTTCTTATCAAAACTTGCTTTAAGAAGTTTCTCACTCTTTGGGAAACCTAACTCAAATATATTTCTTATTCCAGCATTTTTCTTTAAAAGTCTTAAACAAAATTTTTCTCCATTAACATTTTTTTGTGAAGAAACACGTATATTATAATCAGGATAAAGCAAAATTCTACCATCTTGGGATTCTTGTTTTTCTTGATGCATATTAGATATTACTTTTAAACGACCTATAATTTGAGCTTGTCTTGTTGTTTCTAAATTTGCAACTGTAATAAGTTCACCATCAACTCTATATCTAACTCTAATAGAATTTTCTTGTGGTTCAATATGAATATCTGATGCTCTTTTATCCATTGCTGTTTTAATAATAGTATCAAGTAAGCCTGTAACATCTCCTGTGTTTGCTTGTATACTATCACCAGATTTTCCCTCAAACGATTCTAAAACATTATCTATATTAGTTTCAAATGTTAAATATTTATCTAACACTAAACCTTTATTTAATAAAATCAATCTAATTTGCTCTATTGCTCTTTTATTACTAGTATCAGCAAAACAAACTTTAGCCTTGCCTCCAACTACTTCATATATAATTGCTTTGCAAGATCTAGCAATATCCATTGAGAAATATTGTGTTATATCAAGAGTTACATTATCTGGACGTAGTAGCATTACTTTTTCTCCTAATATCTCTCCCATTGCTTTAATTAATTCAACTTGAGGACATAACTTTAAGATATTTATTATATCTCCAATTTTTTTATTTGGATGTTCTTTTTGATAAGCAATTGCTCTTGCAATATCATCTTCTGTTACCAAACCTCTTTTTACAAGTTCTACTCCAATTGGTGCTTTAGCCATATCTATTAGTTCCCCTTTCTTTAGTATAAAAATTTATCTTATTTATTTTATTCTTAGTCTACTTCTAGTTAATTATATATCTAATTTATCTTAAAATAAATAGTTTTTAAAAAATTTCAAGAAATTACCTTTATCATAAAGATATATCTACATTAGTATATGGACAATATACTTTAAATGCATTTTTTATTGAGGTTACAAGCAATGAATTGTTAGAAGTATCTGTAACATTATACCAAACTCCAGTTAATCCATCCCCTAATGTAAATGTATTATTTACATATTTAGATATTTCATCTGGATTTCCTTGTGTAATTCCAGTTCCACAAAGCATATACCCATACAATGTATTTCCATTTGAGTCTGTCCACTTATTGAATCCAATTTTGTAATTAGAAGTTCCATAACAATATGCTAATTTACTTTCACCATTTTCTATCGCAATACCAAATCTTGGAATCCAAGCATAAACATTTCCATTAAAATTTATATCAACATTAGCACCTATACTTAAATTACTAGAAGTAACATATACTAATGCATATTTTCCATAATCAGAATTAGATGTATTATAATCATAATTATACCATTCTGCATCATTTATATCTGTAATATAATATTTTTCATTATAATATTTTATTGGATAAATATTTTGATTATTTAAATCTTTATTAAGTAATGAAATATCTGGCTTATTACTTTGTTCTAGTAGCTCTTTTTCTTTTGTTGTATATAATGTAATGTTATTAGTTTTTTTGGAAACTTTATAATTTACTTCAACTGTTACATCTCTTATTATATCAATATCTGTATTAGAAACTCTTTTAGTCGTAATAGTTGCAAAATAACCAGTTGGAATATTAACACCAAAAAGCTTTACTCCACTTCCTCCTGATGCATTTGTATAAAATACATTTTCTGTATTAGATGAAGTACAAGTATTAACCAAATAATCGAAATTTTTAAGCTGAATGTTTTCTACAATTTGAGTTGCTATACGAACACCATTACTGTATCTTATATTTTCTTTAACTTTGTTGTTAACATTTATATATATAGTAGTTACAACTACCATAGTAACTACTATTATCATAATTGATACTGCAATATCTGTTCCTGTTATTCCTTTATCTTCTTTTCTAAATCGTTTAAAAAGATTTTTTAAAAACATTAATAAGCCTCCACTATTAAATTTTATATAAATAGTTTTAATAAATTTTAACTTTGCTTATTTGTTTATAAATAAATTTTTTATAATACAATAAAATTATTCAAAATAATTATCATTATAGAACTTATTGATATACAAAATCCAAATGGAATTTTTACATCTAATGGTTCATCTAAAATATTTAATGTATTATAATTAACTGATTTTATTTTCATATATATATAATATAAGAATTCATATAAAATACTAAATAATATTATAGGAATTATTAACCATGAATCAACATACATTAAAATATAAACTATAAGCATTAAAATTTGTAAAAAATAAAAACTCTTTGTTCTTTTACTTAAAAGGATTGTATCTAATATGAAAATAAAAAGCATAATTCCTAAATACATCCCATATCTATACATGTCTTTTCCTTTAGATATATATAGATATACTATATATAAAAAATTAGTCAAAATACCAAACAATAATACTTTTTTACTAATTGTTTTGTTTTCTTTATCAATTCCAAGAATAATAACTAAAGTTACATAGAATAATACAAATGCTATAAAATCAATTATTTTTTCCATTTCAAAAAACGGAAAATTAATCTTGAAAGATAAATAACTTAAAAGAAATACTATTCCAGATAATACTTCTAAAAATAAATATCTAATTCTTATATGTTTACCACAATATCTACATTTTCCTTTTAAGCTTATGTAACTAAAAATTGGTATTAAATCTTTAAATCCTAATTTATGTTCACAGTTTGGACAAAATGAACGTTCATGTGTTATATCTAATCCAAGTGGAATTCTATATACTGCTAAAGTAAAAAAGCTCCCAAAAACTGTTCCCATACAAAATATTAATATGTAAAATATTATTTCCACGTCTTTTAAATCCTTTTTATAAAATAAGGCATGTGCCATACACAACTAGCGCACATGCCTCTTATTTTTAAGTTATATATCTTATAAACAAGAAACTTCTATTTAAGCATTATGCCATTTCTTATTTATATTTTCTTAATTATGACTCTGATTCTGTTGGAAATGCTGTTGCTAAATCTGGTGCAAATGCAGCTGTAAATCCTATTGTTCCTTTTTTAAATTTTACAGAAACATAATTTTTTGAATCTGATCCTGAATATACACGATATACAGTTCCATCAACACTTCCTGTAGTTGCAGGTGAAGATATTGCTGAACCATCTTCTTGTACCATTGTAAATCCTAATGCTTTTAATGAATCAACAACTTTTTTTTCTGTGAAATATGCATCTAAAGTTGATGCATCACCTTCAGCAGTTTCAAATACACTAACATAATCTCCTTGACAATCTGATAATGCTAAACCAACAGCTTCTGTAATTTGTGAATATTTTGTTTTTGTAGCTGCTGTTTTACTTTTTGTTAAAATACCATTGTCTCCTGCAACAAGTGAAATAGAAACACCTGCTAAAATTAATAGCACGATAATTGTTATTACAAGTGCTACTAATGTAATACCCTTTTCTTGTTTAAACATAATTTTTTCCTCCTTTTATGTTTTAAAAAATATTGTATATATTTAATATTTTAAATATATCCTAAAATTAAATTATTTTTTTGAAGCACTATTTAATAATGTTCCATCAGATTGAACTGTGCTTCCTCCTACTGTATTATTTGTATTTCCTGGTTTTGTAGAAGAAGTATTTGTATTACCATCATTATTTTCTTCTACTGTAGGCTCTGGAGCATCTGAGAATGGATCTGATTTTCCACTTACATAAGCTCCTGAAGCTTTATATCTAGCTAAATCTGTTTTTGTTACTTGATATGTTTGTAAAATAATACTAGTTTTTATTTCATCTGAACCTGAAGAACTTCCAGTTATTTGACTAAGCAAATTTGAACTCTCTGTTGCATCTGAAAGAACTTTTGTAGTTTCTATATCTACTTCATAAGTGTTAGGTTTAGCTATTGCAACATCAGTTGGAATATAATTATAAACTAAAATTCCAACAATCATTAAACCAACTGCTGCTACTGCAACTAACAAAATTAAATTTCTTGTTAATTTTTTCATATTTTAAATTCCTTTCAAATTTATATTTATCTAACTGTATTATTTGTAACATTTGTATTATTTACAGTGTTTGTATTTCTATTAGTACTATTTGAAACATTGTTTGAATTTACATTATTTGAAACTCTATTTGTATTATTAGTAGTATTTGTATTAGATGTAGTATTATTAGTTGTTCCACTTGGAGTTGTAGTTGAAGGGTTTGTAGTTGAGTTTGTTGTTTTTGTTTCAATTAAAGTATCACTATTAATTCTTACATCTTTAACTGCAAAATCAGCTTCATTTTTAGTCATATTAAAATCTCTAATTTCAAATGCTAATTCACTATCTCCTTCTATATCATATAAAAAATTAGCTATATCTACATAAGTTCCTGTAAGCATAAATCTTAAATTACAAAGAGTATAACCATATTTACTAGCATTTGCATCTTGAGTTGTGCTTTTTTCTAATTCTAGTGTAACAGTTACTCCTTCTTTATTTCCATAAGTTCCAAGTGTTGTTAATAAAAAGTCAATATCATATCTTTTTTTATCTGAATAAATAACTTGCTCTTCTAAAATTTCTTTTGGAGATTCATTATCTAATTCAGCTATAAGTTCTTCATATTGAGCTTTTGAATTTTTATATTTTTTTATAGAATTATTTAAATTCACTAATTCAGCTTGATATTCATCTTGATTTTTGGTGTTATAGTTACTTACTGATTTAGTTAGTCCTGCTGATTTTTCTTCTAAACCTTGGTAGCTAGCAATATCAATATTAAAATTTTCATTTTGAAAACCATCTTTTACTATTGTTATTCCAAACCAAGCAACAGCTATTAAAGCAACAATTATTAAAACTCTTTTCATGGTAAATCTCCTTCTATTGTAATTGTTACAGTATCCCCACTTCTTAAACCACTAGTTGATTTAACATTTGTTAATATTCCTTCAGTAGATAAAACAGCTCTAAAATATCCTAATTGATCATATTTTCCAGCTTGAGCTTCTATAACAATATGCTTATCTGTTGTATTTTTTATTGATGTAACTTTAACTTGTTTTGGAATTACTTGAATAATTTGACTTAACATATTTGGTATTGCATTTTTTTCAATTATAATTTTTTGTTCAGTATTTGCAGTATCTGTTAAATCATTATTATCTGGTTCTTCAATTCTTGTTAAAGCTGTAACAATTTCATCATAATTTCTTTGACCCGTTGTAATTTTAACATTCTGTTCTCTTATCATTGCAATTTGAGAAGTTACAGTTTGAGTAGCAGAGCTTATCTCTGTTTGTTTTTCATCTATTTGAGTTACTATAGATGTAGAAAATCCAGCATATCCAATAACTAAAACTAAGAACAATACTAATACTCTTAGTAAAGTTTTATCAAGTGCTGTTAATTCTTTTCTAAGATCTAATAAACTTTTTAACGAATTTTGAATATTTTTACCATCTAATGAAATACTTCCTGACTTTTTGCCTTTAAAATTTAAATCAGCTTCACCATATCCTAATCCTTGTAAGGCTAAAGCAATAGCTGAATTAACTTCCATATAATCTTTAATTGGCATTTTTATAGATGCATTTTCTAAGAAAAATGGTTTCAATAATTCACATTTCGAACTTGTTATATATTCTTGAAAATATAAATCTATATTATTAATAGCTGTACCAAGACCTGTTATATAAACCTTTGAAACTTGTCCAACTGTAGTTTCTACAATTTTCTTTACTTCATTTACTATTTTATATAATATAGGCATAATTTCTTCTAAATGTTCATTTTCACCTGTTTGAAGTTCTTGCATATCCTGAGTGTATATAGTTGTATTTTTACAACATTCATAAGATTTTTTCATTGAATTTTCTACATTATTAATAGAATTCAATATTTCTCCCATTCCTTCAGGAATAATATCTATATTATATACTTCACCACCAAGAACTGTTGTTACTTTTGTATCTTTTTCTATATTAACAATAATAACATTTTCATCTTTTGGTCCTAATTCTAACAAATTAAATATACTTGTAGTAATTGGTGTAACAGAAGTAACTTTTGCACTACCAAAATCTAAAACTCTTTTATGAATATTTTCTTTATTAGCTGCAACATGAATAACCTTTGATTTATCACTACTTTCTCTGCTATCTCTAAAAACACATCTTGTATCTAAAGAATCTTTGTTATATCCTTTTTCACTACAAAGCAGTTCAAAATCCAAACTTACAGATTTCTTTTTATCTGACGGTTTTAAAGCTGCAAATACATCAAAGTAATTATATAATTCATTTGATATATTTATACTTATAGGATCTCTTGCACTATAAGTTTCTCTAATAATCTTATCAAGTGTTTGTAATATATTTTCTTTTTCATAGAAAACTACACTAGAACTTTCGACTTTTAGAATATCTTTGTTCTTATCAACTTTAGCATATTTAATTATGTCATCTTCAATATAAACTCCTAAACACTTTGACACAGTTTTTTCTCCTCAAGTTTTTTTATTATTATTCCAAAATATTGTGCAAATATTACTCTTTTGTACTTTTTTGTACTTATAATTTATACTTAATTAAATTTATAGTCAATACACTTTACCAAAATGTATTTCACTTGTAATATTATTGTAAAAAATTGGAATTTTTGAGAAAAGTTCTTAATTTAAAAATAATTTTTTATAAATTTATGAACTTTATATGAATATTTTATGAAAAATAACAAAAAATAATAGCAAAATTTTAACAAGAATGGAGGAAATTAAAATGAGTTCAAAAAAGCATATAAAAATTACAGGTACATCTAATATTTCATGGAAGGATGCTATCGTAAAAACAATTAGTGAGGCAAGTGAAACTCTTCAAAATTTAAGCACTGTTGTAATTTTAGAACAACGTGCAAAACTTCAAGGAGATAAAATTCAAGAATATTATGTAGATTTAGATTTAGAATTTGAAATTGATAAAAATTTGCAAACACTTCAGGAAACACAAAGTGAATTTTCTAATTTAGATGAATAAATCTAATTAAAAATATTTATTAATTATAACATTTATAAATATTATTTATATTAAAAATTTATTTTGCTAATTTTTATTAATTTTGGAGTTAAATTATTAATAATATTTTTTTGATAACTTAATTTATTTATTATTTAAAATTAGTTTTTAATAACTTATTTCATTTGTATATTAGAATTTAGATATTAGAAAATTTTTACAAATTTTAAAAATTTTCTAATAATCTAATTTTCTAATGTAATACATTTTTGGAAAGGAGCAATTTATGAAAGACAATCCTTTAGAAAGTCAAGATGCTTATCAAAAATATGTCGATGAAAAAACACCAGACTCACCTATTTTAAAAAATTGTTTTAATGCATTCTGGGTTGGTGGATTAATTTGTGCAATTGGACAAATTATTTTTGAATGTGCAAAATCAAAAGGTGTAGATGAAACTATGTGTTATACAATTGTTTCTATGTCTTTGGTTTTTATAAGCAGTTTTCTTACAGCTTTAAATTTATTCAATAGAATTGGAAAATTTGCTCGGTGCAGGTTCTCTTATACCAATCACTGGTTTTGCAAATTCTATTGTTTCACCAGCTATGGAATATAAATCAGAAGGTTATGTTATGGGAGTTGGAGCAAAAATGTTTACTGTAGCTCGGACCAGTTCTAGTTTATGGAATATCTACTAGTGTTATAGTTCGGACTTATTTCTATGATATTTATGTAATTTTAGAAATAATAGTAAATTTTCTAAAATTTTAAATTGTAATTATATCACAATAGACTATCAAATAAATATGTAAAATTTATTTGTAAATCTTATTAATTTATAAATAACATTATACTAGAAAGGAGATTTTCGGAAAATTTTTATAATAGAAAAATTATTTTTTTATTTTATACATTTTCTATAAAAATTTATAATTTTTCCATTATCAAAATTTTATAGTATACGAAATACTAAAAACTTATGAAAAAAATTGGTAATCAATCATATATGTTAGAAAAACCAGTTGCAATTTTAAATACTGCATGTATTGTTGGACCTAAAGAAAAAGCAGGTCCATTAAACAGTTATTTTGATAAATGTTTAGATGATGAATTCTGGGGAGAAGAAACTTGGGAAAAAGCAGAAAGCAAACTTGTTAAAGAAACTGTAAATCTTGCCATTAATAAATCTGGAATTGCAACTAAAGATATAGATTTGTGTTTTGCAGGAGATTTAATAAATCAATGTATATCTTCTACATTTGGTTTAAGAGATTTAAACATTCCATTCTTTGGAGTATTTGGTGCATGTTCTACTTTTGTAGAATCTAATTTATTAGGAGCAATGGCTATTGATGGAGGATTTGCAACTAATGTATTATGTTCAAGTTCAAGTCATTTTTGCAGTGCTGAAAAGCAATTTAGATTTCCATTAGAACTTGGAAACCAAAGAGCTCCAGCTTCTCAATGGACAGTTACTGGAGCTGGTTCTTCAATTTTATCTAAAAATGGAAATGGTCCATTTATAACAGCTTTAACTCCTGGAAAAATTGTTGATATGGGTATTAAAGATGCAAACAATATGGGAGCTGCTATGGCTGGTGCTGCTTTAGACACATTAGTTACTCACTTTAATGACACAGGTAGAAAACCTAGTTATTATGATGCAATCTTTACTGGAGATTTAGGTTATATTGGAAAAGATATTTTAACAGATTTAGCTAAGAAAAAAGGATTCAATATAGCTTCAAATTATGATGATTGTGGAGTTTTAATTTTTGATAAGGAAAAACAAGATACTCATTCTGGCCGGTTCTCGGTTGTGGTTGTATTGCAAGTGTTTTTTCTGGATACATTTATAAACAAATGTTAGATAAAAAATACAAAAAAATTCTTTTGATGGCAACTGGTGCATTGATGAATTCTTTGAGTTCACAACAAGGAGAAAGTATACCTGGAATTGCTCATGCAATTTCAATTGAATGTTAACATTAAAAATTGAATTTTATATATTACTTTACTAGAAAAATTTTTAAATAGATTAAACATACATTACAAAAATTTAATAATTTATATAATAAATATGATTATAACAAACTAATTTATTATAATAAAAAATACTATAATGGTTTATAGGTAAAGCCTTTAAAAACCTAAATATTTTATACAAGAGGAAAATATGGATTGGATGATGATTTTAAAAGCCTTTGTAGTTGGACGGTTTAATTTGTATAGTAGGTCAAATTTTAATTGACAAAACTAAACTTACTCCTGCAAGAATTCTTGTTGCATTTGTAACTACTGGTGTAATTTTAGGTGGTTTAGGATGGTATCAAAAACTAATAGAATTTGCTGGATGTGGAGCAACTGTTCCTCTAACAGGTTTTGGAAGTTTACTTGCAAAAGGTGTTCTTTCTGAAGTAAAAGATTCTGGATTCTTAGGAGCTTTTATGGGAGGAATTAAAGCTGCTGCAGCTGGAATTACTAGTGCAATATTTTTTGGATATATAGCGTCTTTGGTTTCAAAACCAAAGATAAAAAAACAATAGATTTTAAACATATTTAGATAATTAATAGCACAAAGCACTCAAACTATTTTTGTTTGAGTGCTTTGCGTTTGTTACTTAAGTAAGTAAAAAAAGAAAAATGTTAATCGTATTTGACAGTTACATCTTTTACATCCACGGAAACCATCACATATATATCTTTATTTTCATCAATGTTTAATGTAACTTGCTTTTTCCAAAACCTTGATTTCGGATCGAATTCAAATAACCGATTTAATACGTCCAGCTCTTCCTGGCATAGTACGAATTCGAATAATACATCATCAATAGTTTCTAAGCAAAGACCGTAGATATTTTTTGCCTTCATGCTCAATTTCTTAACCAGCACTGATTCTGGCAATGACACATAGTTATCTTCATTACTATCAATGAAGAAACCATTTAACTTTAATTTGAACTGAAGGCTCATTTTGCAATCATATGGATCACCTTTGGGCAGAATGGCAACATCAACATTTTTTATGGGCGATTCTGATATTTTTTCAGCCGAGTCCACATCATAAAATGTTAACAGCCTTCTCATAGAAGCTTCTCCTAAAGTTGCAAAAATTTCGATATGAGTTTCATCCTGTAAAATCTTGGATATATTTAACTCATACCTCCCACTGGGTAATTTGTTTACCCGGTTAATACTGCAAAAATAATACATTTTTCTCCCTCCATATTTTATTTTTAGCTTTCACGCTAAATTGTTTTTATTATACCACATTTTATCTATCATTACAATATGAACGTTTGAGGACGGTTCCAAAACGTTCATTATTTTACAACAATATTAAATATTTTTCCTTTAACGTAAATTTCTTTAACTATTGTTTTGCCTTCTACAGATTTTTGAACTGCTTCTAATTTATGAGCTTCTTCTTTTACAATATCTTCTCCTGCTTCTTTTTCAACTTTTACTAAGCCTTTTAATTTCCCATTTATTTGAACTGGAACTTCTATTTCATCATCTATAGTTTTTGATTCATCATATTTTGGCCAAGGAGTTTTGCTTATTTGGTCTTTCTCTCCTATTTTCTCAAAAAGTTCTTCTGTAATATGAGGAGCAAATGGATTTAGTAATTGTAAAAATGTTTTGTATTCTGCTCTATTTATTTTCTTTGCTTTTACAAATTCATTTACCATAGTCATAAATGTAGCAACTGATGTATTAAATTTCATTTCATCTATATCTAATGTAACTTTTTTTATAGCTTTATGCATCATTTTTTCAAACTCAGAAGAATATTCTTCTCCATCTACTAATATATCTTTTAAATTCCAAACTCTATCCAAGAATTTTGAACATCCTCTAACACTATCCATTGACCATGGTGCTGTTTGGTCAAATGGACCTAAAAACATTTCATATACTCTTAAAGTATCTGCTCCATAATCTCTAACTATATCATCTGGATTTACAACATTTCCTTTGGATTTAGACATTTTTTCACCATTAGAGCCTAAAATCATACCATGTGATGTACGTTTTGAATATGGTTCTTTGGTAGGTACAACACCTATATCATATAAGAATTTATGCCAAAATCTTGAATATAATAAGTGAAGAGTAGTATGCTCCATTCCACCATTATACCAATCAACTGGTCCCCAATATTCTAGAGCTTCTTTTGATGCAAATTCTTTATCATTATGTGGATCCATATACCTTAAAAAATACCAAGATGACCCTGCCCATTGTGGCATTGTATCTGTTTCACGTTTTGCTGGTTTTCCACAATGTGGACACACAGTATTTATCCAAGAGTCTAACTTAGCTAGTGGAGATTCTCCATTTTCACCTGGTTCATAATCTTCTATTTCAGGAAGAGTAAGTGGAAGTTCTTCTTCTGGAATAGGAACCCAACCACATTCTTCACAATATACCATAGGAATTGGTTCTCCCCAATATCTCTGACGAGAAAATACCCAATCACGAAGTTTATAGTTTACTTTTCTTTTACCTAATTTGTTTTCCTCAATATATTCAATTGCTTTTTTAGTTGCTTCTTTTGATGTTAAACCATCTAAAAATTCTGAATTTACAGCAATACCTTCTTTAGTATATGTAAACTCCTTTTTTGAACCATCATTATTCATTAAGAAATCAAATTTAGCTTCTAGTTCACTTTGTAAATTATCTGTTTTGTTATCTGATTTTGGGATTATAACTGGTTTTATTGGTAAACCAAATTTTTTTGCAAATTCAAAATCTCTATCATCATGAGCTGGAACTGCCATAATAGCTCCTGTTCCATATGTTATTAAAACATAGTCAGAAATCCAAATAGGAATAGCTTCTCCATTTACTGGATTTATAGCTTTAATACCTTTTATTTCAATACCAGTTTTTTCTTTATTTAACTCAGCTCTTTCAAAATTAGATTTTAAAGCAGATTTTTCTTGATATTCTTTAATTTCTTCCATATTTTCAATTTTTTGAGAATATTTTTCAATCAAATTATGTTCTGGTGCAATTACCATATATGTTACTCCAAAAATTGTATCTGGTCTTGTTGTATATATCAAAAGTTCATCATCTATTCCTTCTATTTTAAAATTAACGTCTGCCCCTTCACTTCTTCCTATCCAATTAATTTGTTGTGCTTTTATTTTCTCTAAATAATCTAAATCTTCTAAATCATTTATTAATCTTTCTGCATATTCTGTAATTTTAAGCATCCATTGAGATTTTTCTTTTTGAACAACTGGACTTCCACATCTTTCGCAAACTCCATTTACAACCTCTTCGTTTGCTAAGCCAACTTTACAACCTGTACAAAAATTAATTGGCATTGTAGCTTTATATGCCAAACCTTTTTTATATAATTGTAAAAAAATCCATTGAGTCCATCTATAATAATTAGGGTCTGTGGTATTTACTTCTCTTGACCAATCAAATGAAAATCCTAAAGATTTTAATTGCTCTCTAAAATGATTAACATTTTTTTCAGTTGTTATTTTTGGATGAATATGATTTTTTATTGCATAATTTTCGGCTGGGAGTCCGAATGCATCAAAACCAATTGGATAAAGAACATTTAACCCTTCCATTCTTTTCTTTCTTGCAATAATATCAAGAGCAGTATAACTTCTTGGATGTCCAACATGAAGCCCTTGTCCAGATGGATATGGAAATTCTATTAAACCATACCATTTCTTTTTAGAATAATCAATTTTGCTTTCAAATGTACCTTCTTTATCCCACTTTTCTTGCCATTTTTTTTCAATTTCTTTAAAATTATATCCCATTTGCATTTCCTCCCAATTATAATATAACTTTATCAATATTAATCTAATGCTAAATATTATATAACAGCAAGAACAAATTTTCAACCAAATTTTTCAAGTTTTTACTCTTTATTTTTTATATTAATCTTACATTCTACTTTTGTTTTATAAACTATGTTTTACTTTTACAATTCACCCTTTATTTTTTATATTTCATTTTTATATGTTTTTATATTAATTTTGTTCCTTTAATTTTTAAATTAAAGTTTCTATGTTAACTAAAATTTTAATATTTGATATTTTTAATTAATATTTTAAATAATAAAAAGGCCTACAAGTATGCAAAATAAATCTTTACAATTCATTGCATACTGTAAACCTTTGTTTTTTGGATAAAAGCATTTACTTTAGGGCTTGAAGATTAGCTTTCTATCGCTTGTTTAAACTTTTCTCCTGCATATCTGCTTTCCATAACTGTAATAACTGGAACTCCATTTCTTTGGAGTTTTTCTATAGCAGGAATTGTTTCTTTATCATATGTTTCAAGCCGTTTCTCCAAAATAGATTCTTCGTCATCGGCTCGACGTACAAGCTTAGATTGACAGTAATTGCAGATTCCATCTTTAATTGGAATAACATATTTATTTGGAGCCATATATTTTAATTTCTTAGGAAGATATGTTCGTCCGCATTTCTCACAAACAATTCTATCCCTAGCTCTCAAAAACGCAACCTCATCATCAATATACAGATGGATTACCTTATTTAACTTTATTCCACTTTCTAAAATATCCTCTGCCTGCTCCACTGTTCTCGGAAAGCCATCAATAATTACATTATTATCTGTTTTGCGAAGCGCTCTTAACACAGTATTTATTATGACATAATTGGGAACAAGCTTACCAGAATCCATCATTCTAACTTCGCTTTCTCTCAACTCACCATTTTCCCGTGCTTTTTTTAGCAAATCGCTAACACACAAAACATCATAATCATGCCTTCCATCAATAAATTCACTTAACCGTGCGCTTTTTCCTGCACATGGTTTTCCTATTAAAAGAATTATCTTTCTCAACTGATACTACCACCTTTCAAGAGTTATTTTCCGTTTTATTATATCATAAATTATAGATATCATCAATACCAAATTATTTAGCAGCAAGCCAGTTTTTACCTTCCTGTGCTTCTACTTTTAATGGTATAGAAAGTTTGCAAACATTCTCCATTTCAGAAATTAAAATCTCTTTTACTTTCTCTTTTTCCTCTACAGGTGATTCTATTAAAAGTTCATCATGAACTTGAAGTATCATTTTTGATTTCAAGCCTTCTTGTTTTAATTTTCTGTAAACATTTATCATAGCTATTTTTATAATATCTGCTGCTGTTCCTTGTATAGGAGTATTCATAGCAGCTCTTTCTCCAAACTTTCTAACCATATAATTATTAGACTTTAATTCTGGTATATATCTTCTTCTACCAAACATAGTATCAATATATCCCTTTTCCTTTGCTTCTACAACAATATCATCCATATATTTTTTTATACCAGAATACGTATCTAAATATTGTTCCATAAAATCTTTTGCTTCTTTTCTATTTATACCAGTTTGTTCTGCTAACCCAAATTCACTAATTCCATAAACAATTCCAAAATTTACTGCTTTTGCTCTACTTCTTAATTGTTTTGAAACATTTTCAACTGGAACATTAAATATTTTAGATGCACAAATTGTATGAATATCTTGATTTTCATTAAATGCCTCTACCATTATTTTATCTTGAGACATATGAGCTAAAACACGAAGCTCAATTTGAGAATAATCTGCATCAATAAAAATATTTCCTGAAGATGGCTTAAATACTTTCCTAACCTTTTTTCCTAAATCTGTTCTAGTTGGAATATTTTGAAGGTTTGGTTCTGTTGAACTTAATCTTCCAGTTGCAGCAACTGTTTGATGAAAATATGTGTGAATTCTTCCTGTTTTTTCATTTATATGCCCAAGTAGTCCTTCTACATATGTTGAATTTAATTTCATAATTTGTCTATAATTTAATATTTTCTCAATAATCGGATGCTCATCTTTCAATTTTTCTAAAACCTCAACATCTGTTGAATAACCACTTTTTGTTTTTTTATAGACAGGAAGATTTAATTTTTCAAATAAAATTTTTCCCAATTGTTGTGTTGAATTTATATTAAATTCTTCTTCAGCTAAATTAAAAATATCTATTCTTAATTCCTCTAAATGTCCTTTTAAAGTCTGACCAAATTTATAAATTTCTCTATCATCTGCATACATACCAACAAATTGCATTTCAGCTAAAATTTCTACAAGAGGCATTTCAATTTCATTAAATAATTTTAATGAACCTATCTTTTCTAAATCTTCTGTAAGTTTATCTTTTAACTTTGATATACAATAACAATATAATTCATTTTCTATATTTTCGTTTTCTTTTTCTGGAACATCAAACAAAGAAGTTTGAGATACTTGTTCTTTAGAATTTATAAATTCATCTAAATCTAATTTTAAATATTCAGATGCTAAATCTTTTATTTTATATTGATTTGAATTTGAATTTAAAAGATAAGCAGCAATCTTCACATCAAACATAAAATTCTTCGGAATTATTCCTTCTTGTTTTATTAAAATATAATCTATTTTTTGTTCATATCCACATTTTAAAATTTTATCATCTTCAAAAATTTCTTTTAAAATCTCTTTATATTCTTTAAAATTAATACTATAAATTTTATTATCTAAAGCAATTTTTACACTCACTATTTCTTTTGAAATTGGATTAATTTCTTTAGAATCTTGTTTTACTATATAATAATACAATATTTTATCTGATTTTATTTTTTCTAAAATTTCTTTTAAAACCTCTAAAGATTCAACTTTTTCTATTTCAAATAGATCTTTAGTTTCTACTTTTGATATATTTTCTTCTTTATTATCATTTTCTTTATCTAATTCAAACCTTTGAATAAATCTATTAAACTTTAGCTCTTTAAATAATTTTAATACTTCTTGTTTATTCCAATCTCTTTTCTTTAAATCATCTATATTTTTTTCAATAGGAGAATCTACATCAATAGTTCCAAGAGTTCTAGATAAATATGCTAAATCTTTTCCTAAAACTAATTTTTCCTTAGTTTTACCTTTTATTTCTGGGTTATTTTCATCTATTTGCTTATAAATATTGTCTATATCTCCATATTTTTGAATTAATGAAAGTGCTGTTTTTTCTCCAATTCCAGCCACACCTGGAATATTATCTGATGAATCTCCCATAAGTCCTTTAACTTCTATCATTTGCTTTGGTTCAACACCATAAACTTCTATTACTTTTTTTCTATCAAATAAATCTGTTTCTGTCTTTCCTTGTTTTGTATGTGGAATCATTATTGTTACTTTATCTGTTGCAAGTTGAAAAGAATCTCTATCTCCTGTAAGTAAAATTACTTCCAAACCTTGAGCTTCTCCAAAACTAGCTAATGTTCCTAAAATGTCATCTGCTTCATACCCAGCCATTTCAAATAATTTAATATTCATAGCTCTTAAAACATCTTTTATTAGTGGCATTTGAGCTTTTAACTCGTCTGGCATTTCATGCCTTGTTCCTTTATATTCTTTATATAATTCATGTCTTTTGGTAGTTGATTTAACATCAAATGCAATTGCTAAATATTCTGGATGAACATCTTCTAACATTTTAAACATAATTGCCAAAAAACCATATACTGCATTTGTATATGTTCCGCTCTGATGTCATTAACATTTTACTTCCCATAATTCCATAAAATGCCCTATTTAAAATACTATTACCATCTATTACAACTAATTTTTCCAATCTTCTTCTCCTTTGCAAAATTGTCTAATTTTCTTTTTAATACAAACACATTATATCAATATTTTATCCAAATGCCAATAAAAATCCCATAATAACTTTATTTAAAAAAATTTTTTAAATAATTTTTTATTTTCTCAAATATACTTTTATTTACTATTTGTAAAGACATTTCTTCTACATTTTCTGTTTTTTCTTCACTAATTTTTTCTTCTTTAGGTATTGGAAGTATTATATTTCTATATGTATATAGTTCACATTGAGAATTTTCTACTTCTCTGGTATTTTCTAAACTTGTATTTACAAAAATATTTTCACTATTTGCTAAATTTATAAAATAATATGCTTTTTCAGCATCTTTTGTATATATACTAGCTGATAAACTGGGGAATTTACTAATTTCTTCTATTACATCTTGAATTTCACCATATAAAATTTCTTTTTCTTCTTTTTCATTATCACTCAATGCTATTTCTTCTAATTCTATATTTTCTATATAAAGATATTTTTTATCAATTGTTTTTTTCATTTCATAACCATTTTGCCTTAATTTTTTACCTTGTTTATTATATGTATAAATTACTTTGTCAAAATATGAATAAAAACACTCTTCGTATGGCATTATCATAATTAAATTTTCATCTATATCAAATTTTTTTAAAGCTTCTTTTATTATTTCTAAAACCAAAAATTTCACACTTTGCTCATCATATTCTACATCTGAAATAGCAATTCCATTTCTTGTTTTTATTGCATCTACAAAGTATCTAATAACTTCTATTGTATCATAAGCTTCTACTGCAATTGTTCCAATTGGCATTAAAAGAGTTGCAAATATAAATTTATCTTCATTAATAATCATTTGTTTATAATTCTTATATTTTATATCTTTTTCGTTTTCGTCTTTAAATACATTTTCTATCTGCTCATAAGTCACTTTTTCTTTTTTTATTTTTATTAAATCTTCTATTTCTTTTTGATTAGCTTTTATTCTTTCTTCTATATATTCTAATATTTTTTTAGTTATTTGATTATCATTTTTTAGTCTATAACTATTTGTTGCTATTTTTAGCTTTTCTATATTATTTTTCATCATTTTTTTCTTGCCACTCCTTTCTTACTCCATCTCTAAGCTCATCTAATCCTTCTTCTTTTTTTCTTCCTTCCATTTTTTGCTTTCCTTGGAGCTGTTCTAGAAACTTCTCTAATTTTTCTAATGCCTCTCTTAACCTTTCTTCATTTGGTATAATTTCTAAGTCAAACATTTTTATTTCACTATCATATGAAAAATTTCTTCCTTTCATTTCTTTTTTTGTTTCACTATATATTAAACCACTTTTACTATATTCTAGTTTTCTTCCACTTTCATCTTTTACTTCTATTAATCCTTTTTTTAACATTTTCTTTATATTTACTAATGATGTATCTTCTGTTGCATTACAAAATATTTGTTTATCTTTTTCTGATGCTTCTAATAATAATTTATATATTTCTGTTGACGATTCTGCTATAGCAAGCTTTATATTGGAATTTGGTAATGTTTCATTTTTCTCTGCATTAATTCCTCCTACCATTGCCAAATCTGCTATTTTCACTTCTTCTTCATCTTCTCCATATATCATGTACCAATCTTCATTACTTCCAAGTTTTACTTGCATATTATTTAATCCATATGTATCCTGTATCTCCTCTGCTGTTTCTACATATCTATTATTTAATAATTGTTGTTCTTTTCTAAATGCTATTCTTTCTACTTTCTTTATCTTTTCTACTATATCTTCGCTTATTTGGGCATTTTGCAAAGTTTTTACTTTGCCCATTTTTCCATACCAAAGTGGTACTTCTTTTGGTTTTGTTACTATTTTCCACTTATTATTTATTTTTCTTTTTTCTATTTCTTCTAATTCTTCTTCTGGCATTTGGGCTAAAATAACTGGTATTCCATCAGAACCTGTTGGAGCCCTTCCTCCAGCTGAATCAATCCATGGATTTCCTATTTCTCCTCTTATTGAACGATATTTATTATTTGCTTCATCTGGTACTACTATTTGAGCTTTTGGCTGACTTTCTAATCCATCTAAATCATTATATCCTGTTCCTGCTATTACTTCTTTTAATACTAAGCCATCATATTGTTCTTGTGTAATCTCTCCTCTTTTTACCATACCTTCCAAAAACTTTTTATCTTTCTTTATTGCTTCTCTTCCTGCTTGTTTATATATTTCTAAAATTTCTCGTTCTTCATCTTTTGTTAACCTTTCTTTTACACTATCTGTTATTTCTATATTGTCAAATGTTAATCTATCATATCCTCCGCTCTTTCCCTTTTGTCTAATTGTTAATGATTGTCCTATTATGTTTACTTTATTTCCATTTTCATCTAATTCTTCTACTACAAAAATTCCTGCATTTTCTTCTATAGAGCCCAACAACACTGAGCCTTCACCTACATCATTAAATCTCTGACAACATGTTGTAATATCTCCTGCAAATAAGTTTAGCACATCATCTGGCTCTAACATTCTTCCTCTAAATCTAGACGTTTCTATCTTTATTGGTGGAATTGATGTTCTTTCTCTTCTCTTTGTTATATCAAATATTTTCTGTACTCCCTCATATTCTCTTTCTGTTGTAATTGTTCCTACACTACTTGATAATCTTGCTAATTCTTCTTCTCCTAGTCTTTGATTTTCAAAATTAAGTGCTTTAAAATAAGCTACTATTTGACCTACTGATAATTCACCTCTTTTATATATATTTTTCAATTCTGAATTTTGTATTAAATTTTCAAAATTATTATGTATTCTTCCAAATTGTCCATAATATTCTGGTTCTTCTAAGAATTCTTCTCTATGTTCTTTAAAATATTTCTTAAACTCTTCTGAATATGGTCCATGTACTGAAAAGAACATATCATGTAATTGTTTATATGTTACTATTTTTGGCAAATTTTTTTCTGATAATAATTTATAAGCTGCTTCTCTATCTGCTCCTTCTTTTAGTACTGAAATAGGTGTCATTTCTATCTGCCATTCTCCAAGAAGTTTTGAAAACTTGTCCATTTCTTCTTTTGAAAATTCATTTGGCAAACTACTAAATGAATATCCCATTTCTTTTAATGTTTGATTTAATTTATATTTCCATTTATCTCCTATACTTTCTTTGGTTTTACCTAGTGCTTTTACTAGTGGATATTCAGTTTCCTCATTAAAAATTCCATCTCTTTTTAGAAGCTCTGTAACTTGTTCTACTATTTGAGCTTTATGTTGTACAACATAAGGTGCATGTGCATTTCCTATCTTTTCTTCTAAATTTTTCTTTAATATTTCTAAATCTATTTTTCCATTATCTCTATATAAATTTCTAATTACATCTTCTACCATTGCTTCTATTGGTCTTATTTGTAATGGTACAATTGCTTCTGGATAACTTTCAGTTGGTTCTCCTAAAGTTTTTCCTATTTTTCCTTCCATTTTTTTGAGTATATTATTTATTTGAGTTTTATTTACGCTTCTTTCAAACTCTTTTACATCTTCTAACCAATCTTCTTTTACTTCTATATTTTGTTCTTTTATACATACAGATATTAAATCTGTAAAACTGCCTTCATAGCCTTCTTCTAGCTTTTG
This sequence comes from Clostridia bacterium, assembly GCA_022790975.1. Classification (GTDB taxonomy): domain Bacteria; phylum Bacillota; class Clostridia; order TANB77; family CAG-508; genus Scatovivens. Next base: position 11,137 of record JAAVYF010000054.1, on the reverse strand, counting down.
ATTTAAGCTTTTAAATAGCCTCATTTCTAATTTATTTTTTTCATCTAATTGCTTTTTTCCCTGTACTATTTCAAGTTTTTTTAAAGCTTCTAGAGCTATTTTAAAGTCCCCAGAAATTTGATATTTTGTATCATACAATACATTAAATGCTTCATCTTTTTCTAAGGCATATTCTTTTATTTCTTCTGGTGTTAAATTTGGAATTTCAATTATTCTTTCTATTTCTTCTATTCCTATTGAATGTAACATTCTGTAATATAATATATTCATATCATTTTCATTATAATCATTTCCATTATTGTTTTGTAAACTATGAAAATACGATTTACTTTTTATTTTTTCTATTCTATCATAATAATCTCTAAATACATCTTCTAATGGTATAACTCCTCTTAATGATTCTAAATTATTATCCAAAACTTTTTCTGAAATATTAATTTTAGTTAAACGACTGCATTTAGAAAATGCATCATAACCTATATTCTCTACTCCTTCTGGTATATTTATTTCTGTTAAACTACCACATTCACAAAAGGCTCTTTGACCTATACTTGTTACTCCTTCTGGCATATTTATTTCTGCTAAACTACCACATCCCCAAAATGCCCCTTCGCCTATATTTGTTACTTCTTCGGGGATATTTATTTTTGTTAAACTACTACATCCATTAAATGTATCTTTTCTTATATATGTTACTCCTTCTGGAATTTTTATTTCTGTTAAACTACTACAATCAGAAAATGCATCTTCTCCTATATAAGTTACTCCTTCTGGAATCTTTACTTCTGTTAAACTACTACAATCAGAAAATGCTCCATTTTCTATATTTATTAATCCTTTTGGAATATCTATCTTAGTTAAACTACTACATTGACAAAATACATATTCATCTATCTTAGTTACTTCTTGTGGTATATTTATTTTTATTAAACTACTACACCCATAAAATGCCATTTTGCCTATACTTGTTACTCCTTCTGGTATATTTATTTCTACTAAACTATCACATTCCAAAAATGCCTTTTCGTCTATATTTGTTACTTCTTTGGGGATATTTATTTTTGTTAAACTACTACATCTAGAAAATGCCTCTTCTCCTATATCTGTTACTCCTTTTGGAATCTTTATTTCTATTAAACTACTACATCCAGAAAATGCCATTTTTCCTATACTTGTTACCCCTTCGGGAATATTTATTTCTGTTAAACTACTACATCCAAAAAATGCATTATCGCCTATATTTGTTACTTTTTCAGGGATATTTATTTTTGTTAAACTACTACATCTAGAAAATGCCTCTTCTCCTATATCTGTTACTCCTTCTGGAATCTTTATTTCTATTAAACTACTACATCCAGAAAATGCCATTTTTCCTATACTTGTTACCCCTTCGGGAATATTTATTTCTGTTAAACTACTACATCCAAAAAATGCATTATCACCTATATTCTTTACTCCTTCTGGAATTTCTATTTTTATTAAATTTCTACAGCCCAAAAATGCATTATCACCTATACTTGTTATTCCATCTGGAATAACAAAAATTCCATCTTTTATTTCTGTGCTATATACCATTTTTAATTCATTATAATCTATTATCATAAATTATTCTCCTATAAATAATATCATACATATATATTATACTTTATATTTTATTTTTTCAATAGCAAAAATATAGTAGAATAAAAAATGAAAAACTTTTTCACTTTTTATTCTACTAATAACTACTACTGCATTTTTTCTTTCATTCGAGATAATGTATTTAAAGCATCTATTGGTGTAAGTTCGTTTAAATTTACTTTATCCAATTCTCTTGCAATTTCTTCTAATTTAAATCCAAATAAATCAAATTGTCCTTCAACTTGTTTTTTGGCTTCTTTTTCATTTACAACTACTTTTTGTCCATCTTTTTCTAAAGAACATAATATTTTATTAGCCCTTGTAATTACCTGTTTTGGAACTCCGAGCAAGCTTTGCAACATGAATTCCATAACTTTCATCAGTTCCACCTTCTATAATTTTTCTTAAGAAAATAATATCTTCTCCTTTTTCTTTTACTGCAATTGAAAAGTTTTTTATTCCTTCTGTTTTTTCTGCCATATCGATTAACTCATGATAGTGTGTTGCAAATAGTGTTTTACAACCTATCTTTGACTTATCTGCAATATATTCAGCAACAGCCCATGCAATTGATAAGCCATCATATGTAGATGTTCCTCTTCCTATTTCATCTAAAATAACTAAACTATTTGAAGTAGCTTCTTTTAAAATATTTGATACTTCCATCATTTCAACCATAAATGTACTTTGCCCACTACTTAAGTCATCTGAAGCTCCAACTCTTGTAAAAATTTTATCTACAATTCCTATTTTAGCAGAAATAGCAGGAACAAAGCTTCCTACTTGTGCCATTAATGTTATTATTGCAACTTGCCTCATATATGTAGATTTTCCTGCCATATTAGGTCCAGTAATAATTGCTACTCTAGAATCAAACTTATCTAAATATGTATCATTTTGAACAAAACTTCCGACTATCTATCATTTTTTCAATAACAGGATGACGCCCATCTTTTATATCTATAACTCCATCTAATGTCATTTCTGGACATACATAATTATTATCATCAGCAACTTGAGCTAGACTCACTAAAACATCAATAGTAGCAACTGTGCTAGCTGTTTGTTGTAATCTTTCAATATTTTTAGAAATTTCATCTCTAATTTTAACAAACTCTAAATACTCTAAATTTACAACTTTTTCTTCTGCTCCTAAAATTTTTCCTTCCATAACTTTTAATTCTTCTGTTATATATCTTTCTCCATTAGTTAATGTTTGTTTTCTAATATATCTATCAATTGGAGCTTGTTTTACAAATGATTTAGAAACTTCAATATAATATCCAAATACTTTTGTGTATCCAATTTTTAGATTTTTAATTCCTGTTAATTCTCTTTCTTTAGCTTCTAATGCTACAATCCAATTTTTTCCTTCTATAGATGCTTGCTTGTATTCATCAATTTCACTATTATAACCACTTTTTATAATTCCACCATCTTTAATACTTATTGGTGGTTCTTCAACTATTGCTTTATCTATTAAATCTGCAATATCTGTTAATTCATCTAGTCTTTCATATAATTCTTTTAAAAGCTTTGAATTTACAGATTTTAAATTAGCTTTTAAATTAGGAATATGTGATAATGAACTTTTTAGAGAATTTAACTCTCTTGCATTAACAGTACCAAATGCTACTTTTCCAGCTAATCTTTCTATATCATAAACTCTTGAAAGTTCTTCTATAAGTTCACCTCTTAGCATTATATTATCTTTTAATTCTCCGTACTGCTTCATGACGTTTGCAAATATCTTTTATATCTAAAAGAGGGTCATTAAGCCAACGTCTAATTAATCTTCCTCCCATTGAAGTAGATGTTTTATCTAATACCCAAATTAAAGTTCCTTTTTTAGATTTATCTCTCATTCTTTCTGTAATTTCTAAGCTACGTCTTGCATTTATATCTAATGCCATATACTTTTGAACTTCATAAAATTTAATTCTATTTATATGTTCTAATTTAATTTTTTGTGTTTCTGTAAAATAATTTAATAAACCATTTACAGCTTTTGATGCTAATTCTAATTCACTTAAATCACTTTTTTCTTTTTCATCATTATCTACAATAGTATAAAGCTTTAAAAGCATATCTCTATCATCATTAAAACTTGAATCTTGTCTTTGAGAAACAAATGAATTTAATCTATCTTTCATTTTTTCAAGTTCTTTCAATGAACTTCCCATTGCTTCATTTACTACAATTTCAGCAGGACTAAATCTAACATATTCATCTAATAATTTTTCAAAATTATTTTCTTTTAATTGTATTTGAGTTGCATAAAAGTCACCTGTACTAATATCACAAATAGCTAAACCATAATATAAACCATCTTTATAAATTGACATTATATAATTATTTTTCTTTTCTTCCAACATATTAGTTTCAAATACAGTTCCTGGTGTTACAACTCTAATTACATCTCTTTTTACAATTCCTTTTGTAAGCTTCGGATCTTCTAATTGTTCACAAATTGCAACTTTATAACCTTTTGCTATTAATCTAGATATATAAGTATCTACTGCATGATGTGGAACTCCACACATAGGAGCTTTTTCACTTGCTCCACAAGCACGTCCTGTTAAAGTAATTTCTAATTCTCTTGATGCTAAAATAGCATCTTCAAAAAACATTTCATAAAAATCTCCTAAACGATAAAACAATATACAATCTTTATATTGTTCTTTAGTAGTTAAATAATTTTGCATCATAGGTGATAAATCTTCTGCCATATTAAAAACCTCTTCTTTATTCTACAAATTTTTCTATATTTACAAAAATTACTTATAATTTTTTTATAATTATAAAATCAATATAGTTTTTATTCTATCTCTTTTTCTCGAAAGAAATTAATTTATACTATTTCTCCTTCTAAAAACCACTTATGATTCTCAGATATTTTTATATTAACAAAATCTCCAATATTTTCATTTCCTGTTAGTTTAAAAACAATAACTTTATTTGAATCTGTTCTTCCTGTATACATATCTTGATTATTTTTACTTGGACCTTCAATCATAATTTTTTGAATAGTACCAATATATTTTTCATTTAATTTATCGACTTGTGATTCGTATAACGCTTTTAATTTATCAAATCTTTCATGTTTAATGTTATCTGGAATTTGGTCAGCTCTTTTAGCTGCTACTGTGCCTTCTCTTATAGAATATATAAACATGAATATTTGCTCATATTTAACTTGTTCTACAACATCTAAAGTATCTTTAAACTCTTCATCTGTTTCACCAGGAAAACCAACTATTATATCTGTTGAAAAATATACATTTGGAATTTTTTCTCTCATCTTTTTAACAAGTTCTAAATACTCTTCCTTTGTATATTTTCTATTCATTTCTTTTAAAACTTTACTATTTCCTGCTTGAAGTGGTAAATGTATTAATTTACTTACTTTATCGCAATCTCTAATTGCTTCTATTACATCATCTTTAAAATCTTTAGGATGAGGAGAAATAAATTTTATTTTTTCAATTCCATCTATTTCATTTACTGCTCTTAATAATTTAGCAAATGTATTAATTTCACTTTTTACATCTAGTTCACAATATTTAAAATTATCATTTCCATATGAATTTACATTTTGACCAAGTAATGTAATTTCTTTATAGCCTTCAAGAGCTAAACCTTTTATTTCATTTAAAATATCTTCTGGATTTCTACTTCTTTCTCTACCTCTAACAAATGGTACAATACAATATGAACAAAAATTATTGCAACCATACATAATAGTAACTGAAGCTCTATATTTATCACTTCTTTTAATTGGAAGTCCTTCTATAATTTCTCCATCTATATCTATAACATTTTTTACTTTTTCATTTTTTACAATAGCAGTATACATATCTTTTGGAAAATCTTGAAGAGTATGAGTTCCAAAAACAATATCTACATATTTATAGCTTTGCTTAATTTTATCAAGCATAGACTTTTCTTGCATCATGCATCCACCAATTGCAATAATAACATTTTTCTTTTCTTTCATTTTTTTTATTTCGCCAAGTTTTCCAAAAAGTCTTTCTTCTGCATTTTCTCTAACACAACATGTATTAAAAACAATTAAATCTGCATTTTCAAATTCTTCTGTTTTTGAATATCCCATAAGTTCAATCATTCCTGATATTTTTTCTGAATCATTTTCATTTAATTTACAGCCCATTGTTAAAACTATATATTTTAAATTATCTCCATTAATTTTATTTCTTACTTTTTCTGTATAATCGATTTTTTCCACTTTTTTTCCTCTTTTTCTAACTTAAAAGTTTTAATTATTCTATAACATTTATTGCCAATTTTCAAGGCTTTAAATAAATTTAAGTAATTTTACATATTTGTATAAAACAGAAGGCTACCTCAAACTTGAAGTAGCCCTTAAGAAAATTTTAGACTATTAGAATTGCTTAGAATTAAATTAATTTATAGTTTTATGATCAGCATATCGATATGAATAATTCTCCTCTTGCCATTCTACTTGGCGTAGCATATCTTCAAAAACTTTTTAAAAGCCTCTTCTGGAACAAATCCGCCATCCCCAATTCTATCAATCCTTTCCATTAGAGATAGATTTTCCACATCCTTATCAGATGTAATTCATGCAATCCATTTGATACCATGATTTACATACTTTAAATTACGGACTTTAGAAAACAAAATCGTATGTAAGCCAAATTCTGTATCATATTCTACAGCTAGTGGTACATCTGCCTTATCATACTCAACTTCCTTGTAATCTGCATACACCATCACTATTTCTTTTATTGATAGTTCAGGATTTTTACATTCCTCCCGATTTATATGGCGTAGTTCATAACCTAGTGGATATACTTCTCCTTTTATTACATCAACCTGTGGCCACATATCTTCTCATCCTATAAATATATTCCTATAGTTTCATTTGAACATTTTATCATATATTTGGCTTGAAATCAACCTTATAATTATCACTTCATTATACTGGGGGTTTACTTTAATGTTAATAAAAAAAGTGGGCAATGCCCACCTTTTTTATATTTCAACATATCCACCAATCATCTTACTTAATTTTACTCCATTTATAAAGCTATGTCCTCCTAATAGAACTACTTTATCACCTTTTTCTAGTATTTCTTTAGCTTTTAATTTTTCAATACCAGCTTCAACAGTAGCATCTGTATTATCTTTTGCTTCTACATAAATTGGAGTAACATTCCATGCTAAAGCAAGTTGTCTAAATGTTCTTTTATTATCTGTTACAGCTAAAATCGGGCATCCAGCTCCCATTCCAGCTAAACGTCTTGCAGAATCTCCCGTATGTGTATAACAAACTATAGCATCTGCATTAGTATTTTTTGCAATAACACAAGCTGAATATGCAATATTATCTTCTAATGTATTTAATTGAATTTTTTCATTTTCATTAAATCTTTTCCAATAGTTAATTTCTGGTTCTACTCTATTTGCTATTTTAACCATTGTTTTAACACACTCAACAGGATAATCTCCTTGAGCACATTCTCCTGAAAGCATTATAGCACTTGTTCTATCATAAATAGCATTAGCAACATCAGATGCTTCAGCTCTTGTTGGTAATGGTTGATGAGTCATTGATTCTAGCATTTGAGTAGCTGTAATTGCTGGTTTATTTTGTCTGTTACAAAGTTTAATGAATTTTTTTTGCATTACAGGTGGTTCTGTAAAATCTGTTTCTGTAGCCATATCTCCACGAGCTATCATTTGTCCATCAGCTAAGTTTACTATTGTTTCCATGTTTTGTAAACCTTCAACATTTTCAACTTTAGTAATAATCATGATGTCTTTTCCACCATTTTCATCTAATACTTTTCTTACTTGGTTAATATCATCAGCATTTCTAGCAAAAGAAATTGCAACAAAATCATAATCATGTTCACAAGCTGTTTTTAAATCTGCTATATCTTTTTCTGCTAAACCTGGTAACCTTATTACAGTTCCTGGTAAGTTCATTGTTTTTCTACTTCCTAATCCATTTCCATGAACTACAGTAGTTACTATATCTTTTCCAACAATTTCATCAACTCTTAATTCAATTGCACCATCATCAATTAAAATTTTTGTACCTGGCTCAACATCTTTATATAATTCTTTATATGTTACAGAAACTTTTTCTTCATCTCCAGTAATGTCTTCATTAACTAATGTAAACTTTTGTCCATCTTTTAATTCTATTTTTGTATTTTTTCCTGTATATAACATTCCAGTTCTTATTTCTGGACCTTTCATGTCTAAAAGCATTGGAATAGGTAAATCTTTTTCTTCTCTTATTCTTATAATAGATTCTGATTTTTCAGATTGTTCTTCCCAACTACCATGTGAATAGTTAATTCTGCAAACATTAAGTCCTGCTTCAAATAATTCTTCCAAACGATTTTCACTAGCTGGTCCGATTGTACCAACGATTTTAGTTTTTCTTAAATTTTGTTTCATTTTCTCTCTACCTCTTTTTTTAAAATTTAATACTTGTGATAGTATACCAAAAAAATACATTTAATTCAATACTTTTTTCTAAAAAATTCTGTATATTTAACTTAAGTTTTAAGCAAAATATAAATATAAATTTAAAGGAGGAAAATAGTTTGGAATAAATAAAAATATTTCATTACTATATGTGCCTTAAAAGAAAGGAATTTAATTTTTATGGAAAAAACAGCTAAAGCTCTTAATGAGTTATTATGTGATTTTAATGTATTATTTAGAAAGCTTCAAAATTTTCACTGGAACATAACTGGTATAGATTTTTTTGAAATTCATGAAAAACTTGAATGCTATTATGAAAATTTGAGTAAACAAATTGATGAAGTAGCAGAACAAATTTTAACTCTTGGATATCAACCTCTTGGAACTATGAAAGATTATTTAGAATTTAGTCAAATTTCAGAAGCTTCAAATGAGAAAGTTCAAACTCAAACAATAATTCCAATAATTATAAAAGATTTTGAAATTTTGCTTAGTAAATTTACAATGATAAAAGAACATTGTGATAAAGAAAAAGTTTATATTACATCTGCTTTAATGGATGAATATATTGGAGATTACAGTAAGAAATTATGGATGATTAAAGCATTACAGGCATAGATAATTATATGTAAATTAATGTTTTTATTAAAAAATTATTAGTTATTTTTTATTATATTCTTATAAAGAAATTAATTAAAAAAGATGAATCCTCTTTGTTAAAGTTTTCTACTTGATGTACTTAATTTTAGCAAAGAGGACTCACTTTATATTTTGTTTTATCTTTTTTATATTTTTGGTATTATACTTTATTTAAACAAATAAATTTCACTTAAAATCAAAAATTTACTTATTACTTTTTTATTAATATTAATATTTCTAAAAAATCTCCTCAATATATTTAACTAATTCTGGAAAATTATCTAATCCATTATATATCCCTTGAGCACGAAATTCTGGAAACTTTATTACACAAACATAAACTCCCATATAGTCATTTAATGAATCTTCTCTTAGTAAACTAAAATATACCGAAGATTCTCTATCAATATATTTGTATTCTATTAATATATTATTATTTTTTTTTGTATACTCTAAATCAATTGTAGTAAATGTATCATGCATACTTCCTGTTCTACTAGTATTCATTTTAATTATATTTTTAAAAACTTCTGAATCGCTACTAAATTCTTTTATTTCATTATTATAATATATTACGATTGTATCTGGTATTGGGATTTCTGACATTTCTTTTATAATATAGTAATTTGGTGAATTTTCAAATATTTTATCAGAAGCTAAAACGCTTTCACACTCTTTTAATTTATTTACATCACATAATCCCATATTAATTATACTCATAAAAACAATCATTGCTATTTTTAGAATTTGCATACTTACATCACCATTCCTATCTATAATAATATTTCACTTCTTACAATTTACAATTAGGTCTTCACTATTATTTAGTGCATTATTTACAATACTAAATATTTTTAATTTTTATAAATTATATATATCACATTATTACACAAACATCAATTGAATTTAGCTATTTTTTTACTCCGTGAGTTTAACTGTAAATTCCATCAATACTCAATATGAATTTAATTTTGAAATAATAATTATATGATAATTTAACTTAATTATTTTAAGTACTATAATTATAATGATAGATACAAAAATTTTAATTAATTATAAAAATTTATATTTAGCACTGGCTCACAAGCTACTAGGCTACACCATATCTTAAATATATAATTTAAAAAAAGAGAAATGGTGAAAAATGAAGAAATTAAAAATAGGTAATGGTTATTATATACTAAAACTTGATGATATTTTAAAATTTAAAAATATTAGTTTAAATAAAATACAAACTGATTTAGATACCGATTTTTATACAATAAAACGTTTGATGACTGGAGATACATCAAGATTTGATATATATGTTTTAGCAAGAATTTGCAATTATTTAAACTGTGAACTTAACGATATAATTGAATATATTCCTAATAATAAAATTTAGTTTTATTATTTAGTTAATAAGATTTTAATTTAAAATTATACATAATTTAAGTCAAAATAAATTGATATATTTATAACTTAATACAACTAAAGAAATAACTATTTATTTTTCTTATAAAACAATCATACTTTTTTTCATAATAAATATATTTAAGAGTAAAAAAGTTTATATAAATATTTTTTCCTAAAAAAATATTTTTTAAATATCCACACAAAAAAAAACGAATGAAATTTTTTCAATTTCATTCGCTTTTTTTTATAGACCATATTTTTTCTTAAATTTATCAGCTCTACCACCTGTTGTGTTTTGTTTTAAGCTTCCTGTCCAGAATGGATGACATTTTGAACAAACATCAACTTTTATATCTGTTTTTGTTGAATTTGTTTTCATAACATTTCCACATGCACAAGTAATAGTTGCTTCTGAATAATTTGGATGTAATCCTTCTTTCATTTTGAAATTCACCTCTTTCTCGTTCTCAAACTTTGTAAGAAAATCTTTGTTCTCTTACTTTATCCAACAAGGCGAGTGAAATTTTATTTTGACATAAACAAATTTCTCACGCTTTTGTTATATTTCAATTTTATTTTGTATCTTTGCTATTTGTATTTTCTACATTTTCTTTATCTTCAGAAAATTTTATAGCTTCTCCACCAAGGACTGATGTTAACTCTTGTTTAATATTAGTTCTATGAACAATTTTATATGTTATATTAAATAAAACTGCTATTATACAAACAAATAATGCTATTTTTTTCCACCATTTAGCTAACATAACAATACCTCCTTTAGTGAAAAATTTGATACTATTTAATTATACTACTTTTTTTAGTTTTGTCAAGAACTTTTGGGAACTATTGGGGACGGTTCCTGTAGGTTTGTCAAACATATGTCACACTCTCTTAGAGCTGTCTATAGTTGAAATACCTAATATTCATGTTCTGACCTTCGCAACTTTGTTGCAACACTCAAGAAAACTGATAAAATGTTCCATTTTATGCATTTTTCTTA
>JAAVYF010000053.1 GCA_022790975.1 Clostridia bacterium | reverse complement strand
TTTTCTGTTGCACTTTCCCTAGGGTTACCCCCGCTTGACGTTATCAAGTATCATTGCTCTGTGGAGCCCGGACTTTCCTCTTGCAAAGTCTTTCGCCTTTTGCAAGCGACTATTTTGCTTACTTTATAATAATTATTATACCATATTTTTGTATTTTTGAATATATATTTTCTTATATAATATAAAATTATTTATTAAGAAATTCTTATCAAAATCAAAAATTCATTTAATCGTACTATTTTACTATATACTGATTTTCATAATAAACTACTTAATTATAAATTAATTTAAATAAAAGATTTATTACCTTATAAATTTCAAGATTTTAAATTTAATATATTCAGCTCTTAAACTCCTGCATTTCTTATAATATTTAATAATTGACTTCCGACTTGCTTGTTCTCCTCTTATTCTTCCAAGTTCTGTTAAATCTAATGTTCTACTTTTATTTACTGTTCCATACTTTGTTAAAACTTGTATTTCAAAACCAGCTTCTTTTAGCCATTGTTTAGAATTCTCTGTATATTTTCCTGATGGATATGCCATTATTTTTTGTATACTCTCTCCCATTTTTTCTTCTAATTCTTTATGTGCAGATGTGTAATCAGATATTAATTTTTCTTTACTAACTGAAGAATATTCAATATGAGATTTTCCATGAATATGAAGTTTAACAAACCCACTATCATACATTTGCTTTGCCTGGTCCCATGAAAAATATCCATCTGTTCCTACTAAGTTACTTACTATAAAAATTGTTGCTGGAACATTATACTTTTCAAGTACTGGAAAAGCTTCTGTATAACAACCAAGCCATCCATCATCCATTGTAATAATACAAACTTTTTCTGGCAAACCAATTTCATTATTATTATATTTATATAAATCCTCTAATGTAATAAATGTATAGCCATCATTTAGTAAAGTAATTATATTCTCTTCAAATCTTTCTTGTGTACTAAATAATTTATAAATATCTCCTTCAAGCTCTGGTGTACTAAAAGCATGATAAATAATAATTGGTATTTTAATATCTTTTTCATCTTTTTTATAAACAGGCTTACTTAGATTTTGTAAAAAATCTATTTTCTCATTTTCTTTAATTATATTTTCACTATTTATATTTTCTTCAACTATTTCTTCTTTATTTAAATTACTATTACCTATTAATACATCTGTTTTATTCTCTGATTTTAAAAATGAGTTTTTATTTATTATAATAACAATTAAACTTACTATTACAATAATTCCAAAAATTAATCTTTTTATTTTCATAATAACCTCTTATTTTAGTTATATGCTTTTAAATAAAAATATATCCTAATATTTTAGTTTATATATAATTTTTATCAATTTAAAATAAAAAAACAGATTTAAAAAGTTCAATTAATTTTTAAAAATAATTATTGTATACATCTTCTAAAACATCCTTTTTTAATTTTTTATCTTTCATTAAGTTTAGCAATAATCCTTTTACATCTCCTTCATACACATTTTCTGTAAAAAGATTTGTTTCATATTTTATATATTCTTCTTTATTTATTAATGCACGATATACATGAGTTCTACCTTTTTTATCACACTTATATATTGCTTTTTTTCTTACCATTCTAGCAAGTAATGGTCTAATAGTATTTTCAGATATTTTCTTATCCTTTCTTACTTTTTCTACAATATCAAAAAACGTTGTATCACCTTTTTCCCAAATTACATACATAATATAAATTTCACTTTTAGATAATCTAACCATAAAATATCCCTCTCTTTATGTTTATAAATTTTATACTTTACAAAAATTCAAAAAACTCTTATATAATTTAATTTGAATTATTTTTTATATATTCTAAAAATAATTTACATCCTTCATATATTTCTTGATAAGTTACCTCAAAATTTCCAGTATACCAAGGGTCATCTATATCCTTAGAAAAATTTGTAAAATCTAATAATTTAAAAATCTTGTTATCTCTATCTTCTCCTATTATTTTTTTTATATTCTTAATATTAGCATCTTCCATTCCAATTATATAGTCATACTTAATGTAATCATCTTTTTTGAGTCTTTTTGCTTTTCTTTTTTCAAAATGTATATCTTTTTCAATTAATTTATCTTTTGCATAACTATACATATCATTTCCTATTTCTTCATAACTTGTTGCTGAAGATGTTATGAAAAACTCATTTTCTAAATTCGATTTTTTAACTAAATCTTTTAAAATAAATTCAGCCATTGGAGAACGACATATATTTCCTAAACATACAAACATTACTTTAATCATATAAACCTCTTGTTTCCAGCAGATATTTTCATGCTACTTACGTCTAATACATTGATACTATATCACACTTTCTTAATTTTAACAAGGAAATATATGTTATTTTTCTAAAACATTATATTAATACTTTACTTGGGTACAAGGAGGTATTGTCATGGAAAATTTAAAACAAAAGCATTTGTTATTAGAAGCCAGAAATTATATTGAACAAGCTCCTTATATATGCAATTCATCTAATTCAAAAAATTCCTGCAAACTTATTAAAAAATTTAATAAAAAAAAGTTAGATTAAAGTTTAATTTTCATCTAACTTTTTTTATAGATTACTTATACTAATTTGCACAATATTAAACCCTATATAATTTTAAAATTGTATCTATAATATATTATCAAAATAATCATAATCTATCTTTTTTATTTCATATTTATTAACGGTTTGAACTCCTATATTATTATTTATCATATAATTTGCAAGATCATTCCCATTAATTAAGATTATATTTTGTCCATCAGCTTCTTCTATTGCATTTTTATGATAATCAGAAGTAGTAATAAAAATACCTTTATCTACTTGGGCTTTTCTCATAGCTCCACTAAAATCTCTAATATCTTTAGAACCTACATTATTTCCTTTTTTATAATGCTTAGCTTGAATAAGAATTTTATCAAGACCTAATTTATCTTGGCTAATTATACCATCAATTCCTCCATCTCTTGTCTTTGCAGTAACTTTAAAAGATTTTAATGTTCCATCTCCATAACCCAAATTTATTAAAACTGCACCAACAAAAGTTTCAAAATAAATCCAATCTTTTTCCAAAATAATATTTAAAAGCTCATCTGCTAATTGTTTATTTAGTTCATCTACAATATCTTCTATTTTATCTATAGGAGTTTCTTCTTCTTCAATTACATCTTTTTTACTTTTTTCTTTACTCTTTCCTTTTCTTGCTTCATTAAAATCATCATATTGTTTTAGAAATTTAATATTAATTTTATCAATATCTTGTTTTAAAACATCTAAACCTCTATTTGTTATTATGTATACACCTCTTTGAGAAGAATCAATTAATTTAGCAAACTTTAAGTATTTTAGTGTCCATCCAATTCTATTATTAATTACATTTTGACCACTAATAAGTGTTTTTTCAGATAATTCTTCATCTGTAAATTTAAACAATTTACTAATTTCATTTGTACATTCTGAAACTTTATGTTCTTTTTTATCTCCAAATATTTTAAGCATTGGTAACATAAATTCTTGAAAACCAGGTACTGCCATTTTTCCTCCTAAATTTTGATATTATTCTATTTATTTTTTATTTCAAAACATTATTTTATTTTGGAGCCACTAAGCAGGATTGCACTGCTGACCTACGGGTTACGAATCCGTTGCTCTGCTAACTGAGCTATAGTGGCAAATATTATTATTGATAAAAGTTCAAACCTATATATACGTTTGTATTGTACCATAAATTATTTTTATTGTGAAGTATTTCATTTAATTTTATTTACAATTTTCCAATATAATCAAAATTTTTTATAATATTATATTTTTACTAATTTAGGAAAATTTTTTATTTCCAATTTACAAGAAAATGTTACTAACCTATCACTAAGATTGCCTTATCAAGACTAAAATTTAGGTAGAAACTCAAGATATAGAAACGTAAAAAGGAAATTAAAGTTACGTAAATACATGTATAATACTAACCAAATTTCCTTAAATAGTTTTACTTCAAGCTTAATATGCTATAAAAGTTTATGCAATAAGCAGAAGCTTATTTAATTATTTTTCTAATAACTAATTAAATATATTTATAATTGTATTTCTATATTTTAATTATTTACATTATTCTCGGTAATAACATTCCCTTCTACAGTACTATTTTGAACTTCATTTTCAACATTATTTTGTTCATCACTATTTTGGTCTTTATCTGTTAAATAATAGTAATTATCATAATCTAAAGCAAAAAGTATTATTTTTTGTACTCCATCAAATGAAATCAATTCCATTCTTCCTTGGTCATCATTACTATCCAAATAAAATACCCAGTCTTTTGTAATACATAATGAATTTGAACTTTTTTCTAATTTATGCAATTCTTTATTATTTTTTCCATCTAAATCCATTCTACATATACTCATACTCTCAAATTTATTTTCAGAATTATATTTATAATCAAAATAAAAAATTCCATCTTCACTAACATTCAAATTAAAAATTCTATTATCTGAAAGCATTTCGTCTTCTTTTCCATCTATTTTTTTTCTATGAAGATACCTATCTAATGTTAAATAATAAATATAATCATCATAAATTACTGAGGTGTAAAGTCTTTCATCACTTATTTTTCTTGCATTTTTTCCATCTCTATCCATAATATATGTTACTATACTAATTTCACCACTTGCTGATGTTTCAGTCATATTGTAAATAATATATTTATCTGTAACAAGCTCAAATCCAGTAGCATTCTCATTTAGTCTTGTTTTGTGTTTTCCATTTAAATCCATATACCATATACACTCATCATCACCTATATAGTAAACTTTATTATCTACTACAGAAATTTTATATGAATAATTATTAAATTCATTATCATTTATTATTTCGTGTTTTGAACCATCTTTTTTTATTCTATGAATTTGATTGTCAACTTTATCAACATTTTTATTATCTACATTATTTTCTAACAATGTAACAAAATATATATAATTTCCATATGAACTAATACTTGCAATTTCCCAATTTCCTTCTATTAATCTTTCCTGTTTACCTGTTACATCTTTTTTGGAAACTTTTGAAATTCCAATATACTTACCATTTTCATTTGGACACATATAATATATATATTTAGTATCTTCTGCAATATATCCATAATTATTTATATTACCTGATGAGTTTCCTTCTTTTAGTTCAATTCCTATTCCTCTAAAAAACACATGTTTTATATTAGAAAATGCATCAAAAACAATTCCTGTTGTTAATTCTAAAACTATTAAAATAGCTACAATAATAATTAAAATCATTAATATAATTGAAAATTTATTATATTTTTTTTGAGTTACATTTTCGTTTGTATCTTCCATTTTAATATCATTCCTTTCTCAAGGTAAATGTCATTTACTTATAATTTGTTCTTGCTATATAACCATATAATCCTTTAGATGTAACTATTAAATCCCAATAATATCCATTAATTTCTTGTGTTCCTAAAGATAATATTTTTATTGATATTCCTGAATTTAGAGTTGTAAACACAGTTCCATTTGGAGATAATCTTAAATTTGAAGAACTAATAAGAGTACCTGTCTGAACTCCAGAGCTTGGAAGTACTGCTGTTCCATTTAAATAATTTATTAATAAAACTACATCTAAAACTGTTACATTTGCTCCCCCTGTTAATTTTGCAGCTAACAAATTATTTCCTGATAAATTATTTTGACCATTTAAATAATTTATCATGGCTACAACATCAATTACATTAACCATTCCATCTCCATTTAAATCTCCCATTTTTATAGAAGAATTATCTTCTCTTTGTATTGTTGTAGATGGTCTACTACATGCATTTGTCGGCATATTTTTATATAAAGGAATTAAAAAAGTATAATTTCCAGATAAAGAACTGTCCATTTTTTTATATAGTTTTAAAAGATATGAACCACCATTTTGAGCTGCTAATACATTTTGTTGATATTGATGATTATATCTATTAGTTCCAACCACATTAAATTTTTGATAATATAATGTATCTTGTTCTCTTGCAATATAATTTTGTGCAATAATTCTTGTCCCATCAACAATTGAAGCTGTTTTGCTTGACCATCCTTGAGCAGCAGCATATGCTAAACCATTTTGTATAACTGCTGAGGAATTTCCTGTATTTCCTGTAGCTCCTATATTAAAAAAATTATAATATCCGTACATAATTTCCATTATAACCATTTCCAGCAATTAATGGAGTTACCTTTGAACCTTGTTCATCTATAATTTTTGCCATTATGTAATATGGGTCAACATGATAATCTGTTGCTGCTTTAATAATAGCATTAATACATTCTTCATCTAAATAATTTGTTGTTGATGCCATATTTCTTAAAACATTTTTAACTGTTTCATTATTAGTAAAATCTCCGGCTAGCAGATAACTGTAAAAATTGAAAAACATCTGTATTATTTATTGAATTTCTAGGATCCATCATATACTCAAGTGCTTCTTTTGATGCACAATACCATGAACCTGTATCACATTTTTCTTTTCCGCAAATCTCACAAATCCATAAACCTGCATAACTAGCACTAGTATTAGGTACCAAATTACTTGGATTATTTACTGCTCCATGATATTGGTGTTCACCATTAATAACTTCCTCCCATGTAAGATCAGTATATTCAACTTTAAATGTCCAGTTTGGATGTTGTGATTGAAGTGTTTGAATTTTAGATTTTATTCCTGGATATAAATTATCATCAATTCCATTTATATCTGTGCTTTCTGTTCCTGCATAACTAACATATGAATTTACAAATAATGCTATATTTAAAATTATAAAGAAAATAAAAAATTTCTTTATTCTTTTGTTCATTTATATTTCCTCCTTAAGTATATCTCTATATCACCAAAAATATTTACATTTTGAAAAATCTTTTTATTGCTATTTTTAAAAAGTATATATATAAATACAAAAAATGTCAATTACTTACAGATTTTTTTAAATTATTTACTTATTTATTTGAAAAAAATTATATAATACAGTTCTTTCTTATTTTAAATGACTTAAATTATATAAATTTTAAATTTATTATCATTATCATTTTCATCTACATTATAATTGAATTTGATTTGTTAACATAAAATATTAATCTTCCAAAATCAATATTAAAATAAACTTATAAGAGTTACATATATTGTTTAAAAAAATAAACTTTATATTTTTTACTTTTTATATTATTTATGATATAATTTATAGTATGATATTGATTGATTGCTTTGCATTCAAAACCTGTTGTCTTAATTGCAACACGAGATATCAAAATATAGGCAAACAGCAGTCAACTGACTAGCAAAAAAATGGAGGTGTAACTATGAGAGATTTCTACGGTATGGGAGGCTGGTCAGGATGGGGATGGGGTCCACCACCGCCACCACCTCCTCCATGTCCATGTCCATGTCATCATCACAACCATGATTATATTAGCGGTAATGATGATTATGAACCAGGGCATAAAGGAGGATGCCTTTTATGGGTAATCTCCTTTATAATTGTAGTAGCTGGCATAATGTGGCTAGCTAGAGGATTGTAGCAAATTTCTAAAGTACCAAAAAAGAGAACGTTTCTGACGTTCTCTTTTTTATTTATCACATCATTTTTGAATTTGTAATCAGATTTTAAACAAATTATTGTATATAACTTATATTTCTAATTTTCAAATTAAAATAATATTTTATACTATATAATATGTTTTTACTTAATTGTATATTATATTCTTTTATTTAATCAAACATTTTATCAATTGCTTTAGAAAATATATTTTTTTCAATTTCTAAACCATTTTTAACTTGTTTTGAAAATTTATTCATACATACAACAGAATTAATTTCTATTACTAAAAGTTCTCCTGTATCTAGTTCTGCAATATCTATACTAGCAAATCTTATTCCAATTGCTTTTCCAGCACTTATTGCAATGTTTTTTAATTTTTCTTTTATTTTATCATCTATTTCTAATGTTGCTATCGCGCCTTGAGAAAGATTATGTTTCCAAAAAATTTCTACTTTTTCTCCTTGTTTTGGAACATAATTTAAATCTAAATTTTCATAAAATTCATTAATATCTAATTTTGAAATTAATTCTCTTAAAGAATCTTTATTATTGCCTATAACATATGGTTTCTGTTTTTTATAATAACATAATATTTCTCCATCTAAAAAAATAGTTCTATATTCAAAATTTATATTATAAAATGGACATATACTAACACTATTATTACCATTTTTGAATTCTTCTATAATTTTTTCTTTTAATTTTTCTTTATTATCAATAAAAAATACATCTTTTCCTTCTGAAGAATTATTAGCTTTTAATATTACTTTACCTTCATATTCATCAAACCATATCATAGCCTTTAACATATCTTTGTTTTCATAATCGGCTCTAGTTTTTGGATTAAATACCATATTATATTTTATTGTAGGAACAAAATTTTGCACTAGCACACTATATGTTGCAAATTTATCTGAAGCAATTTTAGAACTACTTGAAGAATTCAATTCCAAGCATTCATCTACCATATGCTTTTTGATTCCATTTTTTTCTAATTCAGTAATATATCCAAAAGATGCTTGCTTTAAATTTATGTTTTTTTCTTTACATATATAATATATTAACTGATAAAATTCAGAGTCTTTTTTCATTTTAGTTAATTCTCCTCTTTTATATTTATAATGTTAAAATACTCTTTTTCAAACAATTCTAAAAATTTGGAAAATACTTCAAGCCTATCGAATTCTTTTCCAAATTCATTTTTTAATGAAGTAGCTAAGTTTTCTAAAGAACCGGGAAAATATGTCTGATTTATATTAATTCCAATACCTATAAAAAGCTTTTTTATAATATTACCAACTGCAACAGTTTCTGTAAGTATACCAGCTATTTTTTTGCCATTTAAAATTACATCATTTGGTTTTTTTATATAAGCTTCTATATTATATAATTCTTTTAATGTTTTTACTATACATTCTGCTAAAGTTAAAGTTAAATTTTCTATTTTTTTTATATCAAATTGTGTATTAAATATCATATCAAATGAAAGATTTTGACCATCTCCTGTAAACCATTTTCTTTCATGAGTGCCAATACCACTAGTTTGATTATCTGCAAAAATAATCATACCATTTTCAATCTCATTTATGCTTAATTTTTTTGCTAATAAATGAGTTGAATCTATTGTTTCATAATAATCTAATCTATTTCCTATAAATTTTGTATTTAGTTTATCTTGTATATATTTTGCGTCCATTTTCCTCCTCTATTTCGTACACTTTTAAATCTTAAAATATATAATTGTTTTAATTACAATTTCTTGTATGTTAATACATTTTTTGATTCTTCACCATTTTAATACACCATAGTATTAAAAGTTAGAAATTAGAATTATAATCTTCTAATATCTAACTCTTATATTTTAATTAAACAATTTATTATATTCTATAACAATCCTTAAAACCTCTGAAACGCTCCAAGCTTGATTACAAGTTCCACCCGGCTTATATGGAGCTTTAGCATTATAAACCTCTGAAATTCCTCCTATGCAATCTTCACTATTAATTTCTTTTTTAAATGTATTATATGTTGTTTCTACAAAATCCTTATATTTTTCTTGTAATTCTTCTTTAATTTTTTTATCTTTTTCTTCTTTTATTAAATTTTTCATAGCATCAAAATATAATCCTAAAAGCCATGGCCATGGTATACCTTGATGATAACTCATATCTCTTTTAAAAGAATCTCCTTCA
This sequence comes from Clostridia bacterium, assembly GCA_022790975.1. Classification (GTDB taxonomy): domain Bacteria; phylum Bacillota; class Clostridia; order TANB77; family CAG-508; genus Scatovivens. Next base: position 21,867 of record JAAVYF010000053.1, on the reverse strand, counting down.
TAAACTGGTATATATTCTTTTTCATTTTTGGCTAGTGTTCTTAATCCATACTTTAATAAAAGTTTGTCTGTTATAGTATTAAAAATATTATAAGTATTTTCTAATTTAAAATTCCAAACTGGATATTTTAAAGAAAAAGCAAATAATTGATTTGGTCTAATTTTTTCATCACCTAAAACATCATATAAACATTTTTTCTTTTCATTATAAAACTTTTTATTAAATACTTTTTTATGTTTACTTGCTACTTTTTTACAATTCTCTTCAACATCTAAATCACCAAACTTATTTGCTAATTTTTCTAAGGTTTTTAAAGCATTATACCAAAGAGCATTTATTTCAACAACTTTACCATTTCTAGGAGTAACAGCAAAATCATTAATTTTAACATCCATCCATGTATTTTGAGTTTCTTCTCTTCCAGAAGAAATTAATCCATCTTTATCTATATAAATATTATTATTATCTAAATCAATACCTTTACTATAATTTGTTATTATAGTTTTTAATGATTCGTAAATGTTTTCTTGAATAAATTCATAATCACCTGTATATTCTAAATATTTATTTACTTGTTCAAATAACAAAAGTGAAGCATCTACACTATTATAAAGTGGTCTATTGTCAAAGCCAGAATATCCATTTGGTACTAAACCATATTTTATATCTCTTGTAAAAGTAAGCATAACTTCTTTTGCAATATCAAATCTTTTTGTAACTAAAACAGTTCCTTCAAAAGCAATAAGTGCATCTCTTCCCCAATCTAAAAACCAAGGTATACCTGCAAGTATTGAATGCCACCCAAAAGATGGTCTAAATATAACAAAATTATCTGTTGCAATAATTAAATCTTTTATAAATTCATTATATTCTTTTTCTTTTTTTAACATCTTATCTTTCTGAACTGTTAAATCAGCTATATCTATTATTTTTTTTAATCTTTGTATTTCTTTTTCTATAACTTTAAATCCATCTATTTCTTCAATATTTTCTTCTAATGAACCAATAAATGTAATTTCCTTTACTTCATTTGGTTCTATTGTTATTTCAAATCTACCAGAAACAGCTAGATTCTCTTCTGGATAAAAACCTCTTTCATCTTCCTTCAAATAATACATGTTTTTAAATGTATCATTAATGTGCTCTATATAATTTGCATCTTTTATATACATATATATAGGAGTTGAAGCATTCCCATCAACTTCAACACGTACTTTACTTTTATCTATTTTTTGTTTTAATGAAAACTGACGTCCAGATGTTAAACTATGAAAATCTCTAAAATTCACAATAGGTGTTAATGTTAATATTGATTGCTTATTAGCATTTTCAATTCTATATGTAACAACAACTGTATTTCTAAGATATACCATTGAAATTTTTTTAATTATTTTAACACCATTAACATTATATGTAAATGTTGGAATATAATCCTTTTCAAAACTTTCTAAATATTTAAAACCATCAGAAACATAATTTTCACATAAATTAGTATATAAATTATAATTTTCTTCTCCAATTTTAATTGTTTCATCCAATTTCGAAATTAATAAATAACGCCTTGCTGGTGGTAAAAGCGGGGCAACAAGCAAACCATGATATCTTCTAGTATTTGCTCCTATTACACTTGAACCACAAATAGCACCTAATCCATTTGTTATTACCCATTCTTTGTGAATGCCATCTTTTAAATTTAAATCTTTTTTTTCTATTTTCATTTGTAACCTCTTTTATTTAATATTAACAAAAACTCATATTATGAATTTATATGTTTATTGCTTTTTACTTTTTTCTTTGGATTTATTTTTTCTCTTTTACTAATATTTTTTTCTTCCATTTTATTTAATTTTTCTGCATTTTTTTTACTAACTATTTTTTCTTCAATCTTATTTGATTTTTCTGCCACTTTTTTATTTTCTATAGTTTTAGCATCTGAGTTTTGAATAGATTGAACTCTATCTTTATATTTTTCTGCGAATTTGCTTGTCCTTTTTTCTCTATGTTTAGCTCTTGGCTCTTGATTCTTAATAACTCTTTTAGCTTTATTACTCTTCTTCGCTTGTTTTGCCAAATATTTTTTTTGAGATTTTAAAACAGAATCTATTAGTAAATATTCTGTATCGTTTTGTAAATCCCTAAATCTCAATTCATTACATATAAGTTCCATTATAATTTTGGCAACTTTATCAGCATCATGTCTAATAACACCATTTCTTGATGAAGATAAATCACGTTTTATAAGCTTAATACCTTCTGCTGTAACATTTGTACTATCTAATTCAACTATATCTGAACCTTCCATATTGTATTTTCTAACATATTCTGGAATTAAATCACTTGTATCTGCTAAACAATAATCTATAATACCTCTACCAACATGACTATGTATAGCTTTTATATGGTCTGATAATGAATAATTGTCTGTTTGACCTGGCTCAGTCATTATATTTGATATATATAGTTTTATAGTTTTAGTTTCTTTAATTTTTTTGGCAACATTTTTTACTAATAAATTTGGCAAAACATTTGTATATAGACTTCCTGGTCCTATTATAATTGCTTCTGCATCTTCAATTGCTTCTAAAACTCCTGGAGCAGGTCTACAATTTGATGGACTAATATAAACTCTATTTATAGTTTCAATTTTTTCAGATACAGTTTCTACTATTTTACTCTTTCTTTCAATTGTAGTACCATCAGCAAGCTCTGCACATATTTTTATTTCATCTAATGTTACTGGTAGAACTTGTCCTGTAATATTAAGAACTTTTGTACTTTTTCTAATTGCTTCTGAAATATTATCATATATTTCGCTCATTGCAAGCATATAGATATCTCCAAAATTTAACCCTTTCAAAGTATCATCTTTAAAATTAAAATTCATAAGTTTACTCATAAGAACTTCTTGGTCAGATAATGCAGAAATACTTCCTTTTATATCATTTAATGGTAATGTATCTAATATTTGTCTTGAGTTACTTGGAAATTCTCCATATTCAGACATTGTAACAATAGCTGTTATATTATTGGTATATTTTTTTAAACCTCTAATAACCATATTCAGTCCTTCGCCGCCACCTATTACAACTATTTTAGGACCTTCATCATAAACTTTTCTATTAAAAATTAATGATTTTATATTTACTTTTGCTTTTTTTCCTTTTTCAGAATCTCCATCATTTGCTTCAATTAATATTTCTAAATTCCTTTTTTGAATAAATATAATTCCTATAATAATAAATAAAAAGCCTAATGCAAATTCTATAATAATTTTTACAACATCTTTAACTATAACAGAATCTCTTGTAAGAACCTGCATAAATGCATAACATGTTAAAGTAATACCTACTACAATTAAAAATATCCATCTTTTTACTTTAGTACCTGCTTTAAACCATTCTAAAAAAGATTTCATGATTTACTCTTCTCCTATTATTAAAACTTCTAATTCTATTTTTTCATTAAATCTTTTGTATACTTCTTCTTTTATATGTTCTACTAATTTTAAAACATCTTTAGCAGTAGCATTTCCTTTATTTATTATAAATCCAGCATGTTTGTTTGAAACTTCAGCACCTCCTATAGAATATCCTTTTAAACCACAATCATCTATTAATTTTGCTGTTATTAAATTTGGTAATCTTTTAAATGTGCTTCCAGCAGAAGGAAAATCTATAGGTTGCTTTTCAATTCTATTTTTCATCATTTCATCAATTTTAGCATTTATAAGAGATTCATTATCTCTTTGCAATTTTAATTCTACTTCTGTAATTATATATGGTTTATCTTTAAAAATACTACTCCTATATTCAAACTTTTGCTCTTCATTTGAAAAATATTTAATATTTCCTTTATCATCTACATATGTTGTTTTTACTACAACATCTTTAATTTCCTGCCCATATGCTCCTGCATTCATTCTAATTGCTCCACCAATTGTTCCTGGTATTCCAGCTAAAAACTCTATTCCGACTTAAAGAAAGTTTTGCACATTTTCTAGATAATTTACTTACTGAATAATCACCAGATACAATTACTTTTCCATTTTCACAATCTATATCTAATTCATTAAATTCAATTTTAGCAACAATTCCTCTAATTCCTTTATCTAAAACCAATAAATTACTACCATTTCCAATTATAAAAAATGGAATTAAACTTTCTTTAGCAAAATTTTGGACTTCTATTAATTCTTTTATTGACTTTAAAATAATAAAAAAATCTGCTGGTCCACCAATTCTAAAAGAAGTATGTTTCTTCATTGGTTCATTTACAAAAATTCTATCTTCACTTATATATTTACCGTAATTCATGCATTATATTAATATTCATAAAGAATCTCCCTATTCGTCGTTAAAAACATAGTTTTGATTTTCTATTTTTGAATCAGTTCCTTCCAAATAGACTGGGGAACTATTTGTATAATCTGTTTGAAAATATTGTTTATTTCCCATATCATATATTTCACCAGTTGAATAATTTACTATATATTCATACTCTATTGAATACTCTTCTGCTCCTTTTTTTATTCCAAGAGTTCTTAAATCATTTTCATCTAACTTATAGTAATATTGCTCATATTTTAAATTTGATTGTGTTGAAGAAGATGAACTATAATTAACTAAATGTTTATTAAATCCTTCATTTTCTATTGTTATAGTATCTGCAATTCTAGTTCCAATTAAATCTTTGGGTCTATCTGCATCAGATGCAAGAGGTTTATCTGTAGTAATTACTTTAGCTTGCTTATTAAGTCCATTTTTACTCTTCAGCAAAGTATATTGTTGAATTATAGCACCTTGAACTATTGTAAGTTCTGATTCTATTTTATTGTTTTGAACCTCACGTATTGATGAAATACCATAATTAACTGCTATTGTTGCAAGTATCATCAAAACAATTATCGTTACAACTAATATAATTAAAGTTACACCTTTATTATTTATCATTTGCATAGTATTCAATCTCCCTCATACGTTTTTCCATATGATATTATCATTATTTTTATATTTTTACAAGTATTTTTTATTTATTTATGCTATTTAAATTTTCTTCTTTTTATGTTATATATTTTTAACACATAATTATTATTTTAAATTTACCCCTATTATTCCTCCCAAAGCACCAGAAGCAATTCCTATAAGTATCATCACAATACTTTCAAAGCCAATAGAAAAATTTGAACTAGCTATACTTGAAGTTAAATACAAAATTCCCATATATAAAATTCCTTCTAAAATTCCGCACAATAATTCCTTTTAATTTTAATTTTTTACTTGCTAAAAAACTTCCTAATAATATACTAAATGCAGAAATAAAAATAATAGCTGAATTTATAATATCTTCATTTAAATTTGTTGTACTTAATAAAATTGATAATATTATCATTAGCAAAAATGAAAATAAAAATGATATTATTAAATTTTTCAATAATATTTTTATAGTGTTTCCACTATCTAAAGCTTTATCTTCCATATATTTTCCTCCAAATCTTTTTAATAAATTATATTTATTTGCTCAAAATATATTACAAAAATTAATTTTATAAAAAAAGAAATAAATAATTTTATTATTATTCTTTTTAAATAAAAGCAATTGCTTACTTTAATTTTACAGAATTAAAATAATTTTATTATTTATTTCTTTTTATTATATTAAAAATATTATAAAAAAACTTAAGTAAAAATATCATAAAATTTTACTTAAGTTTTTTATTTTACATTAATTAAAATATTCCTGGATTTGCTGCCATATAAGATACAAATTCATATAAATTTCCATTATATTCCATATAATATAATGTTTCACCATTTTTTGTTATTGAATAAATTCTATCACAAACACATGGTACAATAAGTTTTTCAGAAACTGCATCATATAAACCATAATATATATTCTCCTCTGTATTTCCTTTATATTGAATTACAATTGCTTGAACTGTTCTTGTAGTTCCATCACTCATTTCTATATCTTTGCCTTCTATTGTTAAAACATTTTCAGAATCTTTAACAGCATTTACATCATTTACTATATTATATCCAAGTGCAATATAAACTGGGTCTAAAACACATTTACCTTCTAAATTAAATAGCCCCCATTTTGCGTCTTTTTCTACAATAATTGTATTATCAAATAACATATATGTATTATCTTCAGATGTTAAAATAAATTTATCTATTTCAGTTTCAGATAAACCTATAGAATCATATTCTGCATGTACTATTATATCTCCTTGTCTATCTAAAACTCCATATCTATTATTTTTTTCTACTACATATAAACCAAGTTCATCACTTAATATAGAAATTTTCTCATATGATTTTGGAGATATTATTGAAGAACCTGTATAATCAACAACTCCTACAGTTTCTCCTCCATCATTTCCAGTAGCTTTTACAAAAAATTCTTTAACATTTTGTTGAAATAATATATCTGAATATTTAAATCCTAAAACTTGCTCTGCATTATTTAATGTAACAACACCATATACTCCATCTTTTTCCACTACACACATACCATAAGCAAGAGCTCTAATATTTTCGTAAACTCCACTTAAAGTTGTATATCCATTTTCTGCTGCAACTGTTTGTGCTAAACTTATCAAATACGCCTGATCATATATAATCATTTTATTATTGTCAAATGTTATTTTTGAACAACAAATATCTGGTACACTTTCTAAAGGAATATAAACTTGATTATTAGATGAAATAATAGGTAAACTTAATTTTGAAGATTCTAAAGTTCCATTTGGATTAGCAGCAGTAAATGTTATAGTTTCTGAATCTTTATCATCATCATCTTTATTTAAAATTGAATTTGAAACTTGAATATATTTTTTTAATGTATTTGAACCTACTGAAAATGAAGCTACTTCATAATCATTTTGAAAATATCCACTATTTGTATCTTCTGTAAATGAACCATATTCTCCATTTTGATAAGTCCATCCAGTAAGCGAAGCTAATTCTTTAGCTTTTATATATATTTTTCCATTTTTATCTTTAATATAAAAATCTGATGAACATTTAGCTTGCTGACCATTTATATAAAGTTTAAACGTAGTTGCATCAACCCTTTTATAGTACATTACAAAAAATGTTAATAAAACAATTATTACTATACATACTCCCATACCAATTAAAAGACTTTTTTTCTTTTTCTCTTTTTCAACTTCTTTTTGTAATGTAACTCTATCAAATTCACTCATATCTAATTCTCCTCTCTTGTATAACTATTTTATATATCCATATTTTTCATAAAATTCATCTCTAAAATTTTTTAAATTATCACATTCTATCTCTATTTTAACTCTTTCCATTAATTTAGTCAAGAATCTAAGATTATGAATTGATAGTAATCTTACTCCTAAAATTTCTTTAGCATTTATTAAATGTCTTATATAAGCTCTTGTATAATTTTTACATGTATAGCAATCACATTCATTATCTAAAGGTGAAAAATCCCTTTCGTATGTAGCATTTCTAACTACTACTTTTCCGACTACTTGTCATTGCAGTTCCATGACGAGCAATTCTTGTAGGAAGTACACAATCACACATATCTATTCCGGCTAAGAGCAGCTTCTATTAAATAGTCTGGCGTTCCAACTCCCATTAAATATCTTGGTTTATTTTCTGGCATAAGTGGGGTTGTAAAATTCAAAATATCTAAAAATTCTTCTTTTGGTTCTCCTACACTAATTCCACCTATTGCATATCCTGGAAAATCTAATTCTATTAATTCTTTTGCACTCTGCTGTCTTAGATCTTTATAAAATCCACCTTGAATAATACCAAACAAACCTTGTTTTTCAACATTTTTATGAGCTTCTTTGCAACGAATAGCCCACCTTGTAGTTCTTTCCATTGATTTTTTTGTATAATCATATGTAGATGGATATGGACAACATTCATCAAAAGCCATCATAATATCTGAACCAAGAGCCTCTTGAATTTCCATTGATATCTCTGGACTTATATATTTTTTACTTCCATCTAAATGCGAACGAAATTCCACACCTTCTTCTCTTATTTTACGAAGTGGACCTAAACTAAATACTTGAAAACCTCCACTATCTGTTAAAATTGGTCTATCCCAATTCATAAATTTATGAAGACCACCTGCTTCTTTTACTAAATTATGTCCTGGTCTTAAAAACAAATGATATGTATTTCCTAAAATAATTTCTGCTTTTACCATTTCTTTTAATTCATCAGTTGTCATTGCTTTAACTGTACCTTGCGTTCCGTACAGGCATGAATGTAGGTGTTTGAATATCTCCATGTGGTGTATGAATTACGCCTCTTCTTGCTCCAGAATTTTTATCTACATGTAGTAGCTCATATGTTATTGCTTTTTCCATCTTTCCTCCTTACTATTCTTCTCTATCTTTATTTACTTGTTTATCATCTACTAATTTTTCTTCTGTAGCAATTTTTCTTTGCGCTTTTGCCAATCTATCAAAATCAATTCCTTCTTTTAATCTATCATCTAATGTTGTTTTTTCTCTGGATTTTTTTAAATTTCTATCAATTTTTTTCACGCCATATTCTCTATCTATTTTCTCTCCAAAACTCTCTTTAGCATCATATTCTAATACAGGTCTACCAAATTTATCATAATGTATATCAATTTTTGATTTTCTATCCATATATTTTGCTCCATCTTCTTGTAGCATTGCTCTATCTGATAAAACTCCTGGTACTCTAGAATTTCCATTTCCAAAAATAGTTCTAAGTCTTTTTAAATTTTTCTTTTCTTCTTCATTTTCATATGGTTCATATCCATTTATTTTTTTATAAATATCTTCAAAATTAATTTCTTTATCTGTTAATCTAAAAGTAACTTTTTTCATAGTCTTTTTCATGCTTTCTAGTTTTTCTTTATCACCACTTAAAAAAGCAGAAAATGTTTTCTTTATTCCAGATATATTAGCAAATCCAATTTGTTCCATTATAAGTAAGCTTTTCATCTTCCTAGGTTTTATTCTAAGTGCCTTTTCAATACCTTCTATACGATGTACCTCTTCTTGCTCTTCTAAAATTTCTATATATCCCGCATCAGCTAATGCTTTTAAATTGTTTAAATTAACTGAATGTGTAACAGTTGAAAATTTCTGCTCATAAACCATTTTATCATTACTCTGTATTGTAGGAGTTCCATTTACTTTACAATCTGCTTTAAATCTTTGAAAACCTATTAAAGTTTGAAGTCCCATAATACTTGCTTTATCTGCAATACTTATACCTCTTAAATATGAAGGTAATGATAGTGCATCTTGAAAAATACTAATAGTTCCATCTGTTGATTTTTTTGAAACAAATGTAAGACTTGGTTCTGACTTATATACAATATTTGACAAAGCTTTTGCAGATGATATAGTGGCTCCCATAAGTGCTAAAGTTGATACTACTGGTGCTACTGCTGGAGCAACTATTGCCACTGTTCCTCCTATTAATATTGCTCCTCCTGCTATTCCTAAACTTGAAATAACTTTTCCAGATTTTTTTAAAATATCTGTAATATTTTTTTGAGTTTTTAAATCAACTAATTGCTTTTCTTGTTTCATTGGTAAATTATCATTACTCATTTGTATCTCATATAATCAATTATATTGAAATATTAATTTATTTAATTGATTAATTCCTTTCTCTTTTTAAAGATTATTTTATTAACATTGCATCACCAAAACTAAAAAACTTATATTCTTCTTTTACAGCTTCATTATATGCTTTCATAATAAAATCTCTTCCTGCTAAACTTGATACTAGCATTATTAATGTTGATTCTGGCAAGTGAAAATTTGTGATTAAATTATCTATACATTTAAATTTGTAGCCCGGATAGATAAAAATATTTGTATCTCCTTCTGTTTCACGTACTAAGCCAGTATTTTCATCAGCAACAGATTCTAATACTCTACAAGAAGTAGTACCAACTGCAATTATTTTATGTCCTTCTTTTTTTGCTTTATTTATTTTTTCGGCATCTTCTGATTTTATGTAATAGTGTTCTGAATGCATATTATGTTCTTCAATATTTTCAACTTTAACAGGTCTGAAGGTTCCAATTCCAACATGAAGAGTTACATTTGCAATTTCTATACCTTTTTCTTTTATTTCTTCTAAAAGTTCTTTAGTAAAATGAAGACCTGCTGTTGGAGCAGCACTTGAACCTTCATATTTTGCATATACTGTTTGATATTTATTATTATCTTTTAGTCTTTCTGTAATATAAGGCGGAAGTGGCATCAAACCAATCTCATCTAGAACTTCATTAAAAATTCCTTCATATTCAAATTTTACTTTCCTATTTCCTCCATCTAAAACTTCTAAAATTTCTGCCTTTAATAAACCATTTCCAAACATTACTTTAGTTCCAGGTTTTAATTTATTTCCAGGTCTTACCATAACTTCCCAAAAGTCTTCATTTATTCTTTTTAAAAGTAAAAATTCTATTTTAGCTCCTGTATCTTTTTCTCCATAAAGCCTTGCTGGTAACACTTTTGTATTATTTATAACCAAACAATCTCCTGGATTTAAATAATCTATTATATCTTTAAAAACCTTATGTTCTATTGTTTGTTTTTCCCTATCTAAAACCATAAGTCTTGCTTCATCTCTTTTATCATAAGGATGTTGGGCAATTAGTTCCTTAGGTAATTCATAATTAAATTCTGATACCTTCATTAATATTTTGACCTTTCTATTTCTTGTTTATTGTTTCATCCTTTATCTTATGTATTACTTTTAAAGTATCTTTAACTAAATTTATATATCTATTTCTTTTAGGGTTTTCGATAATAAAATCAGCTTTTGACTTAAAAAATTCTTCATCCTTTTGTGTTTCTAAACGTTTCTTTATTTGATTTAAATTTAATTTATCTCTTTCTTTTATTCTTTCAATTTTAGTTTCTTCATCAGCAACAACTCCAATTACATAATTACATATTTTATTAAATCCACTTTCATACAATAATGGAACATCTAAAACTATAATTTCTTTATTTTGATTTTCTAAAATTTCCTTTTTTATTTCTTTTCCTACATACTTAAAAGTTATTTTATTCATTTGCTCTCGTTTTTCATTATCATTAAATATAATTTTAGCTAAAGATGCTTTATCTATTTTTCCTTTATTTTTGGCTGGTTTAGTTTGTAAAATTTTTTGTCCAAACAATTCAACTACTTCTTCATAATATTCGTTTCCTGGCTCCATAATAGATTTAGCAATAATATCTGCATCTAAAACTAAAGCCTTTGTATTATTTTTTATTATTGTACTAACTGTAGATTTTCCTGCTCCAGTATTTCCTGTAACACCTATTATAATCATTATTTTGGTCCCCCTATCTTAATTATATTATATCATATCATATTATATTATTTTATTTTATGTATTTTTCTTTATCTCGTCTGTTGCTAATAAGTCACATCTATTATTATACTCATTATCACTATGACCTTTTACTTTTATAAATTCAAATTTATGTTGTAAAAGATTATTGTAAAGTTCTTCCCACAATTCTTTATTCTTTACTGGTTTTTTATCAGCTGTTTTCCAATTATTTTTTTGCCAATTATAAATCCATCCTTGTTTAAAGCAATTTACAACATATGCACTATCACTATAAATTTTTATATTACATGAAAATTTTAATAATTTTACAGCCTCCAAAACAGCAGTTATTTCCATAATATTATTAGTAGTATTTTCATTATATCCTGAAATTTCTTTTTTATAATCATCATACATTAAAATTGCTCCCCATCCTCCTGGACCTGGATTTCCAGAACATGCACCATCTGTATAAATTACAACATTATGTTCCATATTATTCCTTTCTTGTCGATATTTACAAATTATCATTTCTATGGTATTATAACAATAAATTTTTTAATTTACAATACATGGAGGGAATTTTATTTGAGCGGAATTTTAGGAATAGTATCTGAATATAATCCATTTCATAATGGACACATAATGCATTTAAAAAAATCTATAGAACTAACTAAAGCAGATTTTACAATTGCTATAATGAGCGGAAATTTTGCTCAGCGTGGTGATACCTCTTTAATAGATAAATGGTCTAAAGCTGAAATGGCTTTAAAACAAGGAATTGATTTAGTTATTGAACTACCTACTATATATAGCACTTCTAGTGCTGAAAATTTTGCAGAAGGTGCTATTAAAATATTAAATGCTTTAGGAATTGTAGACTATCTTTCCTTTGGTTCTGAAATTGGAGATATAAAACCACTTGATGATGTAGCCAAAGTTTTAGCTAAAGAACCAAAAGAGTTTTCTGATTTAATTAAATACCAACTAAAATCTGGTCTTTCATATCCTAAAGCCAGAGAACTTGCTATTCAAAAATATTTTGGAACTTCCCCAATTTATATAGATGCAATTCAAAATCCTAATAATATATTGGGTGTAGAATATTTAAAAGCATTAAAAAGAACAAAAAGTCAAATAACTCCTATTACAATAAAAAGGGATTATGCACAATACAATTCTAGCCAAATAAATAATGGAATTACAAGTAGCACAGCTATTAGAAATATGATTTTAAATGATCAAAATATACATTCTGTTGTTCCTTTTGAAACTTATGAAATAATCCAAAAATTATCAGAAAACGGTCAAATAATTCCAAATTTAAAAATATTTGAAAAAGAAATAATTTACTCTTTAAGAAAAATGAGTTTAAAAGAAATTGCAAACCTTCAAGATGTTACTGAAGGCTTAGAAAATAAAATCAAAGAAGCTGTGGATTCTACAAATAATTTAGATATATTAATCCAAAAAATTAAATCAAAAAGATTTACTCAAACAAGAATTCAAAGAATATTCATATATGCTTTGTTAAATATAACTAAACATGATATATCAGTTTCAAAAAAAGTTATTCCATATATTCGTATTTTAGGCTTCAACAAACATGGAAAACGTATAATCTCAGCTATTGCAGAACATAATCCAAAAGCTAAAATTGTAGTTTCTGTAAAAAGATTTTTTGAAACTAACAAAGACTCCCACCTTCAAAATATGTTAATGAAAGATATTTTAGCAACTAACATCTACACTTTAGGATATAAAAATAATTCTATTTCAAATTTAGATTATACACATAAAATTTTAGAATTAAAATAAATTTACTAAATTCTTATAATAAAATTATTATTATAAAACTTTTTTAATAATTTTAAAATCATTCTATACTATATAAAAAAATGACATTCTTACAATAAAAAGAATGTCATTTTTTATGTCTATAATTATTTTGTAATTTTAAATTATATATTCCATTACTTTTACAACTTCATTTTAACTCAAATTCTACTTTTTGTTCTTAAACTTCTTAGAAACAAAAGTTATATTTGGAAACGCCTTTGTTAATCTTTTAGTAAACCAAGATTTTTCCATTAATTTTTCTTTTACAACCTCTGTATATTCTTTATTTGTCATAAAAGTAAATTTATATTTTATACTATCAGCAAAATGTTCTGCATGCATTTTTATATTCTTTTTTGAAGCTTCAAACAAATTCTGTAAACTTAAAATAGTTAGCTCTCTTCTTCTTTTAATTTCTTCTTTAGATTCTTTCCAATTATCTATAAATTTCTTGCTTGTAAAATAAACTTTTCTTTTAGTATATTTCAATCTAACATTTACATTTTTTGAAAATTCTTCTAGATTCTCTCTTGCCTCTTCTAATCCATCTTCTACATTTTCTTTTATTTCTTTAACTTTTTCAGTAGTTACCTCTTTTACCATTTTACTCATTTCTTCAGTGTTATCTTTAACAACTTTATTTTCTACTTCTTTTGCAGTTTTCTTAAAACTCATCACTACTGTATATGAAATAATAACATCCACTATAAAAATAATTAACATTATTTTCAAGATAAAAACTAGCGTTGTATTAGGAATATTATTTAAAATTTTTAATATAAACGGATTAGCAAATTTTAATAAAACTGTACCTAATATTCCAAATGGAATTAAAGTTTCCAAACAAATTCTACCATTTATATTAAACTTTCTATTATGATAATCCCACCATCTAGCCTTAAATAATTTTTCCATAATCCAACTAGTAAAATATTCTAATGTTCCACAAAGCACTATAGACATACCAAATAATATATAGATATCATTTACATATTTTTCCAAAAAAATAGTAATTAAAGTAACTCCAAAACCATATACTGGTAAATATGGACCAATCAAAAATCCTCTATTTATAAATTTTCCAGTTTTAAAATATCCTCTAAAAGTTTCCATAAACCAGCCAGCAATTGCATATATAAAAAATATACAAATATACTTTTCTAATGTATTCATAATTTTCTCCCTATTTTATTTAAGACAAAATTACTATACATTATAATTACTTTTTTTTCAATATAAGAAATTTATTTTTATATTATTTTACCCCTCCACTATATTTTACAAAACCAATTTTATAATTATTAGTTCCATTTACTTTATATTTAACAATATAAACTTTATTTACTATTCCTAAGCATTCGCAAACCTCATAAGCATTTAAAGTTCCTATTTTTGTTTTTAAATCACTATCAGCATAAACATTTTCCTTTGTGCTTCCATTTCTATATGTTTTTGCCACTTCAAATTCCTCCTTTTTATCATCCGCATTATCATCATTTCCAGAATCTCCAATTAAATTTTTATACATTATATTCATATCTACCTTAGATCCATTAATACCAGATAAGCTACCACTTTCTGAATATTGAAGAATATCATATACTCCATCATATCTATTTTCTGGTACTCCATAATGAGCTATCCAAGTTGTAAAACTATTTCTAACTTCTAATTTTAAATAATTATCAAACCAATTCTTATTTGCATACACACCTGCTATTAATTTTTCTTTTTGAATTATTTCATTAAAAGAATAAACTAAATTTGTAAGTTTTTCTTTACCCAATTTTATTAAACTATCATCTTCCATATCAATATAAACTGGTAATTCTAAATTTTTATTTTTCAATTTTTCAATAGTCCAATTTGCACCTGATTTTATACCTTCATCAGAGTTACAATAATTATAAACATATATACCAATTGGTATATTTAATCTTTTACACTCACTATAATTTCTTTCAAATTTAGAATCTAAAGTATGATTTGATTTATTTCCAATCCATCCAATTCTTAATATTGCAAAATCTATTTGAGATTTTACTTTATTCCAATCAATTTCTCCTTGATGCTCACTTACATCTATACCTTTTAAACTCATTTATTTATCACCTTCTATATTTAATATCAATTATTTATTTTAATTAATATATTTTATGCATTTATAAATATTAATTCTACAAAAAAATAATATATATTTAAAAAATAAGCCTCTTTTTTTATACTTATAATCTTTTTCTAAACAAATTTTCTACTCATTTCAAATCATATTTAATAAATATTAAGAAAAAAATCCATAAAAAATTAAAAATAAAAAAAAGACAATATGAAATATTAAAAAACAAAATTTCTATATAGTCTTCTTCATTTTAAATATATAATTTTATAAAATCTTTAAATAATATAATTTTAGAATAAATTCAGATTTTATATCTTGTTAATTTTTTGTAATTATAATTTCATTAACAACTGTATGTAAAGCAGTATATCCAAACGAAATTGTATAATCTCCTGTATTATCTATTGAATTTTTTAATTCTTCTAAATCTGATTTATAATCATTAGAATTTGTATAAACGATTTTTTTAGTTAAACTTCCAAAGTTTTCTGTTCTAACACTTGTTTTAGCATAATAACTATTATCTGCATTTTCTATTAGTTTTTGTAAAACTTTTATTACTCCAAAATATCCTTGCTTTCCTTCATATAATAATAAAGAATCATCAAAATTGTATGTATTATAATTTTCTCCTTTAGAATTAGCATCTTTATATGAATCGTAAGCATCATTAATAAATTTATTAATTCCACTACTATTTTTTTCTTGTTCTCTTTTAGATTTTAAATAACTAGAATTTGCATATTTTGTTTCAAAACTTTCTTTATTAAATACAAAACATTGTAATAATAAAATTCCCAAAAAAATTAATAAAAATATTGCAATAATTAAAATCCATATGCCAAATTTTTTTATTAAATCTGTCATAGTTATAATTCCCTTCTTTAAATTAGTAAAAAATACATATTAATTATTTATTAGTTCTTTTTAGTATTTTTAAAACTTCTATATATATTTTACCAAGCATTTGTTTTTATGTCAACAAATTTACCTTATTTTACCTTAAATATAATAATTTTTGTAAATTTTACATATCATTAGGAATTTTAAATAACTTTCAATCTTTACAAATTATATTTACATTTATATTTTCTAATTCCAAAATTTCATTAAATCATAAAAATTTTCAAACCTATATCCTTTTGATTTTAAATATTCTATAGATTCTTGCAATACATTAGAACTATTACTAACATCTTTAGTATCATGCATTAATACAACTAATGTATTTTTATTTTCTGCAGACTTTTTTAAATTTCTTAATAATTCATCTGAACTATACTTTTTCATAGAATCATTATTTAAACAATTCCAATCTATATATGCATAATTCATTTTAGAAAGAACTTCTAACATCTTTTTCTTTTTAGATTTATTATTTGCAGACATATATCCATTAGGAAATCTAAATACATATGAACAATATTTTTCTTTTCCTATAGCTTTAGCAATCGCACTATCTGTTTTATTAATTTCGTCTTTAAAATTCTCTTCTGTTTTATAAAGAATGTCATTATTATGAGAATAGCTATGATTAGCTATATAATGACCTTCTTCATAAACTCGTTTTATTATATCTGGATGTTCATCTACATATTTTCCAATTACAAAAAAAGTTGCTTTTACATCCTCTTTTTTTAAAATATCCAAAACTTTTGGTGTAACTGAAATATTTGGACCATCATCAAATGTTAAATATGCAACTTTTTCTTCTCTAGAAGTAAGATTTTGAATTACATCTTGAAATCCATTTACTAATATACTATTAGAGTTTACTTCTACTGCACACATATCATCTTTTGAAGAAAATACCAATAATTTTTTTAAAATAATAAAACTAAAAATTAAACTAATAAAAATAACTAATAATAAAATTATTTTCTTTCTAGTTAATACAAATTTTTTCATCAAATCATCACCAATAAAAAATATGATTACAATATAATATTTATTCAAAAATACTGTATTTACTTTGATTTTATTATATAGAAAAATAAAAGTAAACTCCTTTTTGAATTGAACCTAAAAGCTAGACACTTTTGATTAAGTTTATTTGGTTACTTTATTTTTTAACTAGTTTTCTTTTAATTTAAATAACTCTTTTCCGACTCCACATATTGGACATTTAAAATCATCTGGCAATTCATCCCCATAATATATATATCCGCATACAGTGCAAATCCATGCAGTTTTTCCTTTTTCCGTAGTAATTTTCAATAAATCTTCTTTATTTTCTTGATAATATGCATAAGTCATTGGCTCTTTTTCTTCTTTAAAACAATCTGCTTCTATTATTTTTCCAATAAATACAGTATGAGTATCATTGTCGATAGAATCTATTATTTCACATATCATATATCCAATTGAATCATCAATAATTTGTATTTCTTCTTTTTGAGTTGTTTTAACTTTTTCAAACTTATTTATATCACGCATTGAATTCATCCCAAAAACTTTTATAATTTCTGGGTTTACATCTTTACTTAAAACCGAAATTGCAAATTTATTGTTTTTCTTTAAAAGTTCATTTGTATAATTTTTTTTCATAACTGCAACAGAAATTAAAGGCTCATCTCCACCACTTATTTGAGATACAGCATCAACAATACAGCCTCCATTAGTTGTAGTTAAAACATACATGCCATGTGTAATTTTTTTAATTATATTTTTATTTTTCATATTAAAATTCCTTTCTTAAAAATTTTATTATTAAACTTTTTTATATTATTTACCAATATATTCTCTATAATTCGTAATTTTATTTATCTTTCATCAATACTTTCAAAATCTTTATATTTTAGTCTTTCTGGCAATATAATTTCTGGTACTAAAACTTTACCATTTTCAATTTGAACAATTGGTATGTATTCTTTATAATTTCTTTGTAAATCATGACTATAATACATTGGAAAAATAACACTATTGATTACTTGCCTAAAATATTCATTTTTAATCCCTTTATATTTACATGGAACTACTTGCTCACATGTTTCTTTTGGCAATCCATAATCTTTGTTCAATTTTTCAATTCTAGCATTACGTAATTTAAAATAACCATGTTCACTTATAATTTGCTGTCTGTATTTATTTTTACAATTTTCATCAAAAAACAATATATCATCCCAAGGTATTACATATGTTTCATGACAGGCATTTCCATGACTCAAGGCTGAACCATCCCATCCTTTTCCTACATAATCGATAATTAATTCTTTATTTGTTTTATAGTCTAAATAAAAACAACCATCTATATTATATACTTCACAGAATTTACCATCATTCCAATAAATTATAGCAACTCCTTTAGTGCCTAACTGCTTTTCTTTAGCTTTAATTTCACTTAAATATTCAAAAATAGTTTCTCTATTTCCATTTCTTCCACCAACACCTATAGGTTTACAACCAGTAATTGTATCTGAACGCATACAAAAATCATTTTGCTGTTTAAATTTATCTAATAAAATTTGTATATCTAATTCATCATCTACTATATAAAAATTAGAATATGTGGGAAGATTATATCTTTTAGCAAGTAAAAATCCTTTTGCTTTACCATATTTTGAAATTTCTCTTATATCATCTATTTTATTTCCATCTAACAAAAAAACTCCCCCTTAAACTTTTTTCATTATATCATTTTAAATTAATACATACAACTTTAAATTATATAACATGTAAATTTTCTCTAATACAATCATTTTTTTATATTGAATTTAATATTTTGACTAATAAACATGTAATTTTTTCGATTGAATTTAATATTTTAACTAACAAACATGTAATTTTTTCAATTGAATTTAATATTTTGACTAACAAACATATAATTTTTTCATATGAAAGCTATATTAATTATTTTATACATATAAAAAACAAATCTAACTTAATATATTTACTACATTTATATATATTTTTTACAATTTATAAATTAATAAAAAATTAATTTACTACAAAATAAATGATAGGAGGAAAACATCATCCCCCTATCATTTTAATTATATGATTTTTTGGACTATTACAAACTTTATGTTTCTTATTAAAGCATCAAATATTACTTTTGTCATTATAAGCTTTAAAATTTAAATAAATTCTTTAAAAGCATTATAAATTGGCTTTCATTGCAATGTTACACATTTCAATAATCGACTGCTTGCTTTTGGCTCTTGCAAAAAATACGCCATTATGGCAAAATGTTGCATCATGTATTCCAGAAATTTTAGGTAACGTTTCTTCATCTCCTCCAGCCCATTCCTTTGGAAATGGAACAAGCTTATCAAACTTCTTTTTAAGTGATGGAGGCACACATTGTACAGCCCAGCCTCCTGTTGGATATGGAAAAATTACAAATTTTATAATATTTTTGTGCTTTTTATTGTAACTTACCACATCTTCAAGCCATGGCATTGTTTGTGCTGGAATTTCTAAAATTCCAGCCTCAATGCTATCAAAACGTTTTTCCAATTCTTTTTTGGTCAAAATCCGCACAGCCTTATCTTTAATAATTTCTTTCAAAATACCACTTACTATTTTTTCTGCATTCCAAAAAGCCTCATTGTATTTGGGAGCCACCTCAATCCATGTTGGAAGAAATTTGGAAATAAAGCTAAATGTATGATCACCAACTTTTTCTCCATTATCTTCCATATCTACTGGAATGATAAACTCTTTATCAATTTGCCTTTTAATTTCATAGATTTCATCAACACCAATAGCCATACCTGCTTCATTAACAACGCCGATAGATATACCTACTTCATTAACAACATCTATAATTGCTTTTTCTCCAAAGGATTCCCATACTAAACCAGCACTAGCATATTTTTCTCCAGTAGACCTACATAAATCAAATCCTGCCATATGATGATCAAAAACGCCACCTCCGATATCAACTAAAACATCAGCTTTATTCAGCTGGGCAAGATTTCTTGTCCGTACAACATATAAGTCTTTTTCCATAAATGCCAACTCAAGAATTGATACAGCAGTACAGTCATCTCCATGAAATCCTCCTCCATGTGTAGCAATATTCATAGTACCAGGATTAATAGTTTCTCCTACTCCAATAATCATATTGTTTCCTCCTTAAACTTTGTGAAAACACTATTTCACTACTATAATGTAACTACTAGTTATAAATTTAAACGCCAAAAACTTGGCAACATACCTTTATATTATACTATAAAATCTATATTTTTACAAGTGTATAAGAAATTATATATCTTTTTATATTACATAAAATATGATATAATAATGTTATAATTTTGTATTTTGAAAATCATTTGAATTTCTTTGTATCTTCTTATTGATAAATCTAAATATTATTTTTCATTATCTATTCCTATATATCTTCTATTTAATTTATTAGTTGCAATTCCTGTTGTACTGCTACCACAAAAAGGAGCTAAAATTAAATCATTTTCATTTGTAGAAGCTAAAATTATTTTTTCAAGTATTTCTAATAGCTTTTGAGTAGGATGTTTACCTTGTTTTTTTCTGATGGTTTAGTAAGACTTGTTGTCCAAACATCTTTCACTTGCTTATTATTATTTAATTCTTTCATTAAGTTATAATTAAATTTATATTTTACTTTTGGTAAATTCTTTCTTGCCCAAAGTATTGTTTCAGTAGAGTGTTTAAAGGTTTTACAAGCTAAATTAGGAAGTGGATTTGTTTTTTGCCAAGTTATATTATTTATAATTTTAAATCCACTTTCTTCAAGTGCCATACCTATTGAATAAATATTGTGTAAAGTACCACTAATCCATATTGTCCAATTATCTTTTAAAAATCTATAACATTCTACAATCCACTTTTTATTAAAATTATGTTTATCTTTTAAAGAGTTACACTTATCCCAATTGCCTTTATTTACACTAACCATTCTTCCACCTTTGCAAATAATTCCATTGTTAGATAAAAAATATGGTGGATCTGCAAAAATTGTGTCTATACTTCTATCTTCAAATTTTTTTAGTACTTTTAAAGAATCTCCATTTATTAATTTAAAATCGTTCTCCTGAAAGTAAAATTTCCCTTTATACATTTATTTCTCCACATTAGTAATTTGTTATTAGCAACTCTGAAATATCTTTTAAATACTTCTTCAAAAAAATCATCTTTTATAAAATAAAATTTTCCGTTTTCTGCTCTCATTATTACCTCGTTTCTAACAAAAAATCTACCTCCGAAAAGGTAGACTTTTTATACATTTGTCCACCTACACATTCATTTGTTTGAGGTAGGGCTCTGAGTAACATTTGTACACCTATGCACTTATACCCCGCAAATAGGGTTGCAGCTAACATTTGATTTGGACTAGATACATAAATTCTTTCTTGTATATTAAAAACGAATGAGCTATATCAAACCACAAAATATTTTTAATTTCTTCATAAGATAATTTATAATTTTATTTATTATTTTCTTTTAAAGACTTCTATAATGACTAACTCATTATTTAATATACTCCTAAATTGTAATTTATCTTTCATCTAAAAACTTTGTATCTGTTATATTTCTTTCTTCTAATTCTATTTGTTCATTTTCAGATTTTGTTTCAGTATTATAAAATG
>JAAVYF010000052.1 GCA_022790975.1 Clostridia bacterium | reverse complement strand
TTAAAATCTATAGAGCCATTAGTTTTCGCAGATGATAAAAATAGAGAAGTTAAATTTGAATGGATAATGTATCCTTATAGATATAATATTAAATAAGCATATTTAAGATACCAAACTTTGTATAGATGGTTTTGTAATAAGTAGTTTTTTGATTAATTTTTAAATAAAAATAACTTACAAGTTATAGATAATATGGATATACAAGAAACTCAAATATAAATATTCTTTTTTGGAAATTACAAAATAAAAATAAATAAAAACTTTCTTTTTTGGAAATAATATGATATAATACTATTGTAGCAAAAAGGAGAGTTTTTATTATGTTAGGAAAAAAAATAAAACTATATAGAGAAAGTAAAAATATGACACAAGGTGAAATTGCAGATATATTAGGACTAAAATCAGCGACAATTTCAAAATATGAAGCAGGAACATTAGAACCTAATATTGAATCATTAAAAAAATTAGCTGAATTATTTGATGTTTCAATTGATGAGTTGTTAAAAGAAGATGATTTTGATATATCAAAAATAAACGTTTTAGAGGTATTAAGAGAACAAAAAAATATGAAATTAAAGGGTAATTTATATCACAATACACAAATTACATTTACATATAATACAAATCATATTGAAGGAAGCAAACTTACAGAAGATCAGACTAGATATATTTATGAGACTAATACATTATTAGCAGAAAAAGATTCAATAACAGATTTAGATGATATTTTAGAAACAGCTAACCATTTTAAACTAGTAGATTATATGCTAGATATAGCAGATAAAAAATTAACAGAAAAAATGATAAAGGAATTTCATAAAATCTTAAAAGAAGGAACATCAGATAGTAGAAAAGACTGGTTTAATGTAGGTGAATATAAAAAATTACCAAATGAAGTGGGTGGCTTAAAAACTACAGATCCAAAAGATGTTGAAAGAGATATGAAAAAACTACTTGAATGGTATGAATGTTTAAAACAGATAACAATAAATGAAATAATTGAATTTCATGCAAAATTTGAGAAGATACATCCATTTCAAGATGGTAATGGTAGAGTTGGTAGAATAATTGCATTTAAAGAATGTTTAAAGAATAATATAGTGCCATTTATTATTCTAGATAAAGAAAAATTGTTTTACTATAGGGGGCTAAATCAATATCAAACTAATAAAGAAAAAGGCTATTTAATAGATACTTGTTTGAATGCACAAGATCAATATACAGAAATGATTAAATATTATATTGGAAATAAATAAACTAAAGAAAAGCAAAATAATAGTAATTATATTACAGTATTGTTTTGCTTTTTACATTATATGAGAAGGGATTAAGTAATATGATAAAAATTGAAGAAAAATATGATTTTAATAGTATAGATAAGAAAATAATTGAAGGTAATTCAAATATCGAACGAAATATAAATAAATTTTCTGATGATGATCGAGGTTTCTTATCTCAAAACCTATTAAATGCATTAAGAACTTTTGTAGAATATATTGCTGTTAAAATATATCTAACAGGAAAAACAGAAACTATTAATTATGATAATAGAACAGTTAGAATAGCATTAGATGATATAAAATGTAAAGGAAATATAAAATTTATTGAAAGATTTCATTACTACTTACAAATATCAAGATCACACTATGTAGAAAACGATGATTCTGCAGAAAGGCTTATGCTTAAATATTATAAATATCTAATATTATTAAAAGATTATATGAAAATAATTTATAACATAGATATTTTAAAAAATATAACTGATTTTCCTATTGATTTAGATAGTACTTTCAGTGATTATTATAAAAAAGTTGCTGATGTAATAAAACAAGTCCCTATTAATACATCTGCTCAATTCAATGGAGACAAATATTATGTGCAAAAAATAAAAACTTTTTTTGTCAATGGAAGAATTTATTATGAAGTTACTTTATCACCAGCTAAAGATAAGGTTAATAAGTATGATAAAATTATAGCATTTACTAGAATGCATATTATGCCAAATTATTCAGTAAAGTTATCTATTGTTAAAGCAAAAGTAAATATTCTTGGAAGAAATATGGCAATAAATATAATAAACAATTGGTCTGTTGCTATAAGAGAATGTGAAATAAATAATTTTTATAAAGTTTTTGGAATTAATAAAAACTATAAAGCTAATAACAAAGAATATACAGAAGTTATGAGCTTATTAACAAAAGCACAATATAGTTTATTGGATTTAGCAACAATAAATGATATATATTATGATAAAATAAAAGAAAAAATAAAAAGTAATTCAACAACAACTGGAATATTGGATTTGATTGATAACTGTAGATATTATATAAAAAATAATAGTAAAGGACATGTTGTACTAAGATATTTATTATATAATTGCAATAATAGAATTATAAAAGATCAGCTTGCATTAGATAGTTGCTCTATCCTATCGAACTTATACTTGAAATTTGGGTGTATTCCATTTGAAGAAATGCCATATGCATCATCATTAATAAATCATAATCCAACAATATATGATTTGATAGATATAGTTTCTATAGAAGGTAGAAATGATGAATTATTAGCAGGTTATATAAAGAAGAACACAGAGCAAAATAATAAATTATATACAAGTATAGATGAGGTTAGAAAATTTGGAGATATTCCTATGTTAGTAAATTCTTATAATAATAAAATTTATTATAAACATAAGCCTAATAGGTGTTTGGTGATAGAAAATAATAATTTATATATTCATGGATATGAAAATGACACTATTAATATAATTAATAAGTTGAATTCTTTGACAAATCAAGGGATAAGAGGTTATAAAGCATCATTCCAAAGTTTTATAAATCAAGGAAATTACTTAATTAATTGTTACGAAAAAGAAAATATATTGTTAAATATGTATGAAAATAGTACAGTTGCCTTAATATATGGAGCTGCTGGGACAGGTAAAACTACTTTAATAAAACATTTGACATATTTTTATAGTAATGAAAGAAAAATATGCTTAGCTAATACAAATTCTGCTGTTGAAAATCTAAAGAGTAATGTAAACAGTCAAAATTCTGATTTTATGACAGTACATAAATTTATTAGTGAGTCCAATAATAACACGGAATGTGACATTTTAATTATTGATGAATGTAGTACAATTAGTAATTCAGATATGAGACAAATTTTAGAAAAGGCAAATTTTAATGCTATATTGCTTGCTGGGGATATTTATCAGATTGAATCTATTACATTTGGAAACTGGTTTACACTATCAAAAAAATTAGTAAATCCGACATCAGTATTTGAATTAAACTTTACATGGAGAAGTACAAAACAAGAATTATTAGATTTATGGGAACTGGTTAGAAATGGCGATGATAGAGTTGATGAAATGTTAGTAAAGAAAGAATTTTCGGAAGAAATTAGTGAAGAAATATTTAAAAAGCAGGATGAAGATGAAATTATACTTTGTCTAAACTATGATGGATTATATGGAATAAATAGTATAAATTACTATTTGCAAAATGATAATAAAAACAAATCAATAGTTTTAGATTTAGGTACTTATAAAGTGGGAGATCCAATTATATTTGGAGATACTAATAGATTTTCACCAGTAATATATAATAATTTAAAGGGCAAAATTGTAGATATAGAAGAAGATGAGTTTAGATTTTGGTTCTCAGTAGAAATAGATAAAGTAATTAATGAATTAGAAATACAATATTTAGATTTAGAATTGATAGGAGAATCTGAAAATAATAAATCAATTGTAAAATTCTATGTTAATAAGTATAGAAATGCTGATGAAGATAATGACTCAGATCTAGCAACAATTGTACCTTTCTCAGTTGCATATGCAGTTTCTATTCATAAATCACAAGGTTTAGAATATAATTCTGTAAAAATTATAATAACAAATGAAATTGATGAGTTAATTACTCATAGCATTTTTTATACTTCAATAACTAGGGCAAAGGAAAAATTAAAAATTTATTGGTCTCCAGAATGTCAAAATAAAATTATATCAACTATAAAACATATTGAAGATAATAAAGATGTTAATCTTATTAAAAATAAAATAAATACTATATAAAAGGCGAGAATTAACTCGCCTTTTAAAGTGCAATTCTATATTTTTAAAGTGCAAAATTTGCACTTTAAAATGAAACATTATTGTCACAACAACCCCTAATCAACTGCACCCCATCACAAAACCCATTCCTATAATACTTCTCATTCCAATAATCAATATAATTCATAAAATTTTCATCAAGAAAGCTAAGTTGTTTTTCGATATACTTTCTATCCTTTTTAGGAACACGTTTTAAAATTCTTTCAGAAATCTCATCAAAATAAATATGATGTTTTCTATCCTCATCACAAGTCAAAGAACATAAATCCTCCT
>JAAVYF010000051.1 GCA_022790975.1 Clostridia bacterium | reverse complement strand
TTCAGTAATACATTGCACATTAAAATTGATGTTTTCAATTATTTTTTCTAAATTACAAGAATCTCTTATAATGTCATAATTACCTTCACGAATATCTTTTTTAATTTCATAGACCTTCACTTGCAACATCTCCTATTATATTTTTCTTATTCTATTAATATTTTACTTTATTGTTAAAAAAATCATTATATATATTAAAAAAAAACTATTCCACTTGATACAAAATCTTCAAAAGTAGAATAGTGGAATTTTTAAGTTCAAAAATTTTTTATTATTAATCATTTAATTTTGAATAATCAGGTATAGAAATATTTTCATCTATCCTTTTGTATTTTGGAAACCAACTAGGGGAATGTTCATTATAATCATAATTTTGGTTATTCCACATAAATATTCCCATTTGCCAGTAATTCTTACACTTAAACAATTTCTCTATTACTGGTGCATTCAAGTATTTTACTAATATATCTAATTCATGTTGTGTTAATTTTCTAGGGATAGGGTATAGGTACTCTGCTTTTTCTAGTATATATCAATACTTTTATATTCCTGCTTTTTATTTAATTTCCTACACATCTTGTTTGTTTTCTGTATATCCTTTATTGTTACAATTTTATTCAAAAATTCTTCTATATCTGTTCTATCTGCAAGTTCTATATTCCTCATATCATCTACTAACTCTACTGACAATAAGTTTAATGTAAATGATTTCTTCTTTAGAATATAATTAAAATGTGGAATATGTGAAAAACATTCACAGTTTATACATACTGTTATTAATGCTTTCTTTTTTGTTTTACCTATTATTATTTTTTCCATTTACTTTCTCTATATCTCCTTCTGTTAAACCTACTAATCTTAACCCATCATCTGTAAAACCATACCAAAATGCACCTTTAACTTCTTTATCTGATAAAATATATTTATATGTTTCTAGTAATAAATCAAGACTTATTTCTCCCTTCATAAAGCTACTAATTGCTTTTAATATTCTGCTTTCTCCTTTTAGCTCTCCTTCAAAGTATTCCCAACTGTCATAATCGTGGTTATTATCTAATACTAGACCATACTCTGATATATAATATCCCAAACCTTGCATATCTGAACTATCATAGTTTCCTTTATCTAACAAGGGTTGTAAATTTTCTCTCCAAGTGGCTAAATAATATAGTACAAAAGGATATTTGTCATAGCTTAAAATATGTCCTTCTCCGAATGGTGTTTTTGAGGTAGATACCAACAAATCTCCTTCTTTAAATGGTGTTGGAATATTAAGAAATATGTTACTTATATCTAACCAGTCGCCTTTAAAATCATAAATATTAATCATCTTTAGTTCCTTACTTTCAGTAACTAAATATTCTGCTGAAATTTCATAATTATTTTCTTTATTCAAAGGTCTTTTAGTAATTCTAAAACTTAATAGTTCATTATCCTCATCATCTTTTATATCTTCATCTATTAACTGTTTAACTTCTTTTAAATTAGTATAAACATCTCTATATTCATTTTTACCTTCTATAATACGATAACCATTATACCAAGATGAATTATATGTATATATTACATTTGATTCTTCTTTTTCTAATTTTTCTATTAGGTCTTTAACTCTTTGTATTTCTCCTCTAATCATATCTTTTACACTATTATAGTGTTTACAGTTTATTCTTTCAATTACTTCCATATCAGGATAATCTGTAATTAACTCTTTATATAACTCTATTTTTTCATCTATACTCAATCTTTTATTTCTATAAATTAAAACTGCTAATTCTTCTGTATTAAATTTGTGTTGTATTTTTCTACAATGTTCACTAATTGCTTTTGAATTTATTAAATTGTATATATCCATCTTTTTACTCCTCTTAATATTCTAAATTTACTAATTTCATATAATTTTTTAAAAATAATAATTTATCTGATCCAGTATTTCCTGTTGTATTTTTTGAAATTATAATTTCAGGTACATATTTATGATCACTATATTTATTGTAATAATCATCTCTATATAAAAGTAGTATCACATCAGCATTTTCTACTAATGATTTTAAATTATTAAAATCTGTTAATTTCGGTCTTTTATCTTCTTTTAATTTTAATGCTTTTGGCAGTTGCGATATAATTATTATAGGCATATCAAGTTTTTTAGATAAATTTTTTAATCTTGTACTAATCTCTGCCATTTTTTGTTTCATAGATGATGTGTTTTCTACACTTATTTGTTGTATGTAATCAATAATTATTATATCAACAGCTTTTTCTCGCTTAGCCTTAGTAGATACTTTTTCTATCTCATCTATTGTTATATTTACTGTATCTTTTATATATAATTTTTCTAATTTTTTTACTGCTGAATTTACTTTGTTATATTCTTCATCATTTAATTTATTTTCTTTTATTTTATCTATTGCAACCATTGATTCCATTGACACTATCTTGGTTATTATTTGCATTTTTGAACTTTCTAAATCAAATATCAAAACACTTTTTTCCTGTTCTAAAATATTTTTTGCAATATTTAAAGCTAATGTACTTTTACCTATGGAAGGTCTTGCTCCAACTACAAATAAATTTACAGCATCTAAACTTACTAATTCATCTATTATATTAAAACCTGTTTTCATTTTTTATATCTCTCCTTTAACTATTATAATTTTCTTTATCAAACGAATGTACTAAGGCTTGCTTTAACATTCCCATATTAAAACTATTTGGCATTACTTTTCGTATTTCCTCTTGTTTAATCTTGCTGTAATAATCAGCTATATTCCTATGTTCTTCCCATAATATATTTTTATTTTTTTCGTATGGAATTTTAAATAACACTTTTGTATCTGATATACTTGACAAATAATCTTCAACTACTTCTGCTGTTGTATCTGCATATTCTTGTAAAACAATTCCTGTTCCAGTATCAAATAATTTAGATTTTATTTGTAGTTGTGGTTCATCATTTACTATTACATCTGTTATTAAAGCCGTATTTATTTTATAATCTTTTAATAAATTAAAAATATTGTTCCTAAACTGGTCGCTGTTTTCGTGTTCACTATATATTACAAAAACATATTCTCGTTGGTATGTATCTTTAGTTTCTTTATCTTTCCAGTTCCCTAAAGTAGTAGAATAAGAATATCCAAGCTGTTTTATTCTTTTAGATAATTCTATACTCTTTTTTCTATAAAATTTTTGTGCCTTTTCAAAACTCATATTCTGAATTAGCTTACTATTTTTATTTATTGGTTTATAAATGCTTATAAATGCTAATTGTTCTGTATCCTTCATTTTATAGACTGACATTGAATGATGTTGTATTAGATTTCTAATATCATTAGTTCTTAATATTTGATGACTATGTATAAAATACTCACAAAAATTTTCTACTTGTTCATCTCCAAAAAAACTTTTAATACTATATAACCAGTCAACCACATTACCATTATGTCCTAAATTTTTCATTACATATTCCATATTTGAATCTTTCTTCATCTCAATTTCTCCTCTCTTTTTGAGGGAAATAAAAAATGCACGATAGGAATATTTTATCGTACATAAATATATATTCCCTTTATCATTTTTGGTTGGACCACCTAATTTAATAGGTTGGTGTAAGTTACGAGCCAAATCTCTAGCTTACTCTTAATAAAAGTACCTTTATTCAATTATTTTACTTTATTATAGTACCATAAAAGACTATTTCTGTCAATATTTTGAGAGATATTAAATTACTATTCATATTATCCTATTTTTCTAAAAGTGGAAAAGTGGAGTTTTAAGTTCAAAAAATATTTTTATTTCTGATTTGTTAATTGTAATTATTTATTCAGTTAGCCAATTCTTATGTTGTTCTATCCATTCTTTAAATTCTTTTAAAGATATTTCATTATTGTTACATTTTTCATGCTGTGCTTTTAAATCTTTTGAATATATTTCCCATTTACCTTTTGCTTTTGCATTTACCTTTGAATTATTAATCATTTTATTATGTTGAGATTTATAACTTTTTCTATATGTAGCATATATAGGGTTTTTCATAGTTGTTTCATTAAAAGCCACTTCACTACAAGTTTTATTTTCCTTATAAATATTATCACAATATTTTTGCCTTCTGTCCTTTTTAGGAATAAAATATTTTCCACATAATTCACATTTTTTTATACAAATATCATTTTTTTGAATCTGTAACATTTCAAATAATAAAAAAGTAGTTAAGTCATCTATGGTATATACTTCTATAAATGTATATGGTATATTTTTATTTGTATTAGGCAAAATTTCATATTTAATATTTGTTATTGAATTAGAAAATGTTAAATCTAAAATATTTATTTTTTTATTGTTTAATAAATGTTCAAAAAATAATTTATCTATTTTTTTAGTTTCCAACATTAAAATTAATATTTCATTAAGCTCATTTTTAACATTACTATCTTCATCTAATTTATACATTTTATCTTCTGTAAGAAAATTGTCTATATCAATTTCCAACATTTTCTTAAAATTAAATTTATCTATTACACTTTTATCTTTACTTAATTTTGCAATTAAATCTAATTTTTTCATTATAGCTTCGTATAATTTTATGTAATATTTAGGAGCATACCTTCCATTAATATAATTTGTAACTTCATTTACTAATAATTTCGCCCAAAAATAATTAATCTGCTGTTGTACTTGTATTAAAATTTTTTTACATAAATCATCTAAATTTGTTGTATCAGATAAAAAAAATTCATTTATAACATTAGAAAGAACATTATAATAATTATTAAAATATTTTATTAGCATTTCTCCTATATTGTCTATTGATATATTCATGTCTGTTTTTATTTCTTCATCTAAATTATATAAATAGTAGCTTTTATCTCTACTTTTAGAAACTTCATACAAATAATATTCTCCTTCATAAATATAAAATTTTATACCTTGTTTTATTGGTTCTTCCATAATAAATCTATATCTCCCTGTATGGACAACTTAAATATTAAAATTTCAAAATTAGACAGTCCGTTATTTATAATTAAATTGTCTTGAATTTGAATTAATATTATCCTATAATTTTAACATAGTCAAGAGCTAGTTAAAAAATAACCATTCTTAATAGACTAAATTTTTATAAAAGAGAGGTACAATATGAAAAAAATAAATAGCGTCTTCGCTAGAGGACCTTAAATTTAAAATGCACATTGACAAGTAAATAAAAAAGAAACCCAACAGATTAGAGCCTAGAGGGTTTCAAAACAGAATATAGGTGCTGTTTGCAAATATATTTCACTTACTATTATACAGCATTGGACCCCAATATACAAGCACCAGCACCTAAAAATTTCAAAAGAACAGGAGGTATTGATTATGTATCAATACGAAACTTTAATAAAAGAGCATCTTACAGACAAATGTACTGAGCATGGAGAAGAATTACGATGTAGTTGTCCATTTGGAAAACATAAAGACGAACACCCAAGTTTTAACATCAATATGGAAAGTGGTTTGTATATGTGCCATACTTGTCAAGAACATGGTAACATTTATAGCTTCATAGCAAAAATGGAAGGAATAACTTCTAAAGAAGCATGGAAAAGATTAACTGGTGGTAGTGATACCCCATTAGATGAATATTCTGCTGAAAAGGAACTTCCAATAGATTTCTTGAAAAGTCTTGGGTTATATTATTCAGGCACTAAAGTTGCAATACCTTATTATGATGATAATAAAAACCATATTGCAACTAGATACAGGCATCATCCTAAAGATAGTCAAAGATTTTCTTGGAATAAAGGAAATGAAACCAATATATATGGTTTGTGGAAATTAAAAGACTTTTCTGATGATTATTTAGTCATTGCAGAAGGAGAGTCTGATACTCAAACATTGTGGTACTATGATATTCCTGCTGTTGGTGTTCCTGGTGGGGAAGGCTTTAAATCTTCTTGCAAAAACAAAACCATTTTTGATAAATTCAAAAAAATATTTGTTCATTGCGATGGAGATAAAACAGGTAATGACTTTGTAAAATCTGTTGCAAAAATTCTCTATCCAAAAGAAATATATAAAATAACTGCTAGTGAATTAGGACTAGGTGCAAAAGATCCATCTGATTTACATTTGCTAGGTGCATTTAGTCTTGATAGATTATTGTCAACACAAGAATTAGTAGAAGTATCGGAAGAAGAATTACAAGAAGGAAATGCTACATCAAAATCAGACAAACAACAGTTATATGAAGTCGCAGAAGATATAGTAGATACTTACAATGTCAAATTTTATAAAGAAAATTTCTATATATATGACAATGGAGTATATAGAGAAGATGATGGACTTATAGAAGAACTTATCTACAAATTAAATAGAGAGTTTAAAAAAAGTCAAAGAAAAGAAATTTTAGAGTACATCAAACTTATTAGTAGAGTAAGAAAGACTAAAGAATTAAACAATTACATTAATTTCAAGAATGGAATTTTTGATGTAAAATCTAAAACTTTGTTGGACCATTCTCCTGATTTATTCCTATTAAATCAGGTAAATGCTAAATATATTGAAAATGCTCCATACAATGCTGATGTAGATAAATTTTTAGATGATGTAACATCTGGTAATAAGGCTAGAAAGAAAACCATATTAGAAATAATAGGTTATTCAATGACAACAAGTGTTGAACTTCAAAAAAGTTTCATATTTTATGGAAAATCAGCTGAAAATGGAAAATCAACATTGGTTTATATAATAGAAGTCTTGATAGGCGAAGAAAATACTTGCCATGTGTCTATACATGAGTTACAAGGTAGGTTTTATGCTTCAGAATTAACAAATAAATTATTAAATGTAGTCGCAGAACTACCAAGAAATCACTTGAAATCAGTAGAAGTATTTAAGTCAATTACAACTGGAGATGCAATGTCAGTAGAGCAAAAATACAAGGATAGAGTTAAAATTAAACCTTATGCCAAAAGCATCTTTACAGCAAATGAGCTTCCAAGAGTAAATGATACAACAGAAGGGTTTTACAGAAGGCTGCAAATTGTATTATTTGAAGCCAAGTTTACTAATGAACAAAAGAAAAACTTTAATAAAAGAAAGTTAATAACTCATGAAGCATTAGATTATTTAGCAAATATTAGTGTTAAAGCCTATTTAGAATTACTTGACTCTAATACAAGAAATTTCACTAATGAAGAAGAAAGTCAGAAGGTATTAGACACATACAGAAAAGACAACAATTCAGTCTTATCTTTCTTGAATTCAGATAAAGTAAAGGATATGTTCAAAAATGAGCAACGAATTGCTACAACTGAATTATTTACACAATATAAAGTTTGGTGTCAAGAAAATCTATATAAAGCTAAAGGTAGAAACAACTTTCTTGCAGAAGTTAAAGAAACAAAATTGTTTGAAAATAAATTATATGACGGATATGATTATTTTCGTAGAAGATTACCAGAAGATGGTACTTTTTAATAATAAATTGGGATAGTAGCTAGATTTAACTACTATTCCAAAAATAAAAATATAGGAGGAAAAAACAATGTTCCCAAATGAAGAAAAATATTTAACAGAAGAAATTAAAGAATTATTAAATAAAGAATACAAAAGAATAGATGAAGTTTTGGCAAAAAAGAAAGAAGCTGTAGAAAAACTTTTTCAATACTGCATATCTAATTTAGAAAATGAAAGAGATGAAGAAAAAAGATGTGCATACAATGATTTACTTCTATGTTCATATCTTGAAATTGAAGCAGAAGAAACTTCAAAAAAATATAAAAATAACAATGAGGATAACAGCACTCTTAAAAGAAGATAAATATTTAAAAAATTAATATAGAAAAAATTAGCTTACAGAATAGAAATACTCCTTGTTCCTAATTTTTAAGAAAGAAGGAATTATGAATAAGGAAAATACAATTTTTATAGGAATTGATGAAGCTTGTGAAATTACAGGACTTGGAAGAAATACAATGCTAGATTTAGTAAAAATGGACGGTTGTCCTGCAATAAGGTTCAAGAAAAAGAAGATTTCAATAAATAAACAGCAGTTTATAGAATGGCTTAATAGCTTAACAAACAAGTTTTGATGTATTGTCAAAACAATATAAAAGATATAAAATAGCAGGTAGATATTAGAAAGTCTAAATCTATTTGCTGTTTTAATCATATTAAACAAAAATATTAGGAAGGAAGATGAATTATGATTGAATTAAATATGAATAAACAGCTAAAAGACAAGAAAATCAAAATTAGAAAGAAAGGAAATAGTTATGAAGCTAGAAAAACAATAGATTTATCAAAGATTTATGGTTTTGATGTTACTAAAAGAATTTCAAAAACAGCACTAACAGAAGAAGAAGCTATTGCATTGTTAAAAGTAAAAGAACAAGAAGAATTAATAAATGCAGCCGAAGATGTTAAAGCAAAGAAATATAGAAACAAAATAGAATATGAAACGCTAGAAAATGAAGTTAAAGATGTTGGAACAGATTTTACTTTAAAGACTTTTACTAATAAAATGTTACAAGAAAAGAAATTACAGTCGGAAATTAACTTATATAGTAGAAGGCGTAAAATAAGTCCTGAAACAGTTAAATCATATTTAGGAACAGCTAATAGACAAGTTATACCTGTTTGGGGTGATTTAGATATAAGAAAAATTACAACAGAACAATTACAAAAACATTTTGATACACTAGATTATTTAGAAAAATACTTAAAAGATATAAAACTTATATTAGGACTAACATTTCAAACAGCTATAAACTTAGGTGTAATACAAGATAACCCAGCAACAAAAATATATGTAGGCAATAGAAAATATGATAGAGGTGTAGAAATTGAACATTTAGATAAAGATAGACAAGATGTATGGTTAGATTTATTTGAACAAGATGGCAGACAATGGGCATATCTATTAGAGGCTATATTATTAAGTCGGACGGACGTCCAGAAGAATGCTGTGCCTATATGTGGAAAAATATTGATATGGAAAGAAATATTATACATATTAGAAAAGCATTTAAAGAAATTACAGTTTATGATAATAATTTAAAAAAGATGGCTACCAAAAAAGTTTTAGGAGATTTGAAAACACCTTAGAGTTTACGTGATGTTCCTCTACATCCTAGACTAAAAAGACTTTTACTAAAAATTAAGGCAAATAGAATTTTAGAATATAAGCAATGTGGTAAGATATTAAATGAAGATGATTTTATATTTCTTAATCAAAATGGAGAACCTTTTGTACCTGAAAGACTTACAAATAAAATGCCAACATTTATTAAAAAATATAAACTTGAACACATGACCGTTTATGGACTTCGTCATTCCTATACTACTCTATGTTCAAGTTTAGGTATGCCACCTGAAGTATTACATATTTTAATGGGACACGCAGACTTTGATACTACTAGACGCTATTACATACATATCTCGGAAGCTAGAAAACAACAAGAAATGTTAAAACTTTATAATAAACAATATAGTGAAGTTGAATTAAATGACCTAATGGAAAGAAATAGAGAGTATTTGGAAAAGATTAGTGTTCTTGAAGAACCAATGTTAATTGCACAATAAAAAAAGCACCATATAAAGGTACTTTTTGGTGTGGCTAGAGGGACTCGAACCCCCAAATCTCAAGGTTCGTAGCCTTGCATTCTATCCAATTAAACTATAGCCACATATATGAAAATATTATAAAGCATTTTCACAATATTTTCAATAGATATATATATTAAATGGGGAAAACTTTGGGGAAATCTTTTACCCTTTCCCAAACCCCTTTAATATCAATTAGTTAATAATGTTGGGTGTTTAGTTCGTAGCCGAGTGCTCTATCCAGCTAAGCTACTGCTGCATATATAGAAAACATTATTATTTATAAATTTAATTATATAAATTTTATAATTAAATCACACTTTTTGTTCAAATAAGTTATACATTCTAATATTTACGTAAATTATTATAAACTTCACAAATGCTTTTGTCAAGAGTTTTTGGATTTCTATATATTTGAGAAAAAATCGCTAAAATATTTCTTCAAAGTTTTTTCAAATCTAAAATTTTCATTTCTTGTACCTGAAATTTATATTTTTAATATTGAAAAAAAACAATTTAATTGATATAGTATTATTGAAATTTTATTTGGGAGAAAAAACTTGGAAGATTTAGAGAAAAATCAAAAAAAAACAAAAACTAGAATTATTATCTCAATTGTTTTAACTATTTTAATTATTTTAGTTGCTGCATATTTAACCAATAATAAATTTAGAAATTTTATTGATAATAAATTTTTTAACAAGCAAGTAAAAGAAAACTTTTTAGACTATATAGAAATTAATTCAGATGATAATCCTACAGTCTTTGCATATGATAATTACATTGGCGTTTTATCTAAAAATATTTTTTACATTTATAACAATAAAGGAAATCTTGAAAATGATTTATCTATAAACATATCATCTCCTTTAGTTTATACAAATGGAAAATATGTTATAATTTCAGAAAAAAATGGAAGTAATTTTTATGTAATAAATTCAACTAGTCTTCTTTGGCAAGGAACTGTTGATGGAAAAATAAATAAAATAAATATAAATTCTAATGGATATATTAGTGCTATAGCTTCAAATTCTACTTACAACTCAATTGTAATAGTATTTAACAATAATGGAGATGAATTATTTAAAACATTCTTCCACTCAACATATGCAATGTGCTCTACAATATCTAATAGTAATGAGTATATTGCAATTGGCGAAATTGATTATTCTGGAACAGTTATAAAATCCAATATTAGAATAATGTCATTAGCTAATGCTGAATTAGTATACAATTTTTCTGCACCTAGTAATGAAATTATTACCAATATAAACTATATAGATAAAAACATTGCAATATGTTCATTTTCTGGCTCTATTTATAAAATAACAACATCTTCTGGAGATAAAGTTTGTGATATTACAGATAATATTTTATTTGCTAATATTGATATGAAAAATACTTTAGCCTTAGTAGAAAAACAATCATCTGGATTATTTTCATATGAGTATCAATTAAAATTAAAAAATCTATCTTCAAACAATGAAAATTTATACATTTTAAATAATAGCTATCCAAAGCAAACTACTGCATCAGGAAAAATTATTGCTTTAAATTATGGAACTTCAGTTGATATTGTTAATCAAAATGGAACATTAAAGAAAAACTATACTTCTAGTCAACAAATTAAAGATGTTATAGTTGGAGAACATATTGTTGGAATAGTTTATAAAGATAAAATTGAAATCATTGATTTATAACATGAAATATAAAATGGTTTATAGGTAAAACCTTATTTAAAAACCTAAATATATGATACAAGGAGGTTTTATGATTAATTTTATTAGTGTAGGAAGTATTATTGCTGATATAATAGTGATTTGTATCTTTATAATTAGCATTTTTCAAGCATATAAACGTGGTCTTACAACAATGATTTTTAATCTAACCTGTATGGCAATTACAATTATTGCAGTTTTAATACTTTGCAAACCAGTAACAAATTGGGTTTACAATCATACAGAATTTGACGATTTCTTAGCTAAACATATAGAAAGTTCTATTAGTGAATTTATGGATGAGCAACTTGAAAATAAATCTTCTATTGATACATCAAAAACCAGTATTTCAGAAAGTATTGCAAATAAAATAAATCAATACATTGTTGAAGCAGAAGAAAAATCTGTTGATAATGTTTCTAAGTTTGTAGCAGAAAAATTATCTTATGTTGTAGTATCAGCTCTTGTTGTTATTATTCTTTGCATAGTTGTTAGATTAGCAACAATATTATTAAGAGGAGTTTTATATTTTCTTTCTCACTTACCAATTATTAGATCTTTTGATAAATTAGGTGGTGCACTTTATGGTTTACTTAGAGGATTTATTCTTATTTACTTTATTTTAGCAGTAATTTCTCTTGCCTCTCCATTGCTTGCCAATACTGGTTTAACAGCTTGTATTAAAGCATCAAGAATTTGTGCTCATTTTTATAATAATAATATATTCTTAAAAATACTTGGATAAAAATTTATTTTAATACTATATTGCAAAAAAATTAAAAACAATAATTTTTAGAAACTAAATTAAAAAAGAATAAAATATGAAGTAAGCAATAATTATTACAAAATAAAAATAACATAAAAAAGTTTGTCATTTAAATTAAGTTTTTTAATTTGAAATTAAAAATGAAAAAAAATTTAAATTTAATAAAAATATTAGTAAACCCCAGAAAAATTTTCTGGGGTTTTTCAAAAAACTGAAAAAGAATGTTTTATATATTTAAAAACATTCCTTTTTATTTTCTATTAATTACTTTATTACTATATTATTTATTAATTCAAATGAAATTTCAATTAAGATTCAAATCTTACATATTTATTTTCTGTTTTTTAATATGCTGGTCCAACTGTCGATATTATTTTATTATATTCACTAGTTAATAAATCGTAATCTGAACTTGTAATATATTGATTTCCTGAATTATAATTTTCTAATGCCTTAAATATATTTAAAACTTTATATTTTTTTATATCTGTATTTCCTCTATAAGTATATATTGGAACATAATTAGCACTATCTACTACAATTTCTCCTGTTCCTTTTTTAGTTATTGATAATTTTAAAATTATAGAATTTCTTGTATTATCTTTATTTTGCCCAGATACAAAATTTCCTAGCGAATAAATAACAAATCCTTCTGAAAGTTTTCCATCATATTCAAAATCAACTTTTTCCATCTTTTGAAGTACATGAGGATGACTTCCTAAAATAATATTAGTTCCATTTTCAAATAATAACTTGACTAATCTTTGTTGCTCAGAATTTGGAGTAGTTTCATATTCTTCCCCCCAATGCATAAATACACAAATTATATCAGGGTTTTGCTCTTTTGCTAAATTTAATCTATTTATTATAAAATCATCATTTATTAGATTTATACAATATTCTCTTCCTTCAGGAATTGGTATTCCATTTGTTCCATACGTAAAACTTAAAAATGCTATTTTTACACCTTTTACCTCTACAATTGTTGTTTGATTTTGAGTTTCTTGAGATTTATAAGTACCTGTATGAAGTATTTCAGCTTCATCTAAATAATTTATTGTGCTTTCTAAACCAGTATAACCTGTATCTAAACTATGATTATTAGCTGTTGAAAGCAAATCTATACCAGCATCCTTTATAGCCCATGCTAAGCTCTCTGGAGTATTAAAACTTGGGTAGCTACTATATCCTCTATCCTTCCCTGCAAATGTAGTTTCTAAGTTTCCTACTGAGATATCTGCCTTTTTTAATTCTTCTCTTATATCATCAAATACATATGAAAAATCATATATTCCATCTTTATATGCATCCATATATTGAGTATTATGACACATAATATCTCCGATTACTGCTAAATTTATAGTTATATCATCTGGAATTTCTACTTCTCTTGTAACACTATCTATTTGTATGCTCTTTCCATCTATGGATTTAATATTAATATTAGATTTAAAATTAACAATAATAATTCTAAAGCAGTTTATTATTATAATTACTAATAAAATTATAATAACTTTTAAAAATGCCTTTAATTTTCCATGAGGATAATATCTTTGAGCCATAAACTCACCTCTTTTCTTTAATGATATTATCATAAACATAGTAGTTTTTCAATAAAACATTTTATCATATTATATAAATTATTTATTAAAAAAATATTCCAAATGATTCATACTAAACTTTTGAAACATATAGCACTTTCTTTACATTTTATGTTAATAATGATATAATAAAGTTGTATTGGTATGCCTTTTAGCATAAAGAGAGGTATTACAGTGGAAACAAAAAATATTTTTATCGGGCATAGTGTTGCCTTGAAGAAAGGAGTCTTTTATGACAAATCGGGAACTTATAATGTTAGCATTCTCTGTTGGATTCATTCCATTATTTCTTCTTGGCCCATATTGGGTAAGTAAAACAAGATTATCTTGGGGATGGTTCCGGGCAATCAGTTGGTTTGTAAGTGGGATGATAATAGCTTCTATATTTGCTGGGTTTTTTATAAACTCCAAAAAGAGCGATATATATGTTGCTATAGGTGTAGGATACTTCTTAGGCTTTATCATATCATGCACCGAAATACCACGCTACTTATTCCATCTGTTGCCAGACAAAGTTCAAACAGGAATAAAAATTGTCATCGTAGTCATTGAGATAGCAATAATCTTAGTGATAGTTTTTACTCAAAAGTTTGAATTGATTTTAGCAATTATTATATTTTTATGGATACTCGTAATTCTTTCAGATTAAATGTTAAATAAGGGCGTCCTACCCTACTGGCTGATAAGCCGGTGGGGTATTGCTATTTTATCTTTCTTTTTAAGATGCATTCTACTTCAAATTGTTTAGTACCTCTAATTCCTTGTAGCTTAACTGTATCTCCTACATTTTTAGTATACAAATACTCACTAAGCTCTTGCATTGAACTTAATTCATAATCATCAATCATTGTAACTATATCACCAGATAAAATTTCTTTATCAGCTGGACTATTTTCACTTACTTTCTCAACATAAATTCCAATATTTGAATTATAATCTAAATTTAAATATTTCAAAACATCATTATCAAAACCATAAATTCCTAAATATGCTTCTTCAAATTCGCCATCTTCTTTAAACCTATTTAATATATTTTTTATTCTATTTATAGGAATTACATAATTTAATTTACTAGAAGCAATTCCAAGAACTTCTCCTTTTTTATTTAAAATTGGACTTCCTGTGTTTTCTGATTTTATATCAATATTAATTTGAATTAAATCTTCAGCATAAGAAGTTTCATTTTCATTTACAATTTTAGATGTAGTTTTTAATTTACTTACAACTCCTATTCCTAACTCTTCTTTAAAATCATAACCTGTTGGATTACTTATCATATAAATTTCTTCTCCTAATGAGATTTTATCTGAATCTCCCATTGATAAAGCAAGTAAATTATCTGCTGATATTTTTATTATAGAAATATCTAAGTCTTTATCTACCCATGCAACCTGAGCTGGATAAACATTTCCATTTCTTAATGTTACATAACATGTACTTTTCTGCTCACCACTAACAGAATAATTTGTTAAAATATAGCCATTAGAAGTAAGTATTATACCACTTCCTATTCCTAGTTTTTCTTCTGAATTTTCAACAAAAACTGCTGTACTATTTTCATTTAATTTAGATACTCCGAACAATAGAATAACTACTATTTTCAACTAAATTTTCTATTCCAAAATCATTTAAAACCGTATCTGTTCCTGTTTCTTTTACATCTAAATTATTTACATTTGCCATTACATCTACCCTATTTATTAAATTTACTAATATAACTACTATAATACTCAAAAAGCCAAGTATTAATAATGGTAGCAATACTCCCCAAAACCCATTTTTTTTATTTTCATAATACATAAATCCCTCCTACTTTTAAATAAAAATTTATAATATATTTTTTTCCAAATTTTTCTTTTTATATTCAAACTTTTGAAAAAATTTTTTGTCTTTATGTATTGCTTTTTTATTTTTTCATTTATATAATGACTTTTATAATATATAAGATTTCTAAAGGAATTAAAAAAATGGAAAAAATATTTTATAATTTAACAAACCCTCAAAAATCAATATTGCTTACAGAGCAATATTATAAAGGTACTAATATTAATAACATTTGCGGAACTGCAATTATAAAAGAAACCTTAAATTTTAATCTATTAGAACACGCTATAAATAATGTTATAAAAGAAAACGATAGCTTTAGAATCTATCTTTCTAAAAAAGATTCAAATTTAATGCAATCTGTAAAGCCATACCAATTTACTCCAATTGAATTGGTTGATTTAAAAAGCAAAAATGATGTTTCTATCTTAGAAAATTCTACTTTAAGTAATGTTTTCAATTTAGAAGAAAAGCTTTTTGAATTTAAAATGTTTAGATTCCCTGAAGGAAATGGTGGATTTTTACTTAATATTCATCATATAATTTCAGATGGCTGGACTCTTGGACTTACTTGTAGAAAAATTATGATTGCATATTCAATATTAAATAATGAAATTCCAGAAGAAAATATTTCTTCTTCATATATAGATTATATTCAATCAGAACAAGAATACTTTAATTCACAAAAATTCATAAATGATAAATTATATTGGAAAGATATTTTTTCTACTATTCCAAATACAGTTAGCATTCCTGGAAGTTTATCTAAAACAAGTGATTTTTCTTCTAAAGCTACTCGTATGGAATTTATACTTTCTAAAGAACTTATAGAAAATATTAAATCATATTGCAATTCAAATAAAATTTCTATTTTTAATTTCTTTATGACAATACTTTCTATATATATATACAAAATCAATAATACTAATGATTTTGTAATTCGGAACACCTATTTTAAATAGAACTAACTTTAAAGAAAAAAATACAAATGGAATGTTTGTTAATGTTTCACCATTTAGAATATGTATCGATTCTAAAAAAACATTCTCTGAACTTTCAAGTGATATTTCTCATTCTTCTAGAGATATGTTAAAACATCAAAAATATTCATATAACAATATTCTTGAAGATATTCGCTTAGTTTTACCTTCTACTCCAATTTTATATAATATTGTTTTATCATATCAAGTAACTAAAGCAAATAATGTATCAAACTATAATTATGAAACTCGCTGGGCTTTTAATGGAAATTGTAATGAAGATATTGAAATTCAACTCTATGATTTAGATGATACAGGTGAACTTAACTTAGCTTTTGATTACAAAACAGAAAAATATACATCCACTGATATAGAAAATATTAAAACAAGACTTCTTTATATTGCAAATCAAGTATTAAATGAAGATAAAACAATAAAAAATATAAAAATAGTAACTGAAGATGAAGAAAAAACTATTTTAAACGACTTCAATAATACAATTTTAGAATACGATAAAAATACTTCTATAATAGAAATATTTGAAAAACAAGTGTCAAAAACTCCAAATAATCCTGCTCTTACATTTCATAATACAACACTTACATATTCTGAATTAAATGAAAAAGTAAATTCACTTAAATATGAAATTCAAAAAAATATTACTCATAAAAACTCAATAATACCAATAATATCTAACCGTTCTTTAGAAGTAATTATTGGCATTTTAGCCATTTTAAAATCTGGATGTGCTTATCTTCCAATTGACCCAGATTACCCAAAAGAACGTATAGACTATATATTAAAAACTTCAAACCCAGAAATTTTATTAATTCAAAATAGCTTAAAAAATAATATAAATTTTGAAAAAACTATTGAAATAGATTTAAAAAACAAATTTTATTTAAATAATAAAGAAAATTCAAGTTGCAACATTTCTCTTGATAACTTATCTTATTTAATTTTTACTTCTGGCTCTACCGGAGTTCCTAAAGGAGTAAAATTAACACACAAAAATTATTTAAATTTTTATAATGCTATGAAACAAAAAGCTAAATACTTAAATAATGGTTCAAAGTTTTCTATGATTTCTATAACTACTATTTCATTTGATATTTTTGGTTTTGAAACTATTATAAGTTTACTTTCTGGCATGCATGTTTTTATGACAGATAATTTTGAACAAAAAAATACATTATCTATTGAGAAAATTATAAAAGAAAATAATATATCTTGTATTCAAACCACACCATCTGTTATGAAATTTCATCTTGAAAATTTAAAAGATATTTCTAGTTTTTCTAATTTAAAATATTTCATTTTAGCAGGAGAACAACTACCAAAAGAACTAGTTCAAAAAATAAAAAAAATATCTCCTCATGCCACTATTTATAATGGATATGGACCATCAGAAACAACTATATTTTCTACATTTACTGATGTTACAAATGAAAAAGAAATTTCAATTGGAAAAGGAATTGGAAATACTAAAATTTATATTTTAAATAATGATTTAAATCTTCTTCCTACTAATACTATTGGTGAAATATATATATCAGGAGATGGAGTTGGAACTGGATATCTAAATAGAAGTGATTTAACTAAAAAAGAATTTATTTTAAATCCATTTGAAGAAGGAATAATGTATAAAACTGGTGATTTAGGATTATTTTCTAATGAGCGGAAAATTATATTGTAAAGGCAGAACGGA
Organism: Clostridia bacterium; assembly: GCA_022790975.1. GTDB lineage: Bacteria > Bacillota > Clostridia > TANB77 > CAG-508 > Scatovivens. Next base: position 54,904 of record JAAVYF010000051.1, on the reverse strand, counting down.
CCATCAAATTAAACTTAGAGGTCTTCGTATAGAACTTGAAGAAATTGAATATAAAATAAATACATTTAAAAAAGATTTAAATATAAACTCAGTAATTGTACTTAGAAAAATAAATAATAGAGATTGCTTACATGCATTTTTAACTTGCTCATCACCTATCAATTTAGAAGAATTAAAAAAATACTTATTAAATAACTTACCAAATTACATGGTGCCAACTAGTTACTCTATAATTGATAGTTTTCCAAAAACACCAAATGGAAAAATTGATAAAAAAGCTTTGCCAGAAAAAATAGAATTTAACACAATAATTAATCCTCCTACAACTAAAACACAAATAACTCTTTGTAGTATTTTAGAAAAATTATTAAAAATTAAAATTAATAATATAGATGAAAATATATTTAATTTAGGAGCAGATTCTTTAATAGCAATTGGATTAATTACAGAAATTCAAACAAATTTTAACAAAAAAATTTCTATAAAAGATATTTTTGAAAATAATACAATTAGTTTATTATCTACTCTAATTGAAAATGTAGAAAAAAATTATGAAGAAATAATTAAAGCTTGTCCAAAACAAGAATGCTATACAATTTCTTCTGAACAAAAAGGAATTTTCTATTCTTCTAATGCTACTAATTTACCAGTTTATAATCTAACTGGAGCAATTGAATTTTTTGAAGAAATAAATATTTTAAAAATTCAAAAGTGCTTTAATACAATAGTTAAAAGACATGAAGCATTTAGAACAAGATTCGAATTTAAAGATGGAGAAATAGTTCAAAAAATTGAAGAAACTGTAAAAATAAATATAGAAGAAATTAATGGACATGGAAAAACTAAAAATCAAATTTTAAATAACTTTAATACTGAATTTGATTTGTCAAAAGCTCCATTACTTAAAGTAGGAATTGCAAAACTTGAAGAAAATCATTATTTGCTTTTAATTAGCACTCATCATATTATAGTTGATGGTACTTCTTTCCAAATTTTAGTAGATGATTTTATTAAATTATATAATAATAAAAAATTAGAAGAACTAGAATTAACATACAAAGACTATGCTAATTTTGAAAGAACAACTTTACTTAATAATAAAAACAAAGAATTTTGGATAAATAAATTTGAAAACCGACAAATAAAACCATTAAATTTACCAACTACTTACAATAGGCCTTCAAATTTTACATATATGGGTTCAAAAATAACAAAAATAATAAGTCAAACCTTAACAAAAAATATATTAGATTTCTGTAATAAAAATGAACTTACACCATTTATGTTTATGATTTCTATATATTTTATATTACTAAAAAAATACTCTGATAATACAGATATTTTAATTGGAACACCTGTCGCAAATAGAGAATACTCTAATGTATCAAACATTATTGGAATGTTTGTAAATACAGTTATAATAGACTCTAAAATAGAAGATGAAATTCATTTTATAGATTTTTGTAATAAAATAAAAAACACTTCTTTAGAAGCGTTTAATCATCAAAACTATCCATTTAATGAATTAGTTAAAAACCTTAATATAAAAAAAGATTTAAGTAGAAATTCAATAATTGATGTTTTATTTACATATCAAAATACTGGAATTTCAAAACTTATACCAATAAAAAATACAAAATACTTTATTCCAAACACAAAAACCTCAAAATTTGATATAAGTTTAGAAGTATTACCTAATAATGATTCAATGGAGTTAAATTTCGAATATTGTACAAGCTTATTTAATAAAGAATTTATTAATGATTTTTCAAAACATTATATCGAAATTATTAAAAGTGTATTAAAAAATTCACAAATAAAAATAAAAGATATAAATATGATTTCAAAATCAGAATCATATGAAATTATTTATGGATTTAATAGAACTGAATTAAAATACCCAAAATCAAAAACAATTCATCAATTATTTGAGGAACAAACATTAAAAAACCCAAATAAAATTGCTGCTATTTTTGGAGAAACAAAATTAACATATAAAGAAATAAATCAAAAAATAAATAATTTAGCTTATTATTTAATTCAAAATAATATTAATAAAGGAGATTTTATTGGTATTTTACTTAATCGTTCTATAGAAATGCTAATTTGTATGATGGCAATTCTAAAAGCTGGTCGGAACTTATATTCCAATTGACCCAACATATCCAGAACATAGAGTTAAATATATTATAGATAATAGTCATACAAAAACAATATTATCTAGTAATGATTTAAAAAACAAATTTAACATTAATTGTCCAATTATAGATGTAAGCTTAAATAACCAAAAAATCTACAATAATAATCATAATTATAATTTAAACTTAAATATAAAATCTTCTGATTTAGCATATATCATTTACACATCTGGTTCAACTGGAAATCCAAAAGGAGTTATGCTAACACATCAAAATGTTATAAATTTTATTTATGGTATTAACAATAGAATTAAATTTAATAAGGACTATAATATGGTATCATTAACTACTATTTGCTTTGATATATTTGTACTAGAATCATTATTACCATTATGTTCTGGTATCACTACAGTTATAGCAAATTCTGAAGAACAAACTATACCTAAGGCTCTAAATGAATTAGTTTTAAAAAATGATATTAAAATTTTACAAACAACACCATCAAAATTAATGCTTTTAATTAGTGATAAAAATTCAATAGAATATGTAAAAAAACTTAAATATATTTTAATTGGTGGTGAAGCTATTCCTAGTAATTTAGTAAAAAAATTAAAATTTCTTACTAAATCCAAAATTTTTAATATGTATGGGCCTACAGAAACAACAGTATGGTCAACAATTAAAGATTTAAGCAATACAAGAAATATCACAATTGGAACACCAATTTCTAATACATATACATATATTTTAGACGAAAATTTGAATATTCTTCCTCTTGGAGTGCCGGGAACTCTATATATTGGAGGAGATGGAGTAGGAAAAGGATATTTAAATCGTGAAGATTTAACAAACGAAAAATTTATTAATAATCCATTTATACCAGGTACAAAAATGTATAATACTGGAGATATAGCTAAGCTAATGCCAGATGGAGAAATTGTTTACATTGGTAGAGCAGATTTTCAAGTAAAACTTCACGGACTTAGAATTGAACTTGGAGAAATTGAAAAACAAATTTCTTCTTTTGAAAACATTTCTAATACAGCAGTTACTGTAAAGACTGATATAACAGGAAGAGATATTTTATGTGCATATTTTAAAGCTGAAAGAAAAATTAATTTAAATAAATTAAGAGATTATTTGAGAAAAAAAATTCCAGGATATATGATTCCAGTATATTTTAAACAAATGAATGATTTTAAATATACTCCAAATGGTAAAATCGATAGAAAAAATTTACCAAATCCAGAATTTTTAAAAAACTCAGATAAAATTATATATCCAGAAACATCAACAGAAAAACTAATTACAAAAATAGTAGAAAATATTCTAACAATAACACCTATTAGTATTACTGATAATCTATTTGATATTGGTGCAGATTCTTTAACAGCACTTCGTTTGCAAATAGAATTATTAAATGAAAACATAAATATACCTTATAGTGACATTTTTAAATACAACACGATAAAAGATTTAGCACTTCGAATTGATTCAAATATCGATAGTGAAGTAATTCCTTTTAATAAAAATTATAATTACTCAAAAATTAATAATTTAATTAGCAAAAATAACTATAATAATCTTAATAATTTACATTACATACCTATTGAAAATGTAATTTTAACAGGGGCTACAGGATATTTAGGAGCTCATATATTAAATGAACTTTTAGATGAAAAACCTAATATAAAAGTTTATTGTTTAATAAGAAAAACAAAAAATGGTCTAACAATTAAAGAAAAACTAAAAGAAAGATTAAATTTCTATTTTGGAAATAAATTTGATAACGAATTTGATAAAAGAATTTTTACAATTGAATCAGATATAACAAATGAAAATTTAGGACTTTCTAAATCTAATTATGAATTAATAAAAAATAACACATCTTGTATTATCAATTCTGCTGCAAATGTTAAACATTATGGATATTATAGTGATTTTGAAAAAACTAATGTAATAGCAGTAAAACATTTAATAAAATTTGCTTTAGAAACCAATAAAAAATTAGTTCAAATTTCAACTACAAGTGTTTCTGGAAATACATTAGTAGGAGAAAAATCAAAATTAAATAATTTTAATAAAGAAGTAAATTATGATGAAAAAACATTCTTTGCTGGTCAATCTTTTGAAAACGTTTATACATACAGTAAGTTTGAAGCAGAAAAATTAGTATTTGAAAATATTATAGAAAATAATTTAGATGGGTTAGTTTTAAGAGTTGGATACATAACCCCAAGATATTCTGATGGTGTTTTCCAAATTAATAAATTAGAAAATGCTTTATATAACAGAATTCAAACATTTATAAAATTAGGACATGTTCCAGAAAATTTAAGGCACTTTTTAGTTGAATTTACTCCTGTTGACTACTTAGCTAAATCAGTTATAAAATCAATTGAATTTTATAATAATTCAATAAATGTCTTGCATTTATATAATCCAAATCATATAATAATAGAAGATTTAGTAAAAGCAATTTCTGAAAAATCATCTATAATCCCAGATGAAGATTTTAGAAATCTTATAAGAAAAACTTTAAAAGATCCAAACAAAAGAACTATTATTTCTTCAATTGTAAATGATATGGATTCAGAATTTAATTTAATTTATTCTTCAGATATTAAATTAAATAATGATTTTTCAGTTAAATTTTTAGAACAAATTGGTTTTAAATGGCCTATAATTGATAAGAAATATATAAAATTAATTCTATATTTATTTGAATTATAATTTTAAGAAAGTTTGGTATTTTAATAAATATACCAAACTTTTTATTTTAAATTAAGGAGGATTTCAAAAATGCAATTATTATTATCTGCAATATTCCTTGGCATTTCAATTGTTTTATTAATTTTCATGATGTATTATCTAAAAAAGTCAAAATCAAAAAAGAGAATTGTTAAATTATTTTATGCAATCTTCTCTTTAATGTTAATTTGGGACTCTTGCTTATTTTTACAATATTTATTTGCAGATAAACTAAATATATCGCCAATTTATTTTGACTATATTACGTATATTGGAATTATGTTTTTACCAATATTTTTATATTTAACAGCACAATCTTTTGCAAAGCCAAAATTTCAAATAAAAAATTATCATAAGCTGTTATTTGTAGTTCCAATAATATCATTAACAGTTCTATGGACAAATGATTTTCATCATTTATTCTATACTAATTATTCACTGTTTTTAGTAGAATCTACATTTGGACCATATTTTTATATTCATACACTTTACACATATTCGCTTATTATAATTAGTTTAGTAATATTATTAAAACATTCAATAAAACAAAGTCATAGAATAACTATTCAAACCTTTTTATTTTTACTAGCTATTGCAATTCCAGTATTAGTAAATATAGTAGGAACATTGGATTTAATACATTTAAGTATTTATGCAACTCCAATTTCATTTACTATTAGTGTTTCTTTATTGTTTATTGCAATATATAAATTTGGATTTTTAAATATAAATTCTATTGCAAATCAAGCAATAATAAACGCAATATCAGATAGGTATATCGTTGTTGATAATGACTGTAACATAGTTGTTTGTAATAAATCATTTTTAGAAACATTTGAGCTTAAAGAAAAGGATATATTAAATAAAAATATTCTTTCAATAAATTTTAAAACTAAAAACCTTACTCATGATGGCATTGCTTTAGCTATAGATTTAGTAAAAGTAAACAATTCTAAAATTACTATAGATAAATATTTTGAAGAAATAGATAGATATTTTTCAATTGATTTTTCTCCAATTTTAAAAAATGAATCTTATATAGGAACTTTAATCTTTTTAAGAGATGTTACTGAAAAAGAAAAAGATAAAATAAAGATAAAAACAAATCAGTCTTTACTTATTGAACAAGAACGTTTAGCTTCACTTGGACAAATGATTGGAGGAATTGCACACAATTTAAAAACACCAATTTTCTCAATTTCTGGTGGACTAGAAGGATTAAGTGATTTAATAAAAGAATTTGATGAATCCATCGAAGATGCTACCGTTACAGATGAGGACATGCATGATATTGCAAAAGATATGAATGAATGGATTAATAAACTAAAAAATCATATTTCTTATATGAGTGAAGTTATTACAACTGTTAAAGGACAAGCAGTTACTTTATCTGGAGAACAAAACATGTTATTTTCAGTTAGTGAATTATTCCAACATGTAAATATTTTAATGCATCATGAATTAAATAAAAAATTAGCAAATTTAAGAGTTACTAATAACACGTTAAATGAAATGAAGATTAGTGGAAATATAAATGGATTAGTTCAAGTAATAAATAATTTAATTTCAAATGCTATAGAAGCATATGAAACAACTGATGCAGATAAAAACGTAGATTTATCTGCAAAATATGATGAAACTACTGGTAATATTATTATTTCTGTAAAAGATTATGGTCCTGGTCTTCCAAAAAAGGTTAAAGAAAAATTATTTAAAGAAATGATTACTACAAAAGGAAAAAATGGAACTGGACTTGGATTGTTTATGTCTTATTCAAATATAAAGGCTCATTTCAATGGTGATATCACATTTGAAAGTGAAGAAAATAAAGGAACTACATTTAATGTTATAATTCCAATTAGTTAAAAAAATATAATCTTAAAAATAAATGTAAACAATATTTACATTTATTTTTTATTTAGCCAAATAAAAAATTAAATGCATTTTATCAACTTTATTTTCAGTTTTGACAAACTATAAAAAAATTATATAATTAAAATATAAAATTATAATCCAGAAGGAAAAAACATGAAACGGTCATATTATACTACTATAGGTGTAACCTTAGGAATATTTTTTAACCAGTATTTAGGCTGTATTTTAGGTGGACTTTTAGGAGGGCTTTTGGGAGCAATTTTAGCTGCCATTATAAATGTTTATATTTAAAAAAACTAAACCCAACTCTGCATAAGCCAAAGATACTGTAAACCGTTGGAGGAGCCAACTCAGGCTACTTTTTCTATTTTTAATATAATAAAATTTTATTATATATAAGCTTTAATTATATTATACATAGTATTTATTTAAGTAACATAAAAATTCTAATACTAAAATAAATTTTCTATTGACTTATTTTTACTTTAAACAGATAATATATAGTAGATATTTTACAAAAGAAACAGGAGAAGTAAAAAATGAACACATTATTTTATTCATTTACAATTGGTATGTTACTTGCTATTATTGTAATTTTTTTTATTTATTTTTTGAAAAAACTAAATAAAACTCAATTACAGCAAATATTTTGCGTGAATTTAATATTAACAATAATAACTTGTGTATTTACATTACTACAAACCCCCTTATCAAATATATTAAATATAGAACCAATTTATTTTTCTTATCTTTATTATATTGGAATCATATTTTTTCCAGTATCATTATATTTTACAGTAGATATATTTATAAATACCAAAATAAAATTTAAACAAAGACATTTATTATTATTTATTATTCCTTTAGTTTGTTTATTTCGGATTATGGACTAATGAGCAAACAAATTTCTTTTTTAATAATTATGATATAAATATGAATAATTGCTCTTTTGGACCATTATTTATATTAAATGAAATATATTCTTATTTATTATATTTTCTTTCAATAATTAAAATAATGAAATTCTTTAAAAAGAATTCTGGAGTATTTACTAGACAATTAAATTTATTTTTAACAGGAATTATTTTCCCATTTATATTAAATTTACTTGGAGTTTTAAAAATAATTGAAATAACTGTATATATTACTCCTATTTCTTATTCTATTTCTACAATTTGCTTTTTACTTGCTATATTTAAATTTCAATTATTAGACACATTACCTATTGCTTTAAATAAAATTGTAAATAGAATTTCAGATGGTTACATAGTTTTAAACGAAAAAAATATTATTACAAATTATAATATTCCATTTGCTAACATATTTAAAATTAAAGAAAAAAATCTTGAATTTTCTCATGTATTTGATTTATTAAATCTAAAAAATTTTGATGGTTTAGATGAAGATACTTTAATTAGTGCATTAAAAGCAGTTCAAGATTCTAATGAAATTCTAATATTTGAACGTGAATTTAAAAATATAAATAAATTTCTAAAAATAGAATTAAATAATATAAAATCAAATGATATATTTATAGGAACTATTATTCTTGTAAAAGACATTACCGAACATAAAAAAGATTTAGAAATCATACAATCTAATAAAAATATACTTATTGAAAAAGAACGACTTGCTTCACTTGGAGAAATGATAAGTGGTGTTGCACATAATTTAAAAACTCCTATTTTTTCTATCACAGGAGCTACAGAAGGATTAACAGATTTAGTAAATGAATACAAATCTTCAATTGATGATTCTAATGTTACAATAGAAGACCATAAAGAAATTGCTAAAGATATGGCAGTTTGGCTTGAAAAAATTAAAGACTATACATCTTATATGTCAGATATAATTAGTGCAATTCGCGGACAAGCTGTTTCATTTACATCAGATTCTTATGAAACATTTTCAATTGAGGAATTAATTAAACGAGTTAATATTTTAATGAAACCTGAATTACAACACTCATTAGTAACACTAAATACAACTTATAATTTAACAAAAGAAATTAATTTACATGGAAATATTAATAATTTAATTCAAGTTATTAACAATTTAATTTCTAATGCTATTCATTCATATGAAGGTAATCCAAATAAATCAATAGATCTATTTATTGAAAATACTGTAAATTCTATTAAAATTAGAGTAACTGATTATGGCTGCGGAATTTCACCAGAAATAAAAGATAAATTATTTAAAGAAATGATTACTACAAAAGGAAAAAATGGAACTGGACTTGGATTGTTCATATCTTATTCAAATATAAAAACACAATTTAATGGTAACCTAACATTTGAATCTGAACTTGGAAAAGGAACTTCTTTTGAAATTACTCTTCCAATTTAAATTAATTAAGGTTATAATATGTTTTAGATAAAGGAGGTAAATGTAATGCGTCATTTAGACCAAGGAATCAAAAAACAACCATATAAAATTATTGCAGTTGATGATGAAGAAGGAATTATTGATTCTTTATCGGTATTTCTAAAACGTTCAGGATATCAATTAACTGGTGTTACTAATCCATTAGAAGCAATTGAACTTGTAAGAAATGAACATTTCGATTTAATGCTATTAGATTTTATTATGGCACCAATTCATGGCGATAAAGTTGTTGAAGAAATTAGAAAGTTTAACAATAATTTGTATATATTATTACTAACACGGTCATAAAGATTTAGCTCCACCACTTGAAACCATTAGAAAACTATCAATTCAAGGATATTGTGAAAAAAATGATAAATTTGACCAATTACTTTTATTAATAGAATCTGCAATTAAATCTATTGAACAAATGAATATTATTAATAAAATAAATACAGAATTAAAACAATCAAAAGAAGAATTAGAAAAAGCTTATTTAGAAAGTATAGAAACTTTAAGATATACTGTTGAAGCAAAAGATAAATATACAAGAGGCCATTCTGACAGGGTTTCAGAATATTCTGTATTAATTGGAAAATATATGAATTTACCTGAAACAGATTTAAAAACACTTAAAATTGGTGGTCTTTTCCATGATATTGGAAAAATTGGAGTTCCAGATTCAATTCTTTTAAAACAAAGTAAATTAACTGATGATGAATATGATGAAATAAAAAATCATCCATCAATTGGAAAACATATTATTTCTAATGCTACAATTTTTAAAGATATTATACCAATTGTTTATCATCATCATGAAAAATTTGATGGAACTGGATATCCTTCAAAACTTGCAGGTGAAGCAATACCTTTACATGCAAGAATTGCAGCTATAGCAGATACTTTTGATGCAATGACATCAAGACGTTCTTATAGAAATGCACTACCTTTAGAAGTAGTTAGAGCTGAAATAGAAAAATATTCTGGTACACAATTTGATCCAGAAATTGCTAAAATATTCTTAAACATTTTAGACAACCATTATGATGAAATTTTAGAAATTCAAAACAAATATGTAGCATAGGAGGGAATAATTTTGACAATATCAGAAATTAAAAAAAGTGCCAAAGCAAAACTTATAGGAACTTATATAAAATGTTCAATGGCTACTTTATTATATTTTATTGTAGTTATGATACTTACATATATTCAAAGATTTTTAGTAAGTATTATACCAAATACTATTGTTAATACTTTAGTTGAAGCAATATTTGCAATTTTATCTTTGCTTTTAGGATATGGTATAATTGTTAATATTATTGAATTAACTGATGTTAAAACAAATTCAATTACTGACTTTATAAACACAACAATAAAAAATACAACTAAATATATAAAAACTCTATTAACTGCTATTATGAAAATGATAGTTCCTTTAATTATTTTTATATTATCAGGATTCTATTTATTAGGAACTATAGTAGCATACATAAATAAAATAAAATTTCTTTGTTTTTCACAAACTTTATTACCTTTAGCAATTATTATTTTTGTATTAACATTTATTGTATTATTATATTTCTTATTGAACTATATACTTATTCCTTATGTTTATTACTCACATAAAGAGCTTTCTTATAAAGAAATAGTTCAAAAATCAGCTAATATAATGAAGGGACATAAATTACAATTTGTTTTACTTATCATTTCATTCCTTAATTTATTTTTAATTGCTTCTATTATAATGTTAATATTAAACTTGTTTTTACCAATAACACAATATATTACGCCTTTTATTATAGTATTTTATTGTTTATTAAAACCTTATGTTATAATAAGTGAGCTTGAATTTTTTGAAAGTTTAGGAGAATAAATAATTTAGTTAATTTATATATTATTAAAATAAAAATAGAACATTTTGTATTTTTTATAAAATGTTCTATTTTTTATTTTAATTAACTTATTATATTTTAATTAATTATTCTTAATCAATTATTTTTAACTAACATTTTTAATTTTTTTTATAAACTCTTTTATTTAATCTACATTATCTACTTTCATTGATAATGCAACTTTATGACGCTCATTATCTATATTTATAACTTTAACTTTTACAATATCTCCCACAGAAACAACATCTGATGGATTTTTTATGTATTTATCTGACATTTCTGATATATGAACTAAGCCATCATATTTAACTCCTATATCAACAAATGCTCCAAAATCTATAACATTTCTTACAGTTCCATTTAAAGTCATTCCAATAGATAAATCTTCAAATTTAAGTACATCTGAACGTAAAATAGGTTTTGGCATTGAATCTCTTGGATCTCTTCCTGGTTTTGATATTTCATCAATAATATCTTTTAAAGTTAAACCGCCCCACATCTAATTCTATTGCCATTTTTTCTATATCAACTTTTTTTAATGCAGATTTTAAATCCTCTAATTTATCTTTTTCTAATATGTTATCCACAGAAAATCCTAAATTTGTAAGTAAATTTTCTGCTATCTCATAACTTTCTGGATGAACAGCTGTTACTTCTAATGGATTTTTTCCATTATAAATTCTAATAAATCCTGCACATTGTTTAAATGCAGCTGGCCCTAATTTAGGAACTTTTAATAATTCTTTTCTCTGTTTTAATTCTCCATTTTCATCTCTATATTTAACTATATTTTTAGCTAAACTACTATTAATTCCTGAAACATATGATAAAAGAGATGGAGTTGCTGTATTAATATCTACTCCTACTGAGTTAACTGCATCTTCAACAACACCAGTAATACTTTCACTTAATCTTTTTTGATTTACATCATGTTGATATTGACCAACTCCAATTGACTTAGGATCTATTTTTACAAGTTCTGATAATGGATCTTGCAAACGTCTTGCAATAGAAATAGCTCCTCTTAAAGAAACATTTATATCTGGATATTCTTCTGTTGCAAGTTTTGAAGCAGAATAAACTGAAGCTCCCGCTTCACTAACTATTGCATAAAAAATCTCTTTATCTATTTCTTTTATCATATTAGAAACAAATTGTTCTGATTCGCGTGAGGCTGTTCCATTTCCAATTGAAATCATATTAACGTCAAATTTATCTATAAGTTCTTTTAAAACTTTTTTTGCGCCATCTACGTCATTTTGAGGCTCTGTTGGATAAACTGTAGTTGTAGCTAAAACTTTTCCTGTTTTATCTATCACTGCAATTTTACAACCTGTTCTATATGCTGGGTCAAAACCCATAACAGTTATATCTTTTATTGGAGGACTCATTAAAAGTTGTTTTGCATTTTTTCCAAATACTTTAATTGCCTTTTCTTCAGCTTTTTCTGTTAAATCAGCTCGAATTTCTCTTTCTATTGATGGAGCGATTAATCTTTTATAAGAATCTTCGATTACTTCATTTAAAATTATCGCAAATTGACTCTTCACATCTTGTACAATTTGTTTTTCAAGATAATTCAAGATTTTATCATCTGGAGTTTCTAATTTAACTTTTAAAAATTCTTCTTTTTCTCCTCTATTAATTGCTAATATTCTATGACTTGGTATTCTCAAAATTGCTTCTTTATAATCATAATACATTTCATAAGGAGATTTCTCATCTTTTGATTGTTTTGTAACTATTACAGCTTCTCTAAAGTCAAATGATTTTATTTTTTTTCTATAGTCACTATTATCGGATATATTTTCTGCAATAATATCTTTAGCACCATTTATAGCATCTTCTACACTTTCTACTCCATTTTCTTCATTTATATATTCTTTAGCAATTTCATAAATATTATTTTTTTCTTGTTGTAAATAAATAATATTAGATAAAGGTTCTAAACCTTTTTCTTTAGCAATTGTTGCTCTTGTTCTTTTCTTTGGTTTAAATGGTCTATAAATATCCTCTAATTCTGATAAAATCATTGTACTAGCAATTTTTAATGTTAATTCATCTGTTAATTTTCCTTGTTCATCTATTAATCTTATAATTTCTTCTTTTCTAGTTTCTAAATTTCTTAAATATTTTAATCTTTCATCTAGTTCCCTTAATTGTTCATCACTTAAATTTCCAGTAATTTCTTTTCTATAACGAGCAATAAATGGAATTGTATTTCCGTCATCAATTAATTTAACTGCACTTTCTACTTGATTTTCTCTTATATTTAATTCATCTGCAATTTTTTTATATATTTTATTCATAATAAATTTTATTCCTTCTTATTTTTCTTTACCACTATTCATAAACTCTGCTAGTTTAAGCTGTTGCTCTTTAGAAAGATTCTCTCTAAAACTTTTTCCACTTAAATTATTAAAAATTGAATCAATAGAACCCAAAATTTCATTTGCTTTCTGTATATGTCCATTTTCCAATGCATCTGAAAATTCGTTTTTTAATAATCTTAATTTATTTAAATCTTCTGAATCTTTTCTCATATTTTTATTTCTCCTTAAACCTTTATCTTTTGTTTTACTTTTATAAATATTTCCATAATTTCATAAGTGTTTAAATTTATAATAATTACTTTATGATAAATTCCTAACTTATCTAAATTTATTATAATTATTTTGTGTTTCAATTTCTAAATTATCTAAATTTATTATAATTATTTTATATTCCATTTTCTAAATTTACTATAAAATTATTTTATATTTTAACTTTTAAATTAAATAAAACTTTTATTAAAAAACATTATTCAATTTAATTCAATAAATTTTAATTATATATTTGTTTCTTCTAAATATTCATCATACGTACATTCTCTAACTACAATATCTTTTCCATCTTTTAAATCTATTATTTTATTAGCAACAGTTTCTGTTAATTGATGGTCGTGAGATGTAAATATTAAAATACCTTGATATTTTTTCATTCCTTCATTTAATGCTGTAATACTTTCCATATCTAAATGGTTTGTTGGTTCATCAAATATTAAGAAATTTGCCCCAGATAACATTATTTTTGAAAGAACGCATCTTACTTTTTCTCCACCAGATAAAATCTTAACATCTTTAAGCGCTTCATCTCCTGAAAATAGCATTCTTCCTAAAAATCCTCTAACATATGTTTCATCAGGATCTTTTGAATATGCACGAAGCCAATCTACTAATTTCATTGACTCTGGAAATAAATAATTATTATCTTTTGGAAAATAATCTTTAGTAATTGTAATACCATAATTTATTTCTCCTTCATCTGGCTCTACTTCTCCAGCTAAAATTTGAAATAATACAGTTTTTGCAATTTCATTATTAGATAAAAATGCAACTTTTTCATCTCTTTTTATTGTAAATGAAATATTATCTAGTAACTTTTCTCCATTTACAGTTTTGCTTAAATTCTTAACTTCTAATATATCTTTTCCATATTCTCTATCTGGTTTAAAATCTATATATGGATATTTTCTATTTGATGGTTTAATTTCATCTAACTCAATTTTTTCTAAAGATTTCTTTCTAGATGTTGCTTGTTTAGACTTTGAAGCATTTGCACTAAATCTAGCAATAAAATCTTGCAATTCTTTTATTCTTTCTTCTTTCTTTTTATTTGCTTCTTTCATTTGCTTTAATGCAAGCTGACTTGATTCATACCAAAAGTCATAGTTTCCTGGATATACTTTTATTTTTCCAAAATCAACATCTGCAATGTGAGTACAAACTTTATTTAAAAAGTATCTATCATGAGATACTACAATTACAGTATTTTCAAAATCTATTAAGAAATCTTGCAACCAATTAATTGCCTTTAAGTCTAAATCGTTTGTAGGCTCATCTAATAATAATACATCTGGATTTCCAAAAAGTGCTTGGGCTAAAAGTACTTTAACTTTATCTTTAGCTTCAATTTCACTCATATATTTATAATGAAGTTCTGTATCAATTCCTAAATCATTTAAAAGTTTTGCTGCATCTGATTCAGCATTCCAACCATCAAGCTCTGCAAATCTTTCTTCTAATTTTGCTGCTCTCATACCATCTTCTTCTGAAAAGTCTGGTTTAGCATAGATACTATCTTTTTCTTTCATGATTCTATAAAGTTCACTATTTCCCATCATTACAGTATCTAATATTGTATAACCTTCAAATGCAAAGTGGTCTTGTTTTAATACAGATAATCTCTCTCCTTTATCTAAGCTAACATCTCCTTTATTTGGTTCTATCTCTCCTGATAATACTTTTAAAAATGTTGATTTACCTGCACCATTAGCACCAATTAAACCATAACAATTTCCTTTTGTAAATTTAATGTTAACGTCTTCAAACAATACTCTTTTTCCAAAACGTATTGTTACTCCATTTGATATAAGCATTAATATACATCCTCCTAATTTGTCGTTTTTAATATTGATATATTATATATTAAAACCCTTGCTAGTGCAAGGGTTTTAAAGACATATTTTTTAATCTTTATTGAAAGTAAGTTTTCCTGTTTCGTCTATTTTCCATTTAAATAAATTATTTGTAGGATTATCCTCTACATATTTATTTAATTTTTTAGTAAATTTCCACTATAGCCTTCTACTTCTGAGATATTTTGAACATATGTAAAATCATTCGTATTTAAATTATCAAAAACATCAATTAACATCAAATTCTATAAAATTAAAAAAAGCTTATATAATAAATATAAAGTTTTTACTAATCATTTTTTAATATTTTATACAGTAAAGTACTGATGTATTTGATGGTGTAACATGATTAGAATTTCCATATATAGAATTACTTTTACTAGCATCATATTTAGCATAATATGTAGGATTTGTATTAGAACCTGTAGTATAGCCATCTCTAAATCCAGGTCTTACTACACTAGAAAATGCTCCTGTAGCTAAAGAAAGACTAATATTTGAAGGTATACTACCATTTGCTAAAGCTCCTAATGTACCTTCTATATTTGGTAAACCTTCATCTTGATGTACTCCTGAAGTTTCATTCTTATTGATTCCTATTAAAAATTCTCCTTCTAAATTAGGAACTGCAAATGTACTCTCTCCATCTCCTCCATAATAATTATAACTGCCAAACTCATTTTTTTTCTGTTCAGCTAAAGAACTATATTCAGAAATATTATATACCTTACCATCACATGATAAATATCCATTAGGGGCACTATTTCCCATATAAGAAATAATTGTTCCTGTTGGAACCCCAGATGCATTTTGAACTTCTTGTTTTATTAGTTCTTTTAAATCTTCTGTTGAAATTGTTATTTGAGAACTATCATTTGTTGCAATCATTATAGTACTGTATAAATCATCTAATTTCTTTTCTTCATTTGATTTTGCCTCTTCATATTGTTCTTTTGAGTTTTCTGCTTTTTTTATTACACCATTTTCTCCCAATAATGAATTTATGCTTATACCTGCTAATATCAATAATACAATAATCGTAATTATTAGTGCTATCAGTGTAATTCCTTTCGTATCTATCAAACTCTTTTCCTCCTTATAAATCATTTAAGGTTTAAAAATACACTTAAGTTTTATATTATATCACTTTTGTGATAAAACCTATTACTTATCTAGTAAATAACAAATTACTTAAGATTTATCTCTTAAATAACTTGTAATTATCATTATTGCTTATAATTATTATCCCAAATTCCAATTGCATAATATGCATTTATTCTTCTATAAACTCTTTCTTTTTTATTTCCATCACTATATATAAAGTCAGCCCCCATTCGCTCTTCTTCTATCTCATAAAAACCTTGTTTATTTATATATTTTTCAAATGAGCCTAGTTTAGCAAAAACTACTTTATATGGAATTCTTTGAACCACTGTATATTCTTTATCTGTAAATAATATTTGTAACATTCCAAAACAAGATGAAATTGGATTAAAAACTTCAAACTTATATATTGAAAATATGGTTGCTCCAAAAAAAAGTATAATAAATATTATTATAAGTGTTGGAATTAAAAACTTTTTCATATAAATATTTTCCTTCCCTATTAAATAAATTACTATTTGTAAGGCTAATTAACTATATCATATATTTGTATCTATTCATACTAATAAGCTTCATGTTTCGTTTCAGTAATTATTACCATTTTGTAGGCATTTTTAAATTGTTTTTTGTTTCTAAAGTCTTATCATAATTTATATCATCTAATATTTAAATATACAATTTTTATAGTACTTATATAAATTTTTTACATTATATAATTTATCCTCTTCCATTATTAGCTTCTAATAAATTTTCAGATACTTTCTTATTTCCTTGTTCTGTTCTATCTCCTAATCTTTGTGCTAATATTTTTTTTATATTTTCTAACCTTTTTACATCTATAGACTCAGAATAAGAATGATCATAAAATCTATACCCATGTAAAGTATTTCTATCTGTTCTTTCTTGCAAAAAGTCAATTTGTGCAGAAATTTCTTTAATATATTGCTTTGGTACTATCTCACTTGCTAACTCTAACATATTAATTAATCTATTTAATTTATTCGTATTTTCTTCAGGATTCCAAAGTTCATCTCTATAAGATGTAGAGTTAATAGCTTGAATTGTTTGAAGTGTTATATTACTTTCTCTTATATTAAAAAATTTCTCTAAAGTTTCCAAAGATATAGTTTTTGTTTCTAACATTTCTCTATTTATACTATCTAAATTTTTTTCTAATTCTTCTTCTATTTGTGGAATATACTTATCTTTTCCATCTACTAATAATATTTCTATTTCTTGTTCTATTCCTTGTTCTGCGTATTGCTTTTTTAACATTCTGTATTTTTGAATTGCTATATCTGAAATTTTATCAAAACAAAGTATATATATCGGATATACACCATTTAATACAGTTTCATTATGTTCTTCTGTTGTAGAATTTACTAAATCCTTTGCTGTACGATTTTGAATAGCCCTATCTGTACGCCTTTGTTCATTACCATGCATATCAATTTTCTTAACAGTAGATAAATCATGCTTTCCTTGTAATGAAACTTGAGATACATCTTCTGGAATATATGCATATTTTAATTCTGCATTTTGAGTAGCAGACATAGAATGCGCTAACATAGTATTAGATATTATTGAAGTACATCTATTATTAGGATTTAAAGGTCTATTAAGCATATTATCTTTTATCTTATTTTCGTCCATTGCAAAATCTTTTTTACTAATTTTACTACAATTAGGCATTGCAGTTGTCATTGCAAGCATAAATTCTTGTCCTTGTAAATTTTTAATTGGAATATTTTCTCCTTCATATATAATTATAGTAGGTTCTAAAGAATCTAACATTTCCTTAGTTTTACCTAATTCTTCTATTAAATCTTGTTTAGATAAACCTCTTAAAGCCTGTCCGAGTTCTCTCTAAAATTGAATCAAAATTATAATTTCCTATTTCTTGATAATTATTATATAACCTATCTTTAAATTCTTGAATATTTGTAGAATCCATAATACCTATTATTTGATCAATTATATTACTAAAATCTTCTTTATCTTCAGATAATTTACCCTGTTTTTGATATTTTCTATAATAATATAATTCATCTATAATATTTTCTTCTAATTCCTTCTTATATTCTGTTTTAGGACAATCTATATTTATCAAAGAATTTACTAAATTTATTTTCGCTTGTTCTAAAGTTATATTATTATCTGTTAAAATTTGATCTATACAATATCTATTATAATCTAATATATCTTCTACATTTTTTATTCTATAAACTTTATTCTTTTTAGTTACATATTCAATAAGTCTTGGATCATTTTTCCAAGCACCATTTTGAATAATAAGTCCTATTATTTTGCTTTTTTCTTCTTCATTATTAGAATCTAAAATTTTAGTTTTTTTAGAAAATTCAATTAAATCTATTATAGATTGAGGATTAAACCTTAAAGTTTTATTTGTAATTGTATTCATCTTCCATTCTGCTTCTTGAATTTTCGCAAATGCCGGATATATTTCTTTTATAGAATAATTTGACATTTCTGGAATAGAATATATGTCTTTATTATTATAAGCAATTCTTTTATATAACTCATAATTTTCTAAAAGTTCTTCTTCAGATATATTAGGATTTTGTGCTAAAATTTTATCCCAAACTATAGTCTTTTCTCTATCATTATCTTTGCTTGGATTATAACTAAATAATTTCTCAGCATTATTTGAATCAAGTATATTTACATATTCTTCTGGAGAATATTTAGAAGCTACTGTTATTAAATCACTTAAAGATAAATTATATCCTTTTTCTTTTAATATATTTAAATCATTTATTTTTATCTTCTCTAAAATTCCAACAACACTTCTAAAACTAACATCCAAATCACAATATGTAAATAAATCAAATGCATATTTATGATTATTATACATATTTTTATATAACATATATTCTTCATCAAATACTTGTTTTGTAAGCTGAGTAGTATTAGATTTATTTATTTTTTCAAATAATTCTTCTTTTTGAATATCATCGCCTTTAGTTATTCTATCATTAAAACTTTGGGGCAATCCATATTTTAAAAAAGTTTCATATGAAAATAATTTATTTAATTTTCCTTCATTTCTTAGAGTTTCTAATGTTCCTGCTTTATATGATCCCACAATTTGCACAAAAGATTCATATGTAATGTTATATCCGCTTTTTCTTAACTCTTCAAAATCGCCCTTCAATATTTGATTAGACGTTTTTTTCACTAAATCTTCATTTTCTATATAGTCAATAAAAAACATTCCATCATTCTTAAAATTTTGTAATATTCCTCTATCATAGCAATCTATTAAAAATTCTCTATTATTTAAAATCCAATCTAATCCTATTGAATCTTTTACTAGTTCTGCACACTCTCTTAAAATTGGATCTTGATTTTCTAATAAATATCATAATCATTTTTAACTGATGAAAATTTATTTGCAAAATTATCATATGAAAAGCTTACTAACTCTTTTGCAGACCTAGTTCTTAATCTATTTGGGTCAAGTTGCATATTCTTATTTGCTATACGAACTCTATCCAAGGCATCTGCATCTTTTAAATACTTAAGTATTATAGCATAATTTTCTTTTTGCCAAAACGGAAGTTTTTCAAGAGCTTTCTCATTTTCCTCTTTTGATAAAGAATGTTGCTCTATTACAAATTCTATTATCTTTTTATCATTTTTTGAAAATCCTTCAAGTAAATTTTCTTTTTCAATTTTTTCTTTTCCATAACTTCCATGTTCTTTAGTTTCTCTATCATCTATTCTACCAACATCATGTAATCTTGCAGCAGTTAAAAGTAATTTTTTATCATGTTCATCTAAATTATCTAGTTTTGCAAGTATTGTAGCTAAAAATGTAACTCTAGATGTATGTTCTATTCCATGAACCTTTGATGGATAGTATTTATTTTTATTTTCATAAATCTTATCCATTTCTTGATAAAATTCTTCCATACCACCATTTTCATTCATAAAATCTGATATTTGTTTATATGTAAATTGACCTCTTGCTTCAAGACTTTCTTTTGGTGCTGGAAGCCTTTTATTTGTTATTCTATTTAAGAAATCTTTTATTATTGACATATTTACCCTCTTTTTTCTTTTATATAGTATATTATAATTATATAATTTTTTATTTTCAATAAATTTCGAAGATTAATTCAAAAAACTAGACTTAAACCTGAAAGAAATTTTAAATTAATTCTATAATATTATCTTAAAGCATTTTTATTTAGTAATTAGAAAAATAAAACTTTAATTTAGAATTAAATAATAATTATTATTATAAAAGCTAATTTAATGCGTCTAAAATAAACAAGTGCCTCGCTTGTATATTATATACATAAAAAATACCATTAAAATACTAATAATATTTTAATGGTATTTTTTAATTTTCAATTTTATAAAATTTCAAGTCCTGCAAATTTTGCCATTAAACGTTTATGTCCAACTTTCTCAAAATTTATATCTACTTTTAAGTCATCTCCTTCTGATTCTACTTTACTTATTGTACCTTCTCCAAATTTCTTATGAAATACTCTAGTTCCAGCTGAATATGTTGATAAGTCAACATTAGTAGCTTTAGGCTTAACATTTAGAGATTTCAAAAAACTGTCTGCACTTCTAAATTGAAATGCATTAGAACTTGAAGAAATTGAAACTCCTGAATCTGAAAAACTATTATATGTAGTAACAGGAGAGCTCCAAGAATTATTTGAAGATTTTCCGTATTTCCATTCACTTCTTTCTGCAAAATATCTATCTTCTTGATTAAATCTTGTATCTTTTTGCTCAAAGGCTTCTTTTGCTCCGTCTAACATTTCTTCTGGAATCTCTCTTAAAAATCTAGATGGATTATTGCAACTAGTTGAGCCAAAAATTGTTCTTTGTTTACTACATGTCATAAATAAATTTTCTTTTGCTCTAGTTATTCCAACATAGCAAAGACGTCTTTCCTCTTCTAATTCTTTTGATTCACCTATTGATTTATATCCAGGAAATATTCCTTCTTCCATACCAACTAAAAACACTACTGGAAATTCTAATCCTTTAGCACTGTGTAATGTCATTAATGTTACAGTTTCTTCGCCTTCTTCTAAATTATCTATATCTGAACTTAATGTAATTCCTTCTAAAAATTCTTCTAATGAAGAATCTGCCATCTGTTCTTCAAACTCACAAGCAACAGTTAAAAACTCATCTAAGTTTTCTATTCTATTTTCTGCTTCAATAGTATTTTCATTTTTTAAACTTTGAGTATATCCACTTCTTTGAAGTGTCTGTTTAATTAAATCAGAAATTTTCATTTCATCTTTTTTAGAATGTAAATCTTCTATTAACTCTACAAATTCTCTAGTATTTGCATAAACTCTAGTTAATCCATAATCTCTTGCTTTTCTTATAATATCAAACATAGAAACTCCATTATCATTTGCAATTTGTTCAATATTTGATATACTTGTATTTCCTATTCCTCTTTTAGGTTCATTTATAATTCTAGATAAACTTAAATTGTCGTTAGTATTTTGAATTAATCTTAAATAAGCAATAATATCTTTTATTTCTTTTCTTTCATAGAACTTTAATCCACCTATAATCTTATATGGAATATCTTCTCTTCTTAAAATATCTTCTATACTACGTGATTGAGAATTCATTCTATAAAGAACTGCAAAGTCTGAGTTTTTATAATATTCTGAAGATTTTAATGAAATTATTTTTTGAACTACAAAATTTGCTTCATCATATTCATCTTCGCCTCTAAATACCATTGGTAAAGAACCATTTTCATTACTTGTCCATAATTTTTTATCATATTTAGTTTCATTATTCTTAATTACTGCATTAGCAGCATTTAGTATATTTTGAGTACATCTATAATTTTGCTCTAATTTTATAATTTGAGTACCAGGAAAATCTTTTTCAAAATTTAAAATATTAGAAATATCTGCACCTCTAAAAGAATATATTCCTTGGTCATTATCACCAACGACAGTAATATTTCCATACTTTGATGCTAATAATGTTACTAATGTAAATTGAGCTTTATTAGTATCTTGGTATTCATCTACTAATACATATTTAAATTTTTCTGAATAATATTCAAGAACATCTGGATTTTCCATTAATATTTTTATTACAAAATTTATAATATCATCAAAATCTATAGCATTATTTTCTTTTAATCTTTTTTGATAAATTTCATAAACTTCTGCTATTGTTTCTCTTCTAAAATCTCCTTTAACTTTCATGGCATATGCTGATGGTTCTAACATTTCATTTTTACTATTGCTTATTTCGTAAAGGACAGATTTATCTGTGAACATTTTATCATCTAATTCTTTAGTTTTTAAAATTTGTTTTATTAAAGTTTTTTGGTCTGATGTATCAAATATAACAAATGAACTATCAAAACCAATTCTATCTATATATCTCCTTAAAATTCTAACACATATTGAATGAAATGTTCCCATCCACAAATCACTAGCTACATCTCCAACTAGCTTTTCAACTCTCTCCTTCATTTCATTTGCTGCTTTATTCGTAAATGTAATTGCTAAAATATCCCATGGTTTAACATTTTTTTCTGACATTAAATATGCTATTTTATGTGTTAATACTTTTGTTTTTCCACTTCCAGCTCCTGCTATTACCAAACATGGTCCTTCTGTTTTTGTAACAGCTTCATATTGTTTATCATTTAGTCCTTCTAGTAAATCCATTAATATTATTTAAATTAGCTTATTTCAAACTAATTTAGCTCCTTTCATTCAATTTTTTATCTATATTAGTTTAGAACTATTGTTTGATATTATATTATATTTTTTCAGTTTAGTCAATTAAAAAATTGCAATTATTTTCCAAAAATTTTATTAAAATATATTGTAACATTATTACCTTTATGTTATGATTTTTATATATAATACGGAAGAAAAGTTTTTATAACTATTTATTCCTTAAAAAGAAAGGAATGGAAATTATGGAAAAAAAAGAAACACAAGAAAAGAAAGATGAGCGAAAAAATATAAGTACTTCAACAGCTGTAAGAGCATTAATTAATGGTTTTGTTTCTTACAGTGTTCTAATTGTTTTTATATTTTTAACATTATTAATTGTAGTATCATGGATTATAAATAATAACAAAAATGTTATAGATTATGATGTATTAAAATATTCTCTACCAGCAATTGCAGCATTTATTATATTCTTTTTAGTTAAAGGTATTTGTAATTTAAGTACATATGATTTATTCAAAAATTGCAAAATTGAAAATGACCAAATAGAAAAAGTTTCAATAAAAATGAATTTCTTTTATATTTGTTGTGTAATATTTTCAGTATGTGTCATAATAATATATCTACTTACAAGATTTAATAATGAAAAAACTATAATTCAAAATTACAGTGAAATTTATTATACAAACAATGAACCAGCTTATGCAGAATTTAAGATAAATGAAATGATAGATACATTTGAAACAGAAAAAACAAATGTATTAATTCAAGCAATAATAATGGAATGTGGTTTAATTTTTGGAATATTTTCATTAATTCCAACTCAAAAAAATTTAATCAAAAAATATAATTAAATAATAAAATAAACCCTATTTGTTAACTATTTAGCAAATAGGGTTTTAATATTTTTTAATGTTAAATTTTTATATTTAATAAACTATTTATATTTTATTTAAATTCTAATTGTTATTTCTAATAAACTATTTATATTTTATTTAAATTTTAATTGTTATTTTCAATAAATTATTTAAATATTGTATTTTATTATAAATTTATAATTTTTACTATTCGTTATTAGCTGATGTTACTTCTTTTATCTCAGTTTTACTTTCTTCCACTTTAGGAGCCTGTTTATTTTCTATTGCAACTACTGTTTTAGCTACTGGTGTACTTTTAACCAAATTTTGTTTTTTAAGTTCATTTATAACATCTATTCTCCAATAAGATTCTTGAATTTTCATTTCAATATGCCATGTTGATGAAAGTCCTATTATAAGTCCAAAACACCCACCTATAACTGCTGATATTATTATTGTAGTTTCTTCATATGTAAATTCATTCATAATTGGTATTCCTATCAATGCACCAATAATAGCAAATATAACAATATAAACTATTACAATAGAAGCTTTTATTCCGATTAAATTTTTAATACATTTTAAATATTTTTTCTCATTAAACATTTCTTATATTCCTCCTTAAAGCTTTATAATTTAATTATACATAGAAAGAACATATTATTCAATATTCTTTTTTAGATTTTTTATGTATATTATACAAACTTTACAAAAAATAATTTCTAATTCTTTACTTCTTTAAATTTTATATTATAATACTTTGACTCTTTATAAAAATTATTTAACACATATTTTTTTGATTAATGAATACATTAATTTATATAAAGAATGGATGTGAATTTAATGAATGAAATAACCATTACAATGTTGGGATTATTTTTTGGAATGCTTGGAACAACTTTAGGTGGAATTATTGGTGCTTATTTTAATATAAAATCTCAAAAAATAATTAGTTTTATTTTAGAATTTGCAGCTCGGTCTTA
Organism: Clostridia bacterium; assembly: GCA_022790975.1. Taxonomy (GTDB): domain Bacteria; phylum Bacillota; class Clostridia; order TANB77; family CAG-508; genus Scatovivens. The sequence continues at coordinate 29,765 of JAAVYF010000051.1, read as the reverse complement.
TGACTGCTGTAATTTGCTTTGATTTAATTCCAGAAAGTTTAAAATTTATTTCCATCTCTCGGTTCAATATTTGGAATAATTTTTGGAGTTATAATTATGATATTATGTAATAATTTCGTAAATAAAAAACTAAAAATAAAGAATAATTCTAATTTTAGTTCTAGCTTATTAAAAACTGGAATTATAATTGGAATTGGACTTACAATTCATAATCTACCAGAAGGATTAGCAATTGGTTCGGGGTTTGAAGCATCTAGTGCACTTGGTCTCTCACTTGCAATTGCAATTTGTATACATGATTTTCCTGAAGGAATTTCAATGGCCATACCATTAAAACAAGGTGGGTTTAGTAAACTAAGAGTTATTATTTACACTACAATATCAGGCATTAGTACTGGAGTTGGTGCTTTAATTGGTGCTTTAATTGGAGGAATATCTCCTGTACTAATTGGATTTTCTTTAAGTTTTGCAGCTCGGTGCAATGCTTTATATTGTATCATGTGAAATAGTACCAGAATCTAATTCTATGTATAGTGGACGTTTAAGTACTATGCGGAAATATTATAGGCTTTATATTGGGGTTAAGTATAATTTAATACTTACTATTTTTCTAATAATGACTAAATATCTAAAACATAAAAAATCCATATTACGATTTTTTTGATTTCTCGTAATATGGATTTATTTATGAACATTTTTGAATATAATCCACATTTTATTCTTTTTCTGTTCATTTATTTAATTTTTTATTTCTTCACTTTTTCAACTATATTATTTTTTATAATCATATCTATAAAATGAATTTTTCATATAAAAAATGTTAACATTTTTACTTTGTTAGCACTCTCAAAATCTTCTTAAACACTTAAAGATTTATTTACTATTCATTATCCCCATTCAACCTAGAAGCTCTATCAGTAGCTATTAAATTATCTATCATTTCATCTAAATCACCATTTAAGAAATTTTCAAATTGGAATATACTTAGTCCAATTCTATGGTCTGTTATTCTTCCTTGAGGATAGTTATATGTTCTTATTTTTTCACTTCTATCTCCAGAACCTACCTGGCTTTTTCTTTCACTTGCAAGTTCTTTATCTTGTTTTTCTTTTTCTATTTGATAAATTCTTGAACGTAATAAACGCATTGCATATTCTCTATTTTGAACTTGAGATCTTTCTGTTTGGCATTCTGCAACAATTCCTGTTGGCTCATGAATTAATCTAACAGCAGAAGATGTTTTATTAACATGTTGTCCACCAGCGCCAGAAGCTCTATAAACTTCCATCCTAATGTCTGCTGGATTTATTTCTACTTCAACCTCTTCAACTTCTGGAAGCACTGCGACTGTAGCTGTTGATGTGTGAATTCTTCCACTACTTTCTGTATCTGGAACTCTTTGTACTCTATGTACACCACTTTCGAACTTAAATCTGCTATAAGCTCCTTTTCCTGTAATCATAAATGAAATTTCTTTAATACCGCCTAATTCTGTTTCATTTGAATTAATTACTTCTATTTTAAAATGCTTTCTTTCAGCATACATTGAATACATTCTAAACAAAGTTCCCGCAAATAAAGCAGCCTCTTCTCCGACCAGCACCACTACGTATTTCACAAATAACATTATTATCATCATTTGGGTCTTTTGGAATTAAAAGAATTTTTAATTCTTCTTCTAAAATAGGAAGTTTATCTTTAGCAGTTAACATTTCTTCTTCTGCTAAATCTTTAAGTTCAGGATCATTCATCATTTCTTTCGCTTCTTCAAATGTTTTTTGAGTATCTTTATATTCCCTGAATTTAAATACAACATCTTCTATAGAACTATGTTCTTTCATCAATTTTTTCCATTCAGATTGATTTGAGATAATTTCTGGGTCACTAATTAGTTTATTTAATTCCTCATATCTCTTCTCAACACCTTCTAATTTTTGAAACATATAAAATCTCTTCTTTCTTAATTTTAATTTTGAAAAACAAAAGAAGACGATAAAACTACTAAAAAACTAAAATTTATTGAATCGTCCTCATTTTTGTTTGTATATATCAATTCTAACGGATAGAATTATAACATATATAAAGCTATTTTTCAAGCTCAACATAATTATATTTAATTTTTAATTCACTTAATGCAATTTTTTCTCTATCTGAACATGAAAATATAATAATTTGCTTTTCTTTATAAAATTCATTTATAAATTCTAAAATATTTTTTAATCTCTCATCATCAAAATATACAAAGGTTTCATCTAAAACTACTGGCAAATTTTCTTTTGAAATTATATCTATACTGCTTAATCTTAAAGCTAAATACATTTGGTCAATTGTTCCTTGACTTAATCTTTCTACTGGAACATATCTACCATCTTCAATCTCTACCATTAATCCATCTGTATCGCTAAAACTAATATTTTCATAATTTCCATTTGAAATTTTGTTTATTATATTAGACAATCTATTTACAAATTCAGGACTCATACTACTTCTAATGTCTTCATAAGCTTTTTCCATACATTCTTTTGCTATATTAAATGAGTTATTTAAAGTCAATAATTCTTCTTTTTCTTGAATTGCACTTTCAAGTAGTTCTTGTGTTTTAATAAAGTCATTTACCTTAATTTGCATTTGTTCTTTTTTCATATTTTTATTTTGAGCTTCTACTTTTAAATTATTTATTAATTCCTCTTTATTAGAAATTGATATTACAACTTCATTTAAATTTAAACTTAAAGCCATATCAAGGAAATTACTATTAACTACATTTTCAAATTTCATTTTTAAATTATTGTTGTCAATTTCTTTTACTTGGTTTATTTCATCTTCTTTAAACTTAATTTCATTTTCTATATTATTTTTATTTCCAGCTAATATATCTATTTCTTTTTGAATTCTACCTTCTAATTCTTCAATTTCACTAATTTTAGATTTTTTCTCAAATTTAAATTTAATGATATTAACCAAAGTAATTATTCCAAAAACTAATGAAACTAATGACAATAAAATAGGAATCATAAATCCTATATTCATTAAAATTGATATAATAGTTATAATAACAGACAAAGCAAATAAAATATAAAAACGTCTAAATGATTTTCTTTCACACATTACTATTTTTTTGGATTTTTTATCTATTTTATTTTCAAGCTCATTTATTTTTTCTTGATATTCTGCTTCTACTTTTCTAACAATATCTATTTCTGAATCTTTTAATTTATAATATTCTAAATTTTCTCTATACTTCTTTAAAAACTCCAATTTAGCACTTTCTTCTAATATATTTTGTTCAATAATAGAAGATTCATTAATACTATTTTCTAATAAGTCTTTATACGCTTCAAGTTCTTCTTTTTCTTTAGTTAGGTTTTCTATTTTATCATTTACAATATTAATTGGCTTTTTACTAGTTCTATCAGTTCCAACATTTTCATTTTGAAGTTTGTTTATTGTATCAACAGTTTTTTTAAATGAAATAGTTTCATCTCCAGAAGATACTATATTACTTATTTTTTGAATAATAACGTTTTGATTTGCTTTATCAATTTTTATATCATTTTGTGGTGTTATAACTGTATTTTTAAATAAAGATTCATTTACACCAACTTGTTCATAAAGAAAATCTATACCTTTATTTTTATCAGCATTAAAATCAAGTGAAATATCTTGCATTTCATCATTATATATTAAAGGTGCTTTTTTCTTAAAATCTCTATATATTTCATAGCTATTACCATCATCTAGTGTATATTTTAATTTTCCAGAAAATTTTTCTGTATTCCATGGAATAAACTTATCGAAATCAGAAATATCTTTACCATTCTTTGTTTTAGAAGCACCATAAAACATACTATTTATAAAATTTAACATTGTAGATTTACCTGATTCATTCTTTCCATAAATAACATTTATGTTTCTATTTAAGTTTATTTCTTTATTATTTAACTTTCCAAATCCATTTATTTTTAAATAATCAATTTTCAAACTTATCTCTCCTATTCTTTTATTGATTTAAGCCCAATTTCTATTGCTTTTTCTATTTCTTCTTTTGAATAGTTTTCGTCTTCTAATTTTTTTAATACTTCTTTTACAAATAAACCTTTAAGTGTATGTTCTTTTTTTAGTTCTTCTAAATTATAACCTATTTCAGTTAAATCTTTTATTTTTAGAATATTATAAGAAGTTATTAATTTAAAAATATCTCTTGTGTTAATTTCAAATCTTCTATTTCCAGTCAGTTCTATTTCATATAGCTTATTATCGTCTAGTTTTATTTCATTAATAAATTCTATTAAATCTTCCTTTGAATTAAACTTTTCTACATTTTGCTCTAACTTTACAAATTCTGTATTATCTAATTTAATAAACTCAATATTTAATTTTCCATTTTCTATTTCTCCGAACAATCATACCATGTTCATTTAATTCATCGAACCCAAAAGCTATTAAAGAACCAGGATAAACCATATTTTGATTCTTTTTCTCATTGTAATATGGCTTATGAATATGACCAAGTGCAATATAATCCATATTAAGTTCTTCTAATTTACTTTGAGCTACTGGGTTATATTCTTTGTCTTCTTCTGAACCACTATCAATACTTGCATGCATTACTAAAATATTTGGTTTATTATTTTGAATAATATTCAAATTCCCAAAGTTAGTATCTTTACAATAAAAAGAATTAAATCCCATTCCATAAATATTAACGTCTACCATTTCTTTACATTCAAAATTACCTTTAAAAATATAAACATTTGGTGCAAAATTAAAAGTTGCATAATAAGAATCTTTTGAATACGGATCATGATTACCTGGTGAAATAAAAATTTTAGTATCTGGAATTTCTTTAAATAAGTCGTTTATATAAGTTATTGTAGATTCTCTTATATATTCGCTTTCGTATAAGTCGCCTGAAATAAATAAATAATTAATTTCATTTTCTTTTATAAAATTAATTACCTTTTTAAATACTTTTCTTTGTTCTAATCTTCTGTTATCTGCTAAGTTTTCTCTTATCGCTAAACTAGTAAATGGACAGTCAAAATGCGTATCTGCTATATGGACAAATTTCATAACTTCCCTTATCCTTCCTTATACTTTGTTATTATATAATAAAACATTAGTTTGTATTTGTCAAGAGTAAATAGATAAAAATTAACTAAATTTATATATATTTTTTATAAATTTCACTAATATTATACTAGCTTTTTGTATTAATATCAATAGTTTTCTTAATTTTTTATTATTAAAACTATTTATGTATATTTTAAGTTAATATTTTCAAAATTTTTAAATAAAAAATATATTCATATTTAATAATATATGTTTATTTATATAATTTATTGTTTTTTGAAATTTTTTATTTAAATTCTTTACACTTCATAGAATTATAAGTTTAAAAATTTCCAATTATGAATTTAAAATAAAAAGACAGTAATATTTAAATTACTGCCTTAATTTTTTATTAATTTTATACTTATACTTCCATGTACTCTACAACAACTATAATATTAAATTTATCTTGCATATTATTATTTTCAATTTCAGATATAATATGACTATTTACTAAATTTACTCCTAATCCTTCAGTTGATTCATTTGCATTTAAATTGTCACTATAATAATAATATCCACCATCTTTATAAGTCCATTTACTAGATTCAGAATATTCAAGTTCAGTTAAATATGAACCAAATACACGAGCTCTTATTTTATACTGTTTAGAAATTTCTTCAGCATTTATAACACTATACAAAGCCCATGATGAAAACTCACTTTCCATTTTTATATTATTATTAATGTTAATATTCTCAATATTAAAATCCCATCCTTCTATTCCATAATCATATATAAACTCAGAGTTTAAAGCTGTGGCTAATTTATATCCATCACTACTATTCGCATATTGAAATTCAAATTCAACTGATGCTATATCACCTCCTGATTTAATTGTAGTAGACTTCATAGTTTCACTACATTCAAATCCATTTGGCCAATATAATAATTCAATAGTTACATCAGCACCAGATTTAATATTTTCTACTACTAGTGAATTTTGTCCCATTACAGAAGCTTCTATTTTTACAACATCAGAATAAACCACTCTACCATCATATGTAGCTTCAACATCATAAACAAATACTGCATTCTCATTTAATTGGGCTTCATATGGTGTTAAAGTTTGTATAATTTCAATACTTCCTTTAGACTCTTCTTTTATAAAACCTATATGTGCGCTAAAGTTATTACAATGATATTCTTCTTGGCCTCCGTAATATGCTGGAACAAATAATATAGGACTTGGTATGTAATAGAACTGTTCCCCTTCAATATAATCTGGAATAATTAAATATGCATATTCTCCTTTAAGGCTAATTGTTTCACTATCATAAAAAGTATAACTATATGTTGGATTTATACCTAAAATTTCTCCACTCTCCATTATCAAACGGCTTAAATCATATTCTGCCTGCATATAATCAGAATATTCTTTTGATAAATCTAAAGGCTTCAAATAAGAAAATTCATTAATAAAATTATATGTATCTGTATATTTATCATACACACCAACTTCATATATATTAACAGTTATATCTCCTAAACTATCTTCATTATACTCATAATTTCTATCAATATATAACTCAACTGTATCTATAGAACCAACTAAATCTCCCGAAACATATTCACTTTCTGGACCAGCTCCAAATCCTGCACCTCCTGTTGATGGCATATTCCACTTTGCAGTAAGTTGTATATCTAAAACATTCTCCTCTCCTGCAATTATTTCATAAGGCTTTGGTATTCTAAAATTTAGTTTATAACCTTCTGGAACAACTTCTTTTACTACATAATATGTACCAGTTTTTAACATAGTTTCAAATTGATAAGTACTTTCTCCTTCTGGTATAATAACTTGTTGTAATAAATTCTCACATTTCTCATCTGCATAAATACCATATGTACATGGTCCTGTTAATATCTGTCCTTCTTGATTAATTAAATTCATAATTAATTTAGTATTCTTAGCCAATGCATCATCTTTATTTTCATCATCGTCAAATATCGAATCCAGCATTTCTTTTTCTTTATCTGCTTCTTGATTATATTTATCTGCTGATTGCTTAGCTTTTAATATTATTCCACCATCAAAAAGAGCATGTATTGTTATTCCTGCTAATATGAGAAGAATAATTATGGTTATAACTAATGCAACAAGTGTAATACCACTCGAATTTTTGGTTTTATTTTTAAAATCCATATTTTTTCCTCCTCTCTTCTTTTGTTAACTTTATATAATTATATTATATCTCAAAATAATTTTAAATGTCAATTTTAAAAAAAATGGAAAATGCAGATATTTCAAGCAAAACAAAAAATTCTATAAAACAACTTTGTCTATTGAATTCAATATATAAATTAATTACTTAATATGCAATAATATTTAAAATAATTTAAATATTATGAAAATAAATTTATATAGGATAATAAATATAAGAAGACAGCAATTTATCAAAATTACTGTCTTAAAAAATGTATTATTAATTTATAGAATTAATTAATTTTTATTTTCAATACTATGGAGAAGTATAATCCCAATCAGCATAAGGTGTTCCATCCTCATGATATTGTACTTCTACACATTCTGCAACAATTATAATATTAAAATCTTGTTTATATTGATATAATAAATCATATATATCAAGTGCAGTATTAAACTCTTCTGTACTTTCACCATTTCTTAAAATATCACTATAATAGAAATATTCATCTGTACCTGGAGTCCATTTATTAGAACCACCAAATATTGCATTACAATTTTCTGGCATAAATACTTTTAATCTCAAATAATATTCTGTATTTTCATTTCTTGTATTTTTTATCTTTGTGATAATATTGTTATCACTAATATTAGAAATTACATCTAAGCTACCAGATCTATTTATTCCTTTTTCTAAATTAAATTTAGACTCTTCTAAATCATATGTACTTTTTATTTGTAAAAGTGCTGATTTTCCTAATATATCATCATAATCAAATATAAAGCCCATACTTTTAATATTATTATATTCTATTATTTCTTCTTGAATATAATCAGTAACTAAAGAATATCCAATTGAATTATATACACATTCAGCTGTAACTACAGAATCTGATGGAATATTTTCTATTGTTATATATTCTTGTCCTTCTCCAGTATGATTAATGATTGCAACATCTGAAAATACAACTTCATCTTCATATAAAGCTTTAATATTAAATACAAATGTAGCATTTTCTGCTTCAGTATCATATCTATTTAAATTAGTAACTATTTCTAACTCACCATATATCCTTTCCTTTACAAAACCAAAATCGATTTCAATATTTTCATAATGATATCCTTCTTCCGAAACAAATAATGTTGGTTGTAATATAAAAGAATTTGAATAATATGAATGTGTAGTAGAATGTGGAGGTATTTCTAAATAATCTTCAATACCTTGTCCTCTTAATACAATTAAGTAAACACCATCTCCATTTAAACCATATATTTCACTATCAATATATTAGTAATCATAGCAGTTCCTTCACCACATGCCACATATTCTAATTTTTTTATTAAATCAAGTTTATTCTTATTTTTACTTTTATAACTATATAAATTAAACAAAATATTTGTATAAAATCTAAAATAAGTATATTTAAAGAAACTTAAGATTTTCTCTAAAAATAAAAAAGATTTCTAGTTTTTTTCTAGAAATCTTTTTTATTTTTATGTATCATCATCTAAAGCACCAAACAATTCATCAAATTTAGCTTCTAATTCTTTCTGAATATCAATTTCAGCAGTAGTTTTTGGCTTATTTGATACATTCTCCTCTTTCATCACATCTTCTGATGAAACTAAATTTATATCATTCAATCCAGGTAAAGTATCTTTCATTGCATTTTTTTTCTCTTCTGGTGCATTATTTGTAGTAGAAACTGGACTATCATCTTCAAATAATGAATCTAATGATGGAAAATCATTATTATCTTCTTTTTCTTCTTCATATGGATTCATTGGATTATATTTTCTCCAAGTTGTTCTTTGAACTTCAACATCATTGTGGTCTGCTTTATATCTTTCAACTATTCTTGCTTCAGGATATTTAAAATAATAATATTTATTGGCCTTTATTGGCTTTAATCCCTTTTCAAATATAATACACAAGTCATTATCCATTCTTCTTAACTCATCTGGTGTCATTAAAGATCTTGCCATTATCTGATCTGATTCACTAGAGCCTTGTTTCCATTCGCCTCTATCTCTATTAACAGAATAATTATTTCTTGTAATTGTTTTTTCACCTAATTGTTTTGAAAAGTACTCAACTGTTTTTTGAGAGTTTGAACCTAAAAATAAATGTGTATCACAGTTTCCAATAATAGTTTCATTAGCTTTCTCATAAACTGCTTCTAATTGGTCTAAATTTTGTAAAATAACACTAAATGAAATTTTTCTACTTCTTGATGTAGAAATCTTTTTATCAAAATCTGGAATATGCCCAATATTTGCAAACTCGTCTAATATAAAATATGTAGGAACTGGAAGTGCTCCTCCATTTTTATCAGCAAAATCATATAATTGTTGAATCATCTGTGAAAAGAATATTGTAAGTAAGAAATCATAAGCTGTATGTGTATCTGATGAAATAACATATACTACTGTTTTCTGAGCACCAATTTGTTCAAAGTCTATACTATTTGTTGATGTTACTTCTGCAATTTCCTTTGAATCAAATTTACCAAGCTTTGATTGAAGTGTACTCAGAATAGAACTATATGTCTTTTCTGGTGCTATTTCTATAGATTTATAATTCATTCTTGCTGGATGGTCATATGGTAAAATTTCCATAAGTTCTGTTAATTTATTTCCACCACCACTATTATTTGCCGCTCTTACCATTTCAGAACAGCTTGCTAAATTCTGCTCTTCTGGTGGTCTAACAGCTTTCAAGAAATAAATTAATGCTTTTAAAAGCATTTCAGCCATATTATCCCAATATGGGTCTGATTGACCTCCATCTGATTGACCTTTCATAATTGTATTTGCAATAACATCAACATCTATTTCACTTTTTATATGAGTTAATGGATTATATCCATCACTATTTTCAGGATTAACTAAATTTAAAACTTTAACATCATATCCCTTTTCTTTAAAGTAACCTGCTGTTTTATCATATAACTCACCTTTAGGATCTGTAAATACATAAGAACCTAATAATTGAAGTGCATTTGGTATAACATATGATGCAGATTTACCAGCACCAGAACCTCCGTACAACAAGTACATTTACGTTTCCGTCTTTTATCTACTGGTAAATAATTTTTCTCTGCAAGTATAATACCTGATTTTTTACTTAACACTCTATATTGTTCTCCACCTTCAGCCCAGTCACTTGAACCATTTTCAATATCTGAAAATTCATGTTTTGGAAGTGCTTTAGCAACTCCTATAAAAACAAAAATAAATGCAAAAACTATAAATATTTTTGTTCCAAACCAGAAATTATGGAAATATTCTTTTGTAAATACACTAATTATATTATCTCCTATTTGAGTAATATAACTCAACTTCATAAAAAATGTTTCCCATCCAGCATCAGTTCCATTTGTAGCTGCTATATTTAAAGCATCTGTAACTGCTCTACTTATAGGAGCTACTATTCCAAAAATTCCAACAATAATGGCTAATGCATAAACAATTAGCCTCCCTTTCATTTTCTGTAGAGCTCTTCTTAATTTTTCACCAAAACCCATTACATATCACCTTTTTCCCATGTATAATTTAAAACTTCATGTTAGGAATTTTATTCTAATCTGTCATCAATTCCATTTTTGTTTCTGTCAATAATCATTCCATTTCTAGCTGCATGTAATTTTTTATTTTTCTCTGACTGTTCCATTTTTAAAGCTTTAAATTCTTTATACGATTTACCTGGAGCATCCTTTTCTAAGCTACCTATTGGTATAACTGTTTCAGCAATTATATAATCTCCTGTAACGATTGCTATTCCAACTTCTTCAGAAAACGCATCTCCTTCTTTTTCATAATCTTCAAGAAGTTTTTTTACATTATCTTTAATTGATATATCTGCTGTATATACACCTGGAATTGTATCATTAGCTTTTAAATCCTTTAAATATCCATTCCTAACTCCATTTGGAGTACTAGTACTATCTGCCATATTTAATCTCCTTTCATGCACTACTACTTAATCTTTTTTGGTCTAACTTCAAATGCAAAATATTTTTTATATGGTTTTAATTTACATTTTCCCTTAACCTCATTTGCATCTTCATCAAAATACAACATTGGTTTAATTTCTTCTGTTGTTTCTAAATCTATAATAGAAATTTGACGCTTCATATTTGGTGTATACGCAAATTCATTATATTCTGTTTCTTTTTCATTGTATAATGTTTGAATTTTTAAAGGAGCAGGCTTCTTAGAAATCCTTACTCTATCATGATCTAAATACCCCATATTAACAACAACTCTCTCTTTTCCAAAAGAAAATATTGCTAAATAATTTCCAAATGGTGCAGGATTATCTACAAAAAATGTTTTTTTGCTCTTATCTCCAACAAATTCGACTGCACAATCCAGCCTCTCTACTGTGTATCTAGGCGAAGTTTTTAAAAATTCTTTTTCTGTTCTGTTAATTTGGTATATTACTGTATTTACATCTTTTGGATCAGTAATACTAAAATACTTTCCTTGAACATCATCTAATTCGTCCATATTTTACACCCCTCTTACATTCTTAAATGTCATTTTTCATTTGTCCAAATTACCTTATATATTATATAATACAAAGCTAATTATGTCAATGAATTTTCAAATTTATGTTAACTATTTAAGCTATACTCCTTGGATTGAATCTTGATTCTTTTTTTAATTGCTTAAATAGTTTTTGTTCTTCATCACTCATATTTTTAGGAACCATAATTTTAGTTTCTAAAATTAAATTACCTCTTCCTCCTTTTCCATCTTTATATCCTTTATTTTCTATTTTTATCTCATCACCACTTTGAATACCAGATGGAATATAAACAGATAATTCTTCATCAATAGTTTTAACATTAACTTTTGTACTTAATGCTGCTTCCCATGGAGTTAGATATAAATCAGTTCTTAAATCAAATCCATCTAATCTAAAATTTTCATCATCATCAATTTTTACTTTTATAAATAAATCTCCATTTTTAGCTCCACCAGTTCCTCTTTTTCCTTGACCAATAAGTCTAATTTTTTCATTATTTTGAATTCCTGCTGGTACACTAATTTTAAAAGTTTTTATATTTCCGCTCTACAGTTCTTAATCCTATTGATTTTTCATTACCTTTGAATGCATCTTCTAAAGATATATTTATTTCTGTTTCTATATTTTCTCCTCTAGCTACATTTTTTCTTTTAGGTTCATTCTTTTTAGAAAATGTATTTCCAAAAAACATTTTCCAAATAACTTCTTTGTCACTTTTAGCTTGATATGCTTTATTTCTTTGTTTTTTTCCAACATGATTATTCCATGTTCTATCATATTTTCTTTTACTTATAGCATTTGACAATATATTATATGCTTCATTTATATCTTTAAATCTTTCTTCAAATTGCTTACTTCCACCATTAACATCTGGATGATATTTTTTAGCTTGTTCTTTATAAGCAACTTTTATCTCATTCAAAGAAACTTTATTAGTTTCTAATCCTAGTATCTTATAATAATCTTTGAATATCATTTAAACATCCCCCGAACCTAAAAATTCAATTGCATTATATCAAATATTCTTTTTTTTGTGAATAGATATTTAACATAATTCATAAGTTTTTTACAAAAATTAAATTATAACTATTAAAATTTTGTATTTTTATTAATTATAATTTTAAACTAAATATTTTTATAATAATTATAAGCTTTCACTGTATCTAAATGTATAAATAAATTTCTTCTTAAAATAGATTCCAAATTCCATTTTAAAGTATATGCTAAACCTTTATCAATATCTTTTTTTATAAGCTCAACAAGTTCTTCTAATGAAAGTTCATTTGGATTTTTCATATAATCTCTTCCGTGGTTCTGTAGCATCTGCTAAATAAATAATTTTTTCTAAAATAGTCATATTCTCTTTACCAGTTGTATGAAACTTAATAGAACTTACTATTTCTTCTTCTAAATTATATTTATTTTTGGCAATTACAGCACCTACTTTAGCATGAATCAAATTAAAATTTTTCTTTTCTATATCATCAAGAAGTACTCCATTTTTTTCTAAAATTTTATAGCTTTCTTCTAAAGACATTTCTTTTGCTATATCATGACAAATAGCTGCAAATCTTGCTTTTTCTACATCAACATTATAAACTTTTGCATATTCAATAGCTCTTTTTTCAACACCTTCTGTATGTTTAAATCTCTTTTCAGATAAAGCATTCTTAACATCATTATATAATTCGTTATATTCTATCATTTTATTCCCTCATTATTTTTCAATTAATTAATAACCTTAATAGTAAAATTATTATATAACTTCATACTCAATTAAACAAGTAATTATTTAATTTAATTTAATTTTACTATTTATTTAAGAAAATTTAAAATAAAAATTATATTAACATAATTAACATAACAAAATATTTTTAATAATATATGTGTGCATATTATACATAAAATCAACAAAAATATAGAAGGTAATATATTATATTTTATTAAAAATATATAATAGGAACATCACTTTAAATAATTATTTCCAAGTATAATGAAGTGATAAAATAAAAATAAATTTAATTTTATCACTTCATATTACATGAGGTTTTCATTAGGCAAAAAAGGAATCTTATTAAACAAAATTTATAAGACTCCTTTTTTATATTAATTTCTTTTAACTCCACCAGTTAAAGCTAAAATATTTTGGTCATAAGAAAAAGTTATTTTTTCTCTATCTGAATGACGTTTTATAGCAATATTTATTGCCTCTTCTAAAACATCTTCAAATTTTCTTCCACTTGCCTCAAATAAATACCATGATAAGGCACCTGGAATTGTATTAATCTCATTCACATAAATTTTATTAATTTCTTCATCAATTAAAAAATCTATTCTTGAAATACCACTACAACCTAAAACTTTGAAAGTTTCTTTAGCTAAATTTTGAATTTCATCACGTACATCATTTGGAATATCTGCTGGAAGTTTTTTGCCTTCTGTACTATTATTTACTCCTCCTGTTCCGCCCTTTCTAGCTCCTAATTTACCACCTTTTCTTGGTCCAACTTTTCCTAATTTTCCACCTTTTGTTTTTCTATCTCCAACATATTTATCTGTATAGCTTAAAATCTCACCTGCAAGTATAGGCTCTTCACACTCTGTTGCTGTACTTTCTGTAATATTTCCAATTACTGCACAGTTTATTTCTTTAAGTTTTGAAACACAATTTTCTACAATAATTCTATCTGCAAATTCCATTGCAAATAAAATTGCTTCTTCTAATTCTACTTTATCTTTTACTTTTTTTATACCTACACTAGAACCTAAATTTCCAGGCTTTACAATTAATGGATATTTAAGCTTTTCATTAATTTCATTTAAAATTTTATCTTCATCTTTTATGTATTCTTTTGAATAAAATCCAATATAGTCAACAACTGGTAATCCAGATTCTTTTAAAACTTTTTTCATTACTATTTTATCCATACCAACACTAGAAGCTAAAATATCTGGTCCAACATAAGGAATATCTAATAAATTTAAAAATCCAGCAACACTTCCATCTTCGCAATTTGTTCCATGTACTATTGGAAATGCAACATCAATTGTATTTAATATGCTTTTTCCAATAAGTGGAGCTGGTACTCTAACAACATTGATTTTTTTACCATCTCTTATTACTGCTACTTTGTAACATCTTTTAAGTAATACATCCATATCTCTATACATTTCTAAATCCAATAAATCTTCTCCTGTATACATTTCTCCTGTTTTTGCAATATATATTGGAACTATTTCATATTTTTCTTCATCAAGTCTTAATGTGGCTTCAATCATTGAAATTATTGAAATTTCATGTTCAACAGATTTTCCACCAAAAAATACGCCTAACTTTATTTTCATATCTTATTTATCTCCTTTTATTCAATAATTCACAACACTAAACATTTCAAAAAAGTGTTATAATTTTTATAATTTTATTATACTTTAAAATGAGAAAATTATATAATTCACAATTTTTATTTTATAAATAATTATCTGGTAAATCGTTTTCTAAAAGAACTACTGTATTTGAATCCATTAATTCATACATTTTTTTAATAGCTTCATCTAAATTTTTTGCTACCATAGTTTTACTTTTTGGATATTTTGCTTCTTTTAAACCATCTAACATTGGACCTGCCTGCTTTTCTCCTACTAAAATAATAAAATCACTATGTTTAGTAGCTTCAAATCCAAGTTCTTTATTTATTTCATAAGATTTATCACCTAATTCTACAATTCCTGGTGTTATTAAAATTCTCTGTCTACCTTTAAATGAGCCAAGTACTTCCAAAGCCATTTTGGCACCTCTATTATTTGAATTATATGAATCATCTATAATTATACTGCCATTTGGATTTGGTCTTAATTCTAATCTATGTTCAACTGGTTTTATAAATTTAACTCCCATTTTTATTTGCTCTTCTGAAAGTCCTAATTTATCAGCAATTGCTACACCGACTACAATATTTAAAACATTCAAATTACCTAATAATTTAGTTTTAACATTAATCTTTTTACCATTTGGCATTACAACATTAAAATTTGAACCTTTTTCTGTAATTTGAATATTATCTGCATAATAATCTGCATTTTTATTTAATCCATATTTCACTACATTTTTACTAATTTTTGCTTTTCTAATATTTTCATCTTCCCAATTAACAAATGCTAATCCTGTGTCATCTGGAAGAGAATCAACTAATTCTAATTTTGTTTTTGCAACATTTTCAACAGATTTAAATGTATCTAAATGTTGAGGACCAATAGCTGTAACTATTCCTATATTTGGATGAACTATATCACAAATTTCTTTTATATCACCTATATATTTAGCACCCATTTCACAAACAAATAATTGATGTATAGGTTTTAAATTATCGTTAATAGTTTTTACAACTCCCATTGTAGTATTGTAACTTTCTGGGGTCATTAATGTATTATATTTTTGAGATAAAATTGTATTTACAATATATTTTGTACTTGTTTTACCATAGCTCCCAGTAATACCAACAACCGTAAATTCTGGAATTGATTTTATTTTCTTAGTAGCATTTTTGCAAAATTTATTGTTTATAAAAGTTTCAATTGGTGTATTAATAAAAGCAACTATATAAACAAAAATATAGCTAACCATTGCAAAACAATTTAATACAATAATCGCAAAACTATCTTTAAATATATTTACTAACATTCCTAATAAAACTATTAAAATACCATATGTTATAAATTGTCTTTTAACTCTTTTTGTAATAATAAATGCTTTTTTTTCTTTTCTCCTATGAATAGTAAAATTTAAAAGTATATATGTAAGAACAGTTAAAACTATACCAATTGTTTCATATCTAACTAAAAATATTATACTTGAAATTAAAAGTAAAATAATTTTCTTTATATTAAAAATTTCTTTACTATTTTCTTTCATCCATTTTATATATCTATCTTTATAATAATGTTCTAGTTGAAACATATGCAAACCATGCCTATTTGTTCTCAAAAAATATATTAAAAACAAAATGAAAATTATATTTATTAAATAATATGTCATTATTTTTTCACCTCAACAAATTGATAATTATTTATCTTCATTATTTAAAAAAGAATCTAAAACTAATTTACAGTTTTCAATATTTTCTAAATAAGAAAAATGTGTACCATATGGATACTCAACTAATCCACAATTTGGAATCAATTTTTCCATTATTTTTGCATCACTAATTGGAGTAGCATCATCTAAAGTTCCCCATATTAATAAAGTTGGAACTTTTATATTAGGCAAAATATCTTTAACATCTTCATTAAGAATTATTTTCATTGTGTCTTTTAATACTATTGGAGAAGCCTTATAATCTGCAGAGCCAACATTATTTCTAAGATTTTCTTTTATTTTTTTTATACTTTTGGTATTTGGAAGTAAATTTAAGAATGCTTTTCCTGTTTTATATACAGCAAGTTTAATATAATATTCTTTACTTCTTTTTGGTTTAATTCCTGCACTATCAATTAATACAATTTTTTTTGCTTTAACTAAACCATTTCCCACACTATTTATAATAATTCTGCCACCATTAGAATGTCCTATTAAAACTGGATTTTCTATATTTAACTTTTCTATAAACTCTTTTAAAAATTCAGAAAAGTCATTTGAATTCAAAGGTTCTTCTGGTAAATCGCTTTTACCAAATCCTACGACATCAACTAGATACACTTTAAAGTTTTTTACTAAATTAGTTGTAAGCGGTTTCATTGATTCTAAATCTGTAAGCCAACCATGAAGTAAAATTATGGGCTCTCCTTTACCATAAGTTTCGTAATTAATATTCCAGTTTTTAATTTTTATTTGCAAAATTTTCACCTCTTTATTTTATGTGAAGTTTCACATATATCTTACTATAATTTATTCAAATTATTAGTTTTTGTTAATGCTAATATAATATAACATTTTTATTATATTTTCAAGAGAAATAATACAAATTTGAAACAAACTGCCCCAGTGCTTTCAAACACTGGAGCAGTTTGCTTTTTAACTCTGCCTTGATAAGAAATTAGCATTGTATCTAAATACAACCCCATTCTCATTTACAAACACAGCAGATTTATTCGGATTAAACTTATCCACTTTCTTATAGTATCTGTTGCCCTTGGAAAGCTGAAAACATGTAAAGCTATCTGCGTTCCAAGACTTTAAGAAATTGTTTCTAGCCAAAAGAAACCTTAAGCCTGGATACAGCATGTAACTGTCGCATTTGCAGTTTTTCTTTATAACTTGCACTACATTCACATTTACTTGTGGCATGTCTACCTCTGCTAGCCTCCGGTTTATTTCCTCTATAATTAACTGAGGAGTTGGAGCAGAAAAGAACTTCTTTTTTATAGCTATTTCAACATCTGCCTTCATATTTTTCCCTCCATTATATATTTAATAGTTTTAATTATACACTATTTTCTTTATAAAATCAACTAAATTGTTAGTGTACCGCCTTCTGTTTCAAGTAAAACTAATATTTCTTCTTCCTCACCTGTAACTGCATTTATATAAACTAAAAATTCTCTATCTTCTACTTTACCTTTAAACTCATAACAAAAAACTTCTTTATTATTATCTAATGGAATTACTGTAAGCCTTTCATTTTCAATTTCTAATTTATCATTTAAAAATTTCTTTGCTTCTTCTGAGTTTATTTTTACTTCCAAATTGGCTCTATTAGTATGGGCATTTAAATATCCCGTAGCTTCAATTCCTAAAACTTCTCCATCATCTAAAGCAATTTTAACTTTTATTAAGTCTGGATACATTAAAATATCATTTTCTTCATAAGCATAATTTATAGTTACAATATTAGATTGTTTTAAAGAATACGTTTCTTTCATATTTTCATATCCTATTAAATTTAGGAAATCTTTACCTTTTTTTATAGCATCTTCTTCTGAAATTTTTTCTTCTTTAACATCTCTATTTTCTACTATTGAAATAATCCATCCACCTTTTTTAGAAATTTGTATATCCATAGGATTTTGACGACTTTTTAACTTTACATTAAAATTATATGACTCAATATTTCCTCCTACCATTTGTTCACTTTCTTCTATTTTTTCAACTTGATCTTTTCCAAAAATATTTATTAATTTATCTTTAGCTTTATTTGCATCAATATTATCACCTGTAAGACCTAACTTTTCATTTTTTACAATAAAATCTGCATATGCTCCATCATAAATTAATCCTTCATAATCATCAAAATTACTTTCAATACTACCAAAAATATCTATATCCTCTTCATCTGCAAAAGCTAATTTTGAAGTATTATCTAAATCATCCCAAGATAAAGTTCCATTATTCAATTCTAATGCCATTTCATTTATTGTATTTTTTAAATCCACAGAATATTTATATAATTTATTTAAATTATCAAAGTCATCATTTGACAACTCTTCACCATTTATAGATTTTCTTGATAATGTATAAGCATAATCACTTACCTGATTCAAAAATTTAATAGATTTAGAAGTACCTTTATCATCAAATGGAATATTTTCCATATATACTACTGCTAAATTTGCTTCATTCCATATTTTTGTTAAAGTTTTAGCAGAATGTTTTGAACTTTTAGAAATCATAGCTTTAGCTAAATAATTTTCTATATTATTAACATAATTTACAAGTTCTGAAAATGAATAATTATATGAATTTTTCTGAGTAGTATCAGACCTCGTACTTATAGCATAAGCATAGCTTCCTAATCCAAAAGCTAGCAATAATAATATAGAAACAAAAATTACCTGACTTTTTTTCATTTTATTTATACCTCTCTTTTTTTATTTTTATTACTTTTTCCGTTTTTAGAAAAATTATACTTTTTAGTTTATTTATTTAAATTTTAATGATATAATATAAAATACATAATAAACGAAAGGAGTTTACAAAAACTTGAAAAAAATCTTAATTTTTTATGGTACTTATGGTGGTCGGTCATATTGCAGCAGCAAAATCAATAAAAAATTATATAACAGAAAATTATCCAGAAGTTGAAATAGAATCTATAGATTGTATTGAATATATAAATAAATATATAAACAAAATATCAACAGAAGCATATAAAGAAATGGCAAAAAAGACTCCTCATCTTTGGGAA
Source organism: Clostridia bacterium (assembly GCA_022790975.1). GTDB lineage: Bacteria > Bacillota > Clostridia > TANB77 > CAG-508 > Scatovivens. The sequence continues at coordinate 9,856 of JAAVYF010000051.1, read as the reverse complement.
AAGATTTATACAAAATCAAATGACGGAACTTTAGCTAAACTATCTACAACATCTAATAAAATAATGGCAATAAAATTAAAAAATCTAATAAAAAAAGAAAAACCTGATTTAATAATTTCAACACATCCTTTTAGCAGTCAGATGTGTGCATATTTAAAAAAGAAAAATAAAATCAACTGTAAATTAGCAACAATTATGACTGATTTTCACATTCACAATCAATGGCTATATTTACCAGAATTTATAGATTACTTCTTTGTTTCCAATAGTAATATGAAACAAGATATGATAAACCAAAATATTCCTGAAAATAAAATATTTGTAACTGGTATTCCTGTATCTCAAAGATTTCAAGAAAATTTCGATTTAGATGATATTTATGATGAATTTTGGCTAGATAAAAATAAATTTACAATATTATTTTTTGGAGGCGGTGAATTTGGATTAGGACGTGATACTGCTTACATGACTTTAAAAGCAATTATTAGATTACTAAGAGATGTACAAGTTGTTGTTGTTTCAGGAAAAAATAAAAAAATGAATAAAAATTTTAATGAATTAGTTGATAAAACAAATTCTACAGATAGAATAAAAGTATTAGAATATACAGAAAAGATTCCTGAATTAATGTCAATCTCAGATTGTGTAGTAACTAAAGCTGGTGGATTAACAATAACAGAAAGCCTAACTTCACATTTACCAATAATAATAATAAATCCAATTCCTGGTCAAGAAGAAGAAAATGCAGAATTTTTAGTAAACTCAGGATGTAGCATTTGGATAAAAAAAGATGACAATATTGCAAGAATTATTAAAAATATTTATCGTCATCCAGAAATATTAGAAAAAATGAAAAAATCGTCTATAAGTTTAGCAAAACCTAATGCCACAAAAGAAATTTGTGATATACTTTTAGCTGAATTTTATGATGATATATAATTTTTATAGCAAAGGAAAAAATTTATGGATACAGAAGCATTAAATAATAAAAAAGATACTCTTAGAAAAGAAAATTTAAATTTACTTCAAACTCTTAATCAACCTAATCTATCTACTTCAGATATAGAGCAAATAAAAAACTATCTTAATAAAGGTATTTATAGTGAATCTTTAGAAACACTTGACATTACTACAAATACTCAAGACAGAATAATGTTAACACAATTAGCTTCTATGCTTTCTGAAATAAATGAAATACCAAATAATGCAATATAAACAAAAGTAAAGAAATTCTATAATCTAAATTATCTCCTATTGATGATTTAGATATGTATACAATTATATTATGTAATTGCATATCTCTTGAGGCATTAAATTTTCCACTTATGAAATCACTATATAATTATATGACTCCTAATAATTTTAGAAGTAGTAAAGCATTTGGAATATTATTAAATGGAGCTCAATATTCTCAAATTACTTCTGATTTTAAATTTATAGAAGTTTTTAGTGAAGCAGTTTCTGATTATATTAGTTATTTAACTATTAATGGAATTGATATAGATTTTCAAAATGATGAACTATTAAAACAATGTAATAAAAAAGAATTAGTAAAAACTTTATTATTACAAAATTCTGACTTAACAGCTATTTTTAAAGACTGTACTTTTTTTAATGCCAGGAAAGATATTATTTATGACTATACTAAAAGTTTATTAGAAACAGAAGATTCTATAGATATTTGGAATACTTCAGAAATATCAGATGTTTGTCAAATTTTATATGGAGGGATTAATGGTTCACCCAGACCTGGAATAAGTAATCCCGAAGAATTAAAAAAAATGATAGAGAAAAAATTTAGTATTACAGAAACAAGTAAAAAAGAATCAAAAGAAAAAGTTGACTCTTTCATTGATAAATATCAAAACATTCCTATTAAAAGTGAATCTGAATTTGATGAATTTCTTAAATATTTACAAACATATAAAATATCTAATTTATTTACATTAGAGCAAGATAAAATAGATTTTATCATTAAACAAGTACTTTCCAGAGAGTCTATTTTAACACAAAATCCAGATAAATATTGTAGTTTTATGGAAAGAATTTTAGAAAATTTTTCAAAAAACATAACTCGTATTACTGTATTTTCGCGTAATGTCTTAAACTCAGAAAATCTTTCTGAAATAGGTTCATGTTCTATAAATAGTGAATTTATCTTTCTTTCTAAAGGAGCTGCTTATGATTTTTTAAAAAATAATGATATTACAGCATTAGACACTATTTTTCACGAAAATCACCATACAACTCAAAATAATAAACCTAATAATTATATAGAATTAATGATAAAAAAAGAAAAAGAAATTATGAAACATAATGATGAATATTATAAAGATAATTATGAACTTATATTTGCTGAAATAGACGCTAGAGAAAAAGCAGCTCTTTATTTATCAGAATATTTATCTAATTTAGGAATTGATTTAAATAAAGAATTTCATTATGAGGGTCAACCTGTTAGTGACATTATTGGATTTTTAAATAAAAGAATTATAACTGAAAAAGATAATTATGATAAGGCTTTCTCAAAAAATATTAATGGTAATACTATGGATGTTAATTTATATTTTTCCGAATTATTCCCAAATCATAAATTTGAAAATGAAGAAGCTTTATTACAAGAATATAAAAGTCAAAAAAAAATCAGAACATGCCCCAAATTCAAATAGTAGTTTTGATATACAAGAAAACCAATTTGCCGAAGCTTACAGTAGAACTTCTCTTCAAGATAGAAACAAAATCCTTTCTACAATAGCTAGTATCATTAAAGAAGAACTCTCTTTGAATGATATTTATAATGATCCTACCGAAAATGTTCATTAATTATTTAGATTTTACATAAATATTTGAAATTTATATAATCTTTACGAATAAATTAATAAAAAGGAATTACTTATGAAAATAGATGAAAAAACAAAAAAATCATATAAAGAAGTATATAGAATTTTAGAACATTGTAGCTTAGAAATAAAAAATAAAATCCCAAAAAAATTTATTAATACAATTTATGAAAATATGAGCAAAGATTATGAACCCATAATTGATTATTCAATAAATGTTAATAATCAAAATTTAATGCCAGAAACATACACTATTATGGCTCTAATTTATAGAGATTTTATTTGCGATAAAGAAAAACAAAAATTATTATATGAAAAAGAAAATCAAGAAAGAAAGCAAATTGAACAGGATAAAAGAAAAAAATATAATCCTAATATGTTTATATAATAATACATAATTTTTAATACTTTAATTCTAATATTTAAGTTTTGCTTCAAAATAAAATTTATTAAATATTATGAATTTACTATTAATTTTAGTAATTTCTATTAACTATCTGTTCAATTTAATAACAGACTCAATATTTATAAAAAATAAAACCTGTTAGATTTTAAACTAACAGATTTATTTTTTTATAATTCACTTCTACCTTCTAAAGCTTTTGCTAAAGTAACTTCATCTGTGTATTCCAAATCTCCACCTATTGGTATTCCTCTTGCTATTCTTGTTACTTTTATTCCTAATGGTTTAACTAATTTTGAAATATACATTGAAGTTGCCTCACCCTCAACTCTTGGATTAGTAGCAAGTATTATTTCTTTAACAGTTCCATCCATAAGTCTTGATAGCAATTCTTTTATTCTTATATCTTCTGGGCCTATTCCATTCATTGGAGAAATTGAACCATGAAGAACATGATAGACTCCGGTTAAACTCATGAGTTCTTTCCATTGCTAAAACATCTTTAACATCCTCAACAACACAAATAATACTTTCATCTCTTTTTTGATTTGAACAAATATTACAAGGGTCTGTATCTGAAATATTAAAGCATTTTGAACAAAATTTTAAATTGTTTTTTGCATTAATTATTGAATCTGTAAACTCTTTTATTTCCTCTTTGCTTTGATCAAGCATATAAAAAGCTAATCTTTGTGCTGTTTTATGACCTATGCTTGGAAGCTTTTCAAAGCTTTCTATAAGTTTTTCTATTGATGGGGAATACTCCATGTTTTTTATCTTCCTTTAATTTTTAAGTATTTTATATATTCAATCCTGGAATATTGTATTTTCCAAGAGATGTAGCTTGTGCTGAATCAGCTTTTCTTAATGCTTCATTTACACAAGTTAGTATTAAATCTTGTAACATTTCAACATCATCTGGATCAACAATATCTTTATCTAAAGTAATTGATTTTAAAATTTTATCTCCAGTTACAACTGCTTTAATAGCACCACCACCAGCAGTTGACTCAAATTCTTGATTAGATAATTCCTCTTGTGATTTTTCCATATCTGCTTGCATTTTTTTGGCTTCTTTCATTAATTGACTAATATTCATTCCTCCGAAGCCTCCCATGCCCCCTGGAAATCCGCCTCTTTTTCCCATAATCTTTCCTCCTTATTATTCAATAACATTTATATCCAACCCTAAATTATCTATAGGGTTTTCATACGTTTTTGTTTCTACTATTTTTTTAGAATTTTTTCCATCTTTATATTTAATATGCCATTGTTTTCCTGTTTCTCTAAATAATAAATCTGATAAATCTTTTTTATTATCACTGTCTTCTAAAATCTTTTCTACAAATGGAGTTAAACCATTTGGAAATTCTATTTCTAAAATTAAATCTCCAATTTGATTTAATACCGTATTTGCCAAACTTGTATATAATCTAACTTTTCCACTAGTTCGCAATTTATTTATAATATCTTGCCAATTTATATCACTACTACTTGATGATTCTACTTTAGTTTCAGAAACCTTATTTGATACTTCTTTATTTTTATTAGTAGAAGATAATAATTGTGCATTAGAACTCGTATTACTTTTAGATATTACATTTGAGTCTACATTAGAAGAATTAGAAGTAATTTTTATATTTCCATTAGCCAATTTATTTTCCAATTCTTCTACTTTTTTCTTTAATTCTTCTACTCCACTCATTTGCGTGTCAGTACAGGCTTTTATAATTCCTGTTTGAAACATTATTGTTTTTTGTGAAGACCATTTGATTTCATTTTCTAAATTAGATAACAAATTTATTGTATTTAAAAGTCTTTCTCTAGATGTCAATTCTGAAATTTCTTTTATTTGTGCAATTTCATCATCACTATAAAGTTTCAATTTCCCTGTACTTTTAAATACTAATATGTCTTTAATATATTTAATAACTTCCCACAAAAAATTATTTAAATCTTTTCCTGAATCAATAATATTGTCTATAACTTCTAAAGCTTCTACTTCATTATTTTCAAAAATGCTTCTAGAAATTTTTGAAATATATTCTAAACTAGGAATTCCAACAAGTTCTTTAACTATATCTACATTAATTTCATCTATACTTTCTTGACAACATCTTTCTAAAATACTAATTGCATCTCTCATTGCCCCTTCTGCTAAAATTGCAATTAAATTTAATGCATCTTCTGCAATTTTTATATTAGATTCTGTGCAAATTATTTTTAATCTTTTAATTATATTTTCATTTGTAATTTTTTTAAAGTCAAACCTCTGACATCTAGATAAAATTGTTGTTGGCAATTTTTGAGGTTCTGTAGTAGCTAAAATAAATTTAACATGTTCAGGTGGCTCTTCTAATGTTTTTAACAAAGCATTAAATGCACCTGTTGTAAGCATATGAACTTCATCTATAATATATACTCTATATTTTGCTTTTGTTGGTAAAAAATTTACTTCATCACGAATACCTCTAATATCATCAACACTATTATTTGAAGCAGCATCCATCTCAACAACATCTGTTAGAGAACCCTCCAAAATCTCTTTACAAATTTCACATTCATTACAAGGTTCACCATCCTTAGGATTTAAACAATTAACTGCCCTTGCTAAAATTTTAGCCGAAGTAGTTTTACCTGTTCCTCTCCCACCATTAAAAAGATATGCATGTCCTACTCGTTTTGATATTATTTGATTTTTTAAAGTTCTGGTTATATGTTCTTCACCAACCATATCTTCAAACTTGAGTGGTCTAAATTTTCTATATAACGCTGTATAAGCCAATTTATATCCCCCCTATTTTATGTTTTTGTATATATTTAAAATTAAATTTAAAAAGCTTTCCTTAAGGAAAGTACGCGATTCACATAAATGCACTACTTATCGCTGCTTTCTTCCGAACCTGACGAGATTCATAGCTTTTTATTGAAGCATACTCTCCTTAAGAAAAGCTTTCACTTAAGTTTTTCTTGATAGATTATATACTGGTTTATTATTTTTTTCAAGTATTTTTATATAATTTATTTGAAAAGTTTTTAAATATTGATTCAAAAAATAATATTAAGGTTAAGGTTTTTAAAATTTAATTATTTAAATAATACATTATCCTCTACTATTCTATAATTAATACTTTATCAGTCATCATCTAAAATTTTCATATTATTATATTATTATTAATCCTATTATATCAATAAATTCTATTATTTCTTTAAGTATTGCTTTACACTATATTTTATATTATAATATTTATACAAATTTAAAAAGAAAGGAAAAATATGGACTATAAAGAAAAATTTATGAAATCAGCTTTAAAGGAAGCACAAAAAGCATTTGATATAGAAGAAATACCTGTAGGGGCTGTGATAGTAAAAGATGGAAAAATTATAGCTAGAGCACATAATAAAAAAGAAACTTCAAAAGATGCCACTGGTCATGCTGAAATTTTAGCAATTCAAAAAGCTTGTAAAAAATTAAATTCTTGGAGGCTTCTAGACTGTGAAATGTATGTAACTTTAGAACCTTGTTCAATGTGTGCTGGAGCATTAATAAATTCTAGAATCTCAAAAATTTATATAGGAACTGATGATGAAAAAACTGGATCTTGTGGTTCAAAACTAAATTTATTAGAAGATTATAAATTTAATCATATTGTCCAAATTGAAAAATATATATTAAATGAAGAATGTTCTCAAATTTTAAAAAGATTCTTCAAACATTTAAGAGAGAGGAACAAACAAAAAAATGAAGCAAATTAAAATAGATATGTTAAAAAAATGTACATTTTTAGCATTTATAATTATTGCAATAACAATTGTAATATCAATTATTATAAAATACAATGTTGAAGGTGAAGTAATTACTCCTTATTATATTGAAAAAATTTTAATTATAAGCAGAGTAAATTCTCAAAACAATGAAGATTCTGAAAATCTTTGGAACATTAGTTTAGCTGAAAACAATGATATTTTTATATCATTAAAAAAAGATAACAATTCAACTACTGATACAATAAAAAATATAAAAATAAATAATTTTAAAATTATTTCATCTCCACAAATAGGGAAAATTTGTGTTTATAGGCCAACTGGAGATTTAAGCAATTTATATGAGCATAGTGAACAAAATTATTTAGATGGTAGTATTATTTATACTGGAGCCAGAGTAGATACTCTAAAAACATTAGAAATTGGAAATGAAGGCGGAATGATTGGATTTAGAATTTCACTTGAAGATATAGGAAAATACATTTCAAATAATTATGAAGAAGAAATTGTTCATGATGGAAGTTTACTTACAAAAGCTGGAATCCCTGCTGAAAATATAAAGTTTTCAATATCCTTTGACTTAACTATAAATTTAAATAATGATATTGGATTTCAAGGTACAGTAAATTTAAAGTTACCTAGTGGTGATATTATTAATGAAAAAGAACCTTATATTGAATTAACTGATTTTAGTGATGTAGTATTTAAAAGATTATAATGCAATATTTTTAAATTTAAATTATTAATAATATAATACATTAAAAATTAAATTATTAATAATATAATATATTAAAAATTAAATTATTAATAATATAATATATAAAAATTAAATCATTAATAAAATAATACATAAAAATTATAAAATAGTAATATGCTATTTAATTTATACTCAAAAAAATTTAATAACAAAAAATAATCATAGATTTTTGAAATATATTCTATTATAAATATAAAAAATGTATTTTTATAATAAAATTTTAAATTAAGATATATTTCATTTTTCTATGATTATTTTAATTAATTTAAACAATTAAAGTTATTTAAATATATTATACTCCTAAAATCCAAACTGCTAATTGAAAATAAATTAGAACAGAACATGTATCAACAATTGTAGTAATTAATGGTGATGCCATAATGGCTGGATCTAATTTTATACTTTTAGCTAACATTGGAAGTATACATCCTAAAGATTTAGATAAAATTGTTACTAAAATCAAAGTTAATCCAACTACTAAAGCCAAACTTAATTGACCTACTCCATATTGAATAAAAATTCTAATAGTATTAATTAAAGCTAAAACAGTTCCCACCAAAAATGCTATTCTAATTTCTTTCCACCAAACTTTAAAAAAATCTTTCAATTTTATTTCATCTTGAGAAAATCCTCTTATTACTAAAGTTGATGTCTGCGCACCACAATTTCCACCAGTCCCCATTAAAAGTGGAACAAATGCTACTAAAATAGGCAAAGCTGAAAATGTTTTTTCATATTTTGTTATAATTCCACCAGTTATAATTGAAGCAAGCATCAAAAAAATTAGCCAAAGTATTCTATTTTTAGCATGTTTAAATACACTTGTTTTAAAATAAGAATCATCATTTGGAATAACTGCTGCCATTTTTTCAAAATCTTCTTGTGTTTCTTCTTGCATAACATCAATAGCATCATCAATTGTTACTATTCCAACTAATCTAAATTCTTTATCTACAACTGGAAGAGCCACAAAATTATATTTATCAAACATTTTTGCAACCTCTTCTTGGTCTGTTAAAGTAGATACTGTTATTACATTAGTATTCATTATATCTTTTATTTTAATCGTTCTTTCTGATATTAATAAATGTTTTATATCAATAACACCAATAAGTTTTCTATCAATAGTCAAAACATAACATGTATATACAGTTTCTTTATCTAATCCAATTTTTTTAATTTTTTCAAATGCATCTTCTACAGTCATATTTTCTTTTAAATCAATAAATTCTGTTGTCATAATTGTTCCAGCAGTATCATCAGGATATGCTAATAATTCGTTTATAACCTTTCTATCATTAGCCTTAACATTTTTTAAAATACGCTTTACAACATTTGAAGGCATTTCTTCAATTAAATCAACTTCATCATCAAAAAATAGTTCATCTATAACATTTTTTAATTCTTTATCAGTAAGACAATCTATTAACTTCTTTTGCATATCAGAATCTAATTCCGCAAATACACTTGCAGCTTTTTCTTTTGATAATATTCTATAAATAATTAGTATTTTATCTTCTTCTAATTCTTCAAACAAACTCGGGAAATCGGCACTATTTATCGTTTCTAAATATTTACGTAATTCATTTAATCTTTGATTTTCAATTAATTCTAAAATTTTTTCTTCCATCCTATTTCCCCCTTTTCCTAATTATAAATTTTATTAATTTATAATTATTATATTAAAAATATCAAATTAAAATTATGTAACCCATCTTTCATTATAGCATTTTTATCAAAAAAGTCAATATAATATCTTATCTATTTATTTTTTGCAAATTTCTTTATACATCAATAATTTTTATATTATTTTCTTTTAAAATCTTTTTATTTCTAATTTTTTCTATATATTATATTAGAAATTAAATTATATATTTATAAATTTATACTTGAATTTATTTAATAAAATGTTATAATTGTAAAGTAAATGTGTTCATAGCTCAGTTGGATAGAGCGACCGCCTCCTAAGCGGTAGGTCGGAGGTTCAATTCCTCTTGGACACACCAATTATTATATTATTGAAAGCAAACCAAAAATAACAAATAAATTTTATTTGTTATTTTTTATTTAATTATTTTATTTAATTATTTT
>JAAVYF010000050.1 GCA_022790975.1 Clostridia bacterium | reverse complement strand
TATTAATTTATTAATTTATTAATTTATTAATTTATTAATTTATTAATTTATTAATTTATTAATTTATTAATTTATTAATTTATTAATTTATTAATTTATTAATTTATTAATTTATTATTTTTATTAATTTATTATTTTTATTAATTTATTATTTTATATTTTTATAATTTTATTTCACTTATATCAAAAGAAGATTTTTGTGAATCTATAAAGTAATCATAAGCATCTTCTGCTGATTGTGCATATGATGAACTTCCATATTCTGAAGAAACAGAATAATAATATGAAAGTCCTGTATATAATCCTTCACTATCACAAGCAACATTTGATGTATAAACAGTATAATAATAATCATAAGTTGCAGAATTTACAGTAGATGTAAATGTTACTTTGTAAATAGCATATACTTTATTTCTAGAGCTAGAGTATGATGAACTATTTTTTTCTGATAATAAATAACAACTAACAAAAGTTGGGTCAGAAGCAGTAAAATTATCACTGTAATCAATATTATCTTTAATAGCTGAAACAGCACTAAAAGAACGAGAATTTGCAGATTTTTTTACTTCACTTTCAAATTTTGTTTTTAATGAATCTAAAACTTCTTTTGTCATTTTATCGCTACTATCAATATATTCTGGTTGACCTTCTATTGTATATTCATATGTATCTTTTTCAACGAAATATCCAGATGTTTCTAAATCAGAATCTTTGTAAGATGCTGTAAGTGTAATTTTATCTCCATTTGCTAATTCATATAATGTATTGTAATAGCTTGAGTTTCCATCTTCAGTTTCCATTGTGTAAGTTACTGTTTTAATAAAATTGTCTGTACTGTTATTTTTAATAGATAGAGTTAGGTTTGGAGAAACACCACTAAATTCAAAATCTAAATCTTCAAATAAATTAACAGATTCAGTTTCTTCTAAACCTTCAACTTTTATTTTTATTGTGTCAGATTTTAATGTAAGTTTATTTTCTTTTAAGAAGCTTTCTTTTAACTTAACTTTAACAGTAACTTCGTCACCATTTTTAAGTTCTTCATTATCTTCAACTTCTATTGTATCTTCAATTTTTGAAAGAAGTTTTTTGGAAATAGCTGAATCATCAACTGCTTTTTTTAATGCTTTTGCATCAATATTAATATCAGATTCATCAACTTCTACAAAGCCTTCATATCCTTCAAATTCAATTGAAATATATTTAGATAAATCAATTTCCGTTTTTGTAAATACTAAGCAATATACAATAGCACCAACAATACCAGCAATTATTGCAAGAACGATTAGAACTATTGAAATAATAAGTTTAATATTTTTTTTCTTCTTTTTAGGGGTATTTTCATTACTTTTATCGTCTTGTTGATTAGTTTGTTTAACTTCATCAACTTTTTGGGTAGAATTTTGCTGTTCAGAAATTGCATCTTCAATTGGATTAGATTTAATTTCCTCAGCCATCTCTGAAACATTTTGTGTTTCAGGAGTTGTATTTTGTTCGTTTTTCACTTCATCTTTATTGTTTTCTTCCATTATAAAGACCTCCTAAATAAATTAATTCTTAATAATTATATGAAATAAATGCAAAAAAATCAATATTTTTCGCAAATTATCCCAAAAAATTGAAGTAGAAAGTAGAATATGACAGAATTTTCGGATTTTATATTGACAAATTACATTAGTTGGGATATAAATTATATATATAATTTTAAAAGTCTTTATAATATTATGAACATTAAAAGCATAATATTAAATGAAAGGGGATTTAAATGGAAGAGAATGAAAACAATGAAGTAAAAAATGTAGAAGTTGAATCAAACTCTACAGTAACAGATTCTAATGAATCAACAACAACAAATAATAATAATAATGTTGTTGAAACTTTAAAATCAAAAAAGAATTTAGTTATAGGAATAATAATTGCAATAATAGTTGTGTTATTTGTCTATAATATATTCTTTAACACAAAAGGAAAAGCTAAAGACGTTGTAAAAAGATATTATTCTGCTTTTAATAAAGGTAAAGTAAAGAAAATGGTAAAAACTGTTGATCCAGCAGGAGCATATGTTTTTTCAAAATTAGATGAAGATGAGTACGAAGATTTTTGGGATGAATATAAAGAATTTGTAGATAGTGATGAATATTCTGACTATATGGATAATTATAAAGAAAATCAAGATGAAGGAATGGAAGAAATGGAAGATTATTTAGATGATCTTGATTATTCTATTAAAGTAAAGAAAATAAAAGAAGTAAAAAAAGTTTCATCTCACTTATATAAAGTAAAACTTCAATTAGAAACTAAAGAAGATGATGATAAAAGCCAAGAAACAGTTACTCATTATGTAATGAAAAAAGGATTAAAATGTTATTTAGTTGATGCAAGTCTTTAGAATTTTGTAATAAATATTAAAGCGTAAATTAAATTTTACGCTTTAATTAGATTATGGGGGAAATATGGAAGAAGAAGTTGTAATGGAACAAGGAGAAAAAAATAATAAAAATAGTTTAAAAAAAATAATTATAGCAATTATAGTAATTGCTATAGTAGCTATAATAATTACTGGTATAGTTAATGCAGTGAAACCAACTCCAGAAAAAACAGTTAAGAAATTTATTGAATATATAGACAAAGGTAAAGTTTCTGAAGCATATAAATTAGTTGATTTAAAAGGTATGGTATTATTTCCAAAATTAGATGAAGAAGATTATAAAGAATTTAAAGATGAATATAAAGGCTTTGATGAAGATTGGGAAGATATTGAAGATGATGCTAAAGAAGACATAGATGAAGTAATAGAAGAATTAGAAGATGATATAGACGATTTTGAAGAATTTGATGTTGAAATTAAAACAAAAAAATTAAAATCAAGAAAAGTTGGGAAAAGTGGAATTTTATATTCAGTAAAAGTTAAAGCAAAAACTGTAATAAAAACAGATGGAGATGCAAAAACACAAAGAGATACAGAAGATTATGTATTCTACTTAATGAAAAAAAATAAAAAATATTATGTAGTTGGTATTACAGGAAGTGGCGATTTAACAGAGTTTATGTATATGTATCGTTAATTTTGTAAAAAATATTTTTAAAAGCCCTGATAAAAATACAGGGCTTTTGTGAAATAGTGTAAGTTTTTAGTAGAAATATTAGTTTTAAATAAATAGAAAATATTTTATTTATATGTGTATCTTAAAAGAAAGGAATAGAATTTTTTATGAATGAAGAAAATAATGAATATCCAGAACAATTAGAAGATGATGAATTTGAAAAAGAAAAAGAAGAAAAGAAAAAGCTAAAAGCTAAAAAGAAACTAGATAAGAAAAAAAGTAAAGATAATTATAGCGTTCGGAATTTCAGATGATGAAGAAGTAAATTCTTCTAATAGTAAAGAATTAAATAATAATAATTTGAAAAAATTTATTCCTATTGTAATAATAGTAATTATTGCTGTTGCAGTTATTGTAGGTATTATAATTTATATATCCTCTGGAAGTGAAAAAGTAAATAAAAATAAACCAGAAGGTGTTATAGAGAATTTTTGCGCATATTTTAATTCTGCTAATTGGGAAAAAATGTTAACTTATGTTGATGAAAAAGGATATTATATTTTTTTAAGTGAACTTAGTAAAGAAAGTTATCCTAAATTTGAAGAAACATATAAGAATTTTGATGAAACAAAAGAAGATTATCAAAACTATTTAAAATATTTAGAAGAATGTAAGAAAATAGATTCAGAAGTTTATGAAACAGCAATTAAAGATGTAAAATTGACAGTTAAGAATATTTTAAGTGTAACAAAAATTCAAGGAACTAAAGAATTATATTTAATTAAAGCTGATTTTGAAATATCATCTGGAAGTGAAAAAGAAACTATTTCAGAAAACATTTATGTTGCTAAAATAGATGGTGAATATAAAATGCTTTTTGGATATTTACCAGATGTAGTGTATGGTTTATTACAAAGTGTATATAACTATAATAGTTACTATTCAAATTAAAATAATTTTTCCATATCAGAAGGAAGTTTTGTTTCAATATTCATTTTAGACTTTGTAATAGGATGAATAAAAGATATTTTATAAGCATGTAAAGCTTGTCTATTAATAAATTTACATGGATAAGAATAAAGAGAATCTCCAAGTATTGGATGACCTATAAATTTACTATGAACTCTAATTTGATGAGTTCTTCCAGTATGAAGCTCAAATTCTACTAAAGAGTAAGATTGAGCTTCTTTTATTACTTTAAAATCTGTTATAGCTGTTTTACCACTTTTAAAATTTATTTCTCTTTCTATAATACTATTTTCTTTTCTAGAAATAGGTGCATTAATAGTACCTTCTTTTTTATCTAAAATACCATCTAAAATGGCTAAATACTTTTTTTGAAATATATTATTGTTCATTTGCTTTATTAAATTTTCTTGTATATATTCATTTTTGGCAAAAATACAAATTCCAGAAGTATCTTTGTCTAATCTATTTAGTGGTCTAATTTTTTTATTTAAATTTATAGTTTTGAAATAATATCTAATTCCATTAGCAAGACTATCTGTATAGTGATTTTCAGATGGATGAATTGGCATAAATGGAGGTTTATTAACTATAATAAAACACTCATCTTCAAATAGTATATTTAAATTTTGAAAAATAGGAACAATATTGTCAGATTCTTCAGGATATTCTAAATTAAATTCTATAATGTCATTTAAAGATAAAACATGGTTTATATAAGCAATTTCATTATTTAGAAAAATAAGTTTCTTATTTTTTAATTTAGAAATTAATCTATCTGACATTCCAAAATGTTCTTTAGCTACTTGTTTAATATTATAAAATTTATTTTCAGTATTGATATATTTCAAAATCATTTTAAACTCCATTTTTTTATATAAAATTGATAAATTCTATATTTATTATCAATAAGTATATATAAATTAATGCAATTATTATATATTAAAATATTTTTAAGTCAAGTTTTATAATGGTTAGAAAAATAGAAGAATATTGTATAATTAAATGCACGATGTAGACATAAAAATATAGACACACAATTAAAAAACAAATAAAATGTTAGTTGCGAGACTAAATATTGGAGGTTTTTAATTATGTGTCAAGAACAGTATAACACAAATAAAACAAAATATAAACAATTAACATAAAAAGATAGAATAAAAATAGAAACTTTGTATAACGATCAACACTTAAGCTATACACAAATAGGAAAACTATTGG
>JAAVYF010000083.1 GCA_022790975.1 Clostridia bacterium | reverse complement strand
GGTAGGTGGACTATAATGAATGAAAGATTAATGCAAATTTTAGACAAATTAGCAAATGCTGCTGAAGCATATGAAAATGATAATGCCCAAATGTATGCCGATGAAATTCTTAGAATACAAGATGAGAAAAAAGAATTAGAAGGATTAATTAGAGAAAATAGAAGCGAAATAAGTCTTAATAACGAACGAATAGCAGCAAATGCCAATAATCTATCTAATAGTTTTAGTGCCATTTTTGATATTTTTTATCAAGATGCCTTAAGAAAAGAACAAGAAGCAAAAAAGAAACTTGAAGAAAAGAAAGCAAGTGCACCACAAGAAACAACTAAAACAACTGAAAAACTAGAAAAAATCGGACAAGTAATCAATGAATATAAAACAGAGATAAAACATATTAAATCTTCTATTTCACATGCTTCTGCTAAACCTAATCCAGATCAACAAGTAATAGAGTCAATGGAAAAGCACTTATCCTCAATTAAAGAAGAACTAAAAATAAGTAGAAAAGAAGAAAGAAGATATAAAAAAGATTTAAGCAATATAGAAAAAGATATTGACAATCTAACTTCAACTTATGAAGAAGCTAGAAAAGGTCGATTTGAATTAGCTGCTGAATATGAGGCATACAAAAGAGGTTATGCTTTTCAATATGGTGAAAAATTAGATGGTAGTGGTGAAATAGAATTACAAGTATTTCCAAGAAGAAAACAAATAGAACGCAAAAATGCTATAATGGCAAATAGAATAAAAGATTTCCAAGGACAAATAGCAAAATTAGATGAACGTGAAGCCTTTTTATCTATTTCAACATCTTTAAAAAAAGAAAATATTATTAAATTATTACAAAGTAATGCTGACTATTCTGAAATAGAAAGAGCTCTAGAAGGATTAGTTTCGTATATTAGTGAAGATGAAATCAAAGAAACCGAACAGCAATTATTGACTTCAATTGAAGAATATCAAAATAAACTAAAAACATCTGATTATATAGATCATAATGAGAAAAAAAGAGACGAAGAACTAAGAAAAGCTTATGAAAAAAAACTTGTAGAATGTCAACAAGAAATTAAAAAGGCTAATGCTATTCTTAAAAGTCCATTAGAAATCAATGAACAAGAGTTAGCACCATATAGAGAAAGTATTAGTGCCTTTGAAAAACAACGACAAAGCTTATTTGTTGAATCAGTTTTACTATCTTCTAGTACAAAACTTAGTACTAAAGAAATTCGTAAAAGAAAGATAATTTCAAATGGTATTAAAGAAATTAATCAAAAAATTGAACAACTACAAAAAGAAGAAGAGCAACGTAGACAATATTTAGAACAAGAAATGTTTGCAAGAAGAGAGAAAGCAGCTTCAGATAGGGCTTTATTAAAACAAGAATATGAACGATTAAACTTAAGGTCAAAACATATTACGCTTAAGTTACTTAACCCAGTAAACTATGTTAATATTAAAGACAAATTAGAAGATCAATTTAGACTTAGCGAAATGGAAGGAAAATTAGAAGAACTTCGTACTTCTTCTAAGTACTTAGGAGAATCTAAAGCTGAAATATTAAGACAATTTAAAGAAGAATATCAAAATATTAAAACAGCTTCACAAACAACAGTTCAAGCTCCATCTATTCAAAATAAAGGCCAAGAGGTTAACCAAAAAGGCACAGAAATAAGTGATGATTTATTTAATAGAATAATTTCTGCAAATGCTAATGATGATGGATTTGTAATGGGAAAAACAGAAATAGGCCTACCAACTGGAATAAAAACAGCAACTACAGAGGTGCTAGGATTACCAGGAGAAACAATTGATGGTCAAAAAGTAGGCGATATAGCTCCAGAAGTTTATGCCAAAATAAAAGTAGGGGATACAACAGGAGAAGATTTTAGAAATCAAAACTTAGCTTCTCGTATGACAGAATCTTTATTAGAAAGAAATAATAGAAATGATGCCCCAGCAAATTATATGCCAACTTCATTAATAGGCCTACCAGGAGAAACAATTGATG
>JAAVYF010000082.1 GCA_022790975.1 Clostridia bacterium | reverse complement strand
GCTTTTTTGTTGATAGCTTGCGGGTTAGCAAGCGTAAGCAACAAAAAAATCATTAGAATTCCTATTCAACAAGGTTAAGTTACCTTGGTCTGTGCGATTGCGAAGCAATCTGCACATGTGGCGAAGCCACTTTTCTTATTTCTTTTCGTACTCTTTTAAAACAGGTTGAATTTGTTTCCCTTCTAAAGCCTTTTCAATAGTTGGAATTACCATATCAAAATGAGCAACTAGAGAATTAGGTTTTGTTTTATAGTCATCTTGACCAAAAGGAACAAAATAGACGTTTTTTAAATTCATTAGTGACATTATATTTTGCCCACTTAGACCTAAACCATCATTTGTTGATACAGCAATAATTATAGGACTTTGATTTCTAATAGTTGCCTTAACTGCTAAATTTGCAGCATTATCTGTTATACTATTTGTCATTTTTGCCATAAAATCGCCGAGTTGCAGGAAGCACAATCATAGCATCCATTTTATATATAGGACCAAATTTTTCTGCCTCAACAATATCTTTTACAATAGTTTTACCGAGTTATAGCTTCCACTTCAGCTACAAAATCTGAAGCTTTGCCAAATCTTGTATCATAATCTACAACTTTATTTGATAAAACAGGATAAAGGTCATAGCCTTTTTCCTTTAAATTTTTAAGTACAACTAATACCTTTTTTAAAGTACAAAAAGATGCGGTAATTACTACTCCAAGTTTCATTTGCTATCTCACTTTCTTTAATACTTTAAGTAAAATGTCGGCTGCTTCTTTAGGTGCAAATTTACTTGGAATACCAAGATACAAATTGTAGTTTATAGGATATTTTTTTACAAGATTCTGGTTTATACCATATGGTGCTGATGCAATATCTAAAATATAAGGGACATAGCTTGCTGATACTGCATCTTCTGGAATTACATTATAAGGAATTGTATTTATTACTATATCGCAAATTTTAAATACTTCTGTTATATTCTGTGAACTTAATGGATAGTAATTTTTTACTTTGTCTTTATAGATTAGTTCTTTTGGTCTTGAAATCACATAAGTATTTATTCCAGCATGACTAAGTCTTAAATAAAGTTCTTTACCAAGATTGCCATAACCTAAGATGCAAACAGAGTCATTTTTTCTATCTTTGATATCCTCTATTGTGCCATCAACTGTTAGAGAGTTATTTTTCTCTTCAACTTCCTCATCATCTAAAAAGCTAATAATTTGCTCTTTTGGAATAAGCTCTAGTAATTTTGGGGTTTTTAAACCTGTAAATACTAAGGCATCATTATTTAGTGTCTTAAAAATATCTTCATCTAACTTTATATTGCCTTTTTCAGATTTAACCTCCATATTTTCATTTATTCCATTCATAGGAAATAAAATTATATCAAATTTAGAGATATCATTATCTTTCATCTCATGTATATTTAGATTTTGTATATTAAATCCAATTTGGTATACATTGTCATTGTTGCACAAATCTTCCATCATATATTTATATCTTTTATC
>JAAVYF010000049.1 GCA_022790975.1 Clostridia bacterium | reverse complement strand
GAAAATAACAATTATATTTTTCTGCTATACTTTGACATCCTATTTTTCATTTTAGGCTATCATTTAGATGTCAAAATGCTATTTTTTACACTTTTTATTGAATTGTAAAATCTTTAAAAGTATTGCTATTACTGATTTCTACCACAGCAGTTTTTGTATTTCTTACCACTTCCACATGGACACAAATCGTTTCTTCCAACTTTTGGCTCATTATTTACTATTGGTTGTGGTTTTGAATCTGAAGCGCTATTTGCTTGAGGAGCTGTTTCACCTACTGCTATTGATTTTGTTTCAAATCCTTCTCCTGTTATTTTAACATTGTTTTCATGAGTTAATGGTTGTTCTCTTTTAACAATATGTAATAGTAATTTTGTAACATCTATTTTAATAGAATTAACCATTTCTTCAAACATATTTCCACCCTCAATTCTATATTGAACTACAGGGTCTTTTTGACCATAAGCACGAAGTCCTATACCATTTTTTAAGCTATCCATACTATCTATATGGTCCATCCATTTATTATCTACAACTTTTAACATAACAAATCTTTCAAGATTTTTAAGTTCTTCTCCAATTTCATCTTGTTTTGCTTTATATGAAAGTTTTACTTTTTCTTTTAATTCTTCTAATACTTTATCTGCTTTAATTTTACTTTCTTTTAAAGAATCTAATTCTGCTATATTAAATGTTGTTCTTACTTCATTTATAAAACCTGGTAAATTAAAATCTTTTCCATCTTCTAGTTCTTGTCTATATGTATCTACTACTAATTCACAAACTTCATCCATCATATTAAGAACATATTCATGCATATCATTTCCATCAAGAACTTCTCTTCTTTGAGCATAAATAATCTCTCTTTGAGCATTCATAACATCATCATAGCTAAGTACATATTTTCTAGAACTAAAGTTTCTACCTTCAACTTTCATTTGAGAGCTTTCAATCATTTTTGTTAAAATTTTTGCTCCAATTGGTGTATCATCATCAAGTTGCAATCTTCCTGTAATAGAATTCATTGCATCTCCACCAAAAAGTTTTAAAAGATCATCATCCATTCCAAGATAAAATCTTGATTCTCCAGGATCTCCTTGACGTCCAGAACGTCCACGAAGCTGATTATCAATTCTTCTTGACTCATGTCTTTCTGTTCCTATAATCTTTAAACCACCTGCTGCTAATACTTTTTCTTTTTCATCTTTTATTTGGTCATCATATTTTTTAACTAATTTTTGAAATTCTTCTCTTGCAGCTAAAATTTCTTGGTCATCTGTTTCATTATAGCTATCTGCCTGTTCTATCATTTCTTCTTCATATTTATTTTTTCTCATTTCTTGTTTTGCTAAATACTCACTATTTCCGTCCTAACATAATATCAGTACCACGGCCGGCCATATTAGTAGCTATTGTAACGCTTCCTAACTTTCCTGCTTGAGCAATAATTTCAGCTTCTTTTTCATGATTCTTAGCATTTAATACAACATGTGGAACTCCAGCTTTACTTAAGATTTTACTTATTTTTTCAGACTTTTCAATTGAAACTGTACCTACAAGAACTGGTTGACCTTTATCATGAGATTCTTTAACATCATTTGCTACTGCTCTAAATTTTGCATCTTCATTTCTATAAATAACATCTCCATTATCAATTCTAATTAATGGTTTGTTTGTTGGAATACTTATTACATCTAGATTATAAATTTCTTGAAATTCATCTTCTTCTGTCATGGCAGTACCTGTCATTCCAGATAATTTTCCATACATTCTAAAGAAATTTTGGAATGTAATTGTAGCTAAAGTTTTAGACTCATCTGCAATTTTAACACCTTCTTTAGCTTCAATTGCTTGATGTAATCCATCATTATATCTTCTTCCATACATAATACGACCTGTGAATTCATCAACAATTAAAACTTCTCCATCTTTTACTATGTAGTCTATATCTCTTTTCATAACTCCATGCGCTCTTAATGCTTGTGTAATGTTATGAACTATATCTGAGTTTTCTATATCATTTAAATTTTCTAATCCAAATTCTCGTTCTGCTTTAGCTATACCTTTTGCAGTAAGTGTAGAACTTTTGGCTTTTAAATCAACTATATAATCATAATTTTCATTATCTTTTAGTTGTTCTTCATCTTTAACATCTTCTTCAATTATAACTTTAGCATTTAATTTTCTAACAAAGCTATCTGCTTTTTTATATAAATCTGAAGATTTATTTGCTCTACCAGAAATAATAAGTGGTGTTCTGGCTTCATCAATTAAAATACTATCAATCTCATCAACAATAGCATAATTTAAGCCTCTTTGAACCATTTCATCTTTACGAATAACCATATTATCACGTAAATAATCAAATCCAAATTCATTATTTGTACCATATGTAACATCTGAATTATATGCTTCTTGTTTTGCAAGTTTTGGCATTCTACTTTGAATTAATCCAACAGATAACCCTAAAAATTTATAAAGTTTACCCATCCATTCACTATCTCTTTTAGCTAAATATTCATTAACAGTAATAACATGAACTCCTTGTCCGCTAAGTGCATTTAAATATACTGGTAAAGTTGCAACTAAAGTTTTACCTTCACCTGTTTTCATTTCAGCAATTCTACCTTGATGTAATACAATACCACCAATTAATTGAACATCAAAATGCCTCATTCCTAAAACTCTTTTTGATGCTTCTCTTACTACTGCAAAACTTTCTGGTAAAATATCATCTAATGTTTCACCATTTGATAATCTTTTCTTAAATTCATTTGTTTTTTCTCTTAATTCTTTGTCTGAAAGTTTGCTTATTTCAGGTTCTAAAGAATTAATTTTATCTACTATAGGTCTAATTCTTTTAACTTCTTTATCACTATAACTTCCAAATATTGACTTAAATAATCCCATTGTCAATCTTTCCTTTCTATAAATAATATAAGTAAATATTAATAACTAATGATATTAAATTTACTTATAAATAATCAATTTTTTCCTGTATAAATATATCATTGATTAAACTATTTGGCAATACTAAAAGTTAAAAAACTTAAATCACCTTGAATTTAAAAGTAAATTCTATATATAATTAAATAAAACTTAATTTTAAATTTAATAAGAATTAAAATAAAAAACACTAGTAAAGTTTAATTGTTAAATAAATTACTTTTAGATAATTTATTTATATTTATATTTATATTTTTATTTATATTTCTATATAATTTTATATAAATAAATAGTTATCTAAATCATTATATTATAAAAAATTAAATAGCAAAAACCTCAAACTATCGATTTTAATTTAATAGCTTGAGGTAAATTAATTTTTATATAATATAAATACTATTTAAATATAACAATTTTTTATAATTAATTAAAAATTTTCTTTTTCTGCTTCTGGCTCTTCAATATTAAATTTTCCTTGATTTAATTCAATTGCAGCAATTGTTAATTCAGATTTTTCATCATCTTTTACTTTAACTCTTGGAGTTTGACCATCTATTATTTGTCTTCCTCTTCTAGAAACTACAATAACAAGTTCATATTTATTATTAACTCTTTTTAATAAGCTTTCTGTTTGTGGACTTACTAACATTTTATTCCCCCCTAATATTTTTCTATATATACTTTATTTAAAATAAAATATATATTTCTAATATTTTCCATTTTTTATTCATGACAATTATTATATCACTTTTATATCTTAATTGTAAAGAGATAAAGAAAATTTTATAATTATTTTAATTCCATCAAACTTAAAGAAATTTGAAATAAAAAATGTAAAACTTTATTTAATCGCCATTCTTATTAAATATAACTATAAACAAAAATGATTATTTATCTAATTTTGAAAAAACAACTGCTCCTATAAATCCTAAAATCAAAGTAATGACACTAACTACACCTTGCAAATTAAAACTAAAACCTGGATAAAGAGCTGGAATTGCTCCAACTACAAATCCTATTATAGCATAATAAGTACCATTATGATATTTTTTAAGTAATACATCAATTAACTTTGCTAAAATTAATACTCCAGCTACAGCGCCAATTGCAAATGGTATTAAAACTAATATATTTAAACTAGCAACATATCCTAAAATTGCATTATATACTCCTAAAAGCATTAACATAAATGAACCACTAATTCCAGGAATAACCATCGTTCCAGCTGCTATAAAACCGTATATAAATAATAAAAATATATTTAGTGGATTTAAATCAATACCTGAAACTTCTGCACCTGTAATTCCAAATTTTTCTAATAATGATAAAGTTAGACCAATTATAAATGTAATTATTAATGGAATTAAATATTTCTTTTTAAATTTTCCATCTTTATTAGCATTTTTAAATATTAAAGGTAATCCTCCTAAAACTAACCCTATAAAAGCAAACTGTGTTGGCATTGTATAATTTTTTAATAAAATCTCTAATAATTTACTAAATGCAACAACTCCAACAACCATTCCAAGTCCTAAAGGCACTAAAAATATCATATTTTCTTTAAAAGTTTCTTTGAATTTCTTAAAAAAGTTTCCAATTGTTGAAATCAATTTTTCATATACTCCAACTAATATTGCCATTGTTCCACCACTTAAACCAGGAATAATATTGGCAATTCCTATTATCATACCTTTTAAAAAATTTATTATGTGTATCATTCTTTTTTACGTATGTAAAATACATACTCTCCTTATATAATATATTTAGGTTTTTAATAAAGGTTTTACCTATAAACCTATTATTACTATAAGTAAATTTTATATACTTACAGCACAAAAAAAGAATATCAATCCCTTCTTAATTTTAATGTTATTATTTTACTATAATATTATATTTTTTGTCTATATTATTTTATGAAAAAAATTTTTAAAATAAATAAAAATCTAATAGTAAATTTAAATTTCATTACTCACATTCAGTTTTAAACTTCTTTAATTTAGAAAAATAAAATTTTAAGTACTAAAACTATATAAAAAGGAAGCGAAACTTGCAATGAATTCTCAAAACAAGTCACGCTTCCATCAATCATATAAAGGAATTAAAGAATCGACAATACAAAATCTTCTGCAAGCTTTTCTTCCTCCCAAAGTTCCTGGGATAAAAGTTCTTGCTTGTACTGTCTAATTGCTTTAATGTTTTTCCTGGTATTCCGTTCATTCTTCATTCGGTATGTGCTAATTTTATTTTTGCGCGCACATCTGTAGAACTCGTAAGCAATAGTTCCCTTTTCAGCATCATCACAAGAAATCTTGTAATGATGCTGATTTTTTCTCCATTGCTTACCATGAGCTTTAGCCGTAAACCCACATTTTTCCAGTGCTTCCGCTTCTTCTGGATACAGGAATAAGGAAATCTTAGTGTTACCCGATTTAATTTTCCGAGTAAGTTCCTTCCATCTTAAAGCTCTGATTTTTTGGTTAACCATAAAAAAACCTCCATACTGCTATTCCTATAAGTTTAGGAAAATTACTATACCAACTGAGATTTCTCCCAACTTGATACGCAATTTTTATTTTAGCATAATTTTATGTAAATGTCTAGTATTTCCTATAAAAAAACTGACATTTATTTAAATTATTGTTACTATTCTTTTTTATGAGCAAATTTTAAATTTAATCATTCTTATTCAATTTTAATCTTTTCTGCTCATATAAAATAGCTTTTTATTTGAAATTTATTATTTTTATAATATAAATTTTAATTTTTATTTTAATTAATTATAAAATATTTTTACTCATATTTTTATAAATCTCTCATAAAATTTATCAACAATAATTTAAGGATGTGATTAAATGTTTATTTGCAATTTTAAAGTAGATAAGAAAAAATTAACTAAAATTTTA
This sequence comes from Clostridia bacterium, assembly GCA_022790975.1. GTDB lineage: Bacteria > Bacillota > Clostridia > TANB77 > CAG-508 > Scatovivens. Next base: position 26,415 of record JAAVYF010000049.1, on the reverse strand, counting down.
ATTTTGATATTTGCTATAATAGCATTAATTTTACTTGCAATATCAATTTCTAAAATTTTTACTGAAATCAAAAATAATTCAGAACCTCAAAACACTACGGTTAGTGATACTATACCATCTCCAGATGTCGCTGTATTAAATGAAAACAATTATACAGATATATTAAAAGAAGTTCACGAAAATTTAAATACTTATATTGGTCAAAAAATTTCATTTACAGGATATGTATATAGAGTAGCTGATTTAAAAGAAAACGAATTTATTTTAGCACGTGATATGATAATAAATAGCAAAAATCAAACTGTAGTTGTAGGATTTTTATGTAAATGTGAAAATGCTCAAAATTATACAAATGATAGTTGGGTAACAATAACTGGAAATATCGAAAAAGGATATTATTATGGAGATATACCAATAATTAATATAACAAATATTGAAGAAGCATCTATTCCTACTAATCCACTAGTAAATCCTCCTTCTGACACTTACGTTCCAACTGCTGTAATTTATTAAATATTAATTTTTTTATCTAATTATAAATTTATAAAGTGATATCAAACTTAATATATTTGATATCACTTTAATTTTCCAACTTCCCCAGATAAACTTCTGTGATTTTTTCTTTAGTTTTTCATAAATATAATAAATAATATTTACAAACATTTTTAATTAAATAAAAACTAACTACAATGATAGTTATCTCCATCACAAATACATTCTACAGTATGACCTACTTCATCTTCATCCAAATAACTTGCTAAATCTGAAATTGTTAACATTCCTACAATTTTGTTGTTTTCAATAACTGGTAGTCTTCTGATTTGATTTTTTTCCATAACTTCAATTGCATCACCAATTTCTGTATCTGGTGTTGTTTTTATTATATTTGTATTCATTATATCAGAAACTTTAGTTGCATTACAATCTTTATAAGAAGCAACTGCTCTAGTTACTAAATCTCTATCTGTTACAAATCCAACAATTTTCTCGTCTTGACAAACTGGAATACATCCAACATGGTTTGTATCCATTAATTTTGCAATTTCACACAAATTTGTTTCTGGTGTAGCTTGTACTACTTCTCCACAACACATACAATCTTTTACTCTCATAAAAATAAACCTCCAAAATAATTACTGTTTTTTAAATTAATAAAACCCGCAAACATCAATATATTCGATTAATTTGCAATTACTTGTATTTTAAACAAGTATATTTTTATTATTAAAAAAAACACTATTTTTATTCTGGAAGTTATTCTTGTAGTTTATTTAATTTACCATATATGGCATATTTTGATTATTCATAAAATAAGGTGAAATAGTTCCGCCATATGTATATGGAAATCTTCTTACGTTAGATTTAGCAATTAATTCTTTAATTACCAAAATCTTTATTAAGTCTTTTAATAAGCTATTGCTATCTTGCTGAACTATATTATTAGAAGAGTTATTAGATGGTTGATTTTGGCAATTTGAATTTCCGTTTCCGATTAGAATTTTTCTTGAATTCATTGTTATTCACTTCTATATTATTTATATCTGCTGCTGTAATTCCTATTACTACATCAACAATATTATTTACTGTATCTTCATTTACAAATTGGTAATTGTTTCCAGAAATTACTTTTTGAATTACAGGATTTACTATTCTATAAATACTAGGATACATATTATTTAAATTTTGATTATTATTGGCCGATTGATACATCATATTTGGGTTTGATAATCCATTAAAATAAAATACATCTCTCATATAATCTTCATAACTTGGATAATACATTAAAATTCCTCCTTTTCTATTTAATTATATGATTTTTTATCTTTTTTATAACTAATAATTTAATTCTATTTTTATACGATTTGCTAAAAGTCTAGCATGCTAATTTCTATTTTTTTTAAAATAATTTGTTTTTAAAAATTATTTTAATATAAAAAATCCACAGATCACTAAAACTTTTATTTAGCAATTTGAGGATTTTCAAATTTTTATATCTAAACTTATATAATAGACTTTATTTTAAAAAAAGATTACTTAATATTATAATATTTTAAACTTCAAGGATAAATTTTAAATATAAATTTTTTAATATAATCTTTTTAATCTATGTATTTTTGAACCAAAGCTTTGAATTGTTTACCTCTATCATCAAAATTTTTAAACATATCAAAACTTGCACTTGCTGGTGAAAATAATACTGCATCTCCTTTGGTAGCTATTTTGTTTGCTAATAGCACAGTTTCTTCTAAAGTTTCACATCTATAAATATTAACTTCTTTTATACCATTTTTTATTTCTTTTCTTATTACTTTTTCAATTTTATCAGCTGTTTGACCAATTAAAATTATTGATTTACAACTATTTACAATTGGCTTTGCTATTGGTTCATATTCTAAATTTTTATCATATCCACCCGCAATTAAAATTACATTTTTTGTAGGAAAACTATTTAGTCCAACAATAGTTCTAGTAGGGCTTGAACTTGCAGAATCGTTATACCATTTAATTCTATCTTTAGTTTGTTTAACTAATTCTAATCTATGTTCAACACCTTTAAAATTACATATTGCTTCTACTGCTGTTTCTAAATCCACATAATCTTTTGTAGCAGCAATACTACATGCTGCATTCATATAATTATGTATTCCTTTAATTTGCATATTTTTGGTTTCAAGTATGTGTGTTCTAAAATCTCCATTACAAAATTTAATTGAATTTTGGTCAACCATATATCCTTTAGAAATTTTAGTATTATGACTAAAAAATACTACTTCACCCAAAGCATCTTTAGCAAAATCTCTAGTTATATCATTATCATAATTTAAAACTACTAAACTTTCTTTATTTTGTGAATTTATAATACACTTTTTTGCTTCTATATATTCTTCCATGTCTTCATGAATATTTAAGTGGTTAGGTGTAATATTAGTTACAATAGCAACTTTAGGACTTATTTTCATATTCATTAATTGAAAACTACTAAGTTCTAATACAACCATATCCTCTGGCTTTATTTCCTTTACTTTTGTAAATAAAGGACATCCTATATTTCCACCTAAATAAGTATTGTATCCTTTAGCTTTTAAAATTTCATAAATAAGAGAAGTTGTAGTTGTTTTTCCATCACTTCCAGTTACTCCAAATATTGTTCCTGGACAAAGTTCCATAAACATTTCTATTTCTGTTGTAATAATAGCACCTCTTGAAGCTTCTAATTTTAGTTCTGGAGTTGTAGGCAAACAACTTGGCGATCTAAATATTATATCAAAGCCAACAAGTTTATCTAAATAATTATTTCCTAATGAGTATTCCATATCATAACAAATTACTTTATTAATAATTTCATGATCAATCTTATCTAGCTCTCTTTTATCAAATACAACTGTTTCAGCACCAACTTCATGCATATATTCTATTAATGGAATATTACTAACTCCAAGACCTATAATTGCAACTCTTCTTCCATCTAAGTAATTATTAAATTCCTCTAATTTAGTATTTACAAAATCCATATTATCGCTCCTTTCCTAAAATATAAAATTAAATATTTAATCATTTAATGTAATTCCAAGTACATCCATTACCATATCTGTACTTTCTTCTATTGATTTACAATCAGTTACATCTATCACTTTTGTAATTTCATTTAAATCATAATATCCTACTTCTTTTTGAAGTTCATCTCTTTTCACTATGTTCTCTCTTATTTCTTCTATAGTTTTAGAATTATATTGACTAGCTTTTCTTTTTACTCTTTCATCTAAAGATGCTGTTATAAATAAATGATAATCACACTTTGGGTATATATTTAAAACTCCTCTAGCAGAAAGTATCACATTATATTTTAATGATAAATCATCTATAATTGTTCTTGCAAATTCAAAAAGTTTATTTTCATTAGTTCTGCCACCAAGAGTTGATACTGCCATAGAAATTTCTTTTGATTGTAAATATTCTTCATCAATTTTTTGATTATTAGCATATAAAATTGTTTCATTGTTTTCTATTTTTATTTCTATTCCTAGTAAATCCATAATATTTTTCATATCTATATTAAAACTATTTTCTTTAAGTTCATTTAAATTACTTCCACTTTTAATTTTCATAGCAATAATAGCTCTATATATGTTTCCACCATTTACAAAAACTGTATTAGGAATTCTTTTTATTAGTTCACGACATATGCTTGTTTTTCCAGCGCCAACTAAACCTTCGATTCCTATTACTAAATTCGACATATTTTCTGCTCCAATCTTATTTTATTAATGTTACTATTATATATCAAACATATTAAAAAAACAAGAAGCAATTTTTTAGTGTTTTAAATTTTTGTGATTTTATCTATATGTAATTTATTTAATTTTTGCAATTTAAATTTGGCTTTAAATATGTATCTTATCTTTTAAATTGTATTTAATACTTTACTTGGTATTTTTTTAATTTTATATTAATTGATTTTAGAAATAGATGCTAAAATTTATTCTATCTTTTTTGTCTAAATCATTTTTTATTTTTGGTATAAAATTAAAATAATTTAGACAATTTAGAACGTCTGACGGGAGCGAGTGCCTCGCTATTATTGTATTGTGTATACTTTTTCGTACGACGCGCAGCGACCAACCGAAGGGCGAATGGAGTGCTTGCTTTAGCAAGGACGACAGCAAGGAGTAGAAAAAGTATATAAGATACAAGCGATCCTCTCGCTCCCGTCAGACGTCAAAAAAACATTACACTATACAAAACAAAAAAACAAAATTTCAATATAAAATTTTTAATTATATCTAAAAATCTCCATCTTAATAAACAAAAAACATTTTAAATTTACGATAAATTCGAAAAAAATGGCAAAATTAATCAAATTTAATTGCCATTTTTTAATAAAATATTTTATATATCTTCCAACCTTAAAAGCAAATCCTGCTCCTCAAATAGTTGCTCATACTCTTCACCACTATACAAATCTAAAATATCATTCAAATCATTCGAAAATTCCTTTAACATAACAATTTTTATGCTAGTTTCTTTGCCTTTGCAATAATCATCAAGCACATTTTTTACTTTTTTAATAAATGGTGCTTCTGGAGCTAATTCGTCTGTATATTTTTTAAACCTATCTACTAACATTTCTTTTATAAGCATAATATCTTCATTACTTGCACATGTAATTCTTTGAAACATTTGATATGCGTCATAATGATTTAAAATAGGCTTATCCATACATTCTGCAAATTTATCATAAAAAAGTTCCATCTTCATAGGAATGCACTTAAATATTGAATCAGCTTGTTCTCTATACATTTTATATTCTAATTCGTGATTTAATTCATGGAAATGTTGTACTACTTCATTCATTTCATCTCCAACATCTAAGCCAATTCTTGATAATTCCTCTTCTAAATTGTCACAATATTCTGAATTTTTAGAGGCTTTATCCATTGCGTCTATAAACATTAATTTTAAATCGTCTATTTTATAATCTATTAAACCTCTTTTGCTAAAATAACTAAAATATCCAAATAGTTTCACTATCTCAACTAATTTCAAAGTTCCACTATTAATATTACCTATAACTTCCTCAATAATTTCTGGAAATTTATCATCAGAAATTTTCCAGTATTCTTCTGTAAGTAATCTTTTATAACCTGGAAGTTTTTCAGTATCTATTGTATTTATTATACATTCCATATCAATTTTAAATGCTCTCATATCAAATATTCTAGTTCTAACATATATTTCAATGAATTTGAAAAATCTATAATCAGCTTTAAAATTAAAATAATAATTATTATCAAATTCTTTAATATAAAATTGACGATTATCCATAAGAACTCTTGAAGAAACTAATATTGACTTATATTCTTCATTACTATTAATTGTTATAAATTTATCTTTTGTAATTTTACCAGCCTTTATTTCAAAAGATACTGCAATTGTAAAAATAAGCATTGTTTGAAGAACACGAAGTTTTGTATTAGGATAATATTTATTAACAGCTTCATAAACTTTACTAAAATCGTTTAAAGCATGTTTCAAAATTCTTAAATTTCTAGTTCCACTCTTTACAAATGTACTTGTAATTAAAGATGTATGTTCACGTAAAAATCTGACTAAATCTGGATTACTACTATATCTCATAAGAAGTCCATCTATTATATAATTAAATTTTGGAGCATATTCAAAAGTTTCACCTATTAATTTTTCTTTTATTCTTTCATAATCATTTGCTTTATCGAAAACATATTCTATTTTCTCACGAATTTTTTCAACCATTGGTTTTTCAGAATTAAGAAGCCCGTTTTCTTTATCTAAAATATATGTTGCAATAAATGTTTTCATTTCTAAATTAGAACTCTTAAGTTTAGTTGAAAGTTCTTTTTCATTACAAATAAGAATTGTTTTTATATGGTCATGTTCAACAAAATTATTTATATATCCAAGAATATCTATAACATCTACATTTGCTCTTTCTAAGTCATCAAAACAAAGTACTTTATCATCTGTTGCAAAAAATTTAGCGTAATCTATTTTATCATCTTTATTAGAAACTCCAAAAAAATGTGCCATATCTAAACCTGTTTTTGCATATTCTGGAATTACACTTTGCTCATGACTTTCCATATATTTTTTTAGATTTTTATCCATAAGCTGAGTTGTTTCAATAAAAATCTTTTTACTAATATCTTCTAAATTTGAAATACCATATAAAGACATATAAATTGTAGTATATTTTCTACCATTCAAATTAAGAGATTCTATTTTATTTTTTACTTTATTATTCCAAAAATAAGTTTTTCCACTTCCCCATTCTCCGATTAATCATAATTGCATAATCTGTATAATCTGCTCTTACATAATCTAAAATGCTCTCAACTAAATCTTCCATTTTTACCTCTTTCTCGTTTGTATTTCTATTTTATATTTTTAATAATTTGATGTAGAAGTCGTTTTATTTATTGTAAAACCGTCAACTATATTATAATAATCTCCTCGTAAGTTTATTACAACATTTGTACCATTATTAAGATAAAAAGTATATGCATGTAATGATGAATTTACAGATTCAACACCAATTTTTTCTAAAATAGTTTTTACTTCTGAATATGTCATACCATTAACAATACCACAAATATTATAATCTTTAGTATTTGAACCTATTGACGCTCTTATAATTTTGCTATCGTTTTCACCAGCTTCAATTTGAATTGTAGTATTATCTTTTCTATGGTAAAAATCTGGTCCAATTCCTGATGTATATTTACCTTTTTCAAAATTAAGTTTTTCACTAGCTTCTTTTATATCCATTCCAATATATTCTGATAAATCGATAGAATTTTCATTCAATTTTATAGTATTTTCTTTATTTATATCATAATTTGTTACAGGGTCTAAATCTTTTCCTACATAATCAGAATAATCAAACTCTGTTACTTCTCCATTTTTAGTAGCATTTATTTCTAATATTTTTTGACAAGTTTGCTGTCCTCCTAAAACCCATAGTTTCGTTCTTATTATTACATCTCCATCAGCATTTAAGTAAACATCATCAAAATCTTTTTCTAATGAATCTTCAAACTTTTTCATTTCCTCATTTGCTATTTGCACATACCAATCTTGAGCTGAAACTTGATTCATTTCATCTATTTTTTCTTGAGTTAAATTTTTAGCATATTCTTTAAATTTATCTTTTATTTCATCTAAATTAATAGTATCTAAAATTAAAGTATTATTATCTAATTTAGAAATAGTAGTTAAGTCTATGTTATAAGCTTCTGTCCAAGTACTATCATTTCCTCCACTAAATGGAATTACAGATAATATATTTCCATTTATATATGCAAAATAATTTTCAACTTCTATTTCAGAATACAATAATTCGCCATCTCTAGTATCACTTGAAAAGCCATATTTTTGTGCTATTTCACTATTTATTTGCTTTATGTCTTTATTATCTATATTTATATATGGGTATTGATAATAATTAGTTTCAATTTTACCATCATATTGCTTATTTTCATATATATATTTATCAGCAGAAAAAACAATTGATTTATCATTATTTATTTTCTTTAAACCAGCAATCGCTTTTTGGGCTTCAATTTTTTGTTCTACTTTTTCAGTTACAATTTCTTCATTAGAAATATAATTTTCCATTACTTCATCTAAAAATTCTTTAATCTCATCTTCAGTCAATAAATTATTAAACTCTACTGCCATATTTGGTGTTTCTACTTCTATAAAATTAGAAATTTGTTCTGTTTCATTTAAATATAAACTCTCATCATCAAAATCTAATATATAAACTACACTACTTTCATCTGGAACAACATACCAGTCGTATTTTTCTTCTTTTAAGTTATACATATAACTCAATTCAAATTCATTTGATATATTTATTTCTTTTAATTTTTCCATTTTATTTGATTTTATTATACTAAAAACTTCTGCAATATGTTCTGTTCCAGATTTACTTCCATATATAACAAGCTCTGGTATTTTATCATTATTTAAATCTGCAACTTGAACTTTTATATTAGTAATATTTTCAAATAACTCATTATCTTTTAAAACATTAAAAAAGATTTCTTCAATTTTTAAATCAGTTTTAGAACTATTCTTTTTTCCATTTTCAGAATAATCTGAATCTTCATTGTTTTTTATAATCAAAATAGCTACTGAAATTAATACTATTACTAAGATTAAAACAAATGCTAAAATTATTTTTTTCTTCATTTTTTATTTCTCCCTATCTATATAAATGATTAGCTTTTAAGGTATTCATTTATAATTTTATATTTTATATTTTAAATTTAATAACATATTTGGAAATATACTTTCAATATTTTATCTAATTAAATTTATCTAAAACCTTTGTTTTTATTTTAATTAATTTTTATATTTTACTTTAATAAAATTAAAATATTTATTTAATATTATATTTATCAACAATATTTTCAATATTAAATTCACTAACCTCTCCATTTTTACTTGCATTTATTGTCATAACTTTTTGGCAAGTTTCTTGACCTCCTATTGTTTCAAATTTAGCAACTATAATTATATCTCCATTTGAATTTAAATAAATATTATTAAATTCTTTTAGTTCTTGTTCTAATTCTTCTTTTTTATCATCAATTACATCATTCCATACATCTAAATACTCATCAAGTTGCTTACTATAAAACATTCCTTCATAATCACTCATAACATTATTTAAATCTTCTTGCATTCTATTTATGGCATATTTTATAAATTTATTTCTTATACTTTCTAAATCAATATTAGTATCTATTAATTTACTATTTTCTATTTGTTTTCCTGTTTCTAAATCTATATTATAAATGTAATACCATGTACTATCTCTTTCTCCACAAAAAATAAATAATGATAAAATATTATTATTTATATACCAATAATAACTAGAACTAAGATAACCACAATATTCTGAACCACCAATAATTTTATTTTTAATATTAGAAGAATCAAACCCCAAATTTTCATAAATTTCTAAATTTATTTTTTTTACATCTTCTGAATTAATATTTATAATTGGATATTCATATATATATGGATATTTATAATTTTGACCATCAACAATATATGTATCTTTCCAATTATAATCATCTATACTATCATAAGTATGTACTCCCTTATAAATATCTCCTCTATAAACCCAATCTTTAGAAGCTTCTATTTTTTTTATATTTTGATAATTCTCTTGGGTTTTAGTTAAATTTGTATTAGAATTTTGATTTTTTTGTATAATAATATATGTTATTAATACTAATAATATTATTACTAAAACTATTATAAGATATTTTGGTTTCATTTTTCCTCCATTTTAATTAAATAAATCGTTTTAAATTTATAGCATAAATATTATATAATATTTATTTTTTTTTGCATATATAATTTTTAATTTTTTTAAAATTTATTTTTTTGAATCAGGTAAATTTATTTTTTTGTTTTTTATAATTTATTTCACAATAATTTTATTAACATATTTATGTTTTGGCTAAAACTAATACACAAATTTTGCTAGCTCCTGCTTTTTTTAATATATTACTACATTCTAAAACTGTAGCTCCTGTAGTATATATGTCATCAACCAAGATTATTTTTTTATCTTTTATATTTTTGATATTTAATATTTCAAAAACATTCTTCACATTTTCCCATCTATACTCTTTTAAAAGCAAGCTTTGCGTTATATTTTCTTTTGTTTTTATTAATGATTTATAATCACATTTTATATTTAATTTTTTACTAATAGATATTGCAAGTAGTTCTGTTTGATTATATCCTCTTTCCAATTTTTTGGATTTTTGCATTGGTACAGGAATTATATATTCAAAATTCTTTAAAAAAGATACTATTTCATTAGATTTATAAATAATTTCTACAAAAAAATCTACAAAATATGATTTTTCTGAAAATTTCATTGCTAAAATATTTTTTCGAGTATATAATTTATATCTATCTAAATAAACTAAATAATCGTATGATTTATTATAAATTTTTTCTAATCTTATAGAATTTTTAAAAGATTTAAAACAACTAGAACAAATATATCCTTCACCTTGTTTAGAACATCTTAAACATATTTTTGGAAATATAATATTTAATAAATTTTCTATCATTTTTTAATAAGCTTATGTTTTACTTTATTTTGAACAATATTTTAATTTTTAAAAGCGAAATCTTTTGCAATATCTTAGTAATGCAAAAGACTCCGCTTAGAAAACAACCTTAATGTTTTTTAATGTTTTTTGTAAAAGATATCCGTCACAATCTCCAAAGATCGAATATCATTTTCTGAAAATTCCATATTACAGAAATTCATAATATCGATAAGATCATTTGGACCAGTTCCATTATATCCACAAGTGAATGTGTATGCACAAAGCTCTGTGCCATCATTCATGATGATTACAAGCGGAACCCAAATAGATCCTAATTCTGGAACACACTGTGCTAGACTCCGTACATCCACTGCCATGCAATTCACCTGCTCAACTCCACCAAACTTTTCGATAAGTATTTTAAGATTGGCTACAGTTTCACTAGATGAATTACATTCAACATGTAATCTCATAGCTGTCTCCTTTTCTATACTCATAAATTTGCCTTCTGGCTCGAGTTATTTTATTATATCATATTTTTTGCTATGATTCAAATATTTATTTTTTAATTATACAATATTCTAATTATACAATATTCAAGTAATTCCATATTATAAATTGCAATATTAAATCTCTTTTATTAATGTATATATTTTTATGTTAATTATATAATCTTTAATTTTGCTATTTACTATATAATATTTTTCAAATTTATTTTTGCTTTAATTTAGAAAGTCTTTCTGAAACTGTTTCAAGCATTTGCTTATAATTAGCAAGTTTTTCTTTCTCTTCATTTATTTTCTTTTCTGGTGCTTTATTTATAAAACCTGGATTAGAAAGCATTTTTTCGCCTCTTTCAACTTCTGATTCTAATTTCTGCTTTTCTTGATTTAATCTTTGAATTTCTTCATTAATATCTACTAACTCCTCAAATGGTAAAAATACTTTTATATCATCAACTACTATAGATACTGAATCTTCTGGAATATTTTCTTCATTACTTTGAACTACTATTTTATTTCCAAATCCAAGTTTAATTAAAAATTCTTCTGCTTCCTTAATTGCATTTTGGTGATTTTCTGTTACAAAAATCAATGTAGTTTTTTTACTAGGATGAACATTCATTTTAGCTCTTATATTTCTAATTTCTATAATTATTTTCTTTAATTTTTCTACAATAATTTCCTCTTCATCAAACAAAAATTCATTTCTTATTGTTGGCCATGAACTTACCATTAAATCTTCTGTACCAAAACATATTAATTTTGAATAGATTTCTGAAGTTACAAATGGCATAAATGGATGTAGTAACTTTAATGATGAACCAAATACATGATTTAACACATCACTTACTACTATTCTTTCATTTTCGTCATTACTATAAATTCTTGTTTTGCACATTTCTATATACCAATCGCAAAATTCGTTCCATATAAATGTATAAATATTATCTATAGCAATTCCTAAATCATAATTTTCAATGTTTTTAGTAACATCTGCTACCAATTTATCAAATTTATTTAAAATCCATTTATCTTCAATTCTAAATAATTCTGCATTATATTCATGATTTTTTTCATAAGCTTCATAGCAAAATTCTCTTACTTTATTCTCATCAGCTAATGAATTAGTTATAAATTTTGCTGCATTCCAAATTTTATTTGCAAAATTTGATGCTTGGTCTAATTTTTCTTGCATAAATCTTATATCATTTCCCATTGTAGTTCCTGATAAAACAGAAAATCTTAAACTATCTGCACCATATTTATCTATTATATCTAACGGGTCTATACCATTTCCAAGTGTTTTTGACATTTTTCTTCCGCTTACTATCTCTTACAATTCCATGAATTAAAACATCTTTAAATGGAACTTTATCTGTTAATTCTAATCCTTGTGACATCATTCTTGAAACCCAAAATGTTATAATATCAAATCCTGTAACTAAAGTTTGCGTTGGGTAAAACATTTTGTAGTCTTCATTTTCTTTATTTGGCCAACCTAAAGTTGAAAATGGCCATAGAGCAGATGAAAACCATGTATCTAATGTGTCTGGGTCTTGTTCTAAATCAGTATTACCACATTTCTCGCATTTTTCTGGTTGTACTTTTGAAACATTTATATGATTACAACTTTTACAATAATATGCTGGAATTCTATGCCCCCACCATAATTGACGAGATATACACCAATCTCTAATATTATCTAACCAATTAAAATATTGTTTTTCATATCTTTTTGGAATAAATTTAGTTTCATCATTTCTAACTGCATCTGCAGCCCTTTTTGCTAAATCTTTCATTGAAACAAACCATTGTGTTGAAACCTTTGGCTCTATTGTATTTTTACATCTTTCACATTTTGCAACATTATGAGTATAATCTTCTACTTTAACTAAAGCTCCAAGTTCCTCTAATTTTTTTACTATCTCTTTTCTAGCTTCTAATAAATCCATTCCTTTATATTCTAAAACAAGATTACCCATTTTAAAGTTTTCATCAAATACTTCTACCATCTCTAAATTATGACGAATTCCAGCTTGATAATCATTTGGGTCATGGCAAGGTGTGATTTTAACGACACCCCTTGGTACACAATAAAAAAATAATAGAATGAGTAGCATTATCGTACCTGTTCTAGTGGCTTTATCTTTAAATATAAATCTGCTGTTTTGTTTTCGTGTATTTCTACTCTATCAACTAATTTCAATATCAACTCTCTATCAATTTTCTTCTTTTTCTTTATGTACTCTGATGCAAGGCTTTTTGCCTCCAGTATATTTTCAAGAGAATTATCTCTTTGATATTGTTCATAAGTTGATTCAAGTTCTGTAACTTCCTTTTGCATTGTTTTTTTCTGTTCTTCAAATTTAGCAGAAATCTTTTGATATGTATCTACTGTAATAACCTCATCCAGTCTATCCATATATGTCTTTTCAATCTTTTGGTCTATCTTTTTTATTTCTGAATTAAGTTTATTGATTTTCTGTAATAAAGTAGTTCCATAAGTATTTATAGTTTTCTGCTTTTCTTTTGTAATCTTGTCAAAATCAACAAGTTTTACGAAAGTTTTACAAATCGTTTCTATTTCCTTTAATAAGTTATCTTCAAGTTTGAAATAACTCATTGAATGTAACGAACAAACATTGAGATTTCTATTTTTTCTGTAATAATTGCATTGTGTATATGCGTGATGATGAACAGTTCCATCTTTTGTAACTTGATCTCTTGGTGTAATAGATATTCTATGTTTACAATCATAACATATTAATAAACCTGTAAATAGCTCTGGTGGTCTTTCAGAAGATCTTTTAAAGTTTGCTTTTATTAAGGCTTGTACTTTATCATAAGTTGCTTTGTCTATTATTGGTTCGTGTGTTCCTTCAACAATTATCCAATCTTCTTTTTTGGTTCTGTATAATCTCTTATCTCTAAAACTCTTTTTTTCATACTTGTGTTGTTCCATATTTCCAATATACATTTGACTTGTTAAAATATATCTTATAGTTCTGGAAGTCCATTGATAAGGATTTTTTAACTTGCTTGTCATACTTACTAGATTTCGATATGTTGCTGGTGTAGGTATTTCGTTTTCAAATAGTAATCTTCTTACCTCTCCTTGTGAGCCAGTTTCTAAATACCATTGATATATCTGTCTAACAATTTTTGCCGAATATTCTTCAATAATCAGATGATGCTTATCTTGGGGATCTCTAATATAACCATACGGAGTATTATTACTTCCAACATATTCTCCACTTTCTTGTTTAAGTCTTTTTGAATTTTTAATATTCTTGGATAAATCTCTTGAATATTTTTCATTGATAAAGTTATTTAATGCTGCATATTCATTACTAGAATTATTATTAACTCCTGTATCTACTCCTTCTTGAACTGTCATATATCTAACATTCATTGAAGGGAAATAATAATCCATATAATATCCACATTCAAAATTACTTCTACCAAGTCTTGATAAATTTTTAGTAATAACAACCTTTATTTTTCCAGATTCAATTTGTTCAACTAAATCTTTCCATCCAGGTCTATCAAAGTTCGTACCACTTTTCCCATCATCTATGAACTCTTTGCACTCACTACCTTTATTGCCTTTGCTGTCAATAAATTGGTTTAAAATTCTTCTTTGATTTGTAATACTTTCACTTTCATCTTTGTCTTTATCTTCTTTATCTCTATCCTCTAATGAAAGCCTTATATATTTTGCTATTTCATCTGGCGAATAAATGCTTAAAAGTAAAGACATTATTCCGTTATCAAAATTCATACAACCTCCATCTGGTTGCTGAATTGATAACTAATTACTAATGATATTGAAATTATATCATAACATTTTTCATTTAGCAACCGTGCTTTTATGAAGAATCACGGATTTTTCTTTTATTGCATATAAAAAATAAGTGAGAATATAAAACTGTATATTCATCACTTATTTTCTTATCTTTATTTAACATTTTCTTTTATAAAATTACTTACAAAGTCTGAAAAATCTAATTCTAATAATTCTATAATTGATATGCCATCTTCATTGAAAAATACATTTACAATTTTTCGCTCTTTCTTTTCTACTGTCTGTATTTTGTTCATATATTGCCTCCATAAAGATGTATATATAAACCATAGTATTAGTATGTATATTAACGATTTATAATATACATCTATTTCTATTCTCTAAATATTCTTTACTTTAGTTTTTCTACATTTTAATAATCTTTATCACATTCATCCATATAATTTTCATTAAAATCTACAGTTTCTTTCGCTTTTTTGTTCATTAAGCAACATATATCAATATTGTTTTTTTCGCATCTACTTGCAAATTCGTTAAATTCTATTGGTTTTCTAAAAAGTGATTCTAACTTCAAATATAAAACTTCCTTTAATTTACTTGCTTCTATATCTTTTTTTAGAACTTGTAGTGCTTTTCTATCTGGATCTATTCCACTATACCCTATATCCATATATATAATTGTACTTTTTATATCACACTCTTTACAATGTCTTGTAACTTGCTCTAAAGTTTCATATTCATCCTTTTTGCTAGTTCTTATATATATTCCTGTAGGTTTATCTTCTACATTTTCAATATGAGTTATAACCTTACTATATCTTTCTCTATGGGAAATCTCTATTTCTTTAGTGTATTCTGGATAACGAATCTTAATTCCTTCCCAAAAGTATGGTGCATAAGAACAACAGAAAATTTCGCTTGGTGCATAAGATGTTGATATTTTTTCATTTTCTAAATCTTGTTCACTGTCATACATAAGATTATGATTCCATAGGTTAAATGCCATTCTAGTTACTTTTAATGATGTTGATGTTTGCCATCCTTTTTGAATAGAATCTAAATTAACTTCACTTTTTCTTATATTGAATATTTCATTAAAATGATCTCTAGTTGTTTCACAAATGCTTAATGTATAAACTAATGATTTATAGTACACATCTGTTTTTCCTAATTTTCTTAATTCTTTCATTTTTTCTTCAAAAAATTCTTCGTGTTCAATATCTATAAAATTCATAACAATTTCCTTTTCTTGCTTTTTAAATATCTTTGAGAAAGTCCAATTACTCCCTCTTTACCATACAAAGTTTGAAGTGGATCTAATTCTTTTATAAAATCTTCTATTTCCACATCCATATATTTGTTTTTATCTTTTACATTTTTGACTGCGATTATCAAATATGCTCTAACTTGATCCCAGTTGTATAGTTCTCTTGCCATTATAAAACCTCCACTTTTATATATTTTGGTACATCATAGCTGCGACCTAATTCTTCTCTAAATTCATACCTTTTCTTCTTTTCATTATAAGTAAAAGCACTTTTATTCCAATTTCTATATGCCATATTATTCAATCGTTTAGGTTTAGACATTTCCATACTCGCTTGATTGTGCATATTTCTTAAAACTAAATCATCAGCATTGTTTTTTTGTTGTATATTTTTCTTCTTCGTTTTATTGTAATCATTAGTATATTGTTTATGCTTTTCTTGATTTTCAGCCTTTCTCTCTTGCTTAATTTTTATATATCTGCTATCTTTTTGTAACACTCTTGTTACTGTACTTTTTGCTATTTCAAATTTTTTTGCAATATCAACTGGCTTTATTTTTTCAATAAAATACATATCTAATATTTGTTTGTTTCTATCTTCCATAGGTCTTTCTCCTTCCTATGCAACTTTTTGCTAACACTTTAAAGGCTTGACAAGACTAATAAGAAGTGAGCTCCTTATTTGCATTTTATATAGATTTTGGGTAAATTTTTTCTTAATTAGTTGTCGATATTTGTTTCTTAAAATTTGTGTAATCATATTTTCCTCCCTTCTATATATAAGCTCACTTCTCATAGTAAAATTATAGGCTCTTAAAAAATTTTTTTATTTTTTCTTGTAATTTTTTGAAATATTATTCATTGCTCTTTTTACACTTTCTTCTATTGCACCTACAGTAGTACCATCTTGAACAGCAATTATTACAAGAGGAATTTCTAGTATTTTATTTTTAAAAAATCTATTGCTTTGTTTCTCTGATAGAATTGAATCAAGTAATAATTTTATTTCTTCTTTTTCTATTTCATTTAAAACTTCATCTTCAAGGCTATAATCAGTATGAATATTAGTTATATCTTCTTGATTAAAATATTTATCTATATGCCTAAAATTTTCATTTCTTACCTTATTTTTTTCATACCTCTGTGAATTATATAAACAATAATAAATATCTTTATCTACTGTTTGTATCACATAAGTTCCTTCATTCTTATAGAATCCAACAGCATAAGTTGCGAATATTCTAATCATTGCTTCTTTTGAATTTTTTAATTTTTGTTTCAATTCACTATATTCTTTTTTGCTTATTTCAACACAATCTTCAAATCTAGTTCCAATGGCATAGTGCATATAATATTTTGCATAAAAATCATATTTATTTGCTTCATCATAATTTGTTATTTTCTCTTTCGATTCCTCATATTTATTTATTTCTTTATAATTATTTTTCATTTCTAAATCCTCCAACAATTAAATTTCTTTGAAAATTCAACTGTTTAGAGGTGGAGATTTGTTTCTCACAAGTTTAGTAGAAGGTACAAAAAAATCATCTAAAATAGGGCAAAAAAATCCTATATAGATGAATCTATTTGTATCTATTAAGTTATCATTTCTAATTCCCCCTACCATTTACAACACTCCAGAATCTGTCCTTCATTTTTTTGTCTGGAGTGTGTCTATAAAAAGCTTCTTCTGGAGTTAGGAGTTCTTAAAACTCAATTTACGGACACTATACTCTGGATTTCGTATTTTTGATTAAAATGGGGGAATAAAAAGAAAAATGGGTACAAAAAAAGATTTATTTTAAAAATAAAAAAAACTGTAGAATAAACTACAGTCTTAAACATTGAAATAATAAAAGCCTAAATCATTTCCGTTTAGACTTTTGATTCTTTTATATTTAGTTTTGTTTTAACTTTTCTTTTATGATTTTATAGTATTTGTTTGAAATATCTGTATTGAATTTTAAATCTATATCTATATTACTGTTCTCTGATCCTTCTAAATTTTCAGCAACCATATTGTTACGATATAAAATTTGTTTTGCTATTTCATCATTACTGATGCCATTAGCTTTTAAGCAAGTATATAGATATACATTATTGCAATAACATTCCAATTCAAAGTCTGAAATATTTTCAGCTTGCTTTTTTACATCCTTTTTAATTTCGTTTATAATTTCCCTTTTATAAGGATTATTTAGAATGTCATTATACTTATCTAATATTTTCTTTTGATTTTCATATTTTATATATTCTGCAATCAAATCATCTAATTCAACACTTATTTTGTAAATAACATCTCCATCTTTGTTATTTTCTATTGATGAATCTAATTCATTTCTTTTTTTTATAATTTTTTCATTTAATTCTCTTAATTTCTCTGTCATATTTTCTCCATTTCATACTAATATTTATTTTTATATGATTTCTTATAAGGATTTTAGATTTGTTTGTTTTATAATTTTTCTTATTGTTTCTATTTGTTCATCTGGTAATCTTACTATCTTTAGTTTAATATTATTTATTGATTGTCTAATATTTGATGAAGTACAATTTTGTAATTCTGCTATTTTAGAAGCATTATGGATTCTTTTTTGTTTTTTGTCTAAACCATAATATAAAACAAATCGTTCTTTTTGCATATCTGTAGCATCTTTCATATTTATTACAATTTCAAGTATTTTCTGTTTTTTATTATCTGTAAGTATATCTTTTTCTAATAAATACATTAGTTTATTTCTGATATGCTGCTTTTCTTTAAGCCATATATCTTTAAAAGTTTTTCTTCGATAGTTGCCTTCTAACATTTCTTCATATTTTTTATCAATTTCACTAAATCTATTAGAAAGATAATCAAATTCCTTTTTAGTAACACCATATTTTAGTGGTTTTATATATCTTTGTTCTCTATCAGCATCATAATTACTATAATATATTCCTAAATCTTCTTTTACATCTTCATATCTACTTTGTGTATAAAATCCATCTTCTATATTCACTTCTAACTTTTCTATTATAGCCAGGTCTTTATTAGTTAATTCCTTTTTCAAATCAATAATTTTAGACTCTAAATAATTATCGCAATATTCTTCAAATAACATTTCCTCCATCCCTATCTACTTTAGTTTTTACATATTTTCGTCTATTTCATCAATCCTTTTTATAAGTTCTTCAAACTCCTCCTTATCCACATTTTTTTCATCAAGTGATTTTGGAGTATATTCCTCCTCATCATCTTGTATGTATTCTGATAATGCACCTTTTAAACACTCATAGTCATATTCTGTATATATCTTGTCTTTTACCTCTATTCCTAATTTCTTTATTATCTCTAACTGATTATCAGTTAATTCTTTTCTTATATCAATCATTGGATTATTATGATATTTATAATCCCAGTTTTCAATATCCATTTTTTTCATTTTTCCTTTCTTTTCCATTCTTGCTAACTGGTACGCAACACATAGGACAAAAAAATATTATATTATTATTTTGTTTATTTTAGTTAAGGGGTGGAATAATAATATAATGAAAACCAAAAATTTAAATGGTCATCAAAACATTGTTGGCTCTAATATAAAAAAGTATAGAGAATTAAAAGGTTTATCTCAAAGAGAATTAGCTGATAAAGTTGCACTTCTAGGAGTCACTCTTTATAATTCTGATATATCTCATATAGAGAATCATACTTTATTTGTTAGAGATTATGAGCAAAAAGCAATTTGTAAAGTTCTAGGTATCAAAGAACAACAATTATTTGAGAATACTGACCAATATTTTAATTAAACAAATTTCTATTACTTTTGTAGTAGTTATTTGTTTTTTATTTTGGCATTTTGATATGTAGTACACATCAGTTACTGCAAAAAAATTTAATATTTTTTCTTTGGTATTAAAATAATCATATCTTCTTTAATACAAACTTTTAACTTATCATTTTCTACAATTCCAATTTTCTTTCTTATATCATTCCAGATTAAAATATTTCCAAACTCATCTATTGTAGTTATATTATGATTATCTCCAAAGTCAAGATTG
Source organism: Clostridia bacterium (assembly GCA_022790975.1). Taxonomy (GTDB): domain Bacteria; phylum Bacillota; class Clostridia; order TANB77; family CAG-508; genus Scatovivens. The sequence goes on along the minus strand of JAAVYF010000049.1, from coordinate 6,183 downwards.
CTTATTTGCACTTTTACCTCATACTTATTTTCTATAATCATTTTTGTTTCTCTTGTTGCACTTTTCTTAACATCTAGTTTTTTAATAATGATATTTCTACCACTAGCATATACATCTAATTTATATCCTGTTTTTATATTCATCTTATTCATAATACTTTGTGCCAATCGTATTCTGCCTATTCCATCAAGTATTACTTCATTTTCATTTTGTGTTTTCTCCTTTTTAGGATGTGGTATTACTAATCTAGCATTATCATTTACCTTTTCGTAAACATCTTTTCCAATTACAATAATTTTATCTCTGTTTACCTTTTCATAGATATTATTTTCAAGCATAACAATTTCTCTTGTTTTTTCCATAACAAAATCCTCTCTTTCACTTATTTTGTAAACCTTTTATAAAGTTTATTTTAAAAAATATTTTGTTACATTTATTACTACATATAAGGCATATTTATTAGTTGCTTTTTGTTAATTTTCTCTTTCTATACAACCTCCTCTTTTCAAGATTATCATATTATCTATTTCTCATTTATTATTTTTTCTAATTGTTCCACATATTTCTCCCATTTCGTTAAATCATCTTTATCTACTAAATAGCAATATAGTTGTTTTCTTTCCTCTGCAAACTTTTTATATTCCTTTTTGGTCTTTTCCAATAGAAGTATAGTTCTTTTATTTAGTTCTTCTATTTTGCTATTTTTCAACTTTGTTCCCTCCAATATGATTACGATATACATTATATAACATTTTTTTATCCAGTCAACTCCTAGATATTGGAAATTTGTTTTTAGTTCAGTAATACCAATGTAAAAAAAATTTTCCGACAAAATTCTACAAAATAAAAAGAAAGCCAATTTTCGTTAGCTTTCTCAATACATCTACTTATCAAAAATATTCTCATTATAGATTCTTCAAAACTTCTACAATTTGGAATAATGCTTCTATTTTACTAGACTCTAGATCGCTGATTTTCTCACTAATCTCTATCTTTTTCTTTAATGTTGGATTAGTGATAAAGTCCTTATATAAAATGTTAGGTGCAATTTCTAAATAGTTCATAAAATCTATATCGGTCTTTTTGCTTGTACCATCTTTTCCAGTTTCAATTTGAGAGATAGTTTTTGTAGATTTAGTTAGTTCTTCAGCAAATTTTTCTTGTGTTATATTGTTCTTTAGTCTATATTCTTGAAAAATTGCTCCAAGGCTTTTGTTAATTTGCTCATTTGAAGTTTCCATACCTACCTCCTTTTTTTCTTATTATATTGAATTTGCGATTCAATATACACAATGCACCAACTACATAATGTTCTGGTGTTTTGTTTAGAAAAAAAGAAGTATTTTGTTGAAAAATAAGTATTTTTGTTTTAATGTTGATTATTTTTTATATGTAGTCAACTACTAGATATAAGGATTTTATTTGTAAATTTTAGCAAAAATAATCCAGTCATCAACTACATATTTTTCATATTGTAATTCATAGAACTAATTTTTATAAAAATTGATATATTCTATAATTTTACTCGTAAATACGATTCCATTCAAATGATCAATTTCGTGTGATAAGCATTGTGCTAATATGCCTTTACCTTTAATTACAATTTTCTCTCCATTTTCATTTAATGCTTCAACTTCAATTTTTATTGGTCTTTTTACTTTTCCCCAAACATCTGGAAAACTCAAACATCCCTCATCAACAATTTGCTCTCCTTCTTCTTTTATAATTTTAGGATTGACAAGTTTTAATAGTCCTTCTCCAACATCAATAACTACTAATTGTTTTAATATTCCAACTTGACAAGCAGATAATCCTCCTCCACATTCAGTATTATACATAGTTTCTACCATATCATCTAATATTAACTTTATTTTATTATCTACTTTTTCTACTATTTTGCTTTTTTTTCTTAATATTTCATCATCAAATGTTCTAATTTTTCTTATTGCCATTTTTAATCCTCCTACTTGATTCTGCTCTCGATTTTCTCACACTTTCATTAAATAAAAAGACTTCTTCTATTTTTTTATGAAATACCTGTGCTATATCATAAGCCAACCAAATAGATGGCTCTGTTTCTTCCTTTTCAATATCAATAATAGCTTGTCTTGATGTTCCTACCATATTTCCTAATTGTTCTTGAGTAAGTCCAAGTTTTTCTCTCAATTCTTTTACTCTATTTTTCATTTTGCCTCCTGTAAGGTTTACCTTACATTATAATACTACTTTTGTTTTTTCTTGTCAATAAAAAATAGCAGTATTTTGTAAATACTACTATTTTATAAATTGTAAGTTGTCGAGATGATTATAACACAAAATATATCCATACTACAAATATCTTGCAATAGTTTTCACTAATCTTGCTGGTAACTCTTTTAAATCTGTAATATCTATATATCTATCATTACCATAAATATCGCAAATAGTTTCTTTATCTTGACCTATTGCAGCTGCCAAAAATGTAATTCCTTTTCGAGTATATTCTTTAATTAATTTCTTCATATCTTGAATAGCAATATTTCCACTATAATCTGGAAGGGCTTTCGGCATACCATCACTAATACTAATTAAAAGTTTTGTGGTGTGTGGTACTTTTACTAATTTTTCTGCTAAAATTCGCATAGCCATTCCATCTCTGTTATTACTAATACTTTTTATACACATTAAGGATGCTGCATCATTTAGTTTTGAATTATTCCAATCAATATAGGAATACATAGACATTTGTTCTTTTGGTGAACGGTCAGCAGTATCTCCATAAATTAGTATTGGAATATTACACTTTTTACAAAATTCATAAACACAAGTAGCTGATTTCTTAGCAATTTCTAACCTACCAAAAGCATTCATTGAAGCTGACTGGTCTATTCTTAAAGCAACTGCAAGTGTTGGCTTTTCATCTGGTGGACTTTTCTTTGAAAAGTATTTAAAATCAGAATAAACTACTTTTTCAGGATGAAAATTATTTCCATACATTTTATTATTTGACTGACTTGCTGCTATCTCATGTTCTAAAATTGGTTTTGTTTTATTTGAAAGTTCTTGAATAATTGGATAAAGCTCTGAAACAACCTTATAATATTCTTTTCTTTCTTCTTCATTTGGCTCTGGTCTATGAACTATCATTTTAATATTTTCATGAATAGAACCTTTTACTGCATTTCTTGCCTCACTATTTAATTTCTTGCGAAAGGACATTTTTTCATCTTGTATTTTTTTATCTTCTTCTTTGCTTAATTCATGGTAAATTGCCTTTCCATCTTCTTCTATATCTATTGTTTTTGTTTGAACAGAACTTTCCAAAGTCTTATTTGATTCACCTTCACTATCTGATCTCCTTCGTAATTCTACAGCAGGCTCTTTATTTTCTTTTTGTAAAGTTTGTTTCGTTTCAAAATTTCCATCTGCTTTTAATTCTAATACTTCTCCATTTGTTTTACCTTTTGGTATAAGAATTTCCTCTAGTTTAGATAAAATTTCTTGCTTTTTTAATGATTGATTTAATATTTCAATTTCTTCTTCATCTGTTGTTATTTTATAGATTACTTTATGATAAAGTGAATCTATCACAGCATTTCCTTCCATTACTGCATCTATCCAATAAAAATAAGAACGCATACCTGCTACACCTTTAATTGCATTTGCTTTTGCTGTTTGATCTAAACATACAATAGTTTGTGCAAATAAATTTAATACTTCCATATTGGTATATCCTGTTTTTTGTATAGCTCTTTCTACCATAACTTGGATAGGTGGTAAATCCATTTTTTCAACATGCCCTATTCTATCACGAAGTGCCTCATTTAATGGTCTGCATCCATTATATCCTCGATTTGTAGTAATTATCGCTATAAAATCAGGATGTCTATGAACGATTCTATCTGGTAAGTTAATACTTCCATCTAGCTCAAGTGCTGAATTAAGTGCCATTAAAACAGCTGCATCTCTAATTACTGTTGGTTCTTGAATTTCTAATAGCCATCCATTTTCATAAGCTCGTACAATTTCAGATGGATAATATTGATATTTTATTGCACTTCCATTTTCTTCGCTTTCAGAAACAGGTAGAATAGCACCTAAAATATCTGATTTATCCATATCTGCAAAACAAGTAATTTTTGTATAAGGTAATCCAAAGTCAGTAGATAATGCTTTTGCAAGCTCTGTTTTTCCAGAGCCTGAATCCCCTTCTAATAAAATATTAGTTAGCTTCATTTCACTTTTATTCCAATTATTCTTTACTGCCTTACATATACGAATTTCAGCTTCACTTGTAATATGAGATATTGGCTTTTTCCAAATTAGTGATTTTTCTTCTTTTGTTAGTTTTCTATTTGGATTTAAAAAATATTTTTGTTCCATTTTAGTACATCTCCAGTTCTTCTATAATTTGTGTTAATACTCGTAATCGTTCTCCTGTTATTTCTCCTAAATTATTCAAAGTTTGTGCAAATTCTTGTATATCTTTATTAATATTAGGGTTTTGCATATAAACTTCAATAGGTAAAGCCTCTCCTTGTATTCCAATTCGTTCTATTGTTGGATTTTCAGGATTATATAGTAAAGGCATACGATATGCTTCTTTAAAATAAAGGAGTGTTCGACTTAAAAATATCATTAAATCAAATATTTGGTGTATTGGAAGTTCTGTATCTATTTCCAATTCTCCTTTTCCATTTTCTTTCCAAATTTGTAAAGCTATTTGCATTATTTTATTTTCTTCTAAATGTGGCTTTCCTAAAGTCAATTTCTTTATTTTAGAATGATAAGCATTTCTTCCATCTACTTTATTATAATTTTCTGCACCTATTACAATATTTTCATTCATTTTCCAATCCTCCTTGCTTGTGGTTTATCTAATAAATATTTTTCTAAAAGTTCTTCCAATTCCTCTGTATAATCATCATTTGGATCTTCATATTTTAAAACTTTTTCTATAGCATATTCAAAGTTATTTTCTCCATATTCTTCCCATAACTTTGAAAGTTCTTTATTTGGATGAAGTTTTGATGATAGTTTAAATCTTTGACTATTAAATTCTTTTTGTAAATCTTTAGAAATACCTACAAATCCATCTCCAGTAATTTTACATTTTATAATAAATACTCCAATTTCAGGATGCCTATTTTTCCATTCGTTTAATAATTCTTTTTTTCTTTTTATATCCATTATTTATCCCCTTTCTATCTTATTTAATATTATTCCTCTCATTTACAATTATAAAAGGCTTTATTAGAATTAACAACCTACTTATCGTAGAGTTAGCAAGAATCAAATAAAGCAAAAAAATAGATGTAAATTTCTTTACACCTATAAAAAATATATTCTATATGACTTTTTTAATCAGTCCATCTCTATTGCAATAAATATATATAACACCTTTTCCTCTCTTTTGAAATCTTGTTTCTGCATTTTGCTCTGGATATAACTTAACAAACTCACATTTATTATCAGTAATATAAGCAATAAATGATATATAATGCTCTTTTGTCATTTCATGATTGATAGAAACATAATATTCATCATCTATTATTTCACAATTTATAATATGTTTGTCATTTTCTAACTCTGCTTCTAATTTTGGTAATGTAACACCACAACAAGCTATAAGTCCTTCTCCTATGGTATGAAAAACATTGCCACATACAGGGCAAACATATAAATTAGATTTACGCATATTACTTGATATATTTTTATTAATAATATGTTCGCCATCCATTAATTCAATAACTGAAACACTTAATGCTTTTGCTAATGATTCTAATAATGAAATATCTGGTAATCCTCGATATGTTTCCCACTTTGAAATAGTTTTATCTGTTACTCCTATTATATTTGCTAATTCTAATTGAGTTAGATTATTCTTCTCTCTTAATTCTTTTATAATTTTACCTGTTACATAGTTATCCATCTTAAGTTCCTCCTATTTAAAATTATAATGTATTTTTTTAGAATTAACAACCTACTTATCGTAGAGTAATAGAAATTGTAATTTAGCGAATAGTAACTTAATTTTCTTTTTTATTAAACATATGGCGTATTTTATCTATTCGATTATTTGGTCTGCGTGATTGAATAACTGGTTCACAAGTAGCAATTTGATAATCTTTTAATTCTGTCAAAAAAACTGCTTGCCCATTTGTATATAGAGTTAAAGTATTACGATATTCATTAATACAACGT
>JAAVYF010000048.1 GCA_022790975.1 Clostridia bacterium | reverse complement strand
TATGTAAGATTAGTTTTCTCTAATTTTCTAATGCTACCATTGACAAAGGTGGGATTAATCTTAGAGAACTCACATATAAATTTAAGTCTTTGTTTTAGACATTCCTCAAATTCTAATTCTTGCTTAATTATCTTCATTTTTCGCACCATCCTTTCCTTATAAAATTAGGATGATTTTTTGCAAAATAAAAAACCAACCATTTTACTGATTGATTTTCATATCCCTCTGTTCTATAAAAAGTTCGAACAGATACGTCGTTGGAGCGGGTAACCGGAAGTGAATTTTCTAGTTATCCGCTATTTATTTGATTTTGTTTGTGTTTTTGTGTGAGTTGTTGACAGATTTGTTGACAAAACTATTTATTTACATATTCATTAAACTTTTCCTCTAATAAAATAAAATTACAACATCTTTTTAAGATATTTTCAGTTAAATGTCCTTTTCTAAACATGTTTTGAAAATAATTTATCTTTTTATATAATTCAGCTTTATGATTATTTAAAAATGTTAATTGTTGTTCTAACATCTTTTTATATTTTGCATCTGTTACTGTTGGCAACACTTCTGTTAAATTTTCAATTGGGGTTGGAATCATATTGTTTATATTAACAACTCCAAGTTCTCCATCTTTTATTTTAAAAATATCAATCGCTTTAGGATTTATATTTATATGTTTAGGTTTTGGAGAAGATAAAGGTGCAAAATAATTAAAATTATTGTATGTATAAACAATTCCGATATATGGTCTTGTTGCTGTTTTATTATAAGCAACATTTAAATCAAATTGTCTTAAATATTTTATATATTCTTCATCAATATAGTATAATTTCAAATTTTTCATTCATTTCTCCCTTAATAAAACAATATGGCAATCTTTTCAGATTGCCATATACTGTTTTAAGTTCCTACTTTGGCAAGGATATTCCTACTTTTTTAAATTCTTACTTTGGCAAAGATATTCCTACTTTTTTAAGTCCCTACTTTAGCAAGGGTATTCTAAACTTTTTATCTAATGACAATTAATTATCATTATTATTATATTCATTATAATACTTTTTTATGAATAATGTCAATACATAAATTATTTCTTGAGATTTTAGCTTTATCTAATCAATTAATTGTAATTTGTTAGTATAATCATAGCTTGATTTCAATTATTATTTATAGGTTGTAGCGCTTTTAATAAATCTTCTCCATCAACTCCAAGTTGTGAATTATCACTGGTGAATGGGATTGATAATGTATATTTATTATCAACAATGTAATATAATATATATATTCCTGAACCAATATCTTGCGTATCACCTAACAATTTTTTTACATCTGTATAAGTCATTGTTGGTTTTAATTTTTTTACTTGTTCGCTTGTTATATTTATTGGACTTGAAATAATTTCTTCATTTTTTAGTAAATTATTAACAATTTCACTATCTCCATAATTTTGATAAGCATCTACTGTCTTTATTATTTCACTCTTTGAATAATCACTTAAATCTTCTACTGATATTCCTAAGGAGTTTAAATATCCAACAGCTGCATTATATTCTTTCTCTATTACCATAGCATAGGTAGTTATTGAAATTCCTAATATTATAGTAAGTGCTAATCCTGCCATAGCAAATCTTTTAAAAATTGGTACTTGAATTTTTTCTTTTTCAATATTTTTCTCTTCTTCAATAATAAATTTGTCATCAATTTTACCAATTGCTTTAAATAATTTCATACTTTTCATAATACAACTCCCTCCATTTCTAAATATTTTTTTAATTTTTTTCTTAATCTAAATAATATTGATTTTATTTTACTTTTACTCATTTTGAACTCTTCCATTATTTCTTCGATAGAATAAGCATACCAATATCTTTTAATAAATATTTTACGATTTTGAAGAGATAAATTTTCTAAAAAATTGTTAATATATTGTACTAAAAGCCTTTCATCAATCTCATCTTCTAAAGTATTAATAGACACACATTCTTCAAGTTCAGAAAGTATAATGTTTAATTGTCCATTATTTCTTTTTTGGGCATTATATTTTTCCACATAATCTATTGCAGTATTTCTTGTGATTTTGCCAATATATGCTGATAGCTTATTAGGTCTATTAGGTGGGATAGAATTCCACATTTTCATATATACTTCATTAGTACATTCTTCCACATCTTCGTTATTTCCTAGAATATTTCGAGCAATAATAGTACAATAGTTATTATATTTATTAGATGTTTCCTTTATTGCATCTTCTAAACGATTAAAATAAAGATTTATTATTTCAGTATCTTCCATTTTTTCCTCCTTTCAATTATAAAGACGGAATTTTATTCTTTGGGTTGCATTTTATTATTAAAAAATTACTAATTCTTGTTATAACCTTATAATAAAAGACAGATAATTATCTGCCCCACTTATTGTAATTTTATAGTTACCTATTATTTTTTCATTATTGTATTCAAACTATTTATAAACTCTTTTCTTCTCACAATGGTTGCAATTATAACAAACAAAGAATATATCAAGTTTCCTATAAATGGTTGTGCATTAAATTCTGTTGTCAAAGAAGCACTAATGC
>JAAVYF010000047.1 GCA_022790975.1 Clostridia bacterium | reverse complement strand
TCAAAATTTAATAAAAGAACTTGAATATAGTAAAAATGATTCAATCAATGTCGATAATGTAAATTATACTGCAATGCTTGAATTATTAAAGGTTAGAGATATAATAACTGTTATAACAAAAGAATATGTAGAAGAAAAATTATCTAGCAAGGAATTATGTGTTTTAGATGTTGGATTTTTACTTCCAAATGCAGAATTTGGTTTATATTATAATGTTAATAATAAATTTAAGGAATTAAATGATTTAATTAAAATTTTGAAAGAAAATTGCAAAGTATAACTTAAAGTTATACTTTGCATATAAATATGTATTTTACACAATTTTAGATTTACTTTATAATAATATTAGTTTAAAAAATATTATGAAAAGAGGTAAATAATATGGCTGATGTAGTATTTTGTCAAAAACAGAATTTTTTCGATTCAGATCCTTTTTTACGGTGGGCAAGACTGATAGTTTATGAGGATGAATATGCAGATTGTTTAGATTCTGCAAGTCCATTTCTATTTATGTTTGATTTAGGACAAAATCGTTGTATTGGAAATCCAAAAATTCCAGTGGGAATAAGTGAAACAGAGGACTATTCTGAAACGCGAGATGAATATGAAGAGCATAAAGAAAAAATAATAAAAGAATTATTAGAGGTAGAAAAATTAAATCCACAGGTTCTTTTATATACAACTGCAAATAGAATTAAAGAAGCTTTTTATGCTGATTGGACTAAGTCAATGAAATTGAATTGCAAGGTGAATGAAGAAAAAGAGATAATGTATTGGGGATTATGTGGAAAAAATGATTGTGCATTACTTGTAGCATTTGAAGATTTATCATATTACAGTGAAGGTAAAGATTATTTGGATGAATATTGTGATTATTGATTTTTGTTATAGTAGAAAAATATTGTTATAAGTGATATTACCATTAGAGAATTTATATCTTTAACCGTTAGCTTCAATTGAGGCTAACGGTATTTTTTATAATTTAAAGTAAGTAGAAATATTTTTTTTAAGAACTTGAAAAAAAATGTATTTATAAATATAATCTTTATAAGATTATAAAAAAGGATAAAATGTATGTTACAAAATTTTAGTAGTAAAGAAATATTAGAGCAAATGTCTGAAATAGAAATTTTACAAGAAGAATTAAAAAATTTAAAGGAAGAAAGAGAAAGAATACGTTCATTATGTTCTAAAAAAGATGGAAAAATATGGGATATTGAAAATCATCTATCTACATTTTTGATTGAAAAACAAAAAGTTAGTATTTTTAGTAAAATTGCTAGTTTATTTAATATTGGAAAATTTTATAATATAAATAAGCAAATGAAAGAACAGGAAGAACAATTAAAGTTATTGAAAGAAGAATATCAACAATTAAAACAAAAAGAAAGTGAATTGTTTGAACGTGAATTTTCACTATCCGATAGAGTTGAAGAAAGAAAATTAGCAAGTTTTTTGAAGGAAAATGAAGGAATATTGACAATTACGGAGAAAAATGATGATTATCTCAAGAGAGATAAAACTACAACAAAAGGCTTAAAGGAAATTGATTTAGAAAGGAGGGTATTAGTTCATTGTACAAATTTTTTTCCAAAAGATAAAGTAATTTTATCAGATTTTGATGGTGGAAAAATAGCTTCTAGTATTCAAGAGTATCATGGTGTAAGAAAAGAAGTAAGTGCTTGGTGGCATAGACATGAAGTGCATGCAACTATTAATAGTAGAGTTGAAAATACATCAGATGGTCAAGGCAATTGGGATAATCCAAATTATATAATATTAGAAAGATTCGATAAACATGAAGATGAAATGGAAGATTTTTGTCCATCTGATGCATGGACAAATGGTACTAGTATAAAGCTTTCAGAAGATGCTATTATAATGGTAAGATTTGAGGATAGAGATAAATTACCAATTTCTAGAGAAGATTTTGATAAATATAATATTGTTTATTATGAAGGTGATCCAACAAAATGTTTGAGAAATTTTTTAGTGTTTAATGATTATGAAATATTAGCTACTAATGCAAATGCTCCTAATCATGCAGCATCACCAAGATCAAAAAATGAAAATGCATTGAATTATAGAGATTATGCAATTAATTTTATTAGAAATAATACGTATCTTTCAAAAGAAATATCTATATTTTCAGATGTAGAAATAGCTCAAATTATGGATATTGTATGTAATATGAATGGAGCGTGGGATAATTTTAATTTTTTAGGATCAGAATTAATGAACGTATTAATAAAAGATAAAAACCTTTCAGAAAAGCAAAAAGATGATTATCGTTGTATAGCAGATTTTATAGTTTGTTCAGGATTAAAAAAGGCAGGGGATAGAAAATATACATTTGGGCAAGATGAAGAAACAATAGAAGATTTGAAAGATAAACACAAAAAAATAGAGGATATTATTAAGATTCATTTAGCATCAGTAGATACAAGAATAGATAAAATTCCAGATTGGATAGATGCTGAATTAATTGATGAAATTTTTGCTATTCAGCAAATTGTAGCTGAAAAATATTCTTCGATAGAACATTCACAGGTTGAAGAATTTTCTGATATGTCATTAGAAGAATTATATAAGTTTGAAAATCAAATAAAATGTGAAGCTGTTATGAAGAATTTTCCAGAAGATATTACAATTGAAAGCAGAAATGATGATGTTGTTATTGCAATACATGTAGATGGTGAAATTGGAAAATTGATGGAAAAAAATTATGGAATGAAATTTGTTTCTGCTGCTCCTTTAGGGGAAATAAAACTTTCTTTGGCTAAATCTGCAAAAATATCTGATATTAGAAGAACTATTGATGAGTTTAGAAAAAAAGAAGAAGAGACTAAACAACGAAAATCAGAAGTAAGAAATGTAGGAGAAAATGATGATTATGGCAATAGATAATTTTATAATATAAAAGATTAAAATAGATAAATAAATGAAACTTTTATTAAAAATTTATTTGAATTAAAAATAAATATAATAAAGTAAAAATACAAGAATTGTTTAGAGTATTCTAAAATTTCTTGTATTTTTTATTTTAAACATGAAATTCTTGTGTTTTTATTATAAAAGAGTTGTAAATTCATTTTTCCTACTGTATAATATAAAATATATTTTTTAGGATGCTAGAGGTGATATAATGTTAGTTGCAATAGCAGGAATAACAGGGATTGGTAAATCTTATTATAAAAATAAAATAACAGAAAAACTAGGTTTTGATAAAATAAAAATATTAACAACTAGGGCTCCACGAGTTGGAGAGAAAGACAATGATGATAAAATTTTTGTAACTAAAGAAGAAATTCAAAAAAAATATGATAATGGAGATATTGCTTATAAATTTGAGCTACTTGGAAATATTTATGCATATGCAAATGAAGCTGTTTTTACAGATAGAAATACAGTATTTGAAATACACTATAATACTATAACTGATTGGAAAAAAATTTGCCCAGAATTATGTGCAATCTACTTATTACCAAACGATATAAATATTGCAAAAGAAAAGCTTCGTGAAAGAAATTTGTCACCAGAAGTAGAAAATGCTAGACTTTTAGAGATAGATGAACATTATAATAAAATAATAACTGATAATGAATTAATTAAACAATTTGATTATGTTTTATATAATAATTATGATAAAGAATCAGAAGATAAAGTTATTAATTTAGTAAGAAGATTAATGCAAAAATAAAAATATTAGGAGATTTATAATGATAAAAAAATATTTTTCGCTAGATGAAAATTTTGATAAAATGATAGAAAATGCTTTACAAGGAAAAAAAATAAATTGTGTTAAGCCAATATCTACAGGTTGGACTAATATTGTATATGAAGTAAATACAGAAGATGGAAATTATTTTTTTAGATTTCCAAGAGATGATTTTTGGATTAGAACTATAGTTAAAGATTGTGATTTTTCTAAATTTATTAATGGTAAATTAGATTATAAAACAGTTGATTTAAAATTAAAAAAAGATAATGATAGACCATTTAGTATTCATAAAAAAATAGAAGGTCAGGCTTTATCTGAAAAAATAAACGATTTGAATAAAGAACAAATAAAACAAGTGTCTAAAGAAATTGCAGAATTTATGCATCAATTACATACAGTAAAATATGATGAAAATAAAATTTTTTCTACTAATGATATTGGTTTTAATTTGGTAGATTTTTTAAATGAGTTAATAGAACTTCATTTGAATAGTGAAGATAAAAAGTTTTGGAAATATACAGAATTTAGTAAAAAAGATAATACTTGTCTTGTACATGGTGATTTAAATCCAGGTAATATTATAATAGATGAAAATAATCATATTTCTGCGGTAATAGATTTTGGATTTGCTGGATTTGGTAATAAATATTTTGATATTGCACGTATATTAAGTAGATTTCCACCAGAAGAATTTAAAAGTGGAATAATAAATGCATATGAAGATATTTCTGGTGAAAAGTTAGATTATGATATTTTAAATAATGAAATTAAATTATGGACAGATATTGATAATGGATATATTAAATATATGAAAAAAGTTGGAATTTGTGACTAATAAAAAGTAAAGAGGTCATTATATTTAAAATATACTAGAATATATTTTAAATATATGGCTTTTTGTTTTGTAATAAAGACTTATAAAATTCTTTTAAGTCAATTAAAATTTCCGTATAGTATATTATAAAAATATGTAAATTAAACTTTAAAATTAGTTGACAAAAGAACGAATGTTTGATATATTATTATTTATAAAAATAAATATATTTTACCATTGATAAAAATGTATATTTATAATAAAATATGAATAGATTTTATTACAATAAAAATAAGAGGCGAAGTAAAAATATGAGTATTCAAGAATATAAATTAGTAAATCAAGAATCATTTGAATTAACAGATATTTTCGAATGTGGACAATGTTTTAGATGGAATAAAGAAGAAGATGGAAGTTATACTGGTGTTATAAAAGATGCAGTTATTAATGTTCAAAAGTGTAATAAAGAAATTATATTTAAAGGTAAATCTAAAAGCAATTTAGAAGAATTAATAAAAGACTATTTTGATTTGGAAACAAATTATATAAAATTAAAAGAAAAGCTTTCTAATATAGATAACGATTTAAAAATAAGTACTGAGTTTGGAAGTGGAATTAGAATTTTAAAACAAGATTTATGGGAATGTATAATTTCATTTATAATATCTGCAAACAATAATATCCCTAGAATAAAAAAAATTATAGAAAAACTTTCATTAACATATGGTAACAAAATAGAGTGGAATGGTAAAAATTATTATACCTTTCCAACAGTAGAACAATTATCTAAAGCTACAGTTCAAAATTTAAGAGAAATGGGATTAGGTTTTAGAGATATTAGAGTTTATAATACTACTAGAATGATATTAGAAAAACAGGTTGATATTAATAAAATAAAAGAAATGAATGATTCTAATATGATGAGAGATGAACTTTTAAAATTAGATGGAGTAGGGCCTAAAGTTGCAGATTGTATTTTGTTATTTGCTTTAAAAAGATTTGATGTTTTTCCAATAGATGTATGGGTCAGAAGAGTTATGAATGATCTTTATATACATAATGAAGATGAAACAAAAATAAATAAAAAAGAATTAACAAAATTTGCAGAAAATAAATTTCTTGGAATGGCTGGTATTGCCCAACAATATTTGTTTTATTATAGAAGAAGTGGAAATTTTGAACAAACTGAAAAAAATGCTTAAAAAATTTTTTGTTTAATAAATCTATAAAGATTTAAGAAAGGAAAAAAATGAAAGATAATATAATATCATTTTTCTTGACAGTAATTATAATTTTAATAATACTAGTAACAATTGCATTATCATTAGATTTATGTGGTATAGTTAGTTTACCAGAAAAATTAAGTTTGAAAACATATTTAGCTAATACTGTTGAAGTTGTAGGATTTGGAAATAAAGGTGAAGTTTATTATCCTGATTATGAAGCAACAGGAGTACAAAATATAACTATTGTTACAGATAATAATAATCCTGAAAATAATGATAACTATGTTGATATGAGCCAAATAATATCTAATACACAAACTCCTACTAATTATTCTAATGATCAGGAACAAACAACAATTGTTTATGGAAATATAACAGATAATAGTTTCTACTATAATCAATTAGATACATATGGAAAAACTATTTACAGTAGATTATATTCAAACTTAGATAATTTAAAAACAGGTACTTATTCTGTAGATTTTGGAATAACATTTAATGATTTATTACAAGATGATTCTGGTGATGTTACATTAACTAATGCATTTCAACTTGCTATAAATGCACTTTTATTAGACCACCCAGAAATATTTTATTTAGATGTTACTAAAATGTATATGTTTACTGAGTCATCTACTAATATAAGAGGAACAACATATAAAATTTCAATTGGACCTGATGCTGGAATTAGTTATTTAGCAGAAGGATTTCAAACAAAATCAGATGTTCTAATTGCAGAAGATGAAATTAATACAATTTTATATTCATTAAAATCTAATTTAAGTGGTGATACATATACTCAAATTAAACAAATTCACGATTATTTAATAGATACTATAGAATATGACTCAACAACTAGTTCAGATGTTTCACATACTTTATATGGTGCATTAGTTAATAAATATGCTGTTTGTGATGGATATGCTAAAGCTTTTAAATTTATATTAGATAATCTTGGAATTTCATGTGTTGAAGTTTGTGGAATTGCTCAAAATTCATCTGGAGTTACTGAAAGTCATGCATGGAATGATGTATTATTAGATGGAAAATGGTATGCTATAGATATAACTTGGGATGATCCAATTATAATAGGAGGAAATGGAGTACTTACAAATGATTTAAGATATAATTATTTCTTAAAAGGTTCAGATACATTTTATTCATCACATCAAGAAGATGGATATATAGTAGAAAATGGAAAATTTGATTATCCAATAATTTCTAATAGTTCATACTAAAAATTTAGGAGAAATAAAATGTTAAAGATTATTTATGGCAAAAGTGGTAGTGGAAAAAGTTTAAATTTATATAATGATATTAAAGAAAATCTTTCGAAAGAAAAGATTTTCTTAATTGTTCCAGAACAAAGTAATTTAAATGCAGAAAAAAATTTATTTGAACATTTGAAAACAAAGTCGTTGTTTAATGTAGAAGTTCTAACATTAAGTAGAATGGCATTAAGAGTATTAAATGAAGTTGGTGGATATAATTATGATAGTCTAACTAAATCTCGGAAAAGCCATGATAATTTATGATATTTTAAAAGAAAATAAAGATAAATTAAAATTTTTAGGAAAATCAAACAAAAATATAGATATCATTTCAAATATGATAACAGAATTAAAAAAGCATAATATTACATCTGATATATTAGAAAATATTAATATTGAAGAAACTTATACAAGATTAAAATTAGAAGATGTAAAATTAATATACAAAAAATATAATGAGAAAATAGAAAAAAGTTTTATAGATGAGAACGATAGCTTAACATTAGTAATAGATAAAATTTCAAAGTCAACGATTTTTGATAATAGTTTAGTTTATATAGATGATTTTATTGGATTTACTCCTCAAGAATACATGGTATTTGAACAAATTATAAAAAAAGCTGATTCTGTTTCAATTGCTATTTCTATGGATGATTTAGAAAAGGGAGAAAAGGAACAAGATGTATTTTATTTTAATAAATTATTTGCTGATAAATTAATTAAAATATGTAATTCAAATCAAATTAAAGTAGAAACTATTCATTGTGAAAATAATTATAGATTAAAATGTGATGAACTTAAGTTTTTAGAAAATGTTTTTTCTTCTTCAAATCAAATAAAATTATATGATAGTGAATGTAAAAATGTAAGTTTATTTTTGGCAAATAATGCATATTCTGAACTTGAGTATGTTGCAAATGAAATTTTAAAAATAGTAAAAGAAAATAAATACAAATATAATCAGATAGCTATTATTTCTAATTCATTAGAAAACTATAATCAAGAAGCAAAGATTATTTTTGAGAAATACGAAATTCCAATATTTATAGATGAAAAAAAAGATTTAAATCAAAACATTTTAATAAAATATATTTTAGCAATTTTAGAAATTTTTTCTAGGAATTGGTCTTTTGATTCTATTTTTAATTTTGTAAAACTTGGAATGTTAGATATTTCAAATGAAGATATATACATTTTTGAAAATTATTGTAGAAAATGGGGAATTAGAAATTATAAATGGTTTAGAAATTTTAATTATGAAATTCAAAATGAAAATCAAGAAAAAGCAGAGAAAATAAGACAATTTATTATTGAACCATTAGAAGAATTAAAAGAAGAAATGTCAAAAGATAAAACTACAAAAGAAATTACAAAAATTCTTTATGAACATCTAATTAATAATAAAATAAGTTCTATTTTAGATAAAAAGTTAAAATTAATAAATGATATTGGAATAAGTAATGAATATAATACTAGTTATAAAATTTTAATTAATGTTTTTGATGAAATTGTTAATATATTTGGCAATAAGAAAATGACATTCGAAGATTATAAGGAATTGCTTCAAATTGGATTTAGTGAAAGTGAACTTGGTAAAATTCCAGCAACACAAGATCAAGTTGTTTTAGGAGATAGTAAACGTTCTAGAAATAGTAATATTAAGGTATGTTTTGTGATAGGAATAAACGATGGTGCATTTCCTTTAATTAACAAATTTGAAGGATATTTAAATGATAAAGATAGAGAAGTTCTTAAAGAAGCTGGTGTTGAACTTGCAAAAACCTCATTAGAAACATTATATGAAAGTAATTTTGAGATTTATAATATACTAAGTATGGCATCACAAAAATTATATCTTTCATATTGTTCAACAGATAAAAAAGGAGATTCAATTAGACCTTCAATATTAATAAAAAAAATAAAAAGAGTATTACCAACTCTTGAAGAAAAAAGCGACATTATAAGAAAAGATTATTTTATAACTAATAAAAAAGCAACTTTTGATGATAGTATTGTAATGTATAAAAAACTTCTTGATGGTGAGAAAATTTCAGATGAATGGAAAAAAGTATTAAATTATTATTTAAAAACAGATAAAGAAAAATTAGAAAGAATATTAAAAGGAGTAAATTATACTAATAAAGCAGATATTATTTCTATTCAAAACATTGAAAAATTATATGGAAAAAAATTAAAAACAAGTATTTCAAGATTAGAACAATATAGAAAATGTCCATTTGCTTTTCATATGAAATATGGATTAAAATTAAAAGAAAAAGAAGAATTAAAAATACAAAGTATAGAAACTGGAACATTTATGCATGAAGTAATAGATAATTTTTTTGCTATATTAGATGAAAGAAATTTAAATGTAAAGCAAATAGATAATGATACAATAAGAAAAATAGTAGAAGAGATAATAGAAAGTTACCTTGAAATGTCTAAATATTATATTTTTTCGAGTACTGCTAAATTTAAAATATTAACAAGAAAATTAAGAAAAGTAGTTTTAGAATCAATAGAATATATAGTTTATACAATAAGAAATAGTAATTTTGATATTATAGGACATGAAATTGAATTTGGAGATAACGGGAAATATGATTCAATTGAGTTAGAACTAGATAATGGAAAGAAAATTGAAGTAACAGGGAAAATAGATAGATTAGATATAGGTAAGTTAAATGATAAAACTTATGTAAGAATAATAGATTATAAATCTTCATTTAAAGATATGGATATAGATATAAATCAAGTTAAAGCTGGTTTACAAATTCAACTTATAACATATTTAGATGCTGTAAGTAAGAAAGAAAATTTTTCACCTAGTGGAATTCTTTATATGAGTTTAAAAGAATATAGAACTAATAAAAGAAATTTAAATCTTGAAGAAATAAAGCAAGAAATAAGAAAAAAGTTTAGAATGAATGGAATTGTTTTGGCAGATGTCAATGTTATAAAAATGATGGATACATCTATTACAGGAACTTCTGATATAATACCAGTTACATTAAAACAAGATGGAACTATTAGTGAATATAAATCAAGTACAATGAATGAGCAAGATTTTGAAGAACTTCAAAAAAGTGTATCAGATGTAATAAAACAAATATCGAATGAGATTTTATCTGGGAATATTGATATTAAACCATATAGTTATAAAGAACAAACAGGTTGTAATTATTGTCAATATAAATCAATTTGTATGTTTAATCCTAATTTAAAAGATAATACATATAATCTTATAAAGAAAGTAAATTAATATTTAAGGAGGAGATTTTCTATGGAGCCTACAAGACCTACTGTAATGGAAGTAGATTTGGAAAATTTTTTAAATAATATAGAAGAGATAAAAAAATTTCTAAAATTAGGAACTAAAATAATGCCAGTTATAAAAGCAAATGCTTATGGAACATACATAAATACTAGAATTGAAATTTTAAATTTATTTGATATAGTTGGTGTAGCTACAGTAGATGAGGGAAAATTCATAAGAGATTTAGGATATAAAAAAGATATTTTTATATTAAATCAACCATATGAAACTGAAATTTCAAAAATAATAGAAAATAATTTAGTAGTACGGAATTAGTGATAAGAGTTTTGCTAAACAGATTTCTAATCAAGAAAAAGAAATAAGAGTTCATATAGAAATAGAAACAGGAATGGAAAGAACAGGTGTAGAGCCAGATGAAATATTTGAATATTTAGATATGCTAGGGAAGAATGTAAAAGTAGAAGGTATTTATACTCATTTTTCTTCAGCAGATTCTGATGATGAATATACCAAAATGCAAATAGCTTGCTTTAAAAATGTAGTAAATAAAATAAAAGAAAGAATGAATTTAAAATATATTCATGCAGAAGCTTCAAATGCAATTTTGAATTATCCAGATGATGAATTTAATTTGGTACGTCCTGGAATAATTATATACGGATATAAATCAGATGAAAAAGCATGTGAGAAAATAAATTTGAAACCAATTTGTAAATTAAAATCTAAAATTACATTTATAAAAGAAGTAAGTTCACAAACTAGTATAGGCTATAATAGAAGTTTTATAACTAAAAAATTAACAAAAGTTGCAACAATACCAATAGGATATGCAGATGGCTTAAGAAGAAGTTTATCTAATAAAGGTGAAATTTTAATAAATGGAAAAAGGGTAAATATAATTGGAAAAATTTGTATGGATAGTTTTATGGCAGATGTTACAGAAGTACCAGATGTTAAAGTAGGAGATGATGTATATATTTGGGATAATGAAAATATAAAATTAGAAGAAATAGCAAATTCTTGTAATACAATTAATTATGAAATGCTATCAACTATTTCTGCTAGAGTACCTAGGGTATTTATTAAATCTAAATAGAATTTTAATAAATTTATAGAAATGGAGTTTGGAACTTTTTATGAGTGATAAAATAGTGTATAAAAAAGAATATGGAATTGAATATATTCAATTTAAAAAATTACTAGAGCTAGGAGTTAATCATTGTTATACTTTAATGAATGATAATATAGATTTTACAACTGGTAACCAATATGAAAATGAAAGTTTAGAAAAAATTTGTAAGATTTTAAATATAAATAAAAATCAGCTATTAATTCCGAAGCAGTCACATACAGACAATGTAAAATGTGTAAATTCATTAACAAGCCAAGATGAATTGATAGATGTTGATGGGCTTATTACAGATAAAGGAGAAATTGCAATTGCCTCAAAAAATGCAGATTGTATATTATTTTTCTTTTATGATCCTTTCAAGAATGTTATTGCTAATGTACATTCTGGATGGAAAGGTACATTTAAAAAGATTGCTGAAAAAACAGTTATAAAAATGATGAATAATTATAATTGTAATGCTAAAGATATTTTATGTTTTATAAATCCGTCAATTAGAAAATGTCATTTTGAAGTAGATGTTGATGTAAAAGAACTTTGTGAGGAAATTTTTAAATTTACAAAACGTACTGATGAGTTTATAAAGTTAGGAGAAGAAAAAGAAGGAAAACAAAAGTATTATATAGATACAGTTTTAATAAATAGAATTTTATTAGAAGATACAGGGTTACTTCCAGAAAATATAATAGATTGCAATCTTTGTAGTGTGTGCAATAAAGATATAATTGCATCAGCAAGAGTTCAAGGAAAAAAATTTAAAAGAGCAATGTCAGCTATAATTTTATAAAACAATTTAATTATAAAATTTTGAGAGATAATTAGATTATAAAAATTGTATGATATTAAAATTAAATATAATAAGGTATTTAAAGCCCCCATCACAATATTGATGGGGGATAGTTAATTAATTTTAATTTTTATTTTCTTCATCAGAATTTGCTGTTGATTCTTGATTAATATGTAATAATTTTTTTAGTTTTTCAATAGCTACTTTAAATAGATTTAAGCTTTCTTGTCTTGTTTCTAATAAACTTAAGTTATCACGTATATCTTTAAATTGGATAAGAATTCCATATTTTTTAATAAGTTCACGTTTATTATCCAATTCTTCCATCATTTTACAATAAAAGTCATTAAAGAATGTATAGTTTTCAGTAGATATTAAATTATCTTGAAAATTATATAATTTATTTTTAAATTCTTTTACGCCTTGTTCATCTCTAACTAAATCTAAGTCTGAATTTGCACAACTTGTTAATATTAATTCTTGAGTTTTTAATGTTAAAGTTTTAATATCTTCTTTTAAAGCATTAATAGTTTTTCTAGAAGCTTGTATTTTAGAAGATTTTATTGTATCAAATTCAATATAAGATAAATATAGATTTTCTTTATGTAATGCTTCTTGATATTCAACTATTAAGTCTAAATTATTTATAATTTGATTATATATTTTTTCACTTGATTTCATAATAAATGTATTTTTAAATATATCATTACTATAAAGAGTACTATGATAAAGTGGGTAAGTACCAGTGAAGTATGTCATTTGTTTAACTAAAGCACATTCAATAGGATAATAATTTGGAGAATCTGTTTTAAATTCCATATCATAATATTTTACTGAGTCTTGAGAAACTCCGATTAGCTTGAGAAGCCATAAGCTGAACGGCAGCCTCATTTAATGCTAAACCAGAAGCCTTAATTAAATTTAAATTATATAAACCAAGTTTTTTTAATTTACCATTTTTATTTTTTATAGCTTGAATAAAATGTAAGCATTCATGAATTGCTGGTGTATCGAGTGCATTAAAATCTATATCTTTTTCAAAATAAATGGAATCATTTTTATAATAATATTTAGCAGCAGAATTATCTTGAAAAATAGCTAAATACATATTAACTCTAGAAAGCGCATTAGATAAATCTGTTTTATTTATATTATGTTCAGGGAATGCTCCACAAATTTTTTCTGATATAATGGAAGCTATGTTACTAGTTTCTAAAGCTGTAAGTTCTTTTACAATTTGTATACCAGCTTTTTTTAAAGCTTTTACTTCTGTCATTATTATATTCCTTTCATTTCTTAAAATCATTTATACTATATATATTATAAATATAAATTAATTAAAAATATATAGAATTTGTATTAAATTTTGATTATTTTTTTGTAACATAAATTTAATATTAAGTAATAATAGTGTACATAAAGTCAGTATCCGTAATACAAAATAAACTGGTAATGCTTGGTAATAGCGGAATGCGATTTGATTTCTTTTTGTTTTGGTGTTATACTAGTTATATATTGTTTAAAATCTTCAAAGTAAGGAGATGGTTATTATAAGAAGATATAAGAGTAAAAAAATATTGTTAGCTTTAATATTTGCTTGTATATTTGGAGTAGGTAAAGTATATGCAACTTCTGATATAGAAGCAAATACAGTAGAAGCTTTAAAAAGTTATGAAAACTGGAGCGAATTAAGCGAAGAAGATAAAGAAAACAGTATGATGCCTTTAATGTATACAGTTAAGATGTCAGAAGAAGACACTATTGCAAAATCAATATTTAGAAATATTTGTTCAAATACTAAAGCGTTAAAGGTTGGAGCATCTGTTTTAGATTCAAGTTTCGACTTAAGAAATAAAATGCAAATAGAAGTAAAAGACCAAGGAGAAACACTTTCTTGTTGGGCATTTGCTGCATTTAACTCAATGGAAACAAATTTAAAATTAAAATATGGTACAAGTCCAGATTTTTCTGAAAAACATATGAATTATGCTACATCACAAAGTTTTTATGATGGAAGAAATAATGAAGGATTTAATAGGGTAGTAGATAAGGGTGGTTCTTCTATAGTTGCAATGGCTTATTTAACTAATGGTCAAGGTGCAATTTTTGAAAATCAAATGCCATTTGAAAATAATATGGATAGAATTAGTTTAAATGATATAAAAATTGAACCAAGTTATTATGTAAAAGGATATGAAACATTCCCAAGTATTTATAAATATAAGAATGATTCAGATAGAACTATTTGTTTTGATGGAAATGACCATTATTATACAGAAGAAGAAGTTAATACTATTAGAAATCAAATAAAAGAACATATTATAAATTATGGTGGAGTTATGACTTATACATTTGCTACAGATCCAAAATTCTATAATGATAGTAGTATAGTGAATGCAACAGCATATTATTGTGATGATTTTAATGGAACAATAACAGATCATGCAGTTACAATTATTGGCTGGGATGATAATTATAGTAGAGATAATTTTACTGGTACTTCTAAACCAAATAAAAATGGTGCATATCTAATATTGAATTCATATTCAAAAGATTCATTTGATAATGGATATCTTTGGATTTCATATGAGGATGTTTGGATTGAATCTAATGTTTATGGTATAACAGAAAGTTCACAAATAAATTATGACAATTTATATCAAAATGATTGGTATGGAGCTAATATTCCAGTAACATTAACTTCATATGGAAATAATGTAAATGAAGGATATTATGCAAGTATTTATGATAGAAATTCTTCACAAATGAATGAATTATTAACAGAAGTTTCTGTAAGTACTTGTCAAACAGCTAAATTAGAAATATATATAAATCCAAATGGGGAAGATTTAAGCAATAATAATTTAATAAAAGTTGCTACAACAGATACATTAAAACCAGGTTATAATACTATTCAAATAACACCTACAACTTTAACAGGAGATAAATTTGCTGTAGTTGTAAAACATATTACTGTTGATGATAGTTTTTATTTTATGGTAGAAGCTGAAGTTGACAATACTATATATGATTGTATTACAGCAAAGCCAGGATACAGTAGAGTATCATTAGATGGAATAAATTGGGTTAATTTAGGAGATTTAGGAACTATTCAATATGGAGATATGAATATAGATTTAAATAAAGCTGATGTATGTATAAAATCTTTTACAACATATACTAATACAGCTTCTAAAGAATATGCAATTTCTAATGATAACTATATTACAAAAGTTTATGATAATACAAAGATAAATGAGTTTTTGGATAAAATTTCTATTGAAAATGGTACTCCTATAATTTATAATCAAGTAGGTGAGATTGTTACAGATTATGATAAGTATATTGGAACAGGAATGATTTTAAAAGTAAATGATAAAGAATATACAGTTGTTGTTAGAGGAGATTTAAGTGGAGATGGTAGAATTTCACTTTTAGACTTATCAAAACATATAGCTCATTATACTGGAATTCCAGGATTTATATTAACAGGTGCATATGATAAAGCTGGAGATATAAATTTAGATGGAAATTTAAGTTTAATTGACGTATCACAACTTTTAGTTATTTTTACTAATATGTAGAACTTATACATAAATGTTACATAAATGTAAAGAAAAAGTACTTGATTTTTATGTTCATAAAAAGTATACTATAAAAGTAAGAAGGAGAATGCTTATGAAAAGAAAAATTTGTGTATTATTAGTAGTAATGATTTTAATTTTAAATGTGTTAGCAATTAGTGCTAGTGCATATAGCTTTACAGCTACAATGGCTGCAAGTAGCCAAAAAGTAACTTCTGCAACAGAAGTTACAGTAACAGTTAAAGTTTCTAATCTAGATGTTGGAGATAATGGAATTAATAGTTTTTCTGCATATTTATCTTATGATACAGATGTGTTTGAAACTCTTACAGATTCAAGTGTTGATGGCTTAAATGGTTGGATAGCTGCTTATGCACCTGGAACTGGAAAAATTACACTTCAAAAAAGTTCTTTTGTAAAGAGTGATGAAGAAATTATGCAAATATCATTAAAAACTAAAAGTGGTTTAGCAGATAATACTCAAGGTGAAGTTAAGTTATCACAAATTACAGCATCAAATAGTGCAACAGAAATTACAGCATCAACAGTTTCAACAATGATAACAATTGGAGCAGGTGTTGCAGAACCACCAACAACTCAAAACCCACCTACAACAAATCCACCTACAACTACAATTCCAATTAATACTGCACCTACAAATGTAGTACCAAATAATAATACTTCAATAACAAATAGAGTAGTAGAAAATAAAACAGTTAATAATACATCTAATGAAGTAGAAAATATTTCAAATAATGATAATATTCCTTATACAGGAAGCGAAAGTAGTGCATTATCAAAAATTATAATAGGTGTAATATTAATAGCTTTAATTGCATATATAAAGATTGAAAGAATGAAAGATGTTAAATAATAAAATTAAATAAAAATAACTCGCTAAAAGCGAGTTATTTTTTTGTGAAAAGCATTGATAAAACTAATAATTTGTTATATAATCAGTATGATAAAAATTGGATTCACTATTTATGTAAAATCTTCATAATATGTATAAGAAAATAGTTATGAAGAGGTGATAATATGAATAGCTACATAATAAATGGCGGAAAAAGATTAGAAGGAGAAGTTGAAATTTCGGGTTCTAAGAATGCTAGTCTTCCAATTTTAGCTGGTAGTATTTTAAACAGAGGGGTTGTAAAATTATATAATGTTCCTCAAATAGAAGATGTAAAAATAACAATAAAAATTTTAGAATATTTAAACTGTAAAATTAAAAGAGATAAAAATAAAGTAATTATTGATTCTAGTAAAATGGAAAATAAAGAAATACCACAAGAATTGATGAGAAAACTTCGTTCGTCGGTCATTTTAGCAGGAAGCTTAATTTCAAGATTTAAAAAAACAATAATATCACATCCTCGGAGGATGTGATATAGGAAGTAGACCAATAGACTTACATTTAAATGCATTTAAAAAAATTGGTATAAAAATTCAAGAGGAATCTGGTAAAATAATATGTTCTAAAGATGAACTTTTAGATTCAGTGATACATTTAGATTTTCCAAGTGTTGGAGCTACAGAAAATATAATTTTAGCTACAATTTTATCTAAAAATGAGGTTACAATTGAAAATGCTGCTATGGAACCAGAAATTATAGATTTATGTAATTTCTTAATAAAAATGGGTGCAAAAATTTATGGAGCTGGAACAAATGTTATAAAAATTATTGGAGTAAATAGATTAAAATCTATTTCATATAATGTTATGCCAGATAGAATAGAAGCAGGAACTTTTTTAGTTGCAGGCGTTATGACTAGAGGTAATATAAAATTAAACAATGTTTGTACAGAATGTTTAAGTCCTATTTTGTATAAATTGGAAGAATGTGGAGCAAATATAACAGTTTCTAAAAATAGTGTATCTTTAAAAATGAATAAAAGACCAAATAAACTTGAAATAAAAACTTTACCATATCCAGGCTTTCCAACAGATATGCAAGCTATATTTGGAAGTATGTTGTGTATAGCAAAAGGTACATCAACCATTACAGAAACAATATTTGAAAATAGATTCAAATATTCACGGAGAACTTATTAGAATGGGAGCTAAAATAAATCAGGAGGGCAATACTTTAATTATAGATGGAAAAAGAAAATTAAATGGAGCTTTAGTACAATCAACAGATTTAAGAGGTGGAGTAAGTTTAGTATTAGCTGGTTTAACAGTAAGGGGAGAAACTAAAGTTGAAAATATAGAATATATTTTGAGGGGATATGAAAAGTTTGATGAAAAACTAAGAAATTTAGGTGCAGATATAAATATAGTATAAAAGTTTTGGGCTTGGATATTAATTCAAGCCCGAAAATAGAAAAACTTAAATTGGTGGTGATGTCTTGAAGAGAATAAATGGAAAAGTAAGTAAAAAAAAGAAAAATGTACATATTAGCGGAAAATTTATTTGTTTAATACTTGTTATATTTGTAGCAGTTGGTTTAATTATAATTTCTAGTACATGTAGTATAAAAAATATAAATATAGTAATAGATGGTAAAATAGAACAAGAATTATTAACTGCAAATGTTAATAATGAATTAGAAAATACTCAAGTTAAAGATACTAATAAAATAACATATGAAGAGGTTAAGAGTTTATCTGGTTTAAGTATTGGTCAAAATATGTTTGAAAAATCAAAAACAGAAATAATAAATTCTCTTAAGACAAACCCATATGTTGATGATGTAAAAATATCCAAAAAAATTAATGGTATTTTAACTATTGATTTAACTCAAAGAAAGGTTGCATATTTAATAAATTATGCAGGGGCTTATATATATATAGATTCTCGGAGGATATGTATTAGAACTAAATTCAGAACCTGCTAATGTTCCAATTTTACTTGGAACAAGTACAGATTTTACTAGTTTAGCTGTTGGAGGAACAGATTCACAAATTACAAGATTAAATAATGAAGATTTAGACAAGCTTAATATAGTAAATAACATAATAAATATATCAAAAGAAAATTCTATAGAAAATACAATCACTAGTATTGATATAAATGATGAAAGAAATTATACATTGTTTTTAGAAAATGAAAATAAAACTGTATATTTAGGTAATTGTAAAGACTTAAATACTAGAATACTTTATATGAAAGCTATTTTAGAAAAAGAAAGTGGAAAAAGTGGGGAAATTTATATAAATGCTGATTTAGATACAGGATATGTTTATTTTAAAGAAAGTGTTTAATTAGATTGGAGTGAAAAATTTTGAATAATAATATAAAAGTATCTATACTATTGGGGGTTATGTGTTTTTTATTAACAATTGGAATTTATATTCAAATAAAAACTGTTAAAAATAGTGGTACAGAAGTTGCAAAAACTAATACAGAAAATGAATTAAGAGATAATGTTTTATTAATGAAAGAAAAGTATGAAAAGCAATATAAAATTTTAGAAAGTAAAGAAAAAGAATTATCATATTTAATTTCTAATGCTTCAACTAATGATAGTATTTCCAGTGAACTTTCAGAAGAACTAGAAAAAGTAAATGCAGAAATAGGATTAACAACTTTAAGAGGAGAGGGAATAATAATAACATTAGAAGATGGGGATTCATCAAATTCTTTATCTTCATTGGATTCTGTTGTTCATGATAGTGATTTAATTTCAGTTGTAAATGAATTATGTACAGCAGGAGCAGAAGCAATTTCTATTAATGGAGAAAGAATTGTTTCTACTACACCTATAACATGTATAGGAAATGTTATAAAAATAAATGATGAGAAGATAGGAACACCATTTGAAATATGTGCTATTGGTTCAAAGGAAAGGCTAAATGGAGCAATGACAATGCCAGGAAGATATTTAGATTATAGGTCAAAACAAGGAATAAAAGTTAGTATAAAAAAATCAGATTCAGTTATAGTTTCAAGATATAATGGAATATTAAAATTCGAATATGCTAAATAGAAAGGTTTTTAATATGAAAAAAATAGAAAAGGGAAAAATTA
Source organism: Clostridia bacterium (assembly GCA_022790975.1). Taxonomy (GTDB): domain Bacteria; phylum Bacillota; class Clostridia; order TANB77; family CAG-508; genus Scatovivens. Next base: position 63,342 of record JAAVYF010000047.1, on the reverse strand, counting down.
GTTTAACAATTTCAATTGGCTTAACTGCATTTATATTAATTCTTGTTATGGTTACTCAATTTAAAACAATAGAAGAAACAGATATAACTGGAATTGAAGTAATGCGAGAAGCTGAATTACGTTCAGAACTTGCAACTTGGAAAACTAAGTTTGAAGAGGCAACTGCAAAAATAGAAGAAACAGAAAATAAAATAATAGAATATTCACAAGAAATTGAAAGTAATAATAATATTTCAGAACTTCTTCAAAGAGAATTAGATGAAGCTAAAGCTTATGCAGGATATACTAATGTTACAGGTGAAGGTATAATTGTTACACTTACAGATACAGAAAAGAAACAAATTGAAGATTTAGATTTAATTAATCTTATAAATGAATTAAAAATAGCAGGAGCAGAAGCTATTTCTATAAATGATGAAAGGATAATTTCTACTACAGATATTTCAAATGTTAATTATAGATTTATTATGGTAAATACATCAAAAGATATAGGAAGAGTTAGAGTACAATCTCCATATATTGTTAAGGCTATTGGAAATCCAAAATATTTAGAAAGTGCAATAAATATAAAATATGGGTTTTTAGATTCAATGAAATCTAATGAAAAGAGTGCTAGTTATGTTATAGATAATAATATAACAATTAATAAATTTGATGGTAGTTTAGAATATAAAATAGCTACAAATGTAGAAGAATAATAATTAGTTAAATTTAAACATTAATATGGATTAATAATATTATATGAGGAGGAAATTATGGTATATATAGCAATAATATTAGGATGTGTTATGGGAGCTGTTGTTGGAATGTTTGCTCCAATTATTTCTTATACATATTCAAACTATTTAGCAATAGCAATAATTGCAGCATTGGACTCGGTTTTTGGTGGAGTTACATCTGTTATAAAAAAGAACTTTGATTTAAAAATATTTTTATCAGGTTTTTTTGGAAATGCAATACTTTCAATATTGCTTACAATGTTAGGAGAGAAATTAAATGTTGATATATATTTAGCCGCTATTATTGTTTTTGTTGGTAGAATGTTTACAAATTTAGCAATTATTAGAAGATATTATGTTGAAAAATGGTGTGCTAAGATTGAAAATAGAAAAAAAACGAATGAGGAAGAAAATAAGTGAAACTTTAAATATAATAATAATTTTAATTTTTCTATATAAATACATAAGAAGAGAGAATTTGATACAATTTTCTGATTACATTTAGGTTACATTTGTTACAAAAATATGTCAAATTCTCTTGACATTTTGCTAAAAATGTAATATTCTTATCCATATGAAAAATGAAATATAAATAAATCAAAAAAATGGAGGGTTAACTTTGGCAGTAGGGGATATAATAGTTGGAATCGATATTGGTACCTCTAAAGTCAGTACAGTTGTAGGAGAAGTTAATAATTTTAATCAAATAGAAATTATTTGTAGCACTAATTGTAAATGCTCAGGAATCCAAAAAGGAGTAATAGTTGATGAAGAAGCTGTAGTTTCCGCAATTTCAAAAACAATCCAAGAAGCCGAAGAAATTTCAAGCTTAAAAATAAATTCAGCATATACAACTATTCCAGGAAAATACATAACAATTGTACAAAACAGTATCGTAAAAGAAACAAAGGAAAAATATGCCGGAATAACAATAAAAGACGTTACGTCTGCAATAATACAAGTTAGAGATATAGAAATCCCAGAAGATAAAATATTAATAGATATAGTACCAGATAAATTTATTCTTGATGATGGAAAACAAACTAGTGATCCTATTGGAAAATTTAGTTCAAGTTTAACATTAACAGCACAAATTATTTTAGCTGATAAAGAATATAAAAAGAAATTAGTTTCAATTTTTAGAAAAACAGGAATTGAAATTGATGGCATAGTTCCAATTACTTTAGCAGAACGAAATTTAGTTTTAGATGTTAACGAATTAAAAGAAAATGTTATGGTATTAGATATTGGTGCTGGCAATACAGAAATTGGCGTATTTTGTGGTTCTTCATATATTTATAGTAATACAATAAACATAGGTGGAGATAATATAACAAGTGATATTGCATATTGTTTGAATATTTCAAGAGAAGAGGCAGATAAATTAAAACGACAATATGGTTTAGCTTTAAAATCATATATTGATAACGATAATAATATTAGTTTAAATACATGTAAAGACGTTAATAGTAAAAATAAAACTATAAAAAGTTCGGAACTAATAGAAATTATAGAAGCTAGAATAGAAGAAATTTTTTCTTTAGTAAATAAAGACATAACAGAACAAGGTTTAAAACCAACTATAAATGATGTAGTTCTTACTGGAGAAGGAATTGTAAATATTAGTAAAAGTGATATGGCAGGAAGAATTATTTTAAATATACCAGTAAAAATATCTACAGGAAGATTAATAAGCACTATAAAATCTGCATATAGAACAAGTTATGCATTAGTTAGATACATAGCTGCAAGACCATACGCACAAACAGTTTCTAATAATATAGAAGCAAAAACAGAAACACATATTTTTAAAAATTTATTAGATAGAATAAAAGACTTTTTTTATTCTTAAAATTATAGGAACAAAAGAGCTAATGATTTAACAATAGATTAGAATGTTATTGTATGACATTAATTTTAAAATTATATATATATAAAGGAGGAATCACCTTATGATAAAAGATATGGATGATTTAAATTATAACATGGATGGAACAGCAACAATTAAAGTTATAGGTGTTGGTGGAGCAGGAAATAATGCAGTAAATAGAATGGTTGAAGCAGGAATCAAAAATGTTGAGTTTATAGCGCTAAATACTGACAAGCAAGCACTTACAACTTCAAAAGCTGGAGCAAAAGTACAAATAGGTGAAAAATTAACAAGAGGACTAGGGGCAGGAGCAAATCCTGATATTGGAGCTCAAGCAGCAGAAGAAAGTAAAGCAGAAATAGCAGAACTTGTAAAAGGTGCAGATATGGTATTTGTTACAGCTGGAATGGGTGGAGGAACAGGAACAGGTGCAGCTCCAATAGTTGCAGCTACGGCTAAGGAACTAGGTATTTTAACAATTGGTGTTGTTACAAAACCATTCACATTCGAAGGAAAGAAAAGATTAGCTCAAGCAGAAAGAGGAATTGCATCATTAAAAGGAAAAGTTGATACTTTAGTTGTGATACCAAATGATAAATTATTACAAGTAATTGATAGAAAAACATCTATTATTGAAGCTTTTAGAATGGCAGATGATGTTTTAAGACAAGGTGTTCAAGGTATATCTGATTTAATAGCAGTACCAGGATTAATCAACTTAGACTTTGCTGATGTTAAAACAATAATGTTAAATCAAGGTATGGCTCATATGGGAATTGGTTCAGCTAGTGGTGAAAATAGAGCAGAAGATGCTGCAAAACAAGCAATTCAAAGTCCATTATTAGAAACATCAATAGAAGGTGCAAGAGGAGTTATTATAAATATTACAGGTGGAAGTGATGTAGGATTATTAGAAGCAAATACAGCTGCAGAGCTTGTTCAACGCAGTGCAGATCCAGAAGCCAATATTATCTTTGGTACAGTTACAGACGATTCTATGGGAGATGAATTAAAAATAACAGTAATTGCAACAGGTTTTGAAAAAGATAGCGATAAAGCAAATGGACTTTCAGGATATGAAAATATAGTAGCAGATGCTTGGAGAAAAAGAAACCCAGTAACTTCTACACCACAAACTACTGAAAGCAATTCAAATGATTTAGATATTCCTACATTTTTAAGAAAAAACAAAATGGGAAAATAGTAAATTAAATACATAAAAATAAAAAACGTTTTAGAAGAAAATCTAAAACGTTTTTTATTTTTTTATCTCAGATTTTGTCTACTACTAGAAAAAATAGAAGACGTGTTGTTTTTTTCAGCACTAGAAAATGACATCTTTTTAAATGTATACGAGTTATAATGATTATGCAAACAAAAAATATATAATGTTAGTGAGGAAATAATGACTATATATGTAGATTTAATTTTTTTTGAAAATTTAATACTTAATTATATTATTTTGTTAGCGACTACTATTATGAGAAAATTAAAAATTCATTGGATAAAGATTTTATTTTCTAGTATGTTAGGAAGCGCATTTTCTATTTTGAATTACATTTTGGAAATGAACTTTTTGTGTAATTTTTTATTTAAATTAGTAATTTCTTTTTTAATGATTATAATTGCATTTGAAAATCATAAGATAATCATTTTTTTTAAAAATCTCATAATTTTTTATTTAATATCATTTACATTTGGGGGAGCTTCATTTATGTTTCTTTTTTTTATAAAGCCCCAGAATATAATGTTTGATAGTGGACATTTTATTCGGAACATATCCAATAAAAATGGCGTTATTGGGAGGATTATTTGGATTAGTGTTAATTTTAATTGTTTCAAAAGTAATTAAAGATAAATTTAAAGATTTAATATGTGATTTAGAAATTTTATATAAAGGAAAAGAAATAAAAATAAAAGCATTGGTGGATTCCCGGAAATTTATTAAAAGAACCTATTTCAGGATTAGATGTAATAATTGTAGAAAAGTCTAGTTTAAAAGAATTGATTAGTGAAGATATATTAAAGAATTTAAAAAATATTATAAATGGAAAATGGTTAACAAGTAATTGCGATAATGTATATGATTATAAATTTAATATAATTCCATTTAAATCACTTGGTAATGAAAATGGAATTTTATTAGGTTTTAAACCTGATTATATAAAAATTTATGATGAAGAAATTCATTTAAAAAATGATGTTATAGTAGGGATTTATGATGGTAAACTTAGTAAAGTTAATTTATATACAAGTTTAATTGGTTTAAATATATTAAAGGAGGAGAAGAAAAATGAATTTATTACAATTGCTTAAAAATAGGATATTGGAGATTTATAAAAAATATTTAGGAAGAGATAAAATAGAAAAATTTCCAGTATTTTATATAAACCGGTAATCAAACATTACCACCACCATTAGATCCAAAAGAAGAAGAAAAGATATTAAAAGATTTGGATAAAAATGAAAATGCAAAACAAATTTTAGTTGAAAGAAATTTAAGATTAGTTGTTTATATTGCTAAAAAGTTTGAAAATACAGGGGTTGATTTAGAAGATTTAATTTCCGTAGGAACAATAGGATTAATGAAAGCAATTAATACATTTGATGTTGCTAAAAATATAAAACTTGCAACATATGCATCAAGATGTATAGAAAATGAAATTTTAATGCAACTTAGAAAAACAACAAAATTAAAGACAGAAGTTTCAATTGATGAACCATTAAATCAAGATGGGGATGGAAATGAACTTTTATTATCAGATATTTTAGGAACAGATATTGATGTTACTTCAAAAAGAATAGAAGATGAGGTAGATAGAAAACTTTTAAGAGCTGCAATAGAAAAACTAACAGAAAAAGAAAAAGAGATTATGGAATTAAGGTTTGGAGCTTCACTTCAAGGAAAAGAAAAAACACAAAAAGAAGTAGCAGATATAATGGGAATATCTCAAAGCTATATTTCAAGACTTGAAAAGAAAATTATGAAGAAAATGAAAAAAGATATTTTAAGTAAAACAGGATAGTAAATATTTATTAAAATTTAAGGTGTGATAAAAATTAAAATGAAAGTATATGAAAATTAATAAAAAGAATCCAGCCTAAAAACTGGATTCTTTTCATATTAACATTAAAGTAAACCCCAGTTGGGGGATAATTATAGTTTGATTAGTTATAATTGATATATATCAATATTTTATTATTTATAAAATCTTTTTATATGCATTAAAGCATTTTTTTCAATTCTTGAAACTTGTGCTTGAGAAATTCCAATTTCAGCAGCAACTTCCATTTGAGTTCTACCTTTGAAAAATCTTTTATCAATTATAGATTTTTCTTTATTTGATAAATGTTCAATTGCTTCAGAAATTGTTATGTTTTCAGCCCAATTTTCATCTGTATTTTTTTTATCTTTTACTTGATCCATAACGTAAATGCTGTCATTACCTTCATTATAAACTGGTTCTTGAAGTGAGATAGGATCTTGAATTGCATCTAAACTAACTACAATATCTTCTTTTTCTACACCAAGATCTTTTGCAATTTCTTCAACAGTTGGTTCTTTACCAGTTTCTTTAGTAAGTTTTTCTTTGGATTGTAAGACTTTGTAAGCTAAATCTCTTATAGAACGACTTACTCTTACAATATTATTATCTCTTAAATATCTACGAATTTCTCCAATAATCATTGGAACGCAGTACGTACTCATTTGAACATCTAAAGTAATATCAAAATTATCTATAGCCTTAATTAAACCAACAACTCCAACTTGAAATAAATCATCTGGGTTTTCTCCACGACCTCCAAATCTTTGTATAATACTTAAAACTAATCTTAAATTTCCAGTTATTAATTCTTCACGAGCTTCTTCATCTCCATTTTTCATTCTAATAAATAATTCTTTGTTTTTTTCTGCATTTAATTTTGGTAATTTTGAAGTATTAATGTTTGCAATTTCTACTTTATTAATCATTAATTAACACTCCTTTGAAAATTATTTACTTTAATTATTTCCAAAAAGGGGAAATGATATACTTTAAAATTTTTAAACTATAAAAAAATATATAATAACAAGTTTAAAAATTTTCTTTATGTATTAGCTAAATAAAAAATCAAAAAATTAGAGTAATAACTAAATGAGTTCTTTTTAATATATATAAGAATATAATAAAATGAGTAATAAAAAAGAGGTGGTTTAAATTAATAATAAAGGGTTAGATTTTAAACATAAGGAAGTTATAAATATAAATGATGGAAAAAGACTAGGATTTGTACAAGATGTTACAGCAGATTTAAAAACTGGAACAATAACATCTATTATAGTTCCAGGAAGTAATAATAAATTATTTGGTATATTTACTAGTAGTAATGATATAACGATTCCATGGGAAAACATTACATGTATAGGTGAAGATATTATTTTAGTTAAAATTTAAATTAAATTTGAATAATTATTTTGCAATTTGGAAATATTACCCATAAGTTAAATTTTATTAAAGAAGAGGTATCCTATGCAAAATAATAAAGTAAAAAATACGATTGTTTTAAGAGGAATGGCTTCAAATGTTGTTGATGAAGCTATTGTTATACTAAAGCCACATGTTAAAATAAAAAAAATGGAACATACAAAAAATTTTATAGAAAAGAATACTAGTAAAGAAGTAATTTTAAAAGAAGCAGAACATGTTGTTTCAGAGTATATTAATAAAATTAATCAAGATGATTTGATAAAACAAAAGAAAAAATTAGAAAGAAAAATTAAGAAATTACAACTAATTTGTACTGCATTTTTTGTTTCATTAGTAATTGCTGTAATAATTTAAAGAATATTTTATATTACCTCGAATATACATTAAATGAAAAGTATATTTTATAATTAATATTTTTTTAAATTTATAGAAATATAAGTTTTAGAGAAAATTTTATTTATATTTTTAATATTTAATGTTAAACAAAATTTTAAATATGAATTATAAAATTTATAAAAAAAGAAAAGAGGTAATTAGAATATGGAAAGAGCAATATCTGAAATGGAAAAGATTAGAAGAGCAGAAGAAATATATGCTAAACGTAGAAATTTAAATGATACAGTAGAAATAGATAGAAAACCAAAAAGTATATATAAATATTTATTTCAAGGATTAGTTCTATTTAATATTATAATTACTGTAGTGGCTGTTCAAAATAGTAAATATATATTTACAGAAAATTTTATTAAGCAAGTTAGTTCATATAATATAAATTTAAAAGAGAAAATTGAAAAGATACTTACTCCTGATTCAAATAAGTTAGAAAATGAAAAAAGTATTACTAAGGAAAATAATGCACAGAATATAGAACAACCTGTGGAAAACAGTACGCAAGATTCTGTTCAAGAAGCAGTTCCAGGTGAATCAAATAATGTACAAGGAGCAACTTTAGTAGAAAATGAAGTAGCTCCTCCAAAAGAACTTTCACAAATAGAACAAGATGCTATTTTTATAAAAGAGAATTATTCTGTAATATTACCAATATCAGGAACAAAAACTTCTGGATTTGGAAATAGAGATTCTGAAAATTTGGTAGTAACTCCATATCATACAGGAGTAGATATTGCAGCTGTTAAAGGGACTGTTATAAATTCTGCTACAACAGGAACTGTTACATTAGTTTCTAATAAAGGTGATTATGGTAAACATTTAAAAATATGTACAGATAATTTTACAGTTTTATATGCACATTGTTCGAAAATATATGTTTCAGAAGGAGATCAAATTACACAAGGACAGCCTATTGCAGAAGTTGGAAGTACTCGGAAATAGTACAGGTCCACATTTACATTTTGAATTAAGATTAGATGATAGATTAGTTGATCCAGAAATGATTTTAGAAATTTAGGAGGGAGTTATGATATATTTAATTTTTTTTCTCTCTATTATAATTCATGAACTTGGACATATTATTTCTTGTAATATTTTACATATAAAGTTTGGTAGAGTAAACTTTGGAATTTTTGGATTTTCAAACAGAGAAGTAAGATTTTCTAATCTAAATAAATCTCAAAAAATATTTATATTAGCTTCTGGTTCCTTTTTTAATTTTATATTAGCTATTATAAGTGTTAAATTGCCATTTAGTTTTAATGATAAGATTTGTTTTACTAATTTATTACTTGCAATGTTTAATCTTCTTCCTATAATACCATTAGATGGAGGAAATATATTAATTTGTATTTTAAATTATAAGTTTTCAATAAAAAAATCAATAAAAATTTCTCTTATAATAAGTAAGATATTTTTAGTAATACTTAGTTTTGCATATTGTATTTTAATTCTTTTTCTAAAAAATTTATTTTTATTAGGAATAATAGTATATCTATGGTATTTATATTTAAAAGAAGAAAGTAAATTTGAACTTTATTTTAGAATTGAAAATAAGTTTAAGATATTAAGTAAAATATAAGTATAGTTATATTTTATTTAAAAATTATAAATACTATTTTTATTATAGAATTTTATCTTGAAATACATTGTAATTAATGTTATTATTATTATCATATAGAAAGTAAAAAGCTTTTATTTTAAGAGGTGTATAATGGATGATAATATTGAATTATCAGTTGCAATAGATTTATTAAATAGAAAAATTGCAAGGTTAAATATAAAAATGGCTAATACTCCAGATTCAAAAACAAAAGATGAGTTAGAAAAATATTTAAAAATAAAAAAAGAAATATTTAAAGGAAATACAGAAATAATAAAACAAATAATTAAAAACAAAGAGGAATAGATGATTGATTTAAGAGAAAAAATAAAAGAGATAATAAATTCCGAAAGAGAAAAGGGGCATTTTTTGGCATTAAATAGTGATTCTGCAAATCTTATACAACAAATATTTGAAATATATGGAAAAGAAGGGTTGCATCAAGATTTTGAGAATATTCCTAAAAATGCTGAATTGATTTTTGTTGCAGCACCAACTCGGAGCGGGAAAAGATAGTTTAGTTTATAAATTAAACAAAGAAAATGAAAGTAAAAATTATATTGAGCTTAATATGGACATATTTAGACATTATTTTTCTGAATTTATTTCTGATACTGATGAATTAAGTGATAAAACATTTGCAATTAAAACAAATGAGTTTTCTTATGAAATGTATATGACAATACAAGAAGTACTTCTTAGTGAATTTCCAGGAACTAATATAATAATTACAGGAACATTAAGAGAAACAGATTGGGTTGAAGAAACATTTAGAAAATATAAAGCTAACTCATATACTAATTATAAAATAAAATTAGTATCTCTTGCTGTTCCCAAAAAAGAAAGTGCTATTTCGGTTATTGAAAGATATGTTATGATTGTTGATACACAAAAAAATAATTTTGTTGATTTTATTCCAGGAACTGCAAGATACACATCACGTAGTTATCATGATGAAACATTTGATAATTTTCCTAAAAATTTAAGATATTTTGAAAGTATAAATTATACAATTGATGAAGATGGTAATAAAACTTTAAGTTCAGAAGGAAAAAAATTAATAGATGTATTTGAAGTATATAGAAGAAGCAAAGTTGTTGGAGATTATAATGAAGATACATTAGTATATTCATCAGAAAGACCAGAAGATAATGATAAAACTGCTAGTATGGTAGTAGATGAATTAAGAAAAGCTGAACCTAGAATTAATCATAAAAATAATGTAAATGTTTTAAAAAAAATTGCCAAAAATATGGATTATTTTAAAGAGCAAGGAACTTTAAATGAAATCGTTTTTGATTTAGGAAATTTACTTGGATATAATAAAGATATAGAAAAAAAGAATATGTATAGTGAAGACTATGGAGAGCCTAAAATTTAGGCTTTTTCTTTTTATTATTAAATTTTAAAAAATGTTATTACTTACATATAAATTTTGAATTTTTTATTATACTTTTTATAACTATTTACTTTATTTAAATAAAATCCAAGAAACTGTTGAAAAATAAAAAAAAATAATATATAATAATCGCACAAAAGTTTAATTTGAAAAGAGGATTGATTTAAATGGCAAATGAATATAGAACACATAATTGTGGAGAACTTAGAATTTCAAATATAGGTAATGAAGTTAAACTTGCGGGATTTGTTCAAAAAATTAGAAATTTAGGAAAAATGCAATTTATTGATTTGAGAGATGAAAATGGAATAACTCAAATTGTAATTAATGAAGAATTGTTTGATGTTTGTCAAAATATTAATAATGAATGTACTTTAACTGTTACTGGAGAAGTTGTTGAAAGAAGTAGCAAAAACGATAAAATACCAACAGGAGAAATAGAGGTACTTGCAAAATCTATAACTATTTTAGGAAAATGTAGAAATGTTTTGCCATTTGAAATAAATGTTCCAGACCAAAATGTTAGAGAAGATTTAAGATTAGAATATAGATTTTTAGATTTAAGAAATGAAAAGATTCATAATAATATAAAGAAACGTTCTAAAATTTTAAAAGACTTTAGAACAGAAATGGATGCTTTAGATTTTACAGAAATACAAACTCCAATTTTAGCTAATTCCTCACCAGAAGGAGCTAGAGATTTTTTAGTTCCTAGTAGATTACATCCTGGCGAATTTTATGCACTTCCACAAGCACCCCAACAGTTTAAACAATTACTTATGGTTTCTGGATTTGAAAAATATTATCAAATTGCACCATGTTTTAGAGATGAAGACCCAAGAGCAGATAGAAGTCCTGGTGAATTTTATCAATTAGATATGGAAATGGCTTTTAGTACACAAGAAGATATATTTAAAGTAGTTGAACAAGTTGTTCCTAATGTATTTAGTAAAAATACAGATTGGAATTTTGATAAAGGTCCATTTATTAGAATACCATATAAAGAAGCAATGGAAAAATATGGAACAGATAAACCTGATTTAAGAAATCCACTTGTAATTCAAGATGTAACAGATATATTTGAAGGTACAGAATTCAACAGTTTTAAAGGAAAAACAGTTAAAGTTATAGTAACTTCTAATATGGAGGAAAAACCTAGAAAATTTTTTGATACAATGTCTAATTATGCAGTAGAAGAACTTGAAGCTAAAGGACTAGCCTGGGTAAAAGTAGATGAACAAATGAATTTAACAGGTGGAATTAGTAAATTTATAGATGAAGATAGAAAAAATAAGCTTTATGAAAAACTTGAAATCAAAGCTAATGATGCAATGTTTTTTGTGGCAGATGAACTTGAAAAAGCTCAAAAAATAGCAGGTGGAGTAAGAAATAAATTAGGTCAAGAATTAGATTTACTAGAAAAAGATATTTATAGATTTTGTTGGATTGTAGATTTTCCAATGTATGAATTATCTGATGAAGGAACTATTGATTTTAATCATAATCCATTTTCAATGCCACAAGGAGGAATGGATGCTTTAATGAATAAGAATCCACTTGATATATATGCTTATCAATTTGATTTAGTATGTAATGGATATGAGGTTGCTTCAGGAGCTGTTAGAAATCATGACCAAGAAATTATGATTAAGGCATTTGAAATAGCAGGGTATAATGAAGATGACGTAAAGGCAAAATTTGGAGCATTATATAAAGCTTTCAGTTATGGAACACCACCTCATAGTGGATGTGCACCTGGAATTGATAGACTTGTTATGCTTCTTGAACAAGAAGATAATATTAGAGAAGTTATAGCATTTCCAAAAAATAAAAAGGCAAGAGATGTTATGATGAATGCACCATCTAAAGTTTTTGATAAACAATTAGAAGAAGTACACATTAAGTTAGATTTAGAATAAAGTTTAAAAACACATAGGAGGAATAGAAATGAAGGCACAAAATGTAGTAAAAATGGTATCTATTTTAGGAGTTACAGTTTTAGAATTAATACTTTTAAGTAATTCTGTTTCAGCTGTAACTGGAAAAGTTACAGGAAATTCTGTTAGAATAAGGGAGAAAGCATCTAGCTCATCAGAAGTTATCTCATTAGCAACAAAAGGAGAAGAGGTTAATGTAATAGGAGAAGAAGATGGATGGTATAAAATAGAATTTGAAGATGTTACAGGTTATATAAGTACTAGCTACATAGATACAGATTATAAAAATGATGCTACTTCATCAAATTCTTCTAATGAAAATAATACTACACCAGAAGAAAATACACAAAATAATAATTCAGAGAATAATCAAAATAATGAAAATTCTCAAAGCAACAATTCGGAGAATAATCAGAATAATGAAAATTCTCAAAACAACAATCCAGAGAATAATCAAAATAATGAAAATTCTCAAAGTAATAATCCAGAAAATAATCAAAATACATCTAATATTAGTTTAGGTAGTAATGTAAAAATTGAAAATGAAGCTAATGTTAGAAGTTTACCTAATTTTTCTTCAAGAATTACTTCAAGTATTGCTAAAAATACAGAAGTAACAGTTGTAGATGAATTAAATAATTGGGTAAAAGTTACAGATGGAAATATTAATGGATGGTGTTTAAAAGTAGAAGTTTTAGGAGAAAGTACAGGAACAATACCAACATCAGCAACAGTATCTTCAGATAACAATAAACCAGAAAATAATACTTCAGATAATAAACCAGAAAGCAATACTTCAGATAATAACCCAGAAAACAATAATACAAGTGAATCAAAAATACAAAAAGGATATGTAAATGTTGATAGAGCAGTAATTAGAGAAAAACCAGATGGTGAATTCGTTGATGTTATAGAAGATGGAGATGAAGTTGAAGTTATTGGAGAAGAAGATGGTTGGTATAAAATAAATAGTGGAAATTATAAAGGTTATTATATTGCAAAAAGATTAATAACAATTAAATAATTATTGCGGGGGCTAATATCTAAATAGAGGTGATTAGCTATAAACGTAATAATGTTAGTAATTTCATTTAATGAAATATTAGGAATATGTTTAGGGCTATATTTTAAAAATATAGCTCTTTTTGTTTTAATTATATATTTTTTTATTTTGTTAAAATTTGAAAGCTTAGTAAAAAACTTTTCATCAATAAAAAATTTTAATAATTATAATTTGAAATTTAGAAAATTATTAATTATAGGTTATGTAATTTGTATTTTATTTGTATTAATTACAATAAAAAATGATTATAATTATGAAAGTTTGTATGAAAGTAACTTTGAATGTAAAGCAATTTTAAAAGTTATAAGTTTTAAAGAAGAAAAAAATTATACTAATAGATATTTAGTAAAAGTAAAATCTATTAATTTTAATTCTAAATATAAGGACACAAAACTTTTATTATATACTTCAAAAGATATAGAATTAGAATATGGAGATTTAATCTCTATAGATGGAGAGTTTTCAAAGGCTAGTTCTAAAAGGAATTCTAATGGATTTGATTATGAAAGATATTTAAGACAAAATAAAATTTATGGAATTATAAATAGTAAAACAGTTCAAATTATAAAAAATGAAAAGACTTTGTTTTCAATAATTTCTAAATTTAGACAAAATTTAATAAAAAATCTATTTAAAATATTTGATAAAAATTATGCAAGTTTTTTATCAGGTTTATTAATTGGAGATAAAAGTAATATAGAAGACGAAATGTCTGAGAGTTTTAGGAATAGTAGTTTATCTCATGTATTAGCTATTTCTGGAATGCATGTAGTATATATAATTAATCGGAGTTAGTTTAATTTTAAAAAGATTTATAAAAAGCAGAAATTTAAGAAATTATATTTTAATTTTGTTTTTAATATTTTTTGTTATTTTTACTGGAGGAATCCCAAGCTGTATTAGAGCTTGTATAATGAGCATTTTACTTATTCTTGCTAAAAATTTACATAGAAGAAATGATGTTATAACATCACTATTATTTTCTTTAGATATTATATTGATTATTAATTTATATAATATTGAAAATGTTGGGATGTGGCTTTCCTTTTTAGGAACATTTGGGTTAGTAAAGTTAAATTTGAAATTTAGTGAAGCATACGAAAAAGAAATAGAGTTAAAAGATATTTTTGTAGATAAAAAACTTAAATTACAAACATTAATTAAATTTATAAAAATATTGTTTATAAAGAGCTTAAAAACTAGTTTATCAGTGAATATATTTATTTTTCCAATAATTTTGTATGTATATAATACAATTTCATTAACCTTTTTTATTTCAAATTTTTTAGTATCTTTTTTTATTGGATGGATTATAATTTTAGGTTATATTTGCCTATTTTTAGGAAAGTTTTTAAAAGTATTGGTTTTTCTTGAAAATTTTCTTTTAAGTATTCTATTTAAATTATCTAACTATATAGGAAATATTAAATTTTCTAAAGTTTATGTTACAACACCAAATATAATATTTTTTATTTTGTATTATTTAATTTTAATGATATATTTATTCTTTAAAGATAAATTAAAAGAGTATATATATGTAAATAGAAATATTATAATATTAAAACTGAAAATTTTAATAAAATTTAGTTTTATAATTTTATTATTTTTGATTTTAATAAAAAATATTTCCAAAAAAGATTATATAAAAATAAATTTTATTGACGTTGGTCAAGGAGATTGTAGTCTTATTACTACTTCTATGAAAAAAACTATTTTAATAGATGGAGGAAATAATTTAGAATATGATTATGGTAAAAATGTTGTCCTTCCTTATTTATTGAAGTCTGGAACTAAATTTGTAGACTATATAATAATATCTCATTTTGATTCTGACCATGTGCGGACGGATTATTAACTATAATAAATGAATTAAAAATAGGACAAATAATTATTGGCAAGCAATTTGAAAATTCAGAAAATTATCAAAATTTTATAAAGATTGTAAATGAGAAAAAAGTAAAAGTAAAATTAGTAGAAGCAGGAGATAAAATTTTTATTGAGAAAAATTTGTATTTGGATATACTTTGGCCAACTTCTAATTATATAATTAATGAAAACATATTAAATAATAATTCATTAGTATGTAAATTAGTTTATAAAAGTTATAGTATGTTATTTACAGGAGATATTGAAGAAATTGCAGAAAATGTTATTTTAGAAAAATATAAAGATACAAATATATTAAAATCTACAATATTGAAAGTTGCACATCATGGTTCAAAAACATCATCAACAGAAAGATTTTTAAATATAGTAAAACCAAAAGTAGTACTTATTGGGGTTGGTGAAAATAATATATTTGACCATCCAAATGATGTGGTTTTAAAAAGGTTAAAGCGGATGTGGAAGTAAGATATTTAGAACAGATAGAGATGGAGAAATTACTATAATAATTAGTAAAGAAGGAGAAATTTGGTTGAATAAGATGCTAAATTGAATATACAAACGAATGCTTGACAAAGAATTGATATTATATTAAAATTATTATGTAACCCGGTGGCTATACTGAATATAAATGGAGGGAAATATGGAGTTGTTTAAAATTTCAGGTTTAGTAAGCGACAGGTATATGCAGAATCCAAGTGAATCATTTAATGGATATTTTATCCAGAAAGAAAAAAATGAAATTGTAGGCATAATGAATATGGATTCAGAACAAGAACGGAGCTGCATAAAAGGAATATTTAAAGATGAGAAATTGTTTTTTGTTGAGATAACTGGGCTTAGGTGCGGGCGTAGCGGATTTTATAGAAAGATCCGTGGCTATCAATTCCAAAATATTCATCAAAAAGGAGAAAGAAATGATGATGGATTATTTGGAGATGGTCCGACATTTGATGCTCTGATTGAAGTTAAAAAGGAGCAAGATTCTAATAATTTGTCTGAAGGAATTGAAAAATATTTTCAGGCATTTTATAAAGAATTAAGTTATCAGAAATATTCCTTTGACGAAATACCAGATCTTCTCCAATCTCTAAAGGTAATTTAGAGATATTATTTATCAAAGTAACCCTTGCAGGATACTATTTACTAGTATTCTGCAAGGGTTCGTTTTATATAAAAGTTTTTATAAAATTTTAAACTTATGAAACAAAAAGAATAAAATGTAGAATATTATAGAAATTTTATGTATGAGTAAGAAAATTGAAAAAATAAGTATATGAAAATTTTATTAAAATTGGTATATTTTTAATTATAGTTATACATAATAAATTTAAGGAAAAAAATATAATATTAAGTATAGCTGTATAGCTTTATTTGATTAAGAATCTAAGGAGATAGATTATGAAGAAGATTGTTAAATATGGAATATTAATATTTTTATTTTCGGCATTAATAGGATATTTTATTGGAAAATTTTATCCAATGATTTTAGGAAAAAAAGATTCAGATACAAGTACTAATATTGCAGGAGATACAACAAAAGCAGAAAATTCAGAAGAGGCAGTTTTAGAAACATCAAGTTTAGAAGAAAAACTTTTACCAACAGCAACTTTATCTTTAGAAAAAAAATATGAAGATTGTAAACATACAGAAATTAAACAATCTGAACTTCCAGTAGAAATGTCTAATCTTACAGAAGACGAAGTTAAAGAAAAATATCCAGATTGGACTATTAAGGAATTTTCAAAAGACGCTGTAACTTTATATAAACTTATGGATGGACTTTGTAGTGAGCATTTTGTAATTAATTCAACAGATGGAATTGTTACAGTGTATCGTTTAAATGAAAATTATGATAAAACACTTTATGAAAAAACAGAAATTTATACAGAATATTTATCTGAAGAAGATGTTAGAAGATTAGAAGAAGGAATTTATGTATATGGCGCATCAAGTTTAAATTCAATTTTAGAGAATTTTGAATAGTTTTTTACCACATTTAGCTATTGACTAACACGTTAAAATATTGTATTATAAGTAATATTAAAATGATGTAAGGAGAGAGTTTAACGTATGAATATGAAATGCTCAGTGTGTAAAAAGAATCCTGCAGTTGTATTTATTAATAAAATAGAAAATAATAAGACTACAGTAGAGGGTCTTTGTTATAATTGTGCTAAAGAAAAAGGTATTAATCCACTTCAAGTTTTAACACAAAATGCAAATATTTCTGAAGATGATATAGCAGAACTTTCTGAACAATTTGGAAATTTTATGAATGAAATTAATGAAAATGGAGAATTAGATATATTAAATGATTTAGAAAATACTGAAGATGGAAGTAATCCATTTGCAGGAATATTAAACCTTTTTAAAGGAAATAATTCAAATAATGAACAACAAGAAAATACTTCTTCTAATAATAGTGCATCAGCAGAGGGAGCTTCTAGTCATAAAAAAGTTAAAGTTGAAAAGAAAGCTAAAAATAACAAAAAGAAATTTTTAGATTCATTTGGAACTAATTTAACTGCAATGGCTGCTTCTGGAAAGATTGATGAAGTTATTGGTAGAGAGCAAGAAATTTTGAGAGTAACACAAATTTTAAATAGACGTTCTAAAAATAACCCATGTTTAATAGGGGAGCCAGGAGTTGGTAAAACTGCTATTGCTCAAGGTCTAGCTCTTAAAATCGCAAGAAATGAAGTACCAGCTAAATTATTAAATAAAGAAGTATATTTAATAGATATCACAGCTATAGTTGCAGGAACTCAATTTAGAGGTCAATTTGAATCAAGAATGAAGTCATTAATAGATGAATGTAAAACTTATGGAAATATAATTTTAGTAATTGATGAACTTCATAATATAATAGGTGCTGGAGATGCAGAACATTCAATGAATGCAGCAAATATTTTAAAGCCAGCTTTATCTTCTGGTGAAATTCAAATAATAGGAACTACAACATTAAAAGAATATAGAAAATATATAGAAAAAGATTCAGCCCTAGAAAGAAGATTTCAACCAATTCAAGTTGATGAACCAACAATTGATGAAACAATTGAAATTATAAAAGGAATTAAAAAATATTATGAAGATTTTCATAAAGTTTTAATTACAGATGATATAATTGAAAGAATTGTAAATATGTCTGAAAAATATATTCATGATAGATTTTTACCAGATAAGGCAATTGATATAATTGATGAAGCATGTTCAAAAATTAATTTGAATAATAAAGAATTATATGAATTAGAAATGATAAAAAATGAGCTTGCAGTTATAGAAACGCAAAAAGAAGAAGCTGTTTCTTCAGATTCAATAGAAGATTATCAAAAAGCAGCAGATTTAAAAACAAAAGAGTGTAATTTAAAAGAAAGAATGGATAAAATAGAAAAATCTCTTAAACCATCAATTCTTTCAGTTCAAGATGTAGCAGAAGTTATTGAAAGATGGACAAAAATTCCAGTAACAAAAATAACAGAAGCAGAAACAGAAAAATTACTTAATTTAGAAAAATATTTACATAATCATGTTATTGGACAAAATAGAGCAATTGAAGCAGTTTCTAAAGCTATAAGAAGAAATAGAGTTGGACTTCAAAGTACTAAAAGACCGCCATCATTTATATTTGTTGGACCTACTGGAGTTGGAAAAACAGAGTTATCTAAAGCTTTAGCAAGAGAAATATTTGGTAGTGAAGATTCTATTATTAGAATAGATATGTCTGAATATATGGAAAGTCATTCTACAGCTAAGTTAATTGGAGCTCCTCCTGGATATGTTGGATATGATGATGCTGGACAATTAACAGATAGAGTTAAAAGAAGACCATATTCAATTATTTTATTAGATGAGATTGAAAAAGCTCATTCAGATGTTTTTAATATTTTGCTACAAGTTTTAGATGATGGAAAACTTACAGATTCACAAGGAAATGTTGTAAATTTTTCAAATACAATAATTATTATGACTTCAAATGCTGGTTCAAATTTAAATACAAATTCTATAGGATTTGGAAAAGATAGTATACAAAATTCAAATAAAATGGTAGAAGCATTAAAAAGTTTATTTAGACCAGAATTTTTAAATAGAGTTGATGAAATAATTCCATTTAATAGTTTAACAGAAAGTGAATTAATTCAAATAGTAGACTTATTATTAAAACAAACTAATAATGCTTTAAAATCAAAAGAAATTAATTTAGAAGTAGATGAGTCTGCAAAGAAATTCTTATTAGAAAAAGGAACAGATTTAAAATATGGAGCAAGACCATTAAGAAGAACAATTCAAAATTATATTGAAGATACTTTGGCAGATAAAATTTTAAGAGATGAACTAAAAACTGGGAATACAGTATTTGTGCATTTGGCAGAAAATGGGAATGAATTAGAATTTAAAATTGGATAAAAAGTGTTAATGTTTGTAATTACATTTTATAACAGGAAGAATAGTGGTATTTTTCCTGTTATTTTTAATTTTAAAGAAAATTAGTTAAAGATTTAATTATATATATTTAAGATAATTTAAATAAGTAAATAAGTAAATAATTTTTTTGGTAGGTATAATAAGAAATCCAAAAACTTAATTTCATAAAGTATTGAATTGTAAATAGCAAGATGATATAATATGCATACTAGAAAATATATAGGTAAGAGGTATAAAAATGAACAGAATAAATAGATCATTAAGAAGATTTGTTAGTAAATTAAATGGAAAAAACAAAGTTATATTTTTTGTTGTATTACTTTTAATTTGCGTTGTAGCAGTTTGTATTGCAATATATGGACAATATTTTTATAAATATTCAGATACAGATCCTCTAATGCTTGGTATACATATAGGAAGTAATAAAACGCAAGAAGAATATTCTGATTTAAAAGCTAATTTTAATAATATATTTACAAATGAATTACATGTAAATAGTGAAAATATAAATGTTGATAAAATAGATACAACAAGAGCTGTTGTTTATACAGGATATACAGTTCAAAATGATGATGAAAATTATTATCATGTTGATTTACAAATTCCAATATTAAATATAAATAATGATGTTGCTAAACAGATAAATGGTGAAATTAAAGAATTGTTTTTAGATGAAGCAAATAAAATTATGAGAAGTACAACGGGTTTTACTAATTATCAAGTTAATTATGTGGCTTATGTAAATAATGGTGCAATTTCAATTGCAATAAAAACTGTTCAGAAATCTGAGAATACAGCTGAAACTGTTACAGTTGCGACATATAATTATAGCATTCCTGATAAAAAGGAAATTTCTTTAAAAGAATTAATAAAATTAAAAGAAACAAGTATAGAAGATGTACAAAGAAGTATAGATTCTACAATACAAATAGCTGCAAATAATGCTGCTGAAATAGCTAAACAATATGGTTCTTCTTTTACTAGAAATCCAAATGATAGTATGTATAAAATAGATAATATAAAAAATTATTTTTTAACAGATGATGGATATGTTTATATAATTTTTGCATATGGCGAAAATCTTGATACAAATGAAATTGATATTGTAATATTTTAGTTGGAGGAGTTATGTACAAAAAAATAATTCTAATTATATTGACTTTTGTACTAATGATGAATTTGTTAATTGGAGTTATATATGCTACTGATGATATAAATATTCAAGAAGGTGAGTCTGTAAATGAAACAGAAGCTACACAAGTTATAGAAACACCTAAAAATGATAGCAAAGATATAAAACAAGAAGTAAAAAAATCTGGAAGACAATATTATATTCTTTTTGCAATAATAGTTTTTATAGTTTCAATAATAATAATTGAAAAAAAATCTTGCATAAAAAATTTAATAAGATATGTATTAACAATTTTAATTTTATATTATATATATATAAAAGCAATTATAAATGATAAAAATATTTGGATTTTAACAGGTATAGTATCATTTTTAATAGTTACTATGAATATTTTAATAAAAGAAGGAATACATAGAAAATCATTTTCGGAAGTGATTTCTATACTTAGTACGAGTTTTATTTGTGGTTTTATAGTTTTTATAATTGGTTCTAATACTAATGTAATTGGTATGTATAAAAGTAATCTTTCTAATAATATTATATTAGGAATGGCTGTTACAATATTTTTAGGAATATTTATTGATATAGTGCCTAGAATAATATCAAGATTAGATTTAGAAAAAGATAAAGCTCAAGATATAGATTGGAAAGAACAATTTAAAATTGGAGTTATAGTTGGAAAAGAAGTAATTAGTGAAAAAATTAATGTTTTGTTTTTGTTATTTGCTGGAATAACATTAATTCCAATGTGTTATTATTTAAAAAATGGCTATAAATTAAATGATATTTTAAATATTGATGAAATATTTCTAATAGGTATAATTATTTTTATTGGGAATATAGGATTAATTATTTCAGTTCCAATAACATCATTTTTTTATGCAATACTTAATAGGAAAAAAACCATATATAAAACAGTTTCAGATAATAAAATAGATGGAAAGAGGAGTTTAAAGTTATGAAATATCCAAATTTTATTTATAATAATTATAAAATTTCAGAAGATAGTGAAAAAATTTATTTTGATTATGAATTTGAAATAGAGGGATTAGCAAAATTTACACCAAAACATGAAATATTAAAAAAAGGCTTCAGATGGAAACATTTGGAGTCTAATATTTTAAAAAATATTGTTTTTAATCTTGGGATGGTAGAGGCAATTAGTTATTTTAAAGCAACATGTTCAGAAAATTTTATAATTAAATGTGGTAGATTAGATGAAAAACAAGAAAAATGGTTTAGAAAATTATTTTATCTTGGTTTAGGAGAATTTAGATATATAAATAAAATACAAACATCAGAAGAAGATTTTGTTAAATTTAAATCTATTGGGAATTTTATAGAATTAGAAGAAATTCCTAAAATAACTTCTGGGATTATTATCCCAATAGGAGGAGGAAAAGATTCTAATGTTACAATGGAGTTATTGAAAGATAAGTTTCAAAATATTAATCCTTTTATGATTGGCACAAAAGAAGTTTCATATAATTGTATTCAAATAGCAGGTTTTTCTAAAGATTCTATAATTGAAGTAAATAGAATAATTGATAAAAATTTAATAGATTTAAATAAAAAGGGGTTTTTAAATGGACATACACCATTTTCTGCTATGGTTGCATTTTTAACTTATGCAATAGCTTTTATGTTAGATAAAAAATATATTGCATTATCTAATGAAGATAGTTCAAATGAAACTAATATAGAAAATGAAAATATTAATCATCAATATTCTAAAACATTAGAATTTGAAAATGATTTTAGATGGTATGCAAGAAATTATTTGAAAACAGAATCAGAATATTTTAGTTTTTTAAGACCAATAAGTGAACTTCAAATTGCTATGATTTTTTCAAGATTAGAAAAGTATCATAAGATTTTTAAGAGCTGTAATAAAGGAAGTAAAGGGGTCAATTGGATTTGGTGTGGAGATTGCCCAAAATGTTTATTTGTTTATACTATTCTTAGTCCATTTATAGAACAAAAAAAGCTTGAAGAAATTTTTGGAGCTAATTTATTTGAAAAAGAAAACTTATTACAAACTTTTATAGAATTATGTGGATTTGGAGATATTAAGCCATTTGAATGTGTTGGTACATTTAGTGAGGTAAGATATTCAATAAGTAAAGTAATAAAATTAATAGATGCAAATGAATTGCCTTATTTATTAAAATATTATAAAGAACATTTTGATTTAGTAGATACCTCAGATAGTAATTTAAAATATTTTAATGAGAATAATAATTTACCAGATGAATTTAAGAAAATTTTAAAGGAGAACATATGACAATACTTGAATTTTTTAAAGATAAGAATATTGTGCTTTTAGGATTTGGAAAGCAAGGAAAGTCTATATTTCAATATATAAGAAAGCATTTTAAAGATAAAAAAATTACAATTGCTGATAAAAATATTGAAATTGATAGAAATGAATTTGATTCTAATGTGTATTTTAACTTAGGAGATAACTATTTAAATAATTTAAATGAATTTGATTTAATAATAAAGGCACCAGGAGTTGTATTAAAAGACATAGATATATCAAGTTTTAAAGATAAAATAATTACAGATTATGAGCTTTTATTAAAATTTTTTCCAGGAATTAAAATTGGTATAACTGGAACTAAAGGAAAAAGTACAACAAGCACAGTGTTATATAATATTTTAAAAGCTCAAGAAAAAGAGGTATTTTTAGTTGGAAATATAGGGAACCCTATATTTGATGAAGTTGATAATTTTACTTCTAATTCATATATAATAATTGAAGTATCATCTCATACATTAGAATTTACTAAATTTTCTCCTCACATTTCTATTTTGTTAAACATTTTTCCAGAACATTTAGACCATGTAAATAGTATAGAAGAATATATTAAAGCAAAATTTAATATAGCAAAATTTCAGAATGATAATGACTTTTTTATTTATAATGCAGAAAATAATCTTATTAAATCTCATTTATATGATTATAAACTTAATGATATTGCAGTTTATTTGGATCGGAACTAAAATGAATGAAAAAATAAAAAATAAAGTATATTTGAAAAATGATAACATATATTTTAATAACCAGATTTTAATGAATGCAAATGAGCCAAGAAAAATAAAGGGAATGCATATATTAAATAATATGATGTTTCTTTTAGCAGTAGTAAAAATTCTAGATCTTAATTTATATAAAGCAATAGAAAGCATAAAAAATTCTGAGCCTTTAGAACATAGAATGGAGTATATTGGAAAATTTGATAATATAGAGTTTTATGATGATGCAATAGCTACAATTCCACAAGCAACTATAAATTGTATAAAAACTATATCTAATGTAGATACATTGATTTGTGGAGGAATGGATAGGGGAGTTGACCAACAAGAATTAATAAATTTTTTAAAAAGTTCTAATGTAAAAAATATAATTTGTATGCCAGAAACTGGTAACAAAATTTACGAACAATTAAAAGATATTAAACAAGTATATAAAGTAGAAACTATAGAAGAAGCAGTAAGTATTTCCAAAAAAGTAACTGCTCAGGGTTATTCATGTGTGCTTTCTCCAGCTGCCTCTAGTTATAGCCATTTTAAAAACTTCGAAGAAAAGGGAAATTTATATAAAAAATATGTATTAAGTAACATAAAATAAAACAGGTTTACGAATAAATTATGAAACCAATATAGCTAGAAAAGATACAGTTTAAAGAGAAATTAAATGGTAAAAAAGAGTTTTTTTGTAAAAAAAATGAAAAATATTCAATTTTATGTAGACAAATTATGAAAAAGGTGTTATAATAAACTTGTTTCATGCAGAAAATGAACGAGGATAAGCATTATATATTAAGATACAGTGGATAAATTTAAGGAGGAATAAAAATTGAATACAAATTATTCGGAAAATAACCATTTAATATTGGTTGGAAAAATTGTAAGTGAACAAAAGTATAGCCATGAGATTTATGGAGAAAAATTTTATAGTTTTAATCTAGAAGTAGTTCGTTTAAGTTCAAACACTGATATCATTCCAATTACAGTATCAGAAAGATTATTAACAGATGTTGATCTAACAATAGGGAAAAATGTAGAAGTAGAAGGTCAATTTAGAAGCTATAATAATTATGAAAATGAAAAAAATAGATTAATACTAACAGTTTTTGCAAAGGAGATAAAAGAAACTCCAGTAGATGTTGAAATAGGAAAAGATGTTCTAACAAACGAAGTAACATTAGTTGGATATGTATGTAAAAAACCTATTTATAGACAAACACCATTTGGAAGAGAAATAGCAGATATTTTACTTGCTGTAAATAGAGCTTATAATAAGTCTGATTATATACCTTGTATTGCATGGGGAAGAAATGCTAGATTCTGTCAAAATATAGAAGTTGGAACAGAAGTAAAAATAGTAGGTAGAGTTCAATCAAGAACATATGAAAAGAAACATGATGATGGAACTGTAGAAACAAGAGTTGCATATGAAGTTTCTATTGCAAGCATGGAAATTGCAGAAAAAGAAGAAAATAATGAAAATCAAAATCAAGAAGAAACTGTATAGTAAAAATTTAAATTTTTTATTATATGTTTTTATAAAAGAGATTATAATATAAAAGTAAGTTTGTTTAATTTAAATAAACTTACTTTTTTGTATGTTAATAATAAAAATTATATAAGTTTGCAAAAATTATGTAATTCAAAAAACAAATGTAAGTTTGTAAAGTAAGTGTAATTTTTATTATTTTACAAAAATCATGAAACTTAAATGCAAAAAATCTTTACAATTTATGTAATAAAGTATATAATATACTTAAAATTTAAGTGTCCGTAAGGAAAATTAATTTAAAGATAGGATTGTTTAAATGGAAGAGGCATTAAGTAAAAAGGTAAAAAAAGAAAAGCAACCAAGAGCAGAAAAAATAGATAATATTATATTTGATGTTATTGCAATTATTTGCATTATAGTAATAGCAATTGCAATTACTCCAAAAGCTTTACAAAATGATACATTTTATAATATAAAGTGTGGAGAGTATCTTGTAAAAAACGGAATTTCAGGGATTTCACAAGATCCATTTTCATGGCATGATTTATCATATACATGGCCACATTGGTTATATGATATTGGACTATATATTGTATATTTAGTAAGTGGTAGTTATTGGGGAACAGGAATATATATTGTTACGATTATTTTAACAGCCATTTTGGGTATGTGTTTATATAAAACTAGTTTAAAGATTTCTAAAAATAATAGAGTTGTTTCAGGTATTGTTACATTATTTGCACTTTATTTAATGAAATCATATATTGCTGCAAGAGCTCAGCTTGTTACATTTATATTATTTGTATTAGAAATTTTCTTTATAGAAAAATTGTTAGAAACTAATAAGAAAAGATATGGATTTATTCTTTTATTTATAGCATTTTTAATAGTTCAATTACACTGTGCAGTATTTCCAATGTTTTTTGTATTTGCTGCTCCATATGTTGCAGAATTTATTTTTATTGTAATTAGTGAATTAGATTTAGATGAAAAACTTTTTAGAGGAATATTTTATATTTTAAAAAGGTTTACAAATTCAGAGGAAAGAAAAGAAAGATATAATAGTTTTATAGAAAAAAGCAAAAAGAATGTAGAATCTAGAAAAATAAAAAGAGAAAAGAGAAGAAAAAATCCATATAAAGTTATTATTGAAAAAAATAAAGCAATGACAACTTTAGTTATATTTTTAATAATAGCAATATTTATAGGTTTTATAAATCCTATGGGAACAGGAGCTTTTACTTATACTTTTAAAATTTATAATGGTAATACTACAAATTCAATAAATGAACATTTACCACTTACTTTAGCAGACAATATAGAATTTGCTGTTATGCTTGGAATAATGTTTATAATATTAATTTTATTTGATATAAAAGTTCGTTTAAGCGATTTATTAATGTTTGCAGGAACTTTAATATTAGCTTTTAAAGCAAGAAGACAAGTATCATTAGTTGTTATTATGTGTATGCCAATTCTTGCAAAATTAATTAGTAGTTTTTTTGAAAAGTATGATAATAATTTTTGCAAAGTTATAAAAAGATTGTTAACAAGTATTTTTGGAATGTCAATTACTGTAGTTGTAGTTACTATGATTGCTAAAGATTTATATAAAGAAAAAGAAAATGATAAATATGTAGAACCTTCTTCATATCCAGTAGAAGCTACAAGTTGGTTATTAAATTATATGGAAGAAAATAATATTTCCAAAGAAGAACTTCATCTTTATAATGAGTATAATTATGGAAGTTATTTATTATTAAATGGAATTCCTGTGTTTATAGATTCTAGATGTGATTTATATACACCAGAATTTAATAGTGGAGAAGATATATTCACAGATGCATTAAGTATACCAGGATTAAATTCTAATTATGAAGACATCTTTAAAAAATATAATGTAAGATATGTTATGTTATATGCTGGAGATGATGTTAATGTGAAAATTGGTTCAGATTTAAATTATAATTTATTATATAATGATAACTCATTTGTCATATATCAAAGATTAAATGCGGAGTAGTTTATGGAATCGAAAAAAATAATTAAAATTTCGTTAATTATAATAATTATATTAATTTTAATAGACCAAGTAAGTAAAATTTGTTTAGATATATTTTTAACAAAAGATATTAATTTAATTTCAGATATTTTAGTTATAACAAAAGTAGAAAATGAAGGAATAGCTTTTGGTATAAATAAGCAAAATTTTGTAAATATAATTTTAAGTGTAGCTATATTAATATTTATAGTTAATTATATTATAAATCAAAAAGCAAATTTAAATATAAAAATATTAGTTTTTTTAGATTTAATATTAGCTGGTGGAATTTCAAATTTATTAGATAGAATATTTAAAGGTGCAGTATTTGACTTTATAAAAGTTGGTGACTTTCCAGTATTTAATATTGCAGATTGTTGTATAGTTATTGGATGGATATTATTTGTAATAAATTTTGTGTTTTTTTCTACTATTGAAATAAAAGCAGCAATGAAAAAATAAAAGCTAGGGAGTAAAGAATTGTTAAAACGAGATACCATAAAAATACTTGGAGTTAATATAGATAATATAACAATAGAAGAGGCTGGTGACTTTACAAAAGATCTTATAGAATCAAGTAATAAAACTTGTAAAATGGTTGTAGCACCCAATACAGAATTTATAATGACTGCATGGAAAGACAAAGAATTTTTTGAGATATTAAATAAAGCTGATTTTGCAACGCCAGATAGTGTAGGTGTAATGATTGGTGGAAAGCTCCAAAAAAAGCCATTTAAAGCAAGAATTCCAGGACAAGCTTATTTTAGAAAAGTAATAGAGGTAGGAACAAAAGAAGGATGGACATTTTACTTTTTAGGTGGAGAAAAAGGTATTGCTCAAAAAGCAAGAGATAATGTTTTAAAAGATTATCCAAATTGTAAGATTATAGGATGTCATGAAGGATTTTTTGAAGAAGATTCTGAAGAAGAAGTAATAAAACAAATAAATGATTTAAAGCCAAATGTATTATTTGTTGCTATGGGAGCTCCAATTCAAGAAAAATGGATTTATAAACATAAAAATGAATTAAAAGTTGATATTCGGAGCTGGTCAGCGGTGGAACTTTCGATTATGAAGCTGGGAAAATAAAAAGAGCACCTGTAATATTTCAAAAAATTGGATTAGAGTGGTTATGGAGATTAGTTAAAGAGCCAAAAAGAATTGTTAGAATGATGGTACTTCCAAAATATTTAATAAAAATTATATTAAAGAAAGATAAAACAAAAGGAAGATGGGATATATAAATTATATATAGTAATATTTTATGAAGTAGTTTTGAATGGAGATGGATAAATGAATTTAATAGTAGATTCTAATGATAATGGAATTAGAATTGATAAATATTTAGCAAGTAAATTAGAATTTTCTAGAGTAGCTATTCAAAGAATGATTGATAATGGAAAAATTTTGGTAAATGGAGATATTCCAAAAGATTCTTATAAAGTAAATATTGGAGATGAAATTGTAATAACTCCAGAAGAAATAAAAGAAGCTACTTTAGAAGCTGAAAATATTCCATTAGATATAGTTTATGAAGATGATGATATTGTTGTTGTAAATAAAGCTAAAGGATTAGTTGTTCATCCTGGAAATGGAAATCCAAATGGAACATTAGTAAATGCTATAATGTCATATTGTAAAGATTCTTTATCTGGAATTGGTGGAGAAATAAGACCAGGTATTGTACATAGAATCGATAAAGATACATCAGGGCTTTTAATAATTGCTAAAAACGATATAGCCCATATTAATATTAGTGAACAAATAAAAAATCATGAAGTAAAGAAAATTTATAGAGCATTAGTTCGTGGAAGAATTAAAGAAAATAGTGGAACTATAAATATGCCAATTTCACGTTCTCTTTCAGATAGAACTAAAATGGCTGTAAATAAAAATGGAAAAGAAGCAATAACTCATTTTAAAGTTTTGAAAAAATATAAAGAATATACTTATATAGAAGTAAATATTGAAACTGGTAGGACACATCAAATTAGAGTTCATATGGCTCAAATAGGATTTCCTTTAGTTGGAGATAGTACATATTCAAATGGAAAAAATCCATTTAATGTAAGTGGTCAAATGCTACATAGTTATAAACTAGAATTTATACATCCAAGAAATGGAAAGAAAATGGAACTAAAGGCTGATATTCCAGAATATTTTAAAAACGTAATTGATAGACTTGATGAAGAGGAAAATTCTTAATATTTTATTATAGTGGGGAAATTATGGAAATAAGATTACAAAAATATTTATCAGATTGTGGTATTGCTTCTAGGAGAAAATCAGAGGAATTGATTTTGCAAGGGAGAGTAAGTGTTAACAATAAAATAATTACTGAGCTTGGAACTAAAATTGATGATGAAAAAGATGAAGTTAAATATTGTGGAAAGCTTGTTCAAAAGCTTCATAAAAATTATATTTATGTTTTATTAAATAAACCAATAGGTTATGTAAGTACTGTAACAGACCAATTTGATAGAGATACTGTTTTGGATTTAGTAAAAATAGAGGGAAGAAGAATAGTTCCTGTTGGAAGATTAGATATGTATACATCACGGAGCATTAATACTAACTGATGATGGTGATTTTGTATATCAAGTTACACATCCAAAACATGAAATTGAGAAAACCTATACAGTTACATTAATAGGAAAGATTACGGATGGAGAGATTCAAAAATTAAAAGATGGCGTTATTATAGATGATGAATATAAAACAAGACCAGCAAAAGTGAAAATTTTAAAAATAGATGAAGATAAAAACCAATCTAGAATTATGATTACAATTCATGAAGGAAAAAATAGACAAGTTAGAAAAATGTGTGAAGCAGTTGGAAAAAAAGTTATAGCTCTTCATAGAGCCAAAATTGGAAATATTGGTGTCAAAGATATAGAAATTGGAAAATGGAGATATTTAAAGCCAAATGAAATAGAAGATTTACTAAAATAAGAAAAAAGAGATTAAAATTAATTTCTAGAATTACGAAGGAGAAGATATGGAATATTTAAATTTTATTCCTGAAGGATGGGTAGAAAATAAAGCTAATTATAAAATAGATTCTATAAAGGAAGCATTTAATAATGGAGATGTAATGCAAGGATTTGTTTATGAATGCGATTCAAATTATAATCTCCATGTAAAACTTGGAAATGATATTGTTGGAATTATTCCACGAAATGAAATGGATTTTATTGATTCTGATGAGTATGGATATACAAGACCAAGTATTTGTAAAAATAAATTAAATTCATATGTACAATTTAAAATTAAAGAAATTTATTCTGATAATCAAGTTATTCTTTCTAGAAAGAATGCTCATAAAGAAGCTTTAGAATGGATGAAAGATAATTTACAAGTTGGTAGTGTAATAAAAGGAATTGTAAAAAATATTAGAAAATATGGAGTTTTTGTTGAAATTGGAGCGGGAGTTACTCGGGCTAATTCATATTGAAGATATATCTGTTTCTAGAATAAAATCACCAGAGGAACGTTTTTATAGTGGACAAAAAATTAATGTTATGGTAAAATCAATTGACAGAGAAAATAATCGTATAATTTTATCATATAAAGAACTTTTCCGGAACATGGGATGAAAATGTGGAAAGCTTACAGGAAAAATCAATTGTAAAAGGAATTGTTAAAGAAGCAGATAAATTTAAAAATGGATTATTTGTAGAATTAAAACCTAATCTTGTTGGAATGGCTGAATATAAAGATGGCTTTTATTATGGTCAAACAGTAGATGTTTATATAAAGAAAATAATTCCAGATAAGAAAAAAATAAAACTTATTATTGTTTAAAGCTAAGATATTAATTTTAATATTAATATATACATAAAATAAGGGGAGGTATTTTGAGAAGATGGTAGATGACGAAAATATTAAAACTACCGTTTCTCCTTTTGCAATTAGAGAAGGAGAAATAAAAACTTTTGATGGAAAAGATGGATATGTTTCAATAAACCAAATTATCCACAAAATTAATTTAGGACATATAACTGATATTCACTTTGAGATTTTAGATTTAATTAATGAATTTGAATTTATGACATCAAGACAAATTTATCAGATATTAGTACAAAAAGGAGTAGATGTTAAATCACAAGATAAACTTAATAATAAGTTAGAACAATTGGTAAAATCAAAGATATTAACAAGATATTTCTTTACATCAGAAGAGGGTAAAGGAATTTATAGAATATATTGTTTAGAAAAAATGGGAAAATATTTACTTACATCAAAAGAAGTAGAATGCCATTGGCAACCAACAGATAATACAAAACCTGTTGGAATGATAAAAAAGAGATTAGCTGGTAATCAAATTATTATAGCATATTATAGAAAATCTAGTAATTTTCAAAGTTATAAAGTTAAGCCACAAATTACAGCAAAAACTCTTGGAAAATCTTTTAAACCACATGGAGAAGTTATACTAGGAAAAGCAAATAAACAAATTGGTTTAGTTTTTGAATGTGTACGTAGAGAAAAGGATTGGGAAGTAAAATTAACAGAAAGATTAAAACTTTATAAAGACTTTTATGAGCATTTTCAAGCAGGAGATTCTGGTTATCAAATTCCACCACAAATAATATTTGTTTGTGAAGATGATAAACATATGGTAGAAGTATTTAAAGAAATTATAGTAAATAAAATTAGTATTGATAAAATTAAATTTTATTTTACAACAGACTTAAAACAAACAGATACAAGTTTAGAAAAATCTTTAGTTGAATTTGTTGTTGATGAAGGAACAGGAAAATATAAAGCTAAAAACGTAGAAATTAAATTTTTGAAATAAAAAATATACTATAAAAGATATTAAATTAAAGTAGTATAAAAAGAAGTATACATCAAGTGATAAATAAAGATGTGTACTAGATTCAAAATATTACTTTTTAAATTAAAATGCTAACACGGAATGTTTTCTATATAGAAATAGGAAACATTCCTTTTTGTTTGCTTTTAATTCTTTTTTTATTATAATATTGTATATAAATATATTATTTATTTTAACTGATTTTATTAAAGAAAAAAACATCCCTGTAGTAGAGATGTTTTTTTATGTTTTTAAGTAAATTATCTATTTATGAATCTTTATTGTTGTTATTGTTTTTACTATTATTATAGTCATCAATAGCTTTATTTAAAGATTTATCTGATGTTTTTATAGGATTTATATAATTTGCTCCTGTTTTATTATATTCAAATGTACGGTTTGGGTTTCTAACAATAGGACCATCTATTTCTGAAGATTGGGAAGAGAAATCAATATTTTTTAAATCGAATTTCTTTTCTTTTTCATCATCTTGATTATTAGAAATACCTTGAACAAACTTATTAAAATTGTAAGTTTTAATTTTTTGAGGTTCTTTAAATCTAGACTCTAAAAAGTCTACTTTTGATTTTCCAATAAGATTTTTTCCTTTTAAATCTTTAGTTTTATAAATAATTTGTTTGAATTTTAAGGATTGAATCTTTCCAGCTTCAAAGTTTTTCTTCCAAATCCAAGCAATATCTCTATATTGAGAATCATAAGTTGGAACGCCATCTGTTTTATTAACATCAGTTTGATATGTATGTTTTTTAGTCCATTCACGTTTATCACCAAATTCCAAATTCCACCAATTATTATCTTCTGGTGTATTATTACCAAATACAATTTTTGTTGTACTATTTGCCAAAATTGTTTGACGAGATTCGCTTTTTTCAGTACCAATTTGAGATAAGTTTTGTGCAGAAACAATACATCCAACTCTATATTTTCTATATAAAGTAAATAAATCCATTGTAGATGTGTCTATAAATGGAGTAAACTCATCAATATATAAAAAGTGAGGTACTCTTGTTTTTTCTGTTCCTGGTCTAGATAAAACTGATTGTTGCATTAGTAATAAGAAGAATAATCCAAATGCTTTTTGTGTTGTTTTTCCTAAATCTCCACGTCTTGTACATACAAAAACTACTTCTCCATTGTTTAAAACTTCATCATAATTTTTATTATTGAATCTATTACATAAAATTGCTTTAACACCAGGATATCTTAAAAGTTTTTCTATTTGAGCTGATGGATTAGCAACTATATCATTCATCTTTTTAGCGTTTTCTGCATCTGAATAAAAGTTTTTCTTTAGATAATTTAATTGCATTTGATATTGTTCTGCAAGTTCTTCATCTTCTTCAAGAATTTTAGCCGATTTTTCTATTAATGAAAAATCATTCATTAAGTTATATAAGTCTTCAAGGGTAGGTAATACGCCATTATTAACTTTTGGATAAACAACTTTTAATAAAATAACTAAATTTTCTACAGCTTGATTTTCTAAACTTATTGCAAGTGAATTTACAGAATTTTTAATATTATCAGCATTTGGTAAATCTGCTATATAAAGTCTGTGTAAAATAGCAGATACTGCAAGAGAAGCCTTAATTGGGTCTTTATAAACAAATGGGTTTAATCCTGCTGAATTACTATCATTTGGATCTATAATTGTATATGGAATTCCGAAATTGTCAGCAACATCTTTCATATGAGATATGGATTCATAATCTGGAGCCATATAAGTTAATCCTAAATTTTTATAAGTATATTCATCTTTGTTATTACTTAAAATTATTTTTGATAAAAATGCTTTATAAATTTTTTCTTTAGATTGATTTGGAACTAACATATTTAAATTAAAATGTTCATTAAGATATTCATTTGAGTAAGGACTATTTAAATTTGCTAAGCCAGTTCTTAATGCTGTATATCCTAGTTCTTTTGCATTTTGTATAAAGAAAAACTTCTTTTCTATGTCTTTTGCAATCATTGGTTCAAATACCATTGAAGTTTTTCCAGAACCAGATACACCAATAATTAAAGATGATTCAAATCTTCTTGGTTCTGGAGTTTTTATAATTTTACCAGTTTCAGTATCTTTACATAGTACCATTTCACAAGTATAAGGTCCATAACCTTCTTTTTTATTTGATAAATCTATACCACCGTAATCAAAAATGGAATCACGAATATCTTTTGTATCATTAATTGTCATGTAACACCATTTAAATACAGGGTAGAAAGATACAATTGGAATATACCATGCCATTGATGAAAGTGCTGGTTTAACCAATTCATAAAAATTTTGTATTATGTAAGAATAATTTGGAACAGAAAAGAATAATACCCAGCAAATTTTATTTATCCATTGTACTAACATAGATACAGTAATTATATAAAAGCTAATTACAAATATATAAAAAAATGATAATTTTTTTGTATCTTCTGTTACAAATTTTGATGAATATGAAAATAGTAAGGTAAATGTAGGGCATGCTAAAGCTAAAGTGTATTGAAGTGGTCCCCAATAAGAAACTGCCATTCCAACTGCACCAACAAAAAATATTTCCAAAAATCTATCAATAGTTATATAAATGGAAATCATTAAGAGAATGTACGTTGCAAATGTATTTCTATCTGTTTTTAATTTTTTTAAAAATGCATCTATATGTTTCATTTTTCCTCCATTTTATTTATATTTTAGCATATGTATATAAAATTATAATGTAATGTAATTTCTTATTTACTCACAAAAATTCAATTATATTATCCTACAAAATGTGAAAAAAATCAAGAGTTTTAGGTAATAATCTTTCTATTTTTAGAATAGATTTTATAAAATAAAATGATTTAAGAAGAAGAGGTTTATATGAAAAAAAAAGAAACATTTATACAAGGTGTTGTAGCTTTAATGTTATCACAAGTTAGTGTAAAAATTTTTGGAATGATTTATAGTTTATATTTAACTAATAAAAAGGGATTTGGAGATAGTGGAAATGCAGTTTGTATGTCTGCTTATCAAATATATGCAATGTTTTTAACAGTATCTTCAATTGGAATTCCAAATGCTATTTCAAAAATAATTGCAGAAAATCAATCATATGGAAATTATAGAAATTGCAGAAAAGTTTTAAGAGTAGCACTTTTAATTTTTTCAAGTGTTGGGTTAGTTTCTAGTTTATTTTTATACTTTGGTGCAGATTTTATTTCTATTAATTTACTTGGAATAGATGTTGCATCTGATATTTTAAAACTTTTATCTCCATCGATAGTATTTGTTACAATTGCCTCTGTTTTGAGAGGATATTTTAATCGGAAAACAAAAAATTAGAGTTTCTGCTAAACTTCAAATGTTAGAACAAGTATTAAAAACTGTTCTTACTATAATAATAGTAGAATTTATTTCTATAAATACAAATTTTAATACAGATATTATGGCTAAAGGAGCTATGCTTGCTAGTACACTTGCAACTATTTTTTGTTTTATTTATACAATAAAAGATTACATAAAAATAGAAAGAGAAGAAATAAAAGAAAATTGTTTTAAGAGTAAAGAGTTAATACAAAGTATTAAACAAATTTTAATAGAAATTTTTGAAATTGCTATTCCACTTTCTATTACATCATTTTTAATGATATTAGAAAATAATATAGATTCTATAACAATAGTAAGGCTTTTAAAAGATAAAATTGGTGAAAATAGTGCTAGAGAAAAATATGGTATTATAACTTCAAAAGTAAATTTATTAACAACTTTACCGATGTCTTTAAATGGAGCTGTAGCAATTGCTTTAATTCCAGAAATATCTAAAGCTAATATAATTCATGATAAATTAAAATTAAAACAAAGTATAGATTTTTCATTTTTAATAACTATTTTTATTTCAGTTCCAATAATGTTAGGATTAATTATTTATTCAAATAATATAATAAACTTTTTATATCCTAATGCTAATAAAGGAGGAGAACTTTTAAAATTAGGTTCTATAACAATTGTTTTTACGGCACTGTCACAAACAATTTCTGGAATTTTACAGGGAATAGGAGATGCAAAAATCCATTTGAAGGCAATTAGCATTGCAATGATTTTGAAATTAATCTTGAACTTTGTTTTTATACCAATACCTATATTATTAGAAAAAGGAGCTATTTTAAGCTCATTAATTAGTGACTTTTTAATTTTTATGATTATGTATGTTAGTTTAAAAGGAAAAATTAATTTAAAAATAAATATTATAGAAAATATAATTAAGGTTTTTTCTATAAGTGTGTTATCAATTATTTTTTCAAAATTAATAATGAAAAATATAGTATTAAAATTTTATTTGAAATTTATGATAGAAATTTTAATAGTTATAATAATTTATATTGTACTAAGCATAAAAGCAAAAATTATAGATATAAAAAGAGTATCAAAGTATTTAAATTTAAATAAAAAACAAAAAATTTAAAAAATCTTTTTTAAAAGCAAATAAAACTCGTAATGCAATAGACGTAACGGCTTTAGAAGATTTTATAAAATAAAAAAATATGAAAAAATAATAAAATTTAAGAAAATTAAAAAAATAAAAGAGGGATTTTTCGAGGGTTTGGCGAATAATCATAGTGTAGAAGAACAAAGACACAGATTCTACATACAATTCATTAGGAGGTAATTTAAAAATGAACAAAGCTGAATTAGTAGCAGCAATCGCTGCAAAAACAGGAGAAACAAAAAAAGCTGCTGAAGAAACAGTTAACGCATTTGTTAGCACAGTAACTGAAGCATTAAAAGCAGGAGACAAAGTTCAATTAGTTGGATTTGGATCTTTCGAAGTTAGAAAAAGAGCAGCTAGAAAAGGAAGAAACCCACAAACTAAAGAAGAAATTAAAATACCAGCTTCAAAAGCTCCAGTATTCAAAGCTGGAAAAGCTTTAAAAGATGTTGTAAACGGTTAATTTTTATTAGTTTATATAAATGACTCGCTATTAATGGCGAGTCTTTTTTGGCATAAAAAATTGAAAATATTGAAAATTATAGAAATTTTTTCCATGTATTTATGTTGACATTTGAAAATAGTATGATATAATAGAATATATGATGAAATAATAGTTTTTATTTTTGGAGGTAATTGATTATGATAGATGAACCACTTTTAACAGAATTAGCAGAGGAATATTTAAAAACAAATGGACTTAATGAAGCAATGAAAAAAACTTCAGAAATGATGGTAGAAGTAAAAAGAAGAATGAATGCAATTTCTGATAAATATCCAGAACTAGCTGGAAATAGGGAAGCAATTATAGAAAAATTAAGAGAAGAATAC
This sequence comes from Clostridia bacterium, assembly GCA_022790975.1. Lineage (GTDB taxonomy): Bacteria > Bacillota > Clostridia > TANB77 > CAG-508 > Scatovivens. The sequence goes on along the minus strand of JAAVYF010000047.1, from coordinate 25,757 downwards.
GATAAAGAAATATCAGATAAAACTCAAGAAAGTCAAAATTTAAATAATAATATAAATAATAAAAATGATGATGTAGATAGATAAATAATTTTCTTTACAAATGATATTGGAGGTAATTTCCTTGGAAACTGTTATAACAAATGATGATAGAATTGCAATGGCTGAAGTTGATTATGTACTTCACCATATGAATGAAAGATATTTAAATAAAATTCCTCAAAATGTACGAGATTTTATTGATGTTTTAAAAAAATCTAACAGACAAATATATGTTGACCCTAAAGTTCCTTTAGAAAAACAAAATTTAAAAGAATTTACATTATATTTTTTAATGATATTAAATTTAAAATATTGGTGTAATGATGAGAGAAGAAAAGAAATTTTGTTAATGTTAGAAAGAAATCAAAAGAAATTTGATGATAAAATAAACAATATTTTTGAGCAAGCAGATTCTATACAAGGAGATGTAGGAGTAAATACAGAAAACAATAGGGAATATAATAAACCAAAACAAGTTATTATAACAGGTAGTACAAACAGTACAACCAATGAAATTCAAAAAGAAGCTTTAGATAAGAATAATTCAAGTACACAAAAAGTTGAAAATCAAAATAATAATAATGATGTTTTTGAACAATTGCAAGAAGAAACAGGAACTATTCTTGCACAAGCTAAAAAAGAGAGTTTCTTTAAAAGAATTATAAATAAAATAAAAACAATTTTAGTAAAAAAGTAAGCACTATTGCTTACTTTTGTTGTTGAAATTTGGGGACGTTAATTATAAAAAGCGTCCCCAAATTTAATAGATAAAGGAGATTCTAATGAAAAAATTTATAGTTTTTATATTTTTAATAATTTTTATGGTAGTTATAGTTTTTTTTATTAATAATACATTAAAGAGCAAAAAAAATTTAGAAAAAAATCTAGAATCAGAAAAATTTTTAATAAATAAAATTAAGAGTTATAGTAGTGCAATGACTATAAATAATAATACAAATTATAAAAATCCAGAATGGGATTTAAACATATACCAATATACAGACATAGCCATTTATTTAGAGAGGATTTCTGATGATAATAGTTATATAAAAAGATTATATATAGATAATATTAATATAGGAAATTTAAAAAGACGGAGTTCCTGATTTATATTATTTAAATCCTTTAAAGTTTGGAACAGATGAAGTCGAAAATGAAAATGTTATAGAGAATTTATTAGAATATAATGTTATAAATTCAGATAACAAGGAAAATGAAGTTCGGATATAATATTCCAATATTTTTTGAGGATTGTTCAAACCCTATTACTTTAAAATATGTAAATAGAGATATTTTGAAAAATTATAAAGTGAAGGGCTCTGAAATTTTAAAGTATGATGGTAGTATTTTGAAGTCTGCTAAAATTAATTTATTAGATTTAGAAAGTATAGTTAATTTAGATATATCTATTGTTTTACAAAATGACGAAATTCATAAAATTAAATTGCCAATTAATATACAGTTAGAAGACGGAAATAAAAGCATTTATGATGGTAAATTTGAAAAAGATTATGATAATTTGAATTTAAAATTTTAGTTTTTTATTATAAAAGGATAAATTATAGAAGATAAAGATAGTTTAAAATTAAAACTTTATTTTTTATTATTATAGAAATATTTTCTTATAAAATTGCAAATTTTTAAAATGATAAAAATTGAATTTAAAATTTTATTTAATTATTATTATAAAAATATTTCTTTATATAAATGGGGAATTTGAAAAAAATGAAATAATTGTAAAAAAATAGTGTTGATTTATTTTGAAATTATATATAAAATTATATAGAAAATAAAATAATTTTTGGAGAGAACAAATGAAAAAAAATGTAAATTTTAAAATACTTGTTATATTTACAGTTAGTTTGTTTTTTGTATTAATATATTTCTTTATAAATATGTTTGAATTCTTTGAGATAAGTACAGTAGAAGCTGTATATTCTGAAAATTCTACTTCAAAAATTACAAAAAATTTAAATCCTTTAAATATTGATGAAATTTTAAAAGAAAATTCTATCAGTAATATAAGAGAGGAAATGTCTTGTGAAGAAATAGATTTAGAATATACAACTCAATACATAAATAACGATAAATTACCAAGTGGAACAATTCATGTAACTCAAATAGGAATTGATGGAAAACAAAATGTAATTACAATAAAAAGATATAATAATGATGATTTGATTTCAGAAAAAATTGTTTCGAGCAATATAACTAAAGCATCCATAAATAAAGTTGTAGAAATTGGAACTGGAAGAGGAAAGAATAATTATGAACTAAAATCAGGAGATATAGTTTATTCTACTCCAGAAAGCTTACCAGTACGAGAAAACGTTGATATTAATAGTGAAAAGTTATTTACAATTACAAAAGGAACAAGTGTAAAAGTTTTAGATGTTTATGATAATGGATGGTGTAATATTTTATATGAATTTAGAAGTGGTTATGTACTTTCAGAAGGATTGAGTAATATAAATCCACTTCAAATAGAAAATTTAGAGTTATCAGAAGTTGAACATTCAAAAGAAGAACTACTTTCAAAATTAAATAAGGATATGGATGTTGGAATTCCAAGTGGACTTAGTTTAGAACAATTTAGAACAATTTTGCAATATAATACTAAAGATGTGAATGGAATATTTATGGAAAATTGTGATTATTTTTATTATGCAGAACAAGAATATGGAATAAATGGTGTATTTTTAGCTTCTATTGCAATTCACGAAAGTGGATGGGGTACATCTTCTATTGCATTAAATAAAAATAATTTGTTTGGATATATGGCTTATGATGGTTCAGCATATTCATCATCAGCTAGTTTTTCTAGTTATTCTGAAGGTATAGATCTTCTTGCTCGTGTACTTATAAAATATTATTTAAATCCATCAGGAACAGAAATATATGGAGGCAATATAGCAGAAGGAAAATATTATAATGGTACAACTGTTAAAGCAGTAAATAAGTATTATGCAACTGATTCTAATTGGGGAAATTCAGTATATAATATAATGAAAAGTTTATATGAAAATCTATAAATATAAAAATAAAAAGATGTTTTAAATAAAAATGATAAAATTTTGAAAAATATTTCAAAATTGTTGTTGATATTTTATGGAATATATTGTATTATTATATATGTATTAAATTAACCTGTTTATAAAGAAAATGACCTAAAGGAGGTTTTAATATATATGAATACAATAAAAAAAGTACTAGTGCTAGCAATAATTGTATTTGTTTTTATAGGTAGTTTTAGTATTGCATTTGCAGAAGATGTAAATTTACCTAAAGAATCAGAACGAATAGAAAATTCAGAAACAGCAGTGGATTTATATGAAATTAAAGAAGGTGTAAAAAACAATGTAGAAGAATATGTTGCCCAATATGGCTCATATCCATACGGAGTAGCAGCATATATATTAAATGTTGTGAGAATTTATAGTATACCATTCTGTTTTGTAGGAATTGTTATTGGTGCTATACATCAATATGTGTTAGGAATTAGAAAACTTGACGTTAGAGATAGAGGCTTTGCTTTAATAACAACTTTTGTTACAATCTTATTAATATGTCAAGTATTGCCGTTGATATTCACAATAGTAGTAAATGGTTGGAGGGGTTAAACAAATGAAAGTTTTATTTGCAGTAAGTAATGAAAGTATCTCAGAAGCGATAATTAAGAGATATCCAAAAGAATATAGGGAGTTATTATCTTATAAAAATGTATATTACTTCAATGCAATATTAAAAGAGATACAAAACGATAAAACTTATGATAGAATTGTTATAAGTGAAGATTTAGAGCCTTTTGTTAATACTAATAATGATTCAATTGATAATTTTATATTTGAACATTTAGATAAAATTAGTGATGAGGCACAAGGAAATGATGGAAAAGAAGTTTCAATTATATTAATTTGTTCAGAAAGAAGAACTCTTGGAAGTAGTATATTAAATAAATTATTTAGTATAGGTATTTATAATGCATTAATTGGAAATGATAGAAATATGACAGAACTTTGTAAGTTAATAAATAGACCTCGTACAAAAAAGGAAGCAAAGTTATATTATAGAATAGATCAAGCCAATTATGATCCAGCAGGAGATACAGGAGAAGTTAGTGAAATTGAAATTCAAAGTATTTTAAATCATTTTAAAAAACTTGGAAAAAATACAGAAAGATATGCAGATAGTTTTAATAATATTGCAGCTCAATATACTGATGAACAGTTAAGATTGATAGCTAATGTTTTACCTATGAAAGTTAAAGCTGTTTTGGAAGCTGAATCTCAAAAATATCAAGCACTTATGGGAACTACAGGTCCTGTTAAACAAATAAGAGAAATTGAAACTACTGTAGAACCAGGAATAAAAGTAAATACTATAGGAAAAGGTTCTAATATAAATGGTCCTATTGTTATACCATCTAGTGTTAGGAAAATATCTTCAAAAACTCAACAAGTTGCTAGTGTGTCAGCTGTTCCTCAAACAAAAGGTGTACAACCACAATTAAAACAAAGACCAGTTCAGCAGGTACAAGCCCAAAACAAAGTTCAAAATCAAGCAGATCAAGCAAATGTTGTGAAAGTTCAAAGAAAACCAATTACACAAAATCAAGTACAAGTGCAAAAACAACAATCAGTACAACAAGTTTCAAAAGAACAAGCACAAGTACAACAAATCAAACAACAAACTCAAAAACCACAACAAATGTCACAAATGAGTGGAAATATAGTTCCACAAAATGTTAATAAAGTTAAAACAGCTTCACAAGATAAAGTATCATCTGAAGTAAAACCAACCCAAAGATATACAGGAGTAATTTCTCAAGTAAAGAAAACAATTTCTCCAAATATTTCAGAAAATAAAGTTAAAGAGAACTCAGTAATTCAAGATAATAATACAAATAATGATTTAACAGCATTACTTGATGGTTTAGAAACAAACCAACCAGTAAGCAATCAGCCAGAAGTTTTAGTTCAAGAAAGACGTGGAAGAGGAAGACCTAGAAAACCAGTTTCAGAGGTTGAAGTTCCAAAACCAAAGGGAAAACGAGGAAGACCTAGAAAGAATGTTATTTCAGCTGAAGAAAATGAACTAAATAATTTATTAAATCCTGTTGAAGTATCAGAAGATGAAATGTTGTCAGGTTTAAATGATGTAGATATATTACCAGGAATGGAAGAAGATGTAGATGTATTGCCAGGAATGGAAGAAGATGTAGATGTATTACCAGGAATGGAAGAAGATACAGATATATTACCAGGAATGGAAGAAGATGCAGATATATTACCAGGAATGGAAGAAGATGCAGATATATTGTCAGGAATGGAAGAAGATGCAGATATATTGCCAGGAATGGAAGAAGATGCAGATATATTATCAGGAATGGAAGAAGATGCAGATATATTGCCAGGAATGGAAGATGATGCAGATATATTGCCAGGAATGGAAGAAGATGCAGATATATTACCAGGAATGGAAGAAGACGTAGATGTATTACCAGGAATGGAAGATGATGGAGATGTTGTAGATGTTTCAAGTCTTTTAGCTGGATTAGATGATGAAAATTCAGAAGAATTACCTGGTTTAAATGATGAACAAGAATCTGATACACTTCCAGGTTTTGAAGATAGTTTAGATTCTGATACAGAAAATGAAAATGACTTGTTATCAGATTTAGATGAAGAAGAAACAGTTCTTCCTGGTATGGGATTTGAAGATGAAGGATTAGATAATGATTTTTCAACACCAAAGGGAGCAGTTTCACAAAATGCAATTGAGAGTATAAAACCAAAAATAGATTATTCAATGTCTAATCTAAATAGTTTACTTAGTAAAGATAAAAAAATAGTAACATTTTTAGGAGCAACAAAAAATGGAACATCATTTTTAGTAAATAATTTGGCATTAATGTTTTCATTAATGGGAATTGATACTGCTATATTAGATATGACACAAAATAGAAATTCATATTATATATTTACAGATAGTAGAGAAGAGTTAAGAAATATTGCATATACATCAATAAATAAATTAGAAAGTGGATATGCAGAAGGAATTAAATTTAATAAAAATTTAACAGTTTATACAGCTCTTCCAGCAGATGGAAACACATATGAAAATGCTGAACCAATTTTGTCAACATTAGTACAAAATCACTCTTTAGTATTAATTGATTGTGATTTTACAACGCCACCAGCATATTTTGCTAGTTGTCAAGAAATTTATTTAGTACAATCTATGGATATTTTAACAATTCAACCATTAACAGCTTTTATAAGAGATTTAAAATTTAAAGGAGCTTGGGAACCAGAAAAAGCAAGAGTTGTTATAAATAAAGAAATACCTATAAAAGTTTTAAATAATAAAATGATTATTGGAGGTATGTCAAGATATAATGGTCCAGATATGTCTGTTATGACAGATTTATTCAATAAAGATATGGTAAAAGCTTGTAGCATACCATTTGATGAGAAAGTTTATGGAAAATATTTAGAAACAATGGCAACTTGTAAATTATCTTTAAATGGATATTCAAAACAATTTATGTCTAAGCTACAAGTATTAGGAGAAATGGTTTATCCAAGATTGAATGGTAAGAAATCTTATGAGGCATCTCCAAAACAAGGTTTTGGAAATGGCGGAATGAATTCTGGAAATGCATTTTCTAGTAGTACAAATAGTACATTAAATAAAATGAAAAGTAAGTATTAAAATATGTATAATAGGGGTGAGAAAACTTGATAATTTTAATAATTTTATTATTGGTAGCGGTAATAGTAACATTAATAGTTTATAATATTCATATTCAACAAAAAATTCAATCTTTTAAGAATTTGAATGCAAGAGTAAATAATCTTTCTGTATTGCAAGATTTTATGAAACTTGCTGGTGAAGAGGATTCTGTTGAAAACAAATTGAAAAGAATGAATGATATAGTAATAGATAAATATGATATTAAATATTCTACAATTGTTGTTTTTAATGGAGCTGAATATGTTATAAAAGCATCAAATGTTGAAGCAAAACATCATGATACATTAGTAAATCTTCATAATGAAGAGATTTTTCAAGATAGTGTTGCAACAGCAACTCCAAAATATGTAACAATTGAAAATGAAAATGAAAAATTACCATATCAAAAGGCAGAAATGGGAAGAGCTAAATCTGCAATGTTTTTTCCATTATACATAGATAATATTTATATTGGCTATTGGATTATGGAAAGTGGTCAAATGCATGCATTTGATTCAACTGATACTACAATTATAGAAGTTGTAAAAGATAATATAATTTCTGTTTTAAAAACAGTAGCATATCAAGATACAATTGAAAATATAGATAGAATAGATACTTTTACAGAATTACATTCAGCAGAATATTTATATGGAAAAGCAAAGAAAATTATGGATAAATATGCAACATCAGCTGTATGTATGTTTAGAATTACAAATATAGAAAAAATTAATGAACAATTTAATAGACAAATGGGAAATGATATTATAAAAGAGGTTGGAAAAATTGTAAGAGCAGCAATGTCAAAAGAATATATATTTGTTAGATACATGGGACCTAGATTTGTAATTGTATTTTCTGGAGTTGAAGAAGTTGCTGTTGAACAATTCTTAAAAGATTTAAAAGAAGAAATAGAGAGTTTAGCAATTTTAGCAGAAGAAACATCAGAAGATGATGAAGAATCATATGAAAATGCTGCATCTCCATTAATTAATTTTGTAGTTTCAACATACTATAAAGGAACTGGAATTGAACAATTAACAAAAAGACTTGAAGAATATATAGAGTCAGCACCAAAAACAGAAAGTAAAATTAATTTTATTTAAGGGGGAACGTTAAATGGCAGTAGATAAAACAATGAGCTTTAAAGTTGAAAAAGATAAGAGCTTAAGGGCAAAAGAAATTTTAAAAGAAGTTTATCAAGCTTTGGTTGAAAAGGGATATAATCCTATTAATCAAATTGTTGGCTATATTTTATCTGGTGACCCAACATATATAACAAGTCATAATGATGCAAGAAATTTAATAAGAATGATAGAAAGAGACGAACTTTTAGAAAAAATGGTTAAGTATTATATTGGACTAGAGGACTGATTTAAAAGTTTTTGGGGGCATAAAATTTGAGAGTACTAGGAATTGATTATGGTGATGTAAGAGTTGGATTAGCTATAACAGATCCTTTATGTATAACAGCGCAAGGTTTGGAAACAATTGATTATAAGGGAAATGATAAAATGCTTTTAAGACGTTTAGATGAAATCTTTGAAATTTATGAAGTTGATACGATTGTAGTTGGAATGCCATATAATATGAATGGTTCTAGTTCTTTTAGAGTTGAAGCAACTGAAAAGTTTATTCATAAATTAAAATGTAAATATAATAAAATGAAAATTGAAATAATGGATGAAAGACTTACTACAGTTGAAGCACATAGAACTATGAATTTACTTGGAATTAATAAAAATAAAAAGAAAATGGTAGTTGATACTATTTCAGCAGTATATATTTTGGAAAAATATATAAATAAATAATTTTTTTTGAAATGTATTGCAAAAAAAATTATTATAGTATATTATAAAAATATCTTAAAGTAGAGTAATCTATAAAATTGAAAAAGGAGAAAATTATATATGGATGAAAATGTTGAGTTAGATGACAATATAATCGTATTAAACGATGATGAAGGTCATGAAGTTAAATTTGAATTTCTTGATTTAATCAAATATGAAGAAGAAGATTATGTTGTTTTACTTCCAGTTCCTGAAGAAGGCGCAGAAGAAGATAATGAAGTTGTTATATTAAAATTAGAAGAAACAGAATCAGAAGATGAAGAATCTTATGTTAGTGTTGATGATGAAGAAACTTTATCTGCTGTTTTTGAAATTTTTAAAGAAAAATTTAAAGATGAATTTAATTTTGAAGGATAAGATTAAGTGTTGTGGGGAGGGCGGAAAAACCTCTCTTTTTAATTTATTACTAAAGAGGTGTAAAAATGAGTGTTTTTAGTTATTTAATAACAATATTAGGAATTATTTTTTGGATATTTAGAGCTATTGTAGCTGCTGTATATACAAGTGGAGTTGATTTTATAATTCAGCCACTAAATATAACATTTGAAATTGCTCTTGTTTTTGCAACAATACCTTGTATGATATTTGTTTTAAAGAGAAATATTATAGGAGCAGCATTTTATATGGCAATATATGTTTCTTATTTTGGAACTGCAATATATAATAGCATTAATGGTGTAGCAGATACTTTAAATGCATCAGATTCATTAGAATTAGCAATTTCTATAGTTGGAGTTGTAATTCCTATTTTAACATTTTTAGATATCTTATTTAATAAACATAGAAAATCAATTATTGGAGGAAATAAAAGTACAGATTGGTATTATAAAAATGATGAATATGACAGAAAATATGATGAAAGAGCTGATAAAAATCAATATAAAATTAGATAATTAAATAAAAAAGCTGATTTAAATATTAAGATTTTTAAATCAGCTTTTTTTATGTTAAATTAACCCACTAGTATATAAAATGAACCTCATTTTGTTTACCTCATATTGATGGATAATTATATAATAAAACTTTTTAGGTTATTATTTATTTTTGGTTAATCTTTAGTTCATAATAAAATATGTGAGTAATAAGTTTGTAAGTATTTAATTTTTTTATTGATATTTTTTAATATTTATATAAGTATATAGTTTTATTTTTATTAAATAAAGTTTAATTATTAATATATAAAAATAAGATTAGGTTAGTTAAAAAGGTAAATGCAATGTTAAAAATAAGATTAACATAAAAATATTGATTATAGTTTTAAAATGTGGTAAAATAAAGATATTCTACAGGTATGTAGTTCATATAGATGAAGCAAATAAAATTTTATGCAAAGAAGAGAGGAGTTTTGTTATGAAGAGATTACGGAAATTAATGTTACTCGTTGTTATGATGCTTGCTGTTATGTCAAGTCATCTCGTTTATGCGGCGGAAAACCAGGTAGTCAGCATTATCCAGGTTAATGTTACCGGCAGTTCCACCATCAACAAGGCCCCAAAGATCTCTGTAAGCGGTAATGGATACCGGGTTACAGAAGATATTTCGTGGAGCAAGGCCCCAAAATATTGGAAGTCAGGGGAAGAAATTAAGGGGCAGATGACACTCGAAACCAATTCAGGTTATGTGTTTGCATCTGAAATTTCTCTGAGCAGTGTTTGTAACGATGCAAACGTTTCTATTGTTGCGGAAAGAAGAAGCGATACAAAAGCAGTTTTGAATTTCACACTTGTTATTGAAAGAGAGTATGAAGGAGATCTTAAAAAGGTCAGGTTTAAAGACTACGAAAGCGGAGATCAGTATTTAGAGTGGCGGTCTGTAAAGGGTGCAAATAAGTACATTTTGGAGTTCTTTTTCAGTAGCAATGATGAGTATATCGAAACCTATGAAACAACAAACACTAAATTCAATCTGCGAAAAGTAAGAAATGATGTCGAAAAGGATGAAAGATGGAAGAAAGTGTATTGCGAAATTCGTGCTGTAAGCAACAAAGACTATCTCGGAGATAGTGAAGTAACAGTATCAAGGGATTTGTCATTAGAATATGATGATGATAAACCTGATTGGGAAAATCGAAATCCATCAAGTAGCGGAGGACCAGGAAGTATTATAATAACAACCCCATCGCCAAGTTCATCTTCATATTATTGGAAACAGTTTTCAGATGGAAGCTGGTATTGGACAAATGGAAGGAGTAACTATACTGGCTGGCAAGAAGTTGACGGTCGGTGGTATTACCTTCGTCCCGGCGAAAACGGAAGAATGGCTGCAGGATGGGAGTATGTGGATGGACACTATTATTATTTGAATAGAGTTCATGATGGCACATACGGCGCAATGCTAGCTGGCTGGCAATGGATAGATGGCGAGTATTATTATTTGAACCCAGTTCATGACGGGACATATGGGCGTATGCTTACCGGATGGCAATGGTATAATGGGAACAGATACTATTTCTACGGAAATGGTAAAATGGCTCGTAATACATGGCAAGATGGAGTATATTTAAACAGCAATGGCGTAGCGCAGTAGTTTTATGTAATAATTGAATAATAAAATTCTTACATGGGGACTTTTAGTAGTCCCCATGTAATTTTGTAAAAAAATAAATTTAAATTATTTACTTTCTAAAATAGTACATTTGTGGTATAATTTAGTAGTATTAATTAATTGGAGTATACGATGAAAAAATTATTATTAGTAGTAATTGATAAATATTAAAAAATTGAAGATATTATTAAATTATATTTTAAATTTATCAAATAAAAATATTATTGCTTGGAATAAATTTGTTAATGATAAAAAATATAATTCAAAATAAAGAAATATGAGGATAATTTTATGGAAGTAATAATAGAAAAGTTGGAAAAGTGTGATTTAGAAGAAGCAATAACAATTTATGATAAAAACCATAGTTTAACCACTAATTATAATAAACTTTTAGATGTTTATGATACTATTTATAATAATACAGCTTATCACAATATTGTTGCTAAAGTTAATGGAAAAATAGTTGGGTTAGCTACAGTTATTATTAATTATGATATAGTAGATCAACTAAAACCATTTTTAACAGTTTGGAATTTTGGTGTAAAACAAGAATTTAGAAGAAATAAAATAGGAACAAAAATGTTTGAATATATAGAAGAATTTGCTAGAAAAAATAATTGTAGTTTTGTTTCATTAATAGCAGAGAAAAATAATAAAATAGCACAAGCTTTTTATTCATCTTTAGGATATTCAGAAGAAATAGGTTATGTAAAAATGATATAACACTTAATACAACGGATTTTCTTAATGTAAAAAAATATATAAGATAAATATTAATATAGAAAATATTGGGAGAGAAAATGATTAGATTAGTACAAAAATCAGATATAGAAGAATTGGCACAAATATATAAAGAGTTATATGATAATGCAGACATTGGAGAAAATTGGACTATAGAAAAAGCATATGATTTATTAATATATTGGTATGAAAAACAGAAAGATTTATTTTTTGAAGATATAGAAGACAATATTCCAGTAGGAGCTATTGTGTCAGGAATTAAAACTTGGTTTGATGGGTTACGTTTGGTTGATACAGAAATATTTGTATTAAATAAATGTCAAAAGAAACATATTGGTAAGAATTTAATGATAGCACATCTTAAAGAGGCAAAGATAAAATATAATGTAACTATGATTGAATTTCATACATATGGTAAAGAAAATGAATTTCCACAAAATTGGTATAGTAGAATAGGTTTTGAAAAAGATGAAGAATTGATTATTATGCATGCAAATGTTGAAAATGTATTAAATAAATTAGGTTGTTTTGAAAAAGATAAAATGTATAAAGAATCTAATCTTGAAATTTTAAATTATAGTTATAAAGATTTAAGTATATTATATTCAAAATTAACAAAAGGAGATACAGCATATATTTTTGATATGTTGCCTGAATATGCTTATTTAAATAGTGACCTAGAAAAAGAATATATAGAAAGCAGAATTATAGCCATGAAAAACATGGCTAATGTAAATTTATTTATTATAGGAAGTGAAGAAAAATTAAATAAGTTGAGAAATAATGAGTTATTTGAATATACAATTAATTCGTGTGGTAAAAATAGTAAAATATATATTATAAAAGTGGAAGAAATAAAGAAAAACAGTATAAATGAATTTTTCCAATTGGCACAAGGATTATATTATGGAGAAAGAAAAGATGGTTCAAAAGAGGTTTTTAGAGATTTATGGTCTGATAATAATAATATTGGAATAATGGTAAAAGATGAATCTGTATTAAAATATATTCAGAAGTCGGTTGATATTATAATGCAGAAAATTAATACTGGTAAAATTAAAGCTGAAGTTGTGAGTGAATAGATATATTTAGTGAACTGCACGAAAATATCGTGCAGTTGAAAATGAAAGCACAAGATGGAAAAATGAGAGAATTTTCGACTTAATGATAAAATTGATAAACAATAATGAAAATAACAGTAAATAATATTGAAAAATAAGTATTTCTTTTAAATAAGTTTTTACATATTTTAATAAGAAGCGAGGTGAAATAGACTGAAAAATAAAATTATAGAAGTTCAAAATATTAAAGTAAGTGTAACTAATATAAATTATAATGATTATATTTGTATTTCTGATTTTACAAAATTCAAAGAAGGAAAATCAAATTCTGATGATATAATTAGAAATTGGTTAAGAAATAGAATTACTCTAGAATTTCTAGGAACTTGGGAATAAATATATAATCCTAATTTTAATTCTGTCGAATTCGACGGGTTTAAAAATCAAGCTGGTCTGCATACTTTTACACTTAGTGTTAGTCAGTGATGTGAAAAAACAAATGCTATTGGTATATATTCAAAACGTGGCAAGTATGATGGAACTTATGCACATAAAGATGTTACATTTGAATTTGCATCAGCAATTAGTCCTGTTTTTTAATTGTATTTAATTAAAGAATTTGAGAGATTAAAAGAGTTAGAAAATAAAAACAGAGAATGGGATGTAAAGAGAATTTTAACAAAGAATAATTATTTAATACATACAGATGCTATTAAAAATTATATATTACTGGATAATGATTATTATAAAAATAAAGAATGGTTAAAGTATGCCGAAGAGGCAGATATTTTAAATGTTGCTATTTTTAATACGACTGCAAAAAAGTGGAGAGAACTAAATCCTGATTTAGCAAAAAATTCTAATGTTAGAGATTTGGCAACAATTAAGGAATTAACAGTATTGTCTAATTTAGAATCCCATAATGCAGAATTGATTAAGGAAGGAAAAAATAAAGAAGAAAGATTTGAAATATTAAGTAAAATTGCAAAGTATCAATTAGAGATACTTAATAATGAAGAAAAAATAAAGTTGTTAGGAAGTGAAGATAATGCAAAAAAATAATGAAGAAAAAAGTTTTCCAAAAGTCAGACTTTCTTGGTATCCAGGCCATATGGCTAAAACCAAAAGACAAATTATGGAAGATATGAAATTAATTGATGTAGTTATAGAATTACTAGATGCAAGAATTCCAATATCTAGTAGAAATCCAGATATAAAGAATTTAACTAAAAATAAGAAAAAGATTATTATTTTAAATAAGATTGACCTTGCAGATAGCAATGCAAGTAAAAAATGGCAAGAGTATTTTTCTAAAGAGGCTGTAACGCTACTTACAGATAGCAATTCTGGTACTGGAGTGGATAAAGTATCTAGAAAAATTGAAGAAATGATGAAAGAAGTAAAAGAAAAAGAAGCTCAAAAAGGAAGAATAAATAAAACAACTAGAGTTATGATTTTGGGAATTCCAAATGTAGGTAAATCATCATTTATAAATAGAATTTCGAAAAAGAAAAGTATGGAAGTGGCTAATTATCCAGGAGTAACTCGTGAAAAAAAATGGATAAGAATTGGTAAATCACAGGAATTGCTAGATACACCAGGTGTTTTATGGCCAAAATTTGAAAGTGAAGAAGTTTCGCTTAATTTAGCATTTACAGGCACTATAAAAGATGATATATTACATCTTACAGATATTTGTTATGAATTGCTTAAAGTATTAATGACAAATTATAAAAGTAATCTTATGGAAAGATATAAAATAACAGAAGATGAATGGAATCAAGTTATTAGTATGAATAATAAAACTTATGAGCTTATGAAATTAATTGCGAGAAAAAGAGGTGCAATTGTTTCAGGAGGAAAAACAGATGATGAAAAAGTTTCTAGAATTATACTAGAAGAATTTAGAAGTGGTAAAATAGGTAAAATTACATTAGAATTGCCAAAAGATTAATTTTGGTATTTTGAAATTAATTTAAATATAATAATTTAAATATAATAATTTTGGAGATAGATAAATGGATTTTTTTGAACGAAATAAAGATATAGGAGATATAAAAATGTTATCTCCACTTGTTTGGGCTTATGTTGGAGATGCTGTATATGAATTATTTATTAGAACATATTTAGTAAATAATTCAAATGCAAAACCACATAAATTACATATAGATTCTATAAAATATGTTAAAGCAGAAGCTCAAGCTAAAATATTAAATAAGATAATGCCAGTATTAACAGATGAAGAAAAAGATATTGCTAGAAGAGGAAGAAATACAGAAAATCACCATATTGCTAAAAATGCAAATGTTGCGGATTATGCACATAGCACTGGATTTGAAGCTTTAATAGGATTTTTGTATTTAAATAAACAAGATGAAAGACTAAATGAAATATTAAAATTGTGTATTGACTAATTTATTAAAATGTGGTATAAAATAAGAGCTATATATCACATGGCCCCTTGGTCAAGCGGTTAAGACGTCACCCTCTCAAGGTGAAATCATGGGTTCGATTCCCGTAGGGGTCACCAGAATGTTACAAAAACAAACTTGATGTTTGTTAAACGGTTTGGTTTACCAGAAATTATAAAAAATAGAGTTTCAATAAATATAAAGATTTTATTGAAACTCTATTTTTGTAATTATCTATTTTTTAGTTATTCTGTTTTTTATTATTGTATAATTTATGGTTCAAAGTCAATAGTTGTGGTGAAAAAACTGCAAAGGTAATTCTTTTATAGCTTTTTGATTATTTCACTACAAAGTCCTAAAATTTAATGCTTTTTAAACATCATTAATAAAACTAACTTAAATTAGGATTTTACAAAATTTTTAGTAGTTTTGCATATTTTTTTCAAATTAGTTTATTTAGAAGTACTAATTTTAGTTCTTGTAGAAATTATTATTTATAAAATATTTTTAGAAATGAAAAGTTTTATAAATTTATTATATTTGTTAATAAAAAATTGAAGTTGCCATTTAAAGACAACTTCAAAAAGTATAAGTAAATATTAATTTACTTATATAAAGATTTGCATATATGCAAATCTTATTTGAAAAAGAATATATTTTAGTATGTTAAAAAACAGACCTTAAACATTTTATTCATAAATTTAACATTTGTCAATTGTTATTTTAAAAAATATAAAATAAATTTTATATTAATGTTCAGAAAAGCGTGTAATATAAGTATTTTATGGGTAATAAAATAAAAAATGAGGCTTGTAAAAAAATATTAACAAACCTCACTTGAAAAAGAATATATAAAATACATTTATTATTTTAGTTATAAATTTTTATTTTGTCAATAGAATATAATAATTTTTTTGAATTATTTTTTTTAAATATTTAATACTAAAAATATAATAAATTATTAATATTTTTATATTTAGTAGGTATTATTTATTTACAAAATGTAAAATTGATGGTATAATCCACATTATAAAGAATAGATTATTAAATTTATTTTTAATAAATTTATAAATATTTTATTATATAAATTAAATAGACAGCCTAAAAGTTTTATATTAACTATATATTTTGTAGGATTTTTATAAGATTTAGTATTTTAAAATCTTATTAAATATACAATTGTCGAAAAAAGTCGAAAAAGTAGTTGACAACTGTATAATATAGTTGTATAATATAAAAATCAAATCAATACAGTGTGATTGTGTAAATAAAATTCTTTTAGAGCCATAGTAGCACGGACATTTTTATTAATGGAGGTTAAACTATGATTAGAAATAAAAGAATTTTAGCGATGGTATTAACTGTCGTTATGATGTTTTGCTTTACAGCAGTCGCATTTGCAGCAGAGGAAGACGGCCGGAATGTAGAAGCCAATGATGAAGTACATGTTATTGAGCTGAATATGGAGGATTTTGAAGAGCTGGAAGAAGAAACCCCGTATCAAGTTGGATCTTCAGGAATCACTCCACGTTCCAGAACATACTTATTAGATGAAGAAGGTGTTGCAAGTGGCAGTATTTCATTACCATTTGAAGTTATAGCAACTTGTACAGATGTGTATGCTGTTGTATGCTGTAAATATGTTGATGGATCTACCGGGGCAGTTAAAGGATCGTTTGGAAGCTATTCAGGAATGATTCTTGTTGACGGAAAAGCCCGGAATGCTGCAAGCGGGATAACTCTTTTTCCAGGAAAGTATGAATTTAAGGTTACTGGAATAGCATCAACAATGGTTTATTCATTTCAGATATATATTCCATAATTGATGTATTATACTGTATTGGTTGATGATAATGATGGCTCTAAAAGTATTTTAAGAGGCTGTAGGTATAAGTTATGACACTTACAGCTTCTTTTTATATAAGGAGGTAAAACATTATGGTAAAATTATCAGATTCAGAAATTTACATTATGCATGTAATTTGGACTAATGGAGAGGCAACATCTTTTGATATTCTAGATAAGGTAAAAGAAGATAAAAAATTATCTGAAAATACAGTTAGAACTTTGCTTGCTAGAATGGTAAAGAAAAAAGCTATATATATAAGTTCAAAAACAGGTAAAACTTATACTTATAAACCATTAATTGATAAAAATGAGTTTTTAAGGATTGAAGGAAGAAACTTTTTAGAAAATATTTATGAAGGTGCAATAAAATGTATGCTTTTAAATTTCGTTAAAGATAAAAAGTTATCAAGAGATGATGTAAATGCTTTATTAGATGAAATAAATAAGGAAGATTAATGAATATATTATTAATAATATTAAATGGTTTAGAAAAAATATCACCAATATTTTATGAAATATTATATATGTCAATAAAGGCTAGTGTTATTGGAATTATAGGTTTCATAATATTAAAAATTTTAAAGAAAAAAATTCGTCCAAAACATATGTATATGATTGGATTAATATTTGTAATGCTTTTAGTAATTCCAATAAAAATAAATTCTAAGTATAATATTGATAAATATTTACCTTGGAATTTAAAAAACGATTTGGCAAGTTCTTATATATCTACAGAAAATAATAAAAATTATTTTATAAAATCTAATGAAAATGATTTATTTCAAAATAATTATAATGTACAAGAAATAGAAAGTTTATTTAACTTAAAAATTATTATAAAACTTTTAATTCCTATTATTTGGCTTATGGTAATTATTGTTAAAAGCTTAATTATTTTTTGGGCAAAACAAAAATTCTCAAAAGAACTTAAAGATTTTAAATGTGAAGATAAAAGAATATTAAATATATTAGAAAAATGCAAAAAAGACTTGAATGTAAATATAAACATAAATGTATTTATTGGAGAAAAATTTAATGTACCTTCAATATTAGGAATAAAAGATGTTAAAATTTTACTTCCAGAAACAGCTTACAATTTAACAGACAAAGAACTAGAATATGTTATTATTCATGAGCTATTTCATTATAAAAGAAAAGATAATTTTATGATTTTATTTATTTTAATTCTTCAAACTATATATTTCTTTAATCCAATAATATTATTATGTTTAGAAATAGTAAAAAATAATATGGAATATGCTGTTGATGAAAAAGTAATGATGTTTTTTAATAATGAAGAACATGAATATTGTTGTACTTTGATTAAATTATCATGTAAAAAAGAAGATTATACTTTAGAAGCGTTAGTTAATAATTTTTCTTCTAATAAAGATATATTAACCCAAAGAATAAGAAGAGTGAAAAATAAAAGAGAAAATTATAAATTTGCATATGTAATTTTCACTATAATAATTTTTGGTGTTGGCTTATTTTCTATATATACAGTATCTAAGAATCTTGGAATTAACTATATTAGCGATTTAGTTTTTAATAATTTTTCTAATAAGAGATATGTAAAAGTAGAGTGCTTCTATAGTGATGAATATAAAAAGTATAATACTAGTGATTCAGAACAAGGAAAAAACTTATATGACTCAACTGAATTTTTGAGAAAAAATATGCAGAGCATATTAAGTAAAGTAAATAACAGAAACTTATTTTATAAGCATTTAGGAAATGAAATATATAATTCAAAAGAATGTGCAATTATATCTATATATTCAAAGACAAAAAATAATTTTGCTTCAGTTGATTATTGGATTGATATAAATAGTGGAGATATTATGAAAGAAGAAACATATTATAATTTAGAAAATTCATTAAAACCAGATATTCCAATAACTAAAACAGAATACAGTTATTTAGATAAATTACCAAAATAGAAAGGAACACATATAATAAAAAGTGTGATTAATTATGAATGATAGAATAATAAAAGCTTTAGCTTATAATGGAAAAGTTAATGTAACTTGTATAGATAGTACTCAAATTGTTGAAGAAGCAAGAAAAATTCATAATTTAAGTCCTGTTTGCACAGCAGCATTTGGAAGACTTCTTACAGTAACAGCTCTTATCGGTTGTAGTATGAAGTCTAGTAATCATAAATTAACAATTCAAGTTAAAGGCGGAGGTCCGATAGGAACAATGGTAACTGTTTCTGATAATACTCCAAAAGTTAGAGGTTATGTTTCAAATCCTGTTGTTGATTTACCATTAAATGAATTTGGAAAATTAGATGTATCTGGTGCTGTTGGAACTACTGGTTTTATAAATGTAATAAAGGATATTGGTTTAAAAGAACCATATGTTGGAATTAGTCCTATAATTACAGGAGAACTTGCAGATGACTTTGCAAATTATTTTGTTAATTCTGAACAAACTAATTCTGCTGTTGCATTAGGTGTGTTAGTAGATAAAAATGGAGTTAGAAAGAGCGGAGGATATATAATTACTCCAATGCCAGATGCTACAAATGATGAAATTTCTATTTTAGAGAAATCTATTTATGAAGCTGGAGCTATTTCAAAAATGCTTGAAAATAATCTTTCTTTAGAAGATATTATAACTAAAATTACAGGAGATAAAAAAATTAAAATTATAGAAAGAAATGATTTTCCAAAATATGAATGTAATTGTAATAAAGATAGAATGAAATCAGCATTTATGTCTATAGGAAAAGATGAAATAAAAAAGATTATTGAAGAAGATGAAAAAGCAGAAATGGTTTGCAATTTTTGTAATAAAAAATATAATTTCTCTAAACAAGAATTGGAAGATATGATTTTTTAAATTTAATATAAAAAACATTTAGTTTAGCTATTTTGAAATTGAAATGATTTTATAGCTAAAATAAATGTTATTTTTTTATAAAATAAAATCTTTAAAAATACTTGAATTATTAAAAAAAGTATATTAAAATATAGCCAAAATAAAATTTATTTTTTAATTATCTAGGGAGGTATTAGTAATGGAAAATATTAAAGGTACAAAAACAGAAAAGAATTTAATGGAAGCTTTTGCAGGAGAATCTCAAGCAAGAAATAAATATACATATTTTGCAAGTAAAGCTAAAAAAGAAGGATATGAGCAAATTGCAGCATTATTTCAAGAAACTGCAGATAACGAAAAAGAACATGCAAAATTATGGTTTAAACTTTTAAATAATGGAGATATTCCTACAACAGCAGAAAATTTAAAAGCAGCCGCTGAAGGAGAAAACTTCGAATGGACTGATATGTATGATAGAATGGCTAAAGAAGCTAAAGAAGAAGGATTTGATCATATAGCATATTTATTTGAAGCTGTTGGAAAAATAGAAAAAGAACATGAACAAAGATATTTAAAACTATTAGAAAATGTTGAGGATGGTTTAGTATTTTCTAAAGATGGAGATAGAATTTGGAAATGTAGAAATTGTGGTCATATTGTTGTTGGAAAAAATGCTCCAGAGATGTGCCCAGTATGTTCTCATCCAAAAGCATTTTTTGAAATAAAAGCAGAGAATTATTAAAATTTTGTATTATTAATAAAATTTTATTTTAATATATAATAATAAAATTTATAGTTACTAAATATTATAAATCTTATATAAAAGAAGTGTAATTTATATAAAATATAAATTCATTTCTGAGTGTTAACAAAATAAAGAGTGTACTTATAAAATATACCGTATAAAAGTGTTTTTATATAATGAAAATTTTAGAGTATCATTTTATTGTTAACACTCTTTATTTTTTACTTTTTGTAAATATATGAGTTATAAATTCTTTAGTATTATTTATTCTTTAGTATTTATTTATTATCTATTTTGGTTATTTAACAAAATTTGAAATTGCTCAATAATATATATACATAGGGTTTGAAGCAATAGTGTCGAAATATGTCGAATAAATTTTCAAAAAAAATTTAAAAAGTACTTTACAAATTTTAATATGCATGCTAAAATAAGTGCAGGTTAAATGCTTCGGCTTTATATTTCAATTAAATTTTAAATCTAAATTTAATTTTCTGTTCTAGAAAATTAAATATTTCCAAATTATAAATTTTAGTTTATTAATTTTTTTGCAAATGTTCTGTTGCCCCCGCAATTTAAAAAACATATTTAATATAAAGTTTGTGGCATTTAACTATATAGTTAAATGAAAGGAGGAATGTTATATAGTAAATAAAAACAACAAGAAAATATTTGTTGTATTAACTTTATTAATATTACTTATTGTATTAATACTTGGTTATACATATTCTAAATATAAACAATCAGTACAAGTTAGTACAAAGTCTACAATAGCAAAATGGAGTTTTGCTGGTTCTGTATCAAATACAAAAAATTCGTCTACAGAAACTACAATTTCTCTTGCTGATACAGTTGAATCAGATAAGGTTAAAGAACAAAGAATTGCACCAGGAACAAAAGGAGAATTTAATATTGTTATTGATGCAACAGGTTCAGAAGTAGATTTAGATTATGATGTTTTAATTAGTTCTGAAACACATAAACCAACTAATTTATACTTTTTGTATAATGGAGAAAAGTATACAACATTAAGTTCATTAATAGAAAAAGTTAATGAAGATAATACAAAAGAATTTTCTGGAACTATAAAGCATAATGAATCATCTCAAATTGTAACTTATACAATCGGCTGGGAATGGCCATATGAAACAATAATAGATAATGTTATACAAGATGAAAGTGATTTACAAGATGCTTTAAATGATATTTCAGATTATGTATTTACACTTATGATAACTGGCATACAAGCACAATAGTATAAATAGGGAAAATGGAAAAAATTTTAGTTCACAAATTTTAAAATTATAAGTAATTGATAGATTTTTATAAATTGTCATTTTAATACTATATGTTATTATAAACTAGAAAGCTTGAAAAATAGCTTTCTAGTAAGTAATTTATTAAAATTTAATTAATATATTAAATTTTAATTTTTGGTTTATATAAATTATTTACTAGAGAGTTTAAAAATTAAATAAAGAATTCACATTACTAATAAATAAATTTTATTATTAAAGTGACATGATTATAAAAGTTTTAGGTATCTTTAAAAACCTAAATTAAACATATTATAAGGAGAAGAATGAGAAATTTATTTCAAAAAATTATTTTAATTTTATTAGTAATTACATTATTATATGTTATGTATTCAAGATATATTATAAAAGATAAAATTACAATGTTAGGAAAATATGGTTTTTTAGTAGTACTTACGCGGTAGTATGGAGCCAAATATTAAATCTGGGGAATTTGTTGTAATAAAAAAAGATAGAGATTATAACATTGGAGATATTGTTACATATGAAGAAAATGATTTTTTAGTTACACATAGAATTGTTAATAAGTGGGATAGTTCTTTTATTGCTAAAGGAGATGCTAATAATGAAAATGATGAAGTAAAAGAAAGTTCTAAAATTTTAGGAAAAGTTATATTTAATTCTATACTTATTGGCAAATTTTTAAGAGTATACTTAAAATATATATTTTTTATATTTACTATATTTGTAGTTTTAAAAAATATTTATTGGTTACAAAAAAATCGTGAAAGTGAGGTAAAAAGCAAAGAGTGTGGAAAACAAATTAAAACAAAAGAAATTGAATAATTTATATTTAACTTTTTTGATAATATTATTAATAATAAGTTTTATTATTTCATTTAAAACAGGAGAAGGAATATATTATTTATTTAATACAAATTTAGATGATAAAATATCGAATACTAATAGTGAAATTGCAATTTGGGAATTCAAGGTTAGAATAGAATATTGAGCTTGAAAATATTGCATACAAATGATATAATATTACAAATTTAAATAAAGGAGATTTTTTTAATGTCTTTATTTGATATAGGTAACAAAGTTAGTGATATTGTTAATGATAAACTTAATGAGAAAATTAAAGTATATGCCTTTGTTGGTCCATCTGGAACTGGAAAAAGTTATAGAGCACAAATGGTTGCTAATTCTAAAGGTGTAGAGTATATAATAGATGATGGTTTGCTTATTTGTGGAAATGAAGTTGTTGCTGGAGTTTCAGCAAAAAAAGCTCCAACTAAAATTGAAACAGTAAAAAATGCTTTATTTCAAGATGAGGCCAAAAAAAAAGAGATACAAGAGGTTTTTAGAAAAAGAAAACCTAAAAGTATTTTAATTCTTGGAACATCAGATGGAATGGTACAAAAAATTGCTAATAATTTAAGTCTTCCTGAAATTTCAGAAACTATTTATATTACAGATGTTGCGACACAAGATGAAATGGAAACAGCAAGAAGAATAAGAGTAACTCAGGGAAAACATGTTATTCCAGTTCCAACATTTGAAATAAAAAAAGATTTTTCAGGTTATCTTTTAGATCCACTTCAAATTTTTAAATCAAATGGAAAAGGAAATGCTCCATATGTTTCTGAAAAATCTTTAATTAGACCAGCGTTTAGTTATATGGGAAACTTTACTATTTCTGATACAGCAATAAAACAAATTATAGAAATATCTTTGAAGAAAATTAAAGGTGTTTATAAAATGAGTAGAGCTATAGTTAGAAAACATGAAGGTGGATATGGTGATGGAGTATACATTTATATTGAAATAGTAATTGAATTTGGATATAATATTATAGAATTAACTGAAATTATAAAAAATAGAGTAAAAAAAGAGGTTGAAAATTTAACTGCAATGAATGTTTTGAAAATGGAAATATTGGTTAAAAATATACATTTTGAAAATAATAAGTAATAAGATAATTAATTAAAATATAGCAAATTAGTGAATTAAGTAATTAAATTATTAAAAATATATAATAACTTATAAAAATATTAAAATAGCAAAAAAAGATTAGGGGGAAAATATGTCATTTATAGTTGCAATAGATGGACCTGCAGGAAGCGGAAAAGGAACAGTAGCAAAACTCGTTGGAGAAAAATTAGGTCTTGTAAACATTGATACAGGAGCTATGTTTAGATGTGTAGCATTAAAAATGTTACAAGATAATATAGCTTTAGATGATGAAGAAAATATTAAAAAAATTTTAGATTCTATAAACATAGAATTAAAAAATGATAATGGAAATCTTATTATATTATTAGATGGAAATGATGTTAGTTTAAAAATTAGAACAGAAGAAGTTTCGAAATTTGTTTCTCCAGTTTCTACAAATCCAATGGTTAGAAGAAATTTATTAAATTTACAAAGAAAAGTTTCTGAAGGAAAGAACATTATAATGGAAGGAAGAGATATTGGAACTGTTGTATTTCCAAATGCTGATGTTAAAATTTATTTAGAAGCAACAGCAGAAGAAAGAGCCAAAAGAAGAGTACTTCAAAATCAAGAAAAGGGTTTAAAAGTAGATTATGATGAAGTTTTAAGAGAAATTAAAATTAGAGATGAAAGAGATTCTACAAGAGAAATTGCTCCATTAAAAAAGGCAGATGATGCAATTCTTATAGACTCTACTAATATGACAATTGAAGAAGTTGTTAAATGTATTTCTAATATAATAAAAGAAAAAAAGAATACTTAAAATTAATATAAAACTTTTTGAATGAAGAGGTAAATATATGGAAAAGAAAAAGAGTAAAATACAAGAAATATTTAAAGCAATTTCAAGAGTTGTAGTAAGTAATTGCATACGTTTTTATTGTAAAATTGTATATAAGTATGAAATTCTTGGAAGGGAAAATATTCCTAAAGAAGGGGCACTTATATTTTGTGGAAACCATAGGAGTTATTTAGACCCACCATTAATAGTAGTTACTTGTCCTAGAAAAATGAGATTTATGGCAAAAGAAGAATTACGTAAAAATGGATTATTTGGTTTTTTGTGCTATATATATAATTCAATTTTTGTAAAAAGAGATTCCAAAGATATAGGACCTTTAAAAGAAGCAATGAAAGAATTAAAAAATGGTGAATGTATAGGAATTTTTCCAGAAGGAACTAGAAATGGAATGGATAAAAATGATGGCAAATTAAAAAATGGAGCTTCATATATGAGCTTAAAAACAGGAGCTAAATTAGTTCCAATCGGAATTAAAGGAGAAGCTAAGCCATGGCATAAAGTTACATTAACATATGGGAAGCCATTAGATTTTAGCGATATGTTAAAAGATAAATCTGCAAAAGAATTAGAAGACTATGTTAGTGAAAGGCTAAAAGAGGAAATTATTAAATTATCTAGTGAAAATTAATAGAAAAATAATTATTAAAGTTAAAATTTTTTTAGTTAATGATTTTAATTGGTAATATATTGTTAAAACAAAATAATAAAAAAAAATAATAATAATAATATTATTATTATATTATATTATTATTAAATTAATACATATTAATACAATTAATACATAATAGTATTTAATTTCAAAAAAATTAAAGAATAAAATTAATATAAAAATTAAAAATAATATAAATTTTATAGGTTTACAATAGATATGTCACATTAATATAAGAAAATAAAAAATAGG
>JAAVYF010000046.1 GCA_022790975.1 Clostridia bacterium | reverse complement strand
TCTGAATATGTTACTGTTATAGGTCCAGCACTTTCAGAACCATACATTAGGCATTTATATGCAAGTTTTGGAAAAAGTCTTGTATGTGAGGGGGACATTAATATTTGGTGCAACACGATTGACTATAGGCTTGAGTAAGTAACAACCACTAAAGTATAGGTTTATTTTTTTAGATCGAAGCAAAAGCATGAAACTTATTGAATATTTCATGCTTTTGTGATATAAAAAACATGTAAAATATAAATTCAGGAGTGATATAAATGCTTGATTTTGAACTATATAGAATTTTTGTTGCAGTTGCTAAAGAAGAAAATATAACAAAGGCAAGTGAACAATTAAATATTTCTCAACCTGCAATTACAAAACAAATTAAAAATTTGGAGAATCAATTATCGATTAAATTATTTGAAAGAAAGAGCAAAGGAGTAGCTTTAACCCAATATGGAAAAGATTTATATGAAAAATTAAGAAATCCAATTGAACAACTTAATAAAATAGATGGACAAATTGGTAAAGAAAGATGTATAAATATTGGTACACATAATCATATGGGAAGTTGCATTTTTGGAGATGTTATAAATGATTATTGCTTAAGATATCCAAATGTAAATATAAATTTAATTTGTGAAGAAACAGCAGAAATGATGAGAAAACTTAAAAATAAAGAATTAGATATAGTATTTTCAAAAAAAGATAATACTGATATATGTGATGGCATTCAATATATTAAGTTAGGATACTTACATGATGTAATTATAGCAAGTAATAAATCAATATTTGATGTACAAAAATTAACGCTTGAAAATATAGAAGATCAGATTATATATGTACCAAGAACCTATGCACAAGCTACATACAGAATAAAAGAGGCCTCAAAAGGAAGAAAATTAAAATTAAAAAGTAGTAGCTACAAAACAATTTTAGAACTTGCTAGTTCTGGTAAGGCTTTAGGATTAATAACACGAGAATACATAGATAAAAATGATTATAAAAAATTTAACTTAGTTGAAGTAGAAACAACAATTGGGCTTGGAAAAGTAGAGTTTGGCATTTATACAAATTCTGCAAAATTTAAAGAATTAAATAGTTTAATTAAATTGATAGAAGAATATTTTAATTAATTGTTGTATTTCTTAAAATTTTTTATTATAATTATAATCGAAAAGTAAATAAAAAGAATAAGAATATAAAATGTTTAAACGACTAAATAATAAAAAAATATGTATTTAGGATGTCAATGACATCATTTTGACAGCGAAATTAAAATAAAATAAATATTATATGTATGATAAATATTTTAAATATAAAAGTGCATTGTCTAGTAATTTCAACAAAACAGATAATATAGAAAATACTATAAATACTTATAATATTTGAATATCCACTACATGCCAGTTCAGGTAAAAAGTATAAGAACTGTTGCGGAAAAAATCAGTGATATCAATAGTTGTATATGATTATACAATATATTAAAAATGTCATTTTGACATTCATTTATCATTAAAAAACTAAAAACGGCTGTCAAAATAAAGTTCAATTTGTAAAAATATTTTATAAAAGAAACTTAAAAAGAATGAGAAAATTTTATATCTATTTTCCAATTGTGACAATAGTGTTGTCGTAATTATGAAATCAATACATTGGTCAAATGCAAATTTATGTTAATTATTATAATATGGAAATAAAAAGTAATGATGATAAATAAGTAGATATGAGGGATTTATATATGAATAAAACTTTAAAAGAAATTTCAAAAATAATAAAAGAAAATTTAAAAAAATATCTTCCTAAAGTTTTAGAACAAGAATTAGAAGAATGTGGAAAAATATATTATATGAATGATAAAAACGGTACAACTTTTGATTACTATATAAATAATCATCTGAGTCCTTTTATGTGTTTTTATAATGATAAAGAAAATATGGGAGCAATAAAACTTATATTATATAGTGATGGAAAAATTGATATTTTTATTTTTAAAAATCATATAAATGAACCCTATAAAGAAATTTCTACATCAATAATTTGTAACCATGATGAAATACTTGAATTAGCAGTAATAATGAACAAAATTGCAGATAATAATAGTAAATGGGGATTTTCTATAGAAGATATGGATAGTGATATTCAACTTACAAAAAATGAAATAAATGAATTTATTTCTCAAGAACAAGATTTTAGAATTTTATCTGAATTATTAAAAACGTGTATAGTAACCAAAAAACTTATAAATGAAAACTGGAAAGTAGGTTTGATGCAAAAAATGGAACCATCATCTGAAACGGATAGTGGTTGGTTTTTAAGTGTTGGAAATGAAACACAAGATTATATTGATAATCCAGAAAATCTTTGCATAATAGCATTAAATGAATTGTGTGAAAAGGATTCTATACTTATTTCATATTTAATGGATAAGAAAGTTGGAGATGTTTTAATTAGAGTTTCAAATGACAAATTTAAATTTGATGATAATAAAACAGAAATTTTTATAACAAAATTAAATTAAATTTATAATTTATTGTGAAAGAGTATTTAAAGTATAATAAAATTTTATGGTAAGGATATAAGTCTTTACCATTTTTTATATATAAAAGAAAATTATAGTTAATGTTATAAATTTTGAAAAAATTGTATGAAAAGATTGAATGTTTAAAACATGTGTGATATTGTAATAAATAATAGTTAAATGTAAATAATGGAGGTATTTATGAAATTCTTATTAACATCAGCAGGAATATCAAATAATACTATAAAAGATGAATTAAAAGAACTTATTGGTAAAGAACTTAAAGGATTAAAAGTGTTATTTTGTACCACAGCATCAAATTATGAATGTGGTGAAATGAATGATGGTTAATTAATGATTTAGAAAAAATGAAAAGCTTTAGATTTAAAATAGATGTGTGCGATATTAATGGAATAGACAAAGATAATTTTTTGCCAAGGTTTGAATGGGCAGATATTTTCTTTTTTGAAGGAGGAAATTTTGGAAAACAAAAACATTTTAAAATAAAAATATAAGAGAAAAATAAAAAGCAAAAATTCAGTATAAATTATAAAATTTATTTATATAGTAAATCATAATATAAAGTTTATAGGTAACTTTATATTCTAAATATTATATAAGGGGGAACAAGTTTAAATGGAAAAATCAAAAGTTTATTTTACGAAGGAGATAACTCCAGAAAGTTTAGTAAAAATTTATGATAAGGTTGGAAAAGAGCTAAAAGGAAATGTTGCTGTAAAAATATCAACAGGAGAACCAGGAGGTCATAATTTTTTAAATCCAAATTTGATAAAAGATTTGATAAATAAATTAAATGGAACAATTGTAGAATGTAATACAGCATATAGTGGAAGAAGAAATACAAGTGAGGAGCATTGGAAAGCGATAAAAGAACATGGATTTATGGATATAGCAAAAGTAGATATAATGGATGAAAAGACAGATATGTCTATACCTGTAAAAAATGGATTACATTTAAAAGAAAATTATGTAGGAGCTCATTTAGCAAATTATGATTCAATACTTATGTTATCACATTTTAAAGGACATGCTATGGGAGGTTTTGGTGGAGCGCTTAAAAACATGTCAATAGGCATTAGCTCATCAGCTGGAAAAGCTTGGATTCATACAGCAGGAAAAACAAAAGTACCAGAAGAGTTATGGGCAAATTTACCAGAGCAAGACCATTTTTTAGAGTCAATGGCAGAAGCAGATAGTTCTGTTATTGATTATATGAAAGGAAATATTGTATATATAAATGTTATTAATAATCTTTCAATAGATTGTGATTGTGATAGTAATCCAGAGGCTCCTTGTATGGCAGATATAGGAATAGTAGCGTCTTTGGACCCTGTAGCAATTGATAAAGCGAGTTTGGATTTTGTTTATAATTCAGAAGATGAAGGAAAACAAAGATTAATTAATAGAATAGAAGAAAAACATGGAATAAGAACAATAGAGCATAGTGAGGAATTAGGATTAGGAACTACAAATTATGAATTGATTGATATAGATTAGAAAAATAACAATATTAGAAGATAATTTTTTAGTTATGGTAAGGGAGGATATATTTTTGAAAACATTATATTTTGATTGTTCAAGTGGTATTAGCGGAAACATGACTTTAGGAAGCTTGTTAGAGATAATAGGAGATGAAAATTATTTATTAGAAGAATTAAAAAAATTAAATATAGATGGTTATAAAATACAAATATCTAAAAAAGTAAAAAATGGTATTACAGGAACTTATGTAGATGTAATTTTAGAAAACGAACATTGCTATGAAAAAGAACATTTACATCAAGATGAACATTATTATGAAAATGAAATCAAGCATTTACAAAAAGATGATAATAATTATAAACATGAACATATACATTACCATGAACATAGAAATTTATATGATATAAATAAGATAATTGAAGAAAGTAGTATAGATGAAAAAAGTAAAGAATTAGCAAAGAAGATATTTATGAGAGTTGCAAAAGCAGAAAGCAAAGTTCATAATAAACCACTAGAAGAAGTTCATTTTCATGAAGTAGGAGCAATAGATTCTATTATAGATATAATTGGAACAGCAATTTTAATAAATAAAATTAATCCAGATAAAATTATTTCAAGTGTTGTAAATGATGGTTATGGATTTATAGAGTGTACTCATGGAATGATGTCTGTACCAGTACCAGCAACAAGTGAAATATTTTCTAACTCAAATGTGAATTTTAGGCAAATAGATGTAGATACAGAATTAGTTACTCCAACAGGTGCTGCAATTATAGCAGAATTAGTAGAAGAATTTACTAGTTTACCTGTTATGAAAATAGAAAAAATAGGTTGGGGAGCAGGTTATAAAGATTTAAAAATACCAAATGTTTTGAAAGTATATTATGGAGAAGTGCAAGAACAAAATGGAAATATTGTTGTAATGGAAACAAATATTGATGATTGTAGTGGAGAGGTATTAGGTTATACATCAGAAATGTTATTTGAAAATGGAGCATTAGACGTATTTTATACTCCGATTTTTATGAAGAAAAATAGACCAGCATATCGTCTAACAGTTAGTTGTAAAAAAGAAAATATATTAAAACTTCAAAATATAATATTTAAAGAAACTACAACAATAGGAATAAGATATCGTTTTGAATTTCGAACAGAGTTAGAAAGACAAATAATAGAAATTGATACAAAGTATGGAAAATTAAAGGCAAAGAAAGTTATTAATAATGGTGAATCTTATATATATCCCGAATATGAGAGTATGAAAGAATTAGCTAAAAAAAATGATATTCCCTTGAAAGAATTATATAAATTAGAGAACTTAAAATAATTATAGATATAAAATAATTATATAAAAATATTATAAATTGTAAAATTAAGTGAAGTAATATTGACATAAAAATAGATATATATTATTACAAATGATACAATTTTATTTAATATATTGTAAAGTTTGTATGTAATATGTGTCAAAAAATTACAGTATTGGATTAGAAAAAAGAAATAGTTAAAAAATAAATTTTAAATTTTCAAAAATAGTTGACATAATTGCAGAAAAAATGTTACAATTGTATTATGTTAGCAAAAAACCTTGCCCGAAAAGGAGAATAGTATGAAAGTGAGAGTTCAAAAGCGGTTAGTTTTAATGTATGTTTTTATCTTTTTATCATTTAATTTGTGTTATATAAATGATGTAAAAGGAGAAACAACTCAGCAACAGGCGGAAGTGGTAAGTGAAGAGGATTCTTTTTCAGAAGTTATTTATGAGGAAGATGAGCTCTGTTTATCAGCGGTTTTAGATAGTGGTGCTTCAAATTCGAATTATGGTATTGTAAAAACATTTGGAAATGTTAATCAAAACTATATAGAGATAGTTGAAGATACATTACTTCTAATGCCACAAGATTTAGTAGAAGCTTTTGTAAATGATGAATGGTGCATATTTGTTACTACAGAGAATTTATCCCAGAAGTATTTTAATGGGAAATATTTTATGGTCATTGGGGTAACTTTACCCAAAAATAAGTACATAAAGGTAGCAAACAAATATGAATCACTAGCTTACACAACGTTACATGAGTTTGGCCATTATCTAGATCAAGCCTGTAGTGGACAGTTTTCAAGCAAAAGTGAGGAGTTTAAGCAGATATATCTGGAAGAAAAAGATACGTTTAAAGCAAATAATACGCAAATCTCTGATATTAGAGATGAAAAGGAGTTTTTTGCGGAAATGTTTAGATGTTCTATTCAAGATATTGATAAATGCACTCCTAAAGCACTGCATTATGTAAATTCTCAGTTAGCAAAACTTAAATGAAGTTTTACACAAAAGCCATAAGGATTTATCTCCTTATGGCTTTTGTGCTAATAATATTTTTGTTTTTATAAATATGTGGTTCTACACATTCTGGAAAAAGTGTATTTTTGTATAATATATTACCAACTGAAAAAAGGTATTTGATTAAAGGCTCATAAATTATCTAATCTTTCGATATATAATTTATGTTTGGCTTCGCCAAAACAAAAGAATATATTTAATACCAGTTTTGAAAAAGTAAAATTTTATTTGGAAAAAAATGTTGAGAAAATAATACTTTTATGGTATAAATGTGTTAATATGCTAAAGAAAAAGTTATAAAAGATAATATTAACAAGAAGACTAGGTGAGTATGATAAAAAGATTAAATATATTTATAGATGAAAATTGAAACTTTGGCTTTGTAAAAGGAAGTTCAGACTTATATGCTGTTTCATTTACATTACACGAAAGTTCTAATTCAATAGAAAATGAACTAAAATATCTAAACAG
>JAAVYF010000081.1 GCA_022790975.1 Clostridia bacterium | reverse complement strand
TTCATCATTGTTCATTTTATAATATTTTTTTAACATATTTCTCATAAGTTCCTCCAAATTATTTATTATTAGCAATTAATGAATCGAAAAATCCCGGTGGATATTCTCTTTGCTCAAAATTTGCTCTTGTTTTCGTTATATTTGACTGAGTATTTTTTAATTTATTATACTTTGCTGTATCTATTTCCATTTCTTTCAATCTTTTAGTAACCCATATCTTAATTGCTGCATAATCACTCTCATAACCTTTTCCATGTGCTTGTTTATATAGGCTTAGTTGTTCTATTAACTGATTAGCAGTCTGTTCTCCATAGGTATTAATTAAATCATTGTACTCTGTTTCTGTCATTTTAACTTGTTTTGCATACTCTTTTTTTTCTTCAAGTAACTCATTTGCCTGTGTGTGTTGTTTATTATTATTTATATTATTATTATTTATATCAGCCTCATTTATATCTTGTTGATTATCTAGTCTTTGACTTGTTGTTTCTTCTGTTAATGTCTTGTTGTACATCTCATTAACATCTGAACTTTTAGGTATTATTTGAGCCTTTTTTAAATATTCAATAACTTTTATTTCATCAATTTTATAAAATGTTTTACAAGGGATGCCTTTTTTTCTAGTTGTTATTATTCCTTTTTCTTCTAAATTTTTTAATGCTATTCTTTGAAAGTGTGGATTAATTCCAGTATTGTTTTTTAGATTTTCTCTTGTAGAATAAAAATACTCATTGTTATCTAATTGCTCTCTAGTGGACCAATAAGTATATTCACTACATAATTCGCCTAATATTACAGCCTCATTTAACCCTAAAATTTGTATTAAGTCTTTATTAACTATAATGTATTTGCTACTTGCTAATAAACTTGCTAAAATCATTTGCCATTACCTCATTTCTATTATATTTTTAAACTTTTTATCTGCCTTTTTACTTACTAATATCAGAGCATATAAAATAAGACTTATATTAGTTCCTAATACAAGTCCTATAAATAATCTTATTAAAAACATAAAATAATCTCCATATTTTGTTTATAAAAAAAGAACACTTATAAAAAAGTGTCTCTATAGTAAATAATAAGGGTAGTTCTCTAAAACTTCAACATTTTCCCCCACTCATTATTTTCTTTGATATATTGCTATTTGCAGGGTTTATTTTCTTAACTTCAACATTTTATCTCGTTCATCAGGAACTCCGTGACCGCGCATCAATTACAATGGTTCTTCCAGAAACTGGCGTGGCCGTTGTTTGTATAACATTTTCTTCTTTCTTTTCTACCTTTTCGTATTTAGCTATTTGAAAAGTAAAGGCAAATACTGCTATAATAACACAAGAT
>JAAVYF010000045.1 GCA_022790975.1 Clostridia bacterium | reverse complement strand
ATATTTATGTTTTATTATTATTTTACTTTATTTTTTTATTAGAAAACCTTATATCTAGTTTTCTATATTTTGTTTTATAATAGAATGTATTCTTGTTTAATAAAGCTGTTTTAAAATTAAATTAAAAGTTTGTTTTTATAGCTAAATAATAACAAAGATTTTTATAATATTAAAAAATTATTTTAATTTATAAAAGAATATTTTAGTTTTTAGAAAACTTTTTTAAAATTATTGTGTATAATATATATATTAAAAAGGAGTTTAAAAGGTACCAATGAACTTTGATGAAGATAAGATTTTATATCAAAATTTTATTAATGGAGATATGAAGTCATTTGAAAATTTAATTATGAAATATAAATCAAATGTGTTATATTTTATTTTTAAATATGTAAAAAATATAGATATTTCAGAAGACATTTTTCAAGATGTAGTTTTGTATATATTATCACATAAAGAAGTATATAAATTTGAATATTCATTTAAATCATTTTTTTATCTTATAGCTAAGTCAAGAGCACTAAATTATTTGAGAAATCAAAAATCAGTTGCAAATATAGATTTTAATGGAATTGTAGTAGCAGAAGAAAAATTATTAGAAGATATAGTTTTTGAAAAAGAAAAAAATAAGAAAATAAAACAAGTTCTTTGTAAACTAGATGAAAATTATAGATTAGTTATATATTTTACTATTCTTGAAAAATTATCATATGAAGAAACTGCTAAAATAATGGATAAAAGCATAAGTCAAATAAAAAATCTTGTACATAGAGCAAGAATTAAATTAAGAAAATTATTAATAGATGAAAGGATGATAGAAATGAAAGAAAATAAGGTAATAAAATTATTTATAATGTTTATTGTAATTGTTTTAATTTCTTCAGGAATTGTTTATGCAGTAATAAAAAATAATGAAAAGAAACAAGGTAAGGCAAAAATTACACCAACATTTACAAGTAAATTATCAGAATTCGATACAAATAAAGTATGGGTAGGAACATTTAATTTAGCTTGGAATGACCTTATAAATGATGTAATAGGTGGACCAATTGAATTTGAAGATGGATATTCAGAATTAGCAAATGAGCTAAATAAACAAACATTTAAGGAAAAAGAATTATCAAAAGATTCATATTTTAAAATTCATGGTGAATCAAGCTTTGAATTAAAAGAAAAAATTGAAAATGAAATAAAAAATAAATTTAATGAAACAAGTAAAATTTTAGATAAAGTTGAGTGGGGAAATCCAAATTCATATACTTTATATTGTATGTTAAAAAAAGAATTTAATTTTTTAGAGCCATTTCCAACATTAGAAAATGAAACATTTGGAAATTCGAGTGAAACAGTTGAATACTTTGGAATTATTCCAAGTACTCCAAAAGAAGCTTCTGTAAATATTGAAGTTTTATTTTATAATTCAAGTGAAGAATTTGCTATAAAATTAAAAACTAAAGAGAAAGAAGAAGTTATATTATATAGAACTAAAGAGAATGATATAACATTTGAGGAATGTTACCAAAAATTAAATGAAAATGCTGAAAAATATAGTGGTGAAAAAGAATTTGGGAAAGAAGATATTTTAAAAATACCATATATTAATATATCTGAAGAAATAAATTATGATGAATTATGTGGAAGAATGATAAAAGGAACAGATTGGTATATAAACCAAGCAATTCAAACAATTGATTTTGAGCTAAATAATTATGGTGGAAGTGTAAAAAGCGAAGCATTAGTAGAAATTTTAAAAAGTGCTTCTGAAATTAATAGAAGATTTTGCTTTATAGATGAGTTTGTATTGTTTTTGAAAGAAGAAGATAAACACCAGCCATATTTTGCTTTAAAAGTAGATAATACAAAGGTCTTAGTAAAAGATTAGAAATGAAATTTCAGTTAATTAAAAATTAAATGGAATTTTATAAATTATAATTTTTTCGAAAAATGAACTTTTTGGAACTGTCCCAAAGAGTTCATATTGACAATAAAGTTATTTTCTGGTAAAATAGTAGACATAATTTAAGAGTTTATCTAAGGAATATTTATTTCCCTAGCGGTAAAGGGTAGATGAAATCTACCTACACTTAATATAGATGATTTTATCTTGCTTAAGGAGTCTTAAAAGGATTCTTTAGCAAGTTTTTTTATTTTAATTTGTATTATAAAAGATTAAATTATCATAAATATTGCTAAAGAAAATTATTAAATGGAGGGGATTGAATTGAATGTAATTGAGGTAAAAGATTTGAAGAAACAATTCAAAGTAAAAGAAAAGGAGAAAGGAATTAAAGGAAGCTTAAAATCTATTTTAAAACCAAAATATAAAGAAATTAATGCAGTAAATAATATTAGTTTTGAAATAGAAAAAGGTGAGATGCTTGCTTTTATTGGACCAAATGGAGCTGGTAAATCAACTACAATAAAAATGCTTACAGGAATTTTATATCCAACAAGTGGTGAAATAAATGTTATGGGTTTAAATCCATCTAAATTCAGAAAAAAGCTAGCTTATAAAATAGGTACAGTTTTCGGACAAAAAGAGCAACTTTGGACTCATTTAACACCATATGATAATTTTAAATTCTTTGGAGCAATTTATGATTTAAAAGATAGTGAAATTGAAACAAGAATTGAAGAACTAAAAAAGACATTTGATTTGGATGAATTTATAAATACTCCAGTTAGAAATTTATCTTTGGGTCAAAGAATAAGATGTGAAATAGTAGCATCTTTAATTCATAAACCAGATATTTTATTTTTAGATGAGCCAACGATAGGTTTAGACCCTGTAGTAAAACAAAATATAAGAAAATTAATAAAGAAAATGAATAAAGAATTAGGAACAACAATTTTCCTAACAAGTCATGATGTAGGAGATATAGAAAAGCTTTGCAAAAGAGTAATTATTATAAATCATGGAAAAATGATTTTAGATGATTTAGTAGAAAATTTAAAATATAGCTCTAAGAAGCCTTTAGAAGATATAATAGCAGAAATTTATGAGGATAATAAACTAGAAGTTTAAAAATATATTTATAATTTATATTAAATAAGTTTAAATCAATAAAAATATAAACTAAAGAAATATTAAGATATTGAAAAGTAATTTAAAAAATTTAGATAGTAGAAAATAGTTTGAAATAAAGAGTATTTTATTGCTAAATATGTTTTAAGAGAAAGGAAAGAATTTTTTATGAGAAAATATTTATATATTTATAAGGCAACATTAATAGAAAACTTGCAATATATTTCTAATATTATTTTAGGCATGATAAGTTTTTTTGTGACTATTTTTGTTTTTTTAAATCTTTGGGACTATATGTATGCAGATTCTAGTGAACTTATAAATGGATATAATATAAATCAAATGGTATGGTATGTTTTAATTGGAGAAATTTTATGGTATGGTACTAGAAATAAAACTTTAACTAATGAGATTAGTAATGATATAAAATCTGGAAATATAGCTTATAACATAAATAAACCATATAATTATGTTTTTTATATAATTTCAAAACACTTTGGAGAAATTACAATAAAATTCATAACATTTATTTTAATTGGAAGTGTAATAGGAAGAATTTTTGTTGGCAAAATTATTGGTTTTAGTTTAGTATCAATTCCATTTATTATGATTGTAGTTTTACTTGGAGTTTTTATAAATTCAATTATAAGAATTGCAATAAGTGTTATTTCATTTTGGATAGAAGACAGTAATCCATTTCATTGGGTTTATGACAAGTTTATTTTAATATTTGGAACAATTTTTCCAATAGAAATGTTTCCTAAAATTTTACAAAGTGCTATGATTTTTTCACCAATATTTGTAGTAAATTATGGCCCAGCAAAATTAATTATAAATTTTACGTTTGAAAAATTTATCCAAATATTTATAGTTCAAATTATTTATATTGTAATATTAGTACTATTATTATTGTTATTATATAACAAAGGAGTGAGAAAATTAAATGTTAATGGAGGTTAAAAGTCAGATAAAAGTAATGTTTTTATCAATAAAATATAATATAATGAAACAAATGACTAATAAAGTTACATTTATAACAAATATATTATTTATGATATTAAATAATGCAAGTTTTATTTTGCAATGGATAATTTTATTTAATATAAAAGATGAAATAGGAGGATATACGTTTAAAGAAGTTATACTTTTATGGGGAATGGCTGCAAGTACTTTTGGATTATCACATATAATGTTTTATAAAGCATTTCATATGTCAGATTTAATTATAAACGGAAAATTAGATATGTTTTTAGTACAGCCAAAAAATGTATTAATTAATATTATAACTTCAGATACAAGTGTTTCTGCAATAGGAGATTTATTATATGGTTATATATGTTTAGCAATTTATGGAATAACTTTTAAAAATATAATATTGTTTTCACTTTTTACTATAACAGGAGCAATTGTAATAACAGCATTTGTATGTATTTGTAGTAGTACTTCATTTTGGATTACTAAAGGAGAAATACTTGCTGATTCTTTAAGTAGCTTAGTTATTCATATAGCAACATATCCAGGAGGGATTTTTAAAGATACAATTAAGGTTTTGCTTTATACTATAATACCAGTTGGAGTTTCAAGTTATTTAGGTGTGGATTTAATTTTAGCTTTTAATATTAAAGGATTTATATACATAATGGTTTTTACAATAATTATAACAATATTGGCGTTTTTGGTTTTTAATAAAGGATTGAAGAAATATAGTTCTTCTAATTTAATGAGTTCTAGGATATAAATTTTTATTGTTTTTAATTTATATTTAATAAAAAATGTATATATAAGCAGATTAGAAAATATATATTTATTTAGTAAGTAAACAAACATTTTAGTGTGAATTAAAAATTATAAAAGATAGTTATTTAGAAATTAATTTAGGAGGTCTAAAGTAAGCGAGAGGCTCGCTTGTATCTTATATACTTTTTATACCTCCTTACCGTCGTCCTTGCTAAAGCAAGCACTCCATTCACCCTTCGGTTGGTCGCTGCGCGTCGTACGAAAAAGTATACACAATACAATAATAGCGAGGCACTCGCTTCCGTCAGACGTTCTAAATTACTTTAATTATTTTAATTCTATACAAAAAATAAAAAATAACTTAGCCAAAAATATAGAATAAATTTTAACATCTATTCCTAAAATAATAAAAAAGTGTCAAGTAAAAATTAAATATAATTTATAAGAGAAGTTACATGTTTAAAGAAAAATTTAAAAACTTAAATATAGATAAAAAGTGCAAAATTTAAAATATTAAAAAATGTATAGTTTTATAATAGATATGTCACAGTAAAATAAGAAAATAAAAAATAGTAAATGAAAAAAATATGATAAAATTCTTTTAACCACAAAAATTAATATTAAAAGAAGGTATTTTCATGAATAGAATGACACAAGATGTATAATAATAAATAAGTTGTAAAATATTCTTATAAACAAAGTCTTGATTTTTATGATAATGTGTTGTATAATACTAACTATTAATACCACAAGCTTAGTTTAGGAAAAAAGCCTACTTAATACTCAGCTTATGGCAAATAAATATAATAGGAGGAGTCTATACAATGACTAAAGAAAGAAAAACACAAATAATTAATGAATTTAAAAGAGAAGAAAAAGATACTGGTTCTCCAGAAGTTCAAGTAGCACTATTAACAGAAAGAATTAAAGAACTAACAGAACATTTAAAGGTTCATCCAAAAGATAACCATTCAAGAAGAGGAATGCTTAAAATGGTTGGTAAGAGAAGAAACTTATTAAACTACTTATCAAAAAAAGATATTAATAGACATAGAGAGTTAGTTCAAAAATTAGGCTTAAGAAAATAGTAAAAATTCTTAAAAATGCAATAGTTTAAAGTTTAAACTATTGCATTTTTTTGCCTTTTATAGTAAAATGTAAAAGGTTCATTATATTTGTAAAAGTAGCTTGTATAATGTACTAAATTTTTAGTATATTTTAGAGGTTACTATTCAAATTAATGGATAAAATATATTTAATTTAGGAGGAAATATAATAATGTTTAAAAGTTATAGTATGGATTTAGCTGGAAGAACTTTAACTATAGAAACAGGAAAAATGGCTGGCTTAGCAAATGCTAGTGTTTTAGTAAAATATGGTGAAACTAGTGTATTAGTTAATGCAACTTCTTCGAAAGAGCCAAAAGAAGGTATAGATTTTTTCCCTTTATCAGTAGAATATAGTGAAAGACTTTATGCTGTAGGAAAGATTCCAGGTGGATTTAATAAAAGAGAAGGAAAACCAACAGAAAAAGCAATATTAACATCAAGAGCAATTGATAGACCTTTAAGACCATTGTTTCCAAAAGATTTTAGAAATGATGTTGTTATTGATTGTTTAGTATTATCTGTTGAGCAAGATTGTTCACCAGAAGTTTGTAGTATGATAGGTGCATCTTGTGCACTTTCTATATCAGATATTCCATTTGGTGGACCTACAGCAGCTGT
Organism: Clostridia bacterium; assembly: GCA_022790975.1. GTDB lineage: Bacteria > Bacillota > Clostridia > TANB77 > CAG-508 > Scatovivens. Next base: position 63,218 of record JAAVYF010000045.1, on the reverse strand, counting down.
TAATGTAGGCTTTATAGATGGACAAGTTATAATTAATCCAACAGAAAGTCAAAGAGAAGTTTCAAGATTAAATTTAACTGTTGCAGGTACAATAGATAAAATTGCTATGATTGAAGCTGGTGCTTATGAATTAACAAATAACGAAATGCTAGAGGCAATTAAAACAGCACATATTGAAATTAAGAAAATTTGTGGATTTATTCAAAATATAAAAAATGAAATTGGAAAACCAAAATTTGAATATAAATCATTTGCAGTTGATGAAGAAGTTTATGAAATGATTTATAATGAATTTAAAGATAGAATGTATCAAGATGTTCAAACAGCAGATAAAATTGAAAGAGATGCTAAAATGGATTTATTAACATTAGATGTTAATAATTGGTATGCTGAGAAATTTGGAGAAGAAAAGCTTGAAGAAGATAAATCTAAAATTGCAGATAGTTTATATAAATTAGAGAAAAAAACTGTTAGAAAAATGATTTTAGATGAAGGAAAACGTGTAGATGGTAGAGGAATTTATGATATAAGACCACTATCTTGCGAAGTAGATGTCATTCCTAGAGTTCATGGAAGTGGGTTATTTAATAGAGGAAGAACTCAAGTATTATCAATAACTACTCTTGGAATGAAAAGTGAAGAACAAATTTTAGATGGATTAGATAATGAAGAATCAAAAAGATATATGCATCAATATAATTTCCCAGGATATAGTGTTGGTGAAGCAAAACCTTCAAGAGGTCCAGGAAGAAGAGAAATTGGACATGGAGCTTTAGCAGAAAAAGCATTAGTTCCAGTTTTACCATCTGTTGAAGAATTTCCATATGCAATTAGAGTTGTATCTGAAATATTAAGTTCAAATGGTTCAACATCACAAGGAAGTATTTGTGCATCAACATTATCTTTAATGGCTGCTGGTGTTCCAATCAAAAAACCAGTTGCAGGTATTTCTACAGGATTAATCACAGATGAAAATGACCCAAGTAAATATGTAGTTATTACAGATATTCAAGGAATAGAAGATTTCTTTGGAGATATGGATTTTAAAGTTGGTGGAACAAGAGATGGAATTACAGCTATTCAAGTTGATATTAAAGTTGATGGCTTAAGTTATGATATTATCGCAGAAGCCTTTGATAGAACATTGAAAGCAAGAACATATATATTAGATGAGATTATGGGTCCAGTTATTAATGAACCAAGAAGTGAAATTTCTAAATATGCTCCAAAAATTATAACAATGCAAATTAAACCAGAGAAAATAAAAGATGTTATTGGAACAGGTGGAAAAACTATTAACAAAATTATTGAAGAAACTGGTGTTAAAATTGATATTGAAGAAGATGGAAATGTATTTATATATTCTGATGATTCAGCAAAAGCAATTGATGCTCAAGGTATTATAGAAGATATTGTTCGTGAGATTGAGGTAGGAGAAATTTATACAGGTAAAGTTGTTAAAATAAATGATAAATTAGGAGCTTTTATCAGTGTTGGTAATAAAGAAGGCTTGCTTCATATTACTCAAATTGCTAAAGAATATGTAAAAAGAGTTGAAGATTATTTGAAAGTTGGAGATGAAGTTACAGTTAAATGTACTAGTATTGATGAACAAGGAAGAATTAATTTTTCTAGAAAAGATTTATATGAAGAATAGTTATAGGAGAAAAATATGAAATATTTATATATTCTTCAACAAGCTTTGATTTGGATCCTTATTGTATATTGGATTTATAATTTAATTATAGCTTTTTGTGCTTTAATAAAACTAAAAGAAAAACCTCTTAAAATAAATAAAAAACATAAATTTATGATGTTAATTCCAGCACATAATGAAGAAATCGTTATAAAAAATTTAATAGATAGTTTAAAAAAGTTGGATTATCCAGATGAATTATATGATATTTATGTTATTGCAGATAATTGTACAGATAAAACTAGTTCTATTGCAAAAGAATGTGGAGCAATAGTTTATGAAAGATATGATGAAAAACATAAAACAAAAGGTTATGCTTTAAATTGGTTTTTAGACAAGATTATAAAAGAAAAACATGATTATGATGCGTTTTGTGTTTTTGATGCAGATAATGTAGTAGATTCTAATTTTTTAAATGCAATGAACAAAAAACTTTGTCAAGGAGAAACTGTTGTTCAAGGTTATAAAGATATAAAAAATCCTACTGATTCTTGGATATCAAGTGGATATGCATTATTTTATTGGACTCAACATAAATTTTATCATTTAGCAAGATATAATGCTGGTTTATCTCCATTGATGAATGGAACTGGTTTTATGGTTAAATTTGATGTTATAAAAGATACTGGATGGAATACCAAAACCTTAACAGAAGATGTAGAATTTTCATTAATAAATATTGCTAAAGGAAATAAACTTGGATGGGCAATAGATGCAATTGTTTATGATGAACAACCAACTACATTTGGTCAAAGTTGGAATCAACGTTCAAGATGGACAGTAGGTCATATTCAAATTTTTAAATACTATACAAAGGATTTAGCAAAAGGTGTTGCAAGTTACAAAACTCTTACCAGTTTTGATGGTTTAGTATATATTATGTGTATACCATTATTTGTTATATCTTTACTTTTGATGATAGTAAATTTTATAATGTGGCTTGCAGAACAAATGACATTTGGAAGAATGATGATATCAATAGCAGTGATGCTTGTTCTTGCATATATAGTTTTAGCTTTTTCAGCTGTTATTACACTTGTTGTAGAAAAGCGTTCTATAAAGAAAATGATAAAAGGAATATTAACATATCCATTTTTTATGGCAACATGGAGTGTAATAAACTTTGTTTGTATTTTTAAAATTAAAAGAAATGTAAAATGGGATAAAATCGAGCATAAAAAAGATGTTAGTATTGATGATATAAAATCTAAACAAAAGTAAAGATTTATATAAATTTTTTCTAAAAATAAAGTGATAGAATTTTATTTGATTAATATATAAGAATTATTAAATTTAAAAATTTATAAAGGACAGAGAAAAATATAAATATATTTTAAATATTAGATTAAAGATTAAAAATTTAATATTTAATGTATTTAAAAATTCTTGTCCTTTTATTTATATATTAAACTTTATATAAAAGTATTACTCACAATGTTATTTTAATTTATATCAATTTTAAAAGTGTATATTTACATAACATGAATAAAAAATAAATAATAAATTTTATAAATTATATATAGATTTTAAATTATAAAGTAAAAAGTAATATGAATTATAAAAATAAAATATAGTTTGTAAAAGTTGTAGAATATTTGTTAAATTGTAAAAGTAAAATAGAATGTAAGATTAATATATTATAAAATATTTAGATAATTAAATTGAAAATGCTTGAAAAAAACAGCTTTAAATGATAAAATAACAACTGAAAATTTATTTGAAAGGAATTTTAGTGATGAAAATTTTATTTAAAAACGGAACTGTAATTGATTATGCTAGTAAAACAGAAGAAGTTTTGGACATATTAGTTGAAGACGCTAAAATAATTAAAGTTGAAAAAGATATTAATGAAAATGCAGATAAAGTTGTTGATTGCAATGGTTTATATATTATTCCTGGAATGATTGATATGCATTGCCATTTAAGAGAACCAGGAGGAGAACATAAAGAAACTATAGAAACTGGATCAAAAAGCGCCGTTAAGGGTGGTTTTACGAGCATTTGCCCAATGCCAAATACTAAACCTACTCCTGATAGCGCTATTGTTTTATCTGAAATTTTAGAAAAAGCAAAGAAAGTTAATCTTTGTAATATATTTCCATTTTCAAGTGTAACTAAAGAAGAAAAAGGTCAAGAATTAGTAGATTTTAAATCTCAATTAGAAGCTGGAGCAATTGCTTTTTCAGATGATGGAATGCCAGTAGAAAGTTCTGCTATGATAAGAGAAGCAATGCTTGAAACAAATAAAATTCGGAAGTTTTGTTTCAGAACATTGTGAAGAAAAGAGTGTATCAGCAGGAGCAATAAATGCAGGAAGTGTTGCTGAAAAATTAGGAGTTAAAGGTGTACTTCCAGAAGCAGAAGAAATTATGGCATCACGTGATATTGTAATTGCAGAAACAAATAATTTACATACTCATATTTGCCATATAAGCACAAAAACATCTGTAGATACAATTAGAAGTGCAAAACAAAGAGGAGTAAATGTTACTTGTGAAACTTGTCCACATTATTACTCTTTTACTGTAGAAGAAGTTTTGGAATCAGGAGCAAATGCTAAAATGAATCCACCATTAAGAGAAGAAAAAGATAAAAAGGCTATAATTGAAGGCTTGAAAGATGGAACAATAGATGCAATAATTACAGACCATGCACCACACGCCAAAGACGAAAAAGCTAAAGGTTTAGAATCTGCTCCAAATGGAATTATAGGTTTTGAAACAGCACTTCCTGCAACAATTACAAATCTTATAAAACCAGGTCATATAAATTATATGGATATGGTAAGGCTTATGTCTTATAATCCTGCTAAACTTTTGAAATTAAATAATAAAGGTGAAATTGCAGTAGGAAAAGATGCAGATTTAACAATATTTGACCCAAATAAAGAATATACATATAAAGAAGATATGATTGTTTCAAAATCACATAATACGCCTTGGATAGGTAAAAAATTATCAGGTGAAGTGAAATATACAGTAGTTTCTGGAAGAATAGTATATTCAGTATAAATGAAAGGAAAATATGGAATACATAGATGTTATAGATGAAAATAATAATTTAACTGGCAAAGTAGTTTCTAAAAATGAAGTTCATGAAAAAGGTCTATTTTATAGAGAAGTTATAGGTATTATTGTTAATGATAAAAACGAAGTATTACTACAAAAAAGAGCTGCTTCTAAAAAAGAACATGCAAATAAATGGGAGTTTTGTTATGGACATGTTTCTGCAGGTGAAATGCCAAGAACTGCTATGTTAAGAGAATTAGAAGAAGAAAGTGGTTTAAAACTTACTAATAATGATTTAATATTTTTAGGATTAGAGAAAACTGTAGAATCAAATATAGATGGTTCAAGATATCATAATGTTTTTTCATATGTATATTTAATAAAAACAATAAATAAAATTGAAGAATATGTATTTGATACTGATGAAGTTTCAGAAGGAAAATATATTTCAATTGATGAATTAAAACAATTATTTTTAAATAAAGATAAGAGCTTAGCATTTTTGAATTATACAAATTTAATTAATCGTTTAAAATCAATACAGAATATTTTAAGGAGAAATACAATGAATGCAATTGATAAATTAATAAGTAAAATAAAAGAAACAAAAAATCCTACTGTAATGGGATTAGACCCAAGATATGATATGCTTCCTGATTGTATAAAATCAAAATATGGAACAGACATAAAATCAGTTTGTGAAGCAGCCTGGGAATATAACAAGGCTTTAATTGATAGTACTTATGATATAATTCCTGCAATAAAACCTCAATCAGCATTTTATGAATGTTTAGGGATAGACGGAATTGAACTTTTAAAGAAAACTTGTAGTTATGCTAAAGAAAAAGGAATGATTGTAATTTTAGATGCCAAAAGAGGAGATATAGGTTCAACTAGTAGTGGTTATTCATCAGCATATCTTGGAAAAACTAAAATTAAAGAAAATGAGTATTCTTTATTTGATGTAGACTTTTTAACTGTTAATCCATATTTAGGAATAGATGGAGTAAAGCCATTTATAGATGATTGTAAAAAATATGATAAAGGTTTATTTATATTAGTTAGAACTTCAAATCCATCATCAAGTGAGCTTCAAAGTTTAAAATTAGAAAATGGAAATATGGTATATGAACAAGTTGGAGAATTAGTTAATTCTTGGGGAGAAGAATTAATTGGAGAAAGTGGATATAGTTCAGTAGCAGCAGTAGTTGGAGCAACTAGACCAGAGGAATTAAAAATATTAAGAGCAAAATTCCCAAGTATGTTTTTATTAATTCCAGGTTATGGAGCACAGCGGAGGAAAAGCAGAAGATATTGCTTTAGGGTTTGATAAAGATGGAATTGGAGGAATTATAAATGCTTCTAGAAGTTTAATGTGTGCTTATAAATCAGATCTATGGAAAGAAAAATATGGAGATGGAAAGTATGCAGAAGCTACAAGGGCAGAAGCAATTCGTATGAGAGATGAGTTGAATTCAGCTATAAAATAAATATTGAAAATAGAATTTAAATATAAAACTTTATTTTAAATAATATAATAAGTATAAGTAAAATTTAGAAGTTTTATATAAAATAAGTAAAAAATCTAGAAGTGATTTTTATAAAAATAATTGAATTTAGTAATAAAAAGGATAATAGTATGTTAAATATTAAAACAGTAAACAAAGGTGCAGAATTAATATCTGTAACTTTAGATGGAACCCAAAAATTACATGATGGACAAAATTTTTGGAATAGACATAGTCCAGTATTATTTCCAATAGTTGGAAAATTAAAAAATGGAAAGACTTTAATAAATGAAAATATTTATGAAATGGGACAACATGGTTTTGCAAGAGATATGGACTTTGAAAAAATTTCGGAAAATTCGTATGTTTTAAAATATAATAGTGAAACATTAAAAAAGTTTCCATTTAAATTTGAACTTTATGTTTCTTATGAAATAGATGATAATACATTAAAAACAAAATATAAAGTTGTAAATAAAGATAATTCTAATATAATATTTGGACTTGGTGGTCATCCAGCCTTTAAATGTGATTATTCAAAAACAAACTGTGAACTTAAATTTGAAAAAGAAGAAAATAATATAGAATTTTATATGTTAGAAGATGGACTTGTTGTTCCACAAAAATTAGATAAATCTAAATTTATGGAAAATAACAAAATAAAATTACATAAAGATATATTTAAAAATGATGCTATAATTATGAAAAATTTGAATTCTAATAAAGTTTATTTAATACAAGATGATAAAAAAATATTGGAATTTGATTTTTCAGGTTTTAAATATTTAGCTATTTGGTCTAAAGAAAATGCACCTTTTGTATGCATTGAACCATGGATGAACACTACGGATAAAATAGATTCAGATGGAGTTTTTAAAAATAAGGAAGATATTTTAGAATTAGATTCTAATAAAGAATTTGAAATAGAATATAAAATTAAATTTGAAAAATAGGAGGAATTACTATGCCAGTACAAACAATTTCCAAAATAGTTGGAAAAGAAAAACTTATAGATGGAATTTATAAGTTTTCAATGAAATCAAAAGAAATATCAGAATTTGCTAAACCAGGACATTTTTTAGAAATTAAAGTTTCTGATGAAAATTATACAGAACCATTTTTAAGAAGACCAATTAGTATATATAATATTGATAAAGAAAATGACGTAATAGAATTTATATTTCAAGTAAAAGGTAAAGGAACCAAAATGCTAATGGAAAAAAGAGTAGGAGATGATTTAGATATACTTCGGACCATTGGGAAATGGAACTTTTTCAGTAGAACATTATAAAAATGTTGCTATTATAGGTGGAGGAATTGGAACATATCCATTATATGAACTTGCAAAAGAGCTTAAAGAAAACTCAAATGTTAATGTATATATAGGATTTAGAAATAAAGATTTAGTAACATTAGAAGATGAATTTAAAGAAGTTTCTAATAAATTAGTATTAACAACTGATGATGGGAGTTATGGAGAAAAAGGATATAGTATAGATTTCTTAAAAGAGGATTGTAAAAAAGAAAAACCAGATATGATTTTTGCTTGTGGTCCGCTTCCAATGCTTAAAGCAGTTAAAGAATTTGCAGAAAAAGAAAATATTTCTTGTGAAATGTCTTTAGAAGAAAGAATGGGATGTGGAATTGCAGCTTGTGTTGGATGTGCAGTAGCAATAGAAAAAGATGGAATTAGAAAATATGAATATGTTTGTAAAGATGGACCAGTATTTAATTCAAAACATGTTATATTATAATTATTAAATTTAAGATTTATAGGTAATTTCTTGTAAATAGATATATTTAAAATTAAGTTTATGGGTAATTTTCTTTAAATAAATTATATTTAATTAAGGTTTATAGGTAATTTCTTGTAAATAGATATATTTAAAATTAAGTTTATGGGTAATTTTCTTTAAATAAATTATATTTAATTAAGGTTTATAGGTGATTCCTTTGTAAATATATATTTAATTTTAGGATAAATAAGTAGTTAATTAATAAAATTATAAATTAGAATAATTATTAATTAATTAAATTTTAAATTAATTTTTATACATAAAATAAAAAACCTAAATATATTAGATGAGGAAAAAATATATGAAACTAGATATAAATTTTGCTGGTATAAAAATGAAAAATCCAGTAACTGTTGCATCACGGAACATTTGGTTATGGTAGAGGTCATAATGATTTTATAGATTTAAATAAATTAGGAGCTATAATTACAAAAGGTACTTCTATGAAACCAAAAATGGGAAATAAACCACCTAGAATTGCTGAAACTACATCTGGAATGATGAATGCAATTGGATTAGAAAATCCAGGTTTAGATTATTTTGTAGAAAATGATTTGCCATTTTTAAAACAATTTGATACACCAATAATAGTAAATTGTTTTGGTGGAGCAGAAGGAACAATTGGAGCATATGTAGATATTTGTGAAGCATTAAATAAACTTCCAATTGATGGAGTAGAAATAAATCTTTCATGTCCAAACGTTAAGGCTGGATGCTTAGCATTTGGTACAACTTATGAAGGTGTTAAAGAAATTACATCAGCATGTAGAAAAGTATTAACAAGTAAGCCACTTATAGTTAAATTAACACCAAATGTAACAGATATAACACTTCCAGCAAAAGGAGCAGAAGAAGCTGGAGCAGATGCAATTTCACTTATTAATACAATAACAGCAATGAAAATAGATATTGAAAAAAGAAGACCAATTTTAGGAATAAATACAGGTGGACTTTCAGGACCAGCGATAAAACCAGTTGCTGTTAGAATGGTTTATCAAGCATCTCATAGTGTAAAAATACCTGTTATGGGATTAGGCGGAATAATGACAGGAGAAGATGCGATAGAATTTATGATGGCTGGCGCAAACTGTGTTTCTGTTGGTTCTGCAAATTTAGTTGACCCTAATGCTTCTATAAAAATAATTGAAGGTATGGAAGAATTTATGAGAACTCATAATATTGATGATATTAATTCAATTGTTGATTCAGTTCAAATGAATTAAAAATAACAAATGAAAAAGGAGAAAAAAGTGAAAAGTAAAAAAACAATGGATAAATTGTATGAGGGAGTTATAGCTGCAAATACTGGTATAACTAAAAATGATATAAAAAGTATATTTATTTGGTATATTTTATTTAGTTGTACATTATCATTTCAAATAATATTTATTTTAATATATTCATCAGGTTCAAGAAATTATGCATTTACAATGTGTTCAGTCTTTTTTATATGTTTAATGGATGCAATAATAAAAAATGCATTAGAAAGAGATGGAAAAAATTATCAAATATTTAAAAAACATATATCTCTTATAAAATTATGGGTAATTCCACTAGTAATAATGGGAATTGTTACAACAGTTATATTAATTGGAACAACATTTGGATTAATTTAATTTAAATTAATTTTGTAAATTATTAATTATTATATTATGCCAAAAATTTATAAATGAAATTTTGAATAAATTTTAAATAAAAACTCATACTATCTTTATTTAAGAAAGGTATGAGTTTTTTATGGATGAAAAAGATAAAAATAAAAATTTTGGGGAATTTGTTCCAACATATTTTGCTTGGCTAGCTTTAGACGAACAAAAAAAGAGAGCCGAAGAATTAGACAAAGCAACAAAAAAATGAACTTTCTGAACTTTTTGGAACCGTCCCCGAAAGTTCCAAAAGTTTTTGAAAGTTCTTGACGTATTTGTAGGCATATGGTAAAATATTAACATAATATAAAAATGGCAATGAAGAAGAGGAGTAAGTTTAAGACTGTCAGAGTAGAGAAAAGAAGTGGTGCGCTGTGAGCTTCTTATGATAAGATGAACTGAATGTAGCTTTGGAGCTGACTAGCTGAAAATAACTTTAAGCAAGTTCGTTTAAGTAACGTTAAAAACTTTTAAGATTTTAGATTTTAATTTTTTTTGAGACTTTATAACTTTGTAGTTAAAATAAAAAATTTAAGTCTAAGATGAATTAAGGTGGTACCGTGAATTTTATCCTTCGCCCTTATTTGGGGTGGAGGATTTTTTGATTTTAAGGAGGTATATTATGGAAAATAAAAAATTAGAGGGAAATTTTAATCCAAAAGATTTTGAAGACAGACTATATAAAAAGTGGGAAGAAAAAGGTTATTTTAAGCCATCTATGGACAAAAATAAAGAAAATTATTGTATTATGATGCCACCTCCAAATGTTACTGGAAAACTACATATGGGACATAGTCTAGATGGTACAATTCAAGATATTTTAATAAGATATAAAAGAATGAGAGGATTTAATACTCTTTGGCTTCCTGGTACAGACCATGCTTCAATTTCAACTGAAATGAAAGTTGTACAAAAATTGGCAAGTGAAGGAAAAACAAAAAAAGATTTAGGAAGAGAAAAGTTTTTAGAAGAAGCTTGGAATTGGACTCATGAATATGGTGGAATTATTCAAAAACAACAAAGAAAATTAGGTTGCTCTTGTGACTGGGAAAGAAGTAGATTTACTTTAGATGAAGGAATGTCAGATAGTGTTTTAGAACAGTTTGTTACTCTTTATAAAAAAGGATTAATATATAAAGGTAAACGTATGGTAAATTGGTGTACTAGTTGTAACACTTCAATATCAGATGCGGAAGTTGAATATAAAGAAGAAGCTTCACATTTATGGCATATTCGTTATAAAATTACAGGAACAGAAAATGAATATATAGAAGTAGCTACAACAAGACCAGAAACAATGCTTGGAGATACAGCAGTTGCTGTTCATCCAGATGATAAAAGATATTCTAATTTAGTTGGAAAAACTTGTATTCTTCCAATTATGAATAAAGAAATTCCAATTATAGAAGATGAGTTTGTTGAAATGGAATTTGGAACAGGTTGTGTTAATGTTACACCATTTGGTACACAAATCTTGAAACATTTGAAATTAAAGAGGTTTGTGGAATTGATAACTAATTATTTTAATGAGAATAGAAGGGAGTTAGTAGTATGTTAGATAAAAAATATAATGCAGAGGAAAAAGAAAAGAAGTGGCTAGACTACTGGAAAGATAATAAAATTTATGAATTTAAAAGAAATGACAAAGAAGTATATTCAATAGATACACCACCACCAACTGTTAATGGAAAAATACATATAGGACATATATTCTCATATACTCAAACGGAAATGTTGGCTAGATATAAAAGATTAAGAGGATATAACATTTTTTATCCATTTGGGTTTGATGATAATGGATTACCTAGTGAAAGATTAGTAGAAAAAGAACAAGGTAAAAGAGCTCACGAAATTGGTAGAGAAGAATTTTCAAAATTATGCTATGAAACTACTGATAAATATGAAGCTAACTTCCAAGAGTTATTTAGTAAAATGGGAGTAAGTACAGATTGGGATATACATTATAAAACAGTTAGTCCTTCTACTATAAAAATAAGCCAAGCATCATTTTTAGATTTAAAAGAAAAAGGACATTGTTATCATAAAGAAAGTCCAGCATTATGGTGTAATGAATGTTTAACATCAATAGCACAAGCAGAATTAGAAACAAAAACAATAAAAACAACTTTTAACTATGTTAATTTTAGAACTGTTGAAGATAATGAAGAATTTACTATTGCTACAACTAGACCAGAATTATTACCAGCCATTGTATGTGTATTTGTTAATCCAGAAGATGAGAAACATAATCATCTAATAGGAAAAACTGCTCATATTCCAGTTATAGATGTAGAAGTTCCTATAATGGGAGATGAAAAAGTTGCTATAGACAAAGGTACAGGAGTTGTTATGTGTTGTACTTTTGGAGATCAAACAGATATTGAATGGTGGAAAAAATATAATTTACCATTAAAATATATTTTCACAGACAATGGAAGAATAATTGATTCAGTTCCAAACTATGGTGGATTAAAAATAAAAGAGGCAAGAAAACAAATAATCGAAGATTTGCAAGCTGGGGGATATATAGTAAAAATAGAAGAACTAGAACACGAAGTTCAAACACACGAAAGATGTGGAAAAGAAGTTGAATATTCAGTAATGAAACAATGGTTTATTGATATAATGAATCACAAAGAAGATTTCATTAGAATAGGAAATGAAATTAAATGGCATCCATCATATATGCACTCTAGATATGATGAATGGGTAAATAATGTTGCTTGGGATTGGTGCATATCAAGACAAAGATATTTCGGAGTTCCATTCCCAGTATGGTATTGTAAAGAATGTGGTGAACCTATATTTGCAAATGTTGAAGATTTACCAGTTAATCCATTAGTAGATTTACCAAAAGTTGATAAATGTCCTAAATGTGGCTGCAAAGAATTTGAAGCAGAAACAGATGTAATGGACACTTGGGCAACATCTTCTGTAACTCCACTTATCAATATGAAATATGGAGAAAAAGAAAATTATGAAGATATTTTAAAACCTATGAGTTTAAGAACAAATGCAAGTGAAATTATTAGAACTTGGGATTTCTATACAATCGTTAAGAGCTTTTATCATTTCGGACAAAGACCTTGGGATAATGTAATGATTTCTGGTTTTGTTATGGCTAACAAAGGTGAAAAAATAAGTAAGAGTAAAGGTAATAGCAAACACGAACCAATGGATTTAATAAAACAATATTCTGCTGATGTAATTAGATATTGGGCAGGAACAGGTAGATTAGGAACAGATATTGTGTTTAGTGAAGAAACATTACTTCGTGGAAAGAAATTAGTAAATAAAATTTGGAATGTTTCTAAATTTATCGAAATGCACTTAACAGATTATGAAGATAAAGAATTTAAAGATTTTGAATATGTTGATAAATGGATATTAGGTCGCTTTCAAGAAATGGAAAAACAATTTATTGACTATTTAGAAGAATATGAAGTTGGATTAGCTTTGAATATATTAGAAAAGTTTTTCTGGGAGTTCTGTGATAACTATATAGAAATTGTAAAACATAGATTATATAGACCAGAAGAATTTGGAGATATACCAAGATATAGTGGGCAAAAAACAGTATATACATTATTATATAAGTTATTACAAGACTTTAGTATATTCTTCCCATTCATAACAGAAGAAATTTTCCAAGAACTATATCATAGCCATCCTTCTATTCACACTACAGAAATAAAACCTTTGGATTATGATTTTAACAAGGAAATAGAATTAGGAAATCAAATGATAGAAATTATAAGTCAAGCTAGAGGAGCAAAAACAAATAACAATGTATCATTAAAAACTCCTATAAAGAAATTATCAATAGGAGCAAGTGAAGAATTAAAAGATGCTATAGAGAAATCAATAAAAGATTTTAAAGCTACTCTATTCATTGAAAATTTAGAAACAAAAGTAATTGATAAAGATTATGAAGTTTATGATATAGAATTAGATTTAGAAGAAAAAGAATAATAAATAAATTGAGCCAGAAGTATCAAATTTAGATTTGATATGGAGGCTCTTTTTTTAATGCAAAAATGGAGGTGGAATAAAATGTGGCAGTTTATATTAGGTCTATTTATTGGTGCTAGTGTATCGCTTTTTTTATATGCAATGATTATTATAGGCAAAAGGAGTGATTTATGGAATGAATGAAGAAAATAAGATTGGATATTATGCAATCATTCCATCAACAGTTTTATTTAATGAAAAGATTAAAGCAAATGAAAAATTGCTATATGCACTTATAACAGTATTATCAAATAAAGAAGGATATTGCTTTGCATCAAATAAATATTTAGCAAATTTACTAAAAGTACAACCTCATACAGTTTCAATTTGGGTTTCTCATTTAAGAGAACTAGGATTTGTTTGTTTAGATATTATCAAAAATGATAAGGGAGAGGTTATACAAAGGAGAATTTATCCAAATGATGTACCCTATGTCATAAATAAAACATACCCCTCTATCACAAATAAGACAGAGGGTATGTCACAAAAAGGACAATATAATAATATAAGTAATAATAATATAAATAATGATAAGATAGATAGATTATTTAATTATATAATAGATAAAGAAAATGAAGTTCCAGAAGAATTTTCAGATGTAGAATATAGTGAAATAATTGTAGCATTAAAAAGATATGAAATGTTTTATTCTAAAGAATCCATATCATATATGGCTAAAGATAATTTACAAAAAATTAAAGAACTAACATATAGTATTGCACTAATTGTAAAAAACAGATTATTCCACTTAACAAATAAAGTAAGTAGAGATAAATTGATACAACTTTATAATGAATGTAAAAATCGAGAAAATGAATATAAAGGAACAACAAATCAAATTGAAAATTTTATTAACTATTATTATAAAAGTATAGAAAATGAATTAACGAAGGAACTAGAAACACCTTCTTTTTTTATGCCAGATAATAGTGAAATAGAAATTTAATTTAAAGTTAAGGAGGTGATACTTATGCCATATCCATAAGTAAAAAATATCAAAATACTAAAAGGAAGGAGAGAAATTCTATGAAAATTTATAGAATAATATTTACAAGTATTGACATTGATGAATCTGATCATACAGTAAAGATAACAACATTCTTTGATAAAGAAAAAGCACTAGAGTTTTATAAAAAACAATTAGAAAGTCTAAAAGAACAACAAGAAGAATTAGATATGAAAGATTACTGTATTGATGAAGATGAAACTTCATACGAAAGATATTTAGATGGACGCTATATGGAACAATCAGTTTCATTATGGTTTGAAGAAGATAATACTTATGATGAATTAGTGATACAAACACAACATAAGTTACAAAATGAAAAGGATAAAGATTATGAGATGTAAGAAAATATTAGCAATAGTTATAATTTCTATATCTATGATAATCTTTGCTTTATGTATGTATTCTGTATTAAAAGATATGGGAGAATTGAAAGAAAACAATGAATCTACAGACAACTTGATTGAGGAATCCATAGAAATAAATGAAAAAACACGAGAGAAATATATTGATTGGGATTATCTAAAATCGGTAAATGAGGACATTGTGGCTTGGATTGAAATTGAAGGTACAAATATAAATTATCCAATTCTAAAAGATAAGGACATTTATTATTTAAAACATTCATTTGACAAGAAATATAATAGTAATGGTTCAATATTTACAACTAACACAAATCCATTTGAAGATGCAGAAACGATTGTGTATGGGCATAATATGAGGAATGGAAGTATGTTTTCAAATTTAAGTAATTATTGGAATAAGAATTTCTTTGATTCACATATTAAATTTAAAATATATACATCTAGTTGTAATTATGAAGCAACAGTATTTAGTATTTATTCTATTGGAATTGAAACTGAAAGTAATAATATAAAAAAGTTAGATTTCAACGAAAGAATAGATTATTACAAAAAAGCAAGTAAATATTATATTGAAAATGATGAGAAAATCAATAAAATAGTTAAGTTATCAACTTGTTCATACATAAATGCAAAAACAAGTCCTACTGATCAGAGATACTATATTATTGCAAATCTTATCAAAATTTAGAAAAAAATGTGGAAAATGTGCTGACAAATTTTAAAAATGACGTTATTATAATATTAGGAGGTGGACTATTATGAAAAAGAGAATCCTTTTTATAATAACAATTCTAATATTAGTCATTCTTATGGTTTTAGCAAGTGTATATTTTATTTTTTATAGGAATGACAGTCAGGCACAAAATGAAGATACTATTCAAGTAAGTTCTATACCAGAAAATATAATAAATTCTATTGAAGATGATACAAATACAGTAGTTAATGAAGTTCAAAATAATTCAGTTGAAGAAAATATGGATAACACAGTTATTGAAGCAAGTAATGAAACTACAGATGTAACTCAACCAACTACATCAACTACACAAACATCTACTCAAACAAAGAGCAGTTCATCAAATAATAATTCAAATACACAAAAGAAAGAAACTGTAAAGCAAAGTACATCTACACCACAAGTAGCATCATCACAACCTAGTTCTACAGCATCTAATAATCAAAGTAAGCCAGAAGAAAGTAAAACAGAACCAAAATTAGAAAGATGCACAAATAACAATAATCACTCTATGAGTATTGGAAACTCTGGAAAATGGTTTAACTCTAAAAGTGAAGCTATTGCATATTACAATCAAAAAATTGCATACTGGGGAGAAAAATGGGAGAATAGCCAAATAGATAATGATACATATTATAAAAACTGTCCTTCTGGATATGAAGTATGGGATTGTATGTATTGTGGTAAGTGGACTGTAAATTTCTATTACAGATAAAAACAAAACTAATAAAAGTCAAGATTAATTTCTTGGCTCTTTTTTTATGGGAGGAAACTATGATAAAAAAAGTGTTAAGGAAACTAGAAAGATTGAAAAGGGACAAAGCAAAACTGGTCACAGAACAATCTGATTTACAAAAGAAAATTGATGATATTGATATTGAAATAAAAAATTATACAAATCTTAAAAGAGAATATGATAGGTTGGAAAAGAAGTTTAATGATTTAACAAATTCAACAGAGGTAAAAAATAATGAATGAGCAGGATAAAAAAATATTAGAACTTTATTTAAAAGATGCGAGAAAAAAGAAAATCATCATTATTGTTTTTTCCGTAATTATCATAGCAACTATTCTCTTTTATGGATCTTATTCTAAATATAAGAAATCTATACCCACAGATAATTCTATACAAAAAGATAATGAAATAAATATCATCAATGAAAATGTTACTGATGAAGAAACTACTTCCGAAATTGAAAATAGTACAGTTGATGAAAAAGCAGAAAATCAAAATAAAGTAGATGAAACAACAAAAGAAGATGATAAATCAGTTCCAAAAGAGGAAAATGCAAAGCAAGATACTAAAGAAAGTCATAACGAAAATACACAAACTGCAACAGTATCAAATGAAAATAAAGATAAAACTACAAAAGAAAAGCCTAAAAATAAAGACTTTCTATTTACACAAGGATATAATATGGAAAATGTAACACAAGCAGCACAAGAATATTTGAAATCTTATGATTTTAGTGGTGAGTGTGTACCAATCCAAGATGATGATGGAGTTTATTTAGGAATGAGAGTAATTTTTTATTAGAGTCTTATGAATTAATGCTATAAAAGGTAAAATTCATAGGGCTCTTTATTTTTTTACAAAAATTAAAGAGTAAAGGAGATTTTTAAAGTGAAAAATATTAAAAATTTTATTTTAAATAAAAGGATAATTGCAGTATTGTTGCTTTTAATAACAGTATTAAGCAATATAAGTCCAGTATTTGCAGCATCTGGTAGTGGAAGTTGGGCAGCAGGACAATTTGCTTCTTATGCTTTTACAACAGATAATGCAAATACAGAATATGGTATTATAATTAGAAGATTAGTAAATACATCTACAAAAGAAGGAAAAACAGTTTTCTGTAGTCAACATGGAAAGGATATAACAAGTGGAGTAGTACATTCTGGAAATTACTATACTCCTTCATCAGAAACAGTTAAGAGAGCTTGCAAAGTGGCATACTTTGGATGGTACTCAAAATATGGAGATTATCTTGTAGATGGAGGAATGTCAGCAACTGCAAAATTAGATTATGCTTTGACACAACAATATATTTGGGAAGTGTTGGGACAGAGTTCTGCAAGATTTATTGATTCATCAGTTCAAAATAAATATATAAATTTTAAAAATACTATCAATAGTCAAATTGATAATATGCAAAAAAGACCTTCTTTTGATGCTACAACAGTAGAAATTGAAGCAGGAGAAACTAAAGTGTTAACAGACACAAATGGTGTATTAGCAAGTTATGGAAGTATTGATAATTCAAAAGATAATGTAAGATTTCAACATAACAGAGGAGAAAATACATTAACAATTACTGTATCAGAAGATTGCACAGTAGAAAATTTAAATATATCAGATGCAACAATGCAATCTTGGGGATTAGTAAAAGAAGGAACAGAAAATCACGATACTACTATTTATTTTGAATTTTCAGATAATATTCAAAATCAATTATATGCTTTACATTATAATGATCCAGTACCTATGGCAATGAGTCTTAAAATAAATTTAACTGGAAAATTAGAATTAACAAAATTAGATACAGAAAATAATTTAATTGATGGTTCTGTATTTAATATTACAGGTCCAAATGGTTACAATCAAGATGTTACTGTTAGAAATGGTAGAATCCTAGTAGAAAACTTAAAAAGAGGAACTTATACTATAAAGGAAAAATCTGCTCCAGAAGGATATTTACTAAACACAGACACATATAATGTAGAAATTAAAGCTGCACAAACATCAACACAAGCGATAAAAAATAATGAGCCAACTGGAAAGATTATTTTATATAAAGTTAGTGAAAATAACGATAAAATTGGTGGAGCAGTATTTAAAGTAACAGCAGCAGAAAATATTACCAATAAAGCAGGAAGTAAGACATTCTATACTAAAGGTCAAGAAGTTGCAACAATAACAACTGCATCTGGAACAGGTATAGCACAAATTGATGATTTGCCACTTGGAAAATATAATGTAAAAGAAATACAAGCACCAAATGGCTATTTATTAAATGAAAAAACATATACTGCAAATTTAGTATATAAAGACCAAAATACACCAGTTGTAGAAATTAAAATTGAGGGTGTTGTAAACGAAGAACCTACAGGAACAATATCAATAGTAAAGAAAGATAGCAAAACAGGTTCTGTAGCACAAGGAGATGCAACACTAGAAAATGCAGTTTATAAAGTATATGCAAATGAAGATATTTATAACGTTGCAAAATCTAAAAAATTCTATTCAAAAGGTGATTTAGTAGCAACTCGCAATACTAATAAAAGTGGAGATTGTGAAGATGTTACAGAATTACCACTTGGAAAATATCTAGTAAAAGAAGAAGTAGCACCAATAGGCTATTTAATAGATAAAAAAGAATATGAAGTAAATTTAAAATATAAAGATCAATATACAAAAATAATTACTGGAAATGCAAATAGTACAGATAAAGTTAAAGAAATGAGAATCCACATTTATAAAAGTGGTATCAAAGTAGATTCTGGAAAAGTACCTGGACTAGAAGGAGCAGAATTTACTATAAAATTAAATAATGCAGTTCAAAGAGCTTATGATAAAGGATATACTTATGCAGAAGTTTGGGGTGGAATTGATGAAGAAGGAAATTCTGTTACAGTTGATAGTAAAAGAGTTGCAGAGGCACAAGTTATAGCACCAACATACGAAGCAATAGTAACAAACGAAAATGGAGATGCTTATACTACAAATCCATTACCTTATGGAAAATTTATAGTAAAAGAAACAAAAACTCCAAAAGATTATGAAAGTGCAGCAGACTTTACTTTTTCAATAACAGATGATGAATCAGAGATTCAAGATGTCGCTCAAAAAGTAAAAGATTTAATTGTAAATAATGAACAATTAGAAACATATATAAAACTTATTAAGAAAGATAAAACATCTGGAAAAATTGTATCATTAAATAATGCAACATTCCAAATAAAAGCAACAAAAGATATTTATGACAGAGCAACAAATAAAATCCTTTATAAAAAAGGTGAAGTAATAACACAGAAAATTGGAAGTACAACATATAATTCTTTTACTACAAATGCAGATAATGTTGTAGTACCAGCCAATAGTTATAACAACAAAGGTGATTCAATAGGTTCTGTAGTAACACCTCTTAAATTAGAAGTAGGAACTTATGAGATTACAGAAATAAAAATTCCAGAGGGATTTTTACAATTAGATGCACCAGTACAATTTAAAGTTGAAGGTGTAAGAGATTACGATAAAGACCAAGATGGCGACTTTATTAAAGAAGTTATTGTTAAAAATGAACAACCTACAGGAACTCTAATCATAGACAAATCAATCGCATTAAGAAAAGATGCAGACACAAGTTTAGTTGACACATCAGATTTAAGTGGTATTCAATTTAAACTTACTGCTAAAGAAGATATTAAAGATTGGGCAGATGGAAGTACAATTTATAAAAAAGGACAGGAAGTTAAAACTTATAATCTTGATAAAAATGGAGATTTAAAAGTAGAAAAATTACCTATGGGAAAATATGAACTTCAAGAAGTTAGAACACTTGATGGATTAGTTTTAAATGATAAAATCTATGATATAGAATTTATCAAACAAGATGATGTAACTAAAGTATATACAGAAACAAGAGAAATTGAAAATGATACTACTTTTGTAGAATTTTCAAAAACAGATATTACTGGAGAAAAAGAACTTGAAGGTGCTAAATTAACAATTCTTGATAAAGAAGGAAATGTTATTGATTCTTGGACTTCTACAGATAAAACACACAAAGTAGAAGGTTTAGTTGTAGGAAAATCATATATATTAAGAGAAGAAATTGCTCCAGATGGTTTTGTTAGAGCTACAGATGCAGAGTTCAAAATTGAAAATACAAAAGAACTTCAAAAAGTTACAATGATTGATAAAATCGTTGATATGACTAAAAAGAATTTTGCAGGAGAAGAAGTTGAAGGTGCTAAAATGCAAGTGCTTGATAAAGAAGGAAATATTGTTGATGAATGGATTTCTGGAAAAGAAGCACACAAAATTAGTAATTTAATTGAAGGTGAAAAATATATTTTACACGAAGAAACTGCTCCAGAGGGTTATGTTCTTGCAACAAATATCGAATTTGAAGTTACATTAGAAAAAGACACACAACACGAGGAGATGATTGATAAAATCGTAAATATGTCAAAAACAGATATTGGTGGAGAAGAAATAGAAGGAGCCAAAATCCAAGTATTTGATAAAAATAATGAATTAGTAGATGAATGGGAATCTGGAAAAGAGCCACACATCATCAAAAACCTAGTAGAAAATGAAACATATACACTTCACGAAGAAATTACTCCAGAAGGCTATGTAAAAGCAACAGATGTCACATTCACAGTAACATTAGATAAAGCGACACAATGCGAAGCTATGATTGATAAAGTTGTTGAGATAACGAAAACAGATTTAACAAATGGTAAAGAGCTTGAAGGAGCTGAATTGACTGTTACAGATGAAGAAGGAAATGTAATTGATGAGTGGATTTCTGGCAAAGAATCTCATATAGTTATTGGACTAGAAGAAGGCAAGAAATACACATTGATAGAAAAAACTGCTCCTTATGGATACGAAATTGCAGAGTCTATTGAATTTGAGGTTTCTTTAGACAAGGACACTCAAATAATAGAAATGAAAGATATGCCTATTTTTTCCTCTGTTAGAGTTGAAAAATTAGATAAAGACACAAAAGAACATATCAAATCAAATAAGTTTGTGTTTGGAATTTATGAGGATGAGGCTTGTACTAAACTTATAAAAGAAGCAGGTGCAGATGAATATGAAGGTACTGCATTATTTGATGAACTTCGTTATGGAACATATTATATTAAAGAAATCAAAGCACCTACAGGATATAGATTATCAGACCAAGTTGTTAAAATAGAAATTAGCGATAAAGGTGTTTTTGCAGATGGTATATCACTAGAAGAAAAAGATGGAATATACAGTTTTGAATATTTCAATTCTTTACTTCCAAAAATCCAAACAGGCAATGAAACAAACTACATTTTATTAGGTAGTTTAGCAGCAATTTCTTTACTAGGAATAGTTGGAGGAATTATAGTATTAAGAAAAAAACACAATGAAAAATAATTTGAGTGGGTAAAACTCCCACTCTTTTTTCATTTGTGAGAAAAGAGGAAATTATGATAGAAAGTAATATAATTTACAACTTTGAAGATTTTAGAACTTTAGTATCATCAAAAGCAAAAGAAGGTAGTTATTATTTATTATATGATGATTTATATTTTGAAAAAATAGATAAAAACACAATGATAACTCGAGAGGCATATACAGTTGCAGGAAGATATACAAAATCATTCAATATAATAAAATATATAAGTTTCAAAGTAAAAGATGACTATACAACAAAAGAAATCGCTGAATTTATTGAACTATTAAGAAAACATACAACTATTCTCCTTACAATATTCAATCCTAAAAAGAAGGATTGTTTTTTATTGTTTATTAGTAACAAAGAGGATTCTCAATTAGAAAGAGAAATAAAGAATTTACTAGAAATGGAGGAATAGAAGATGAAAATAAAAATAAGAATGATTTTATCAAAAAGAGGCTATAAGATACTAATGAAAGTTCTAGATTATTATCAAAATGAGAAATTGACCAGTAGTATAGTTAATAGTAATACTTGTACTTTTTATGGAAATATAGCATTTTTTAAATGGGATAATCCAAAAGAATATAAGTTCATTCAAAGTTTGATAACAGTTGTTATGGCACATAGAGTTACTTATAGAGTATGTGTTATAGAAGATGAACATATACAATTATCACAATATACAGAACCAAAGGACAGAAGAAAAGAAATTCCTATGCCTCAAATAAGTTGTAGAGTCAAAGATGAAGAAACAATAAAACAGTTGAGTAAATTTCAAAAAAATACAAAAATTGGAGGTGTCACAGATGGGATATAGATCTGATATAAGAATTGTAACAAGTAAAAAAGGATATGAAGTATTAAAAGAATTTGTAAAAAAATATTTAGAAGAAAAGGATTTAGATACAAAAGAATATAATTTATTAGAATGTTTAGAAGTAAAAGCAGAAGATAAAGAGCAAATTTATTTTGGATGGAATAGCATTAAATGGTATGATGGTTGTGAAGGGTATGAAGATGTAGATGCAATAGTACAAGGAATAGACCATTTAGGAGAAAATGAGTATTCATATAGATATATGATAATTGGTGAAAGTTATGATGATATTGAAGAACAATACTATGATGGAGAAAAAGATAATAATATAAATTTAGAATATCCAAGTATGATAAGAGAATTTGATGATGATTATGTGAAAAGTTTGTTAGAAGATAAACAAAAAGATGCTCCAGAAGAAAACAAGGAAGAAATTAATATATGAGTGTTTATGATGAAATATTATCAAGTTCTAGCATAGTTAATGTGCTTGAATATTATGGATTAAAAGTAAATAAAAACAAATGCACTTGTCCTTTTCATAACGATAGTCATCCTTCTATGATGGTAAATATCAATAAAGGTATTGCAAAGTGTTTTGCTTGTGGTTCTGGAGGAAATGCAATATCATTCATACAAAAATATGAAAGTGAAATTAATCATAACTCTATAACTACAGTTGAAGCAATGCAAAAAGCAATAGATATACAACATCTAAATATAGTTATTCCACAAAATAGTAACATACCACTAACAGAAGAACAAAAGAAAAAACAAGTATTATCTAACATATTAAAAGATGCAATTACTATTTGTGAAAATAATATAAATACTAAAAATGTTGATAGCGAAAGAACATTAGAATATCTAAAAAGCAGAAACTTATCAACACAAATAATCAATAATTTTCATATAGGATTTAATCCTAGTTATAACAATATTACAAATGAATTATTATCAAAATATAATATGAAAGATTTGATAAAAGTAGGTATAGCAAAAGAAAGCAAAAATGAATATATTGATATATTTAGTCAAAGAATAATGATTCCAATATTTGATGAATATGGAAATCCAGTTGGATTTGGAGCAAGAGTATTAGATAGTAATTCAAAACCTAAATATATAAACACAATGGCTACTACTTTATTCAATAAAAGTGAAATATTATTTAATTATCATAAGGCAAAATCTTTTGCTAGAGATTATGAAATGATTGTTGTTGAAGGATATATGGATGTTATTAGTAGCAATGCGATAGGCTTTCCTAATACTGTAGGAATAATGGGAACAGCATTAACAAAAGAACAAATTGAATTATTAAAAAAATTGAAATGTGAAATTACTCTTTCTCTTGATAATGATGAAGCTGGGAAAAATGCTATGATTAGAATAATACCA
The DNA here is from genome assembly GCA_022790975.1 of Clostridia bacterium. GTDB lineage: Bacteria > Bacillota > Clostridia > TANB77 > CAG-508 > Scatovivens. The sequence goes on along the minus strand of JAAVYF010000045.1, from coordinate 39,064 downwards.
GATTTATTAAATGAAGGATTAGAAGTAAATGTATTAGATGTTTCAAAATTAGATAATAAATATAAGGATTTTGGTGATTTACAAGTAGCTAATGTAAAGAAAGAGGATATTTATAAAACAAAGGTATCAGCCTTTATTTTTTTGCTTGAAAATAAGTATTTGCGAGATAAAAAGTTAAGTGTTGATAATATCTATGCTAGTTATAAAAATATGAAAAAAGATAATTTAATTAAAGATACAAAAGATGTAGCTAGATTTAAAGAATATATGCTAGACCGTACAAATTTTACAAGTGAGGAGGTTGAAAATATTATTATGCCTAAAAAAATTGAACAGTTATCTAGAGTAGAAAAATATAAAGGATTCTATTTCTATCATTTTATAATGAACCATTTAAAAAAATATGCAGTAGATCATCAAGATAGAATTTTACAAAAATATCTTGAAACTAACGCATTGAGTGAAGAAATTATTGAAAAAACATTAAATAATGAAAATTACTTAAAAGATAACGAAAACACAATAGATATTAAGAGATATGTGAATGAATATATCTATACTTCCGAAGATTATATAAAATTTAAGGAAGATAAATCATTTATATTAGAAAAACTCTTGAATAATGTAAAAAGTTATGATGCAGATGGGAATGTAGTCAATATAAAACTAACAATAGAACAGAAAAATATTGTACTAAAACAATATGCAAAAAGTTTTGATTCTAGCATTAGAGAATTAATTGAAAATAGTCCAGATGAATATGAAGAACTATTCGTTGCTAATAATTCGACACAATTTGCGAAGTTGTTTCCTAAAAGTTACATTGAAACAATGAAAGAACAAGCAATAGATAGATTCAAAAATGAAAATGTTATGGAAGCAGTAAGATATGCTTTGGCTTATCCAGAAAGTATGAAATCTGATTTAAGTAGTAGGTTTGTAAATAATAATAAATATAAAACTTTGCTTGTTTTCAATAACAATAAAAACATTTTAGGATTAACTCCAGAAAATGTAATTAAAGAAGAAAGAGAAGAAATACAGAAGGAAGTAGAAAAAACAAAGCCAAAGGTACAGGATGAAGTTCAAAAGACAGAAGATGCAGTATCAAGAAATAGCAATATGTCTATATTTATAAAAACATCTGGAAACGAAAAGGAAACCTTTAATGGTATTTACTTGCCTATTGATAGTGGCACACAAATATTTATTCCTAAACAATTATATAGGAAAGAGGATGATAAACTACAGATATTAAGTTCACGTTCAAATTCTGCAAGAATGAGTGAATATTCAATAGATGAAAATAAAAAAACAAAAGAATGGAAGTCTAGATTAACTTTAGATGAGTTTTATCATAAGTATTTTAATCTATATGAAATTTCAATGGAAAAAGAGGTGATTCCAAGTGCAAGCTACTAATAAAAGTGATGCAGCCCAAGTCTATGAACAAGCAGAGAGAGCAACTAAAGTTGGAATAAAAGATACATTTAAGTATATGTTAAAACCTTTCTCAATATTTATTTATCATCATTTTGTTGAAGGAATAAAAGCAGTACAAAAGGATGGACCAACCAAAGAGTTAGAGAAAATAACTAATTTATCTTATGATGAAACTATAAGAGTTATGGAGAAATGTCAAAAAGATGGAATTAGAGTTGTTGCAAGTGAGAGAAAACTATCAACAAAAGATAATGAATTTGGTAAAAATAAATCTTTATTTCGACAAAGAAGAATAACAAGATATGCTAGAAGAATAAAAAATATGAGTAATTTCAAAGTACATTTTCCTAGAGTGGCAAAATTATTACATATCAATAAATTTATTAATATGAATGAAGAAAAGCAAATTAAACAAGTAGAGAGTCATCAAAGCAAAAGATATAATATTTATTTTAATAAGTCTAAACAAAGCTATATGGGTGAAAGAATAGCAGATTTAATAGAATACAGAACAAAAATATCGAAAGACTTATTTGATGAAGTTACACAAAATGCAATAGAAAAAGCAAAAGAGGAAGGTGGATTGACATTAAATGCTCAACAATTAAAAGACTTATCTAATAAATTTAATTTACACGAAATAGGTGAAGTAGAAATCGAAGAATTTAAGAAAGATTATTGTATTCATTCGATTCCATTTTCTGCTTTTATGAATATCCAAGATGAATTAGATGCAGTAGAAATTCCGTATGGATTGCGAATCATAGAAAATGAAGAAGATGATAAGCAAATTGCTAATATTTACTTTGAAAATAAACATTTGGAAAGATATTCAGAACTTGGATTTAATAATGTAGGTCAAATTAGAGTTTATGGATCAGATAATAAAAATTTACAATGGAACATCAATTCACAAGATGAGATTATATCATTTAAAACACAGGTAGGAGAGCAAGAAAAAGAAACATATTCAAAATTAAGTGGAAAAAACTATGTTATGAAAAGAAATGAAAATGAATGTATTTGGACTGTTTTAAAACAAGATGTAAAGGACCTAGCAGAAAAGGAAAAAAAAAGAAATGTAGTAAATGAAGATTTAGAAAACCACAATATCTTTGAAAAATTAGAGAAAGAAATCGCTAATTCTCCTACAATTACAGAAGATAAAAATATTGAAATCAATTTAACTGATGAAAAAGAAGTAGGTGAATAGAATGGAAAATTTACACGAAAAGGCATATTTTAATATAGGAAATAGTGAATATTATGAAGGGTATTATATAAAGGAAAATCGTTGGAATGGATGGGCTAGACCATATTTTGAAAAATGTATAGCAGAATTATTCGTAAACAACTTTTCTACAAATGACTTTCAAATTGTTTATGATAAATATACAGATTGCTATATTTGTAAAACATTAGAAAATGGTAAAGTAATTCAAACAGATATAGCAGAGAAAAAAGTTATAGATACAAAGAATGGTGCCAAAGAAGTATATGATTTTGGTTCTATTGGCTGGACTTGGTATGATTATACTCTTGAAGAAATAAAAAGTAGAGAGGATATTCATATAATTACTCCAGATAAACTTATAGATGAACATTCTATAAATCTAGATTATTAAATAAGGTAGGTGATGTATATATGCTGGTGAAAAGAAATAAAAAGAGTTCAAAAGTCATATTTGTGATAGTTTTTGCAATTATATTTTATTATATGTTAAGAGTAACAACTCTTGTATCAAGTAATGGTGGAAATTGGTCTTTAGATTATTTTACTATTGCTTTGAATGAATTATATAAAATAAACACTCCTATAGATTTTTCAAGAAATAATTTTCTTGTGTCTATAGGGGTGTCTTTTTTTGTTTTAATGTTTTATGAAACTTATAAAATGCAAAGTAAGAAAAATTTACAAGAAAATACTTATGGTTCAGCAGAGTGGAGAACTGCAAATGATATAAAAGATAAAAGAGATAAAGAATTTGAGAATAATATGATTTTAACACAAACAGAGTTAATTTCAAAAAATATGAAAGTAAGCAAAATGAACAGGCATGTTATTTTAATAGGTAGGCCTGGAAGTGGAAAGTCGAGGTATTATTTCAAACCTAATATTTTAAGTAGCAATGGCACAATAATTGTAACTGATCCTAAAGGGGAGCTACTTCGAGATTGTGGTTATTCATTGAAGAAAAAGGGATATACAATAAAAGTTCTTAATCTTGATGATAAATCTTGTTCAGACTGCTACAATCCGCTTATGTATATAAAAGAAAATCATAATAACATTGGTCACTATGATGAAGAACATCCAATCCAAGAGGATGATGTAATGAGTCTAATAAATACCTTAATGGCAAATACTAAAAGTGATAATATACAAAATACTTCTGGAGATCCGTTTTGGGAAAAGGCTGAAATGATATATCTTCAAGCATTATTTTATTATACACTTCGCCATTATGATAAAGCACATCAAAATTTTACAACAATTTTGAATCTAATTAGATTATCAAATCCAGATTCTACAGGTGTTTCAAATTTAGATAGACTTTTTGATGCTTGGGCAAAAGAAGAACCAGAGGCAATTCGGTGTAAAACAATATAAGCATTTTAAAGTAGCAGCATCTGCACCCAAAATGATGTCGACCATTATAATGGTCGCTACTGCACGATTAGCTTCATTTAACATTAAAGAAATTGCAAATATGACTAATACTGACACAATGGAACTTAACAGAATAGGTATGCCTTTAGAGGATGATTCACCATTATTAAAACAAATCAATAGTGAATCTAATAGGCATATTGGCAATGGTAAAATTGCATATTTCATAATAACAAAACCTAGCAATAATACTTTCAACTATTTGGCTAGTATTTTTTATACACAAATTTTTGAAATAATAGATGAAAATGCAAAATTATGTAATGGAAGTTTAGCAACACCAGTAGAAATCTATATGGATGAATGGTCACAACTTCGGAGAAATACCAAGGTTTGTTGAAGAACTTGCATATCTTCGAGGACTAAATGTAGGAATTACTGTAGGTTTACAATCGTTAAGTCAATTAAAACAAAAATATAAGGATAGTTGGGAATCTGTTTTAGACTGTTGTGATAGCACATTATTCTTGGGAGGAATGAGTAAAGAAACATTAGAATATTTAGTAGCTTTGCTAGGTAAAAAGACTTGGTACAAGAAGTCATCTGGAAGAACTTATGCAAGACAAGGTTCGACTTCAACCAACTGGGATGTAGTTCGGTAGAGAACTTGCAACTCTAGATGAACTATCAAAGATGCCAAGTGGTAATTGTGTATTATTTTTAGCAGGTATAGGAGCTTTTTATTCTAAACTATATAACTTGAAAGAGCATCCAAACTATTCAGAATTATATGAGCCACGAGAACACAATGCTCAAAAACTATATAATCATAAAAAAGAATTGCAATATGGGGAAAATGCAGATTACAAGATGTTATGTGATTCTGGATTGTCATTTGCAATTCCTATTGAAAAACCAGAGATAAAAGAGGTTGATAAAGATGATATAAAAGCACTTATGAAAAATGGAGTAGTCCAATTTGAGGATTTAGTAATAAAAAAATAATTAAATAGCAAAAAGAGATAAATCTTGAAATTGGATTACTTTGCCAATTAAAAGGGATTTATCTCTTTTTAATTGGAGGTAAAAAATTATGAGAAAAATAAAAAATTTATTTAGAAAATTAAAAGAAAAATTTACTGTTATTGGAACAACTGCAATGGGAACTATGATTCTTGCAGAATCAAGAGTTCTTGCAGCATCAAATACTGATTCGATTGATGGATTTATAAACTTTGCTTGTGATTGGTTAACCAAAATAGGTGGAGTGATTGCACTTGTAGGTCGGAGTAATGTTTGCATTGGGATGGCAAAGAGAAGATGCAGAGGGAAAGAGTAGAGGACTTATGACTCTTATGGCTGGATTTATGCTTGTTGCAATCGCACAATCAAAAGGTATATTTGGATTATAAAAGGAGGAAAGGTAATTGGATGGAATTATAAGGATTCTATATAGTTTCAAATTTACAGTCTTTGGAGTTGACATAGATAGTGGAAATTTGATTGGTACAGTGGAAAAACTAACAAATTTCTCTAATGTAAAGGGGATAAATATATGGTCTATTGGAAAAACAGTAAATGATGTTATTGTTCCGATAGCATTGAGCCTTTTAATCCTTTTCTTTATGATCAACTTGATAAAAAAATCAATGGAAGTTGAAAGAATCAGTTGGGAACGACTTGCAATGAGTTTCGTTTCTTTTCTTTTGCTTAAATACTTCATACAAAATGGATACGATTTCTTATCAAGTATTATGAATATAACAAATGACATTTTTGTTAATATTACACAAGCCATAAGTAATAGTAATTCTTCAATAAATATAGCAGATACTTTAATCAACGCTGTTCCAGATGGATTTGTTGATAGCATAATGACTTATGGTTTGTATTTAATACTCTTTATTCCATTTATGACAACGATAGTGCAGATTTTGACACAAATATTCTTACGAGTAGTAAAATTGATACTTTGTTTTGCTTTCTCGCCAATACCAATAGCACTCGCTGCTGATGATGAGGGGAGAGGCAAAGCAATTCAGTATTTTCTTTTTGCAGCAAGTGTTGGAATAGAGGCAGTAATTATATATTTGGCAACAAATATATATTCGATTGGACTTGCAGGATTAAGTAGTACAGTTGGTTCGACAAATGCAATATCAACGATAGTTGCATTACTATTCTTAAATGGGATGTATCTAGCAATTATACAATATGCAAGTCAATTTGCAGAGAAGCTAACGGGAGGTCATTAAGTATGGATAATATAGAAATTACAGTTTTTGATGAGATAAAGGATTATAAAGAAAAAATATATTTTTTTAATATTAGACAATGGATATTTGCAATATTGATTATAGCCACAGTTGTTCCTACTTATTTAATCTTAAAAAGTAAAATTGGAGAAGAAATAACAAGTTATATTATCATTGCAATAGCAGGAATATTAGGATTTATAGGATTTGTGAAAATACACGAATTACCAGCAGAACAAATTATGCCTTACTGGTTTAGACATTATATGCTTTTTGCAAAACCAATTCATTATATGACTGATGAGGAATATAAGATTCAACATCAAAAGAAAAACAAACAGAAAACACTACCAAAAGAAGAAGCACCAAGTTCAAAGTCTGAAATTAAAAGAATAAAAATGGAACAAAAACAAGCCAAGATACTAGAAAAGGCTAGAAAAAAATATGGAATAAATCCAGAAGGCTCTAAAAATATAGAAACTATAAAAGAAGTAAAACAAGAAAAAATAGATGAAGTAGAAGAAATTAAAGAAACTAATACTTCAAGTAATAATGAATTATCAGAAAAATTATCAAAGCTATCAAAAGAGCAACAAGAGGCTCTTTTAAAGCTGTTAGAGAGGTAATGCAAATGAATTTAAGTGAATGGGAAAAATCATTATTAGAATATTACTTAAATAATCATAATGCTAAATGGATGAAAGTTTATAATAACAAACATCCTATTTTAGAAACTAGAGTAGTATTTTACACAATATTCAAAAGAAAAGTAAAAAAACAACCATATTGTGGAGAGTTAACCTACACAGGAATGTTCAAAAAATTAGTTGAAGGAGATTGGTATTTTATTCCCAATCTCCTTCACAAGTAAAAGGAGGAAAACATTGAAAAAGGTAAAAGAAAAAAAGAATGAAAAGAAATCCGAAAAAGAATCTATCTTTTCAAAAATAATAAAAAAATATCAGAAGCATAAAGTAGCAAAACCTAAAACTACTTCTCAAATGATACATACATTTTTTAAAGATTTTAATGAAAAAAATTCAATAATCCAACTAGATGATACACATTTTTCAGTTTGTTTTGAGTATCAAGACATTTCATTTGCAAAGGCAAACTATGAAGAACAAGAGAATATCTTTCTAAAATGGGTTGAATTTCTACATTCATTTAATTATAACGATCACATACAAGTAGTTTGTTTTGGAACACCAGTAAAAACTAATGATTATAAGCAAAAATTTATATATAATGAAAATTGTATAAATGAAAATGAATCTAAAATCGCAAATGAATTTAATAGTCTTATAGAGCTAGCAATAGGAGATAAAGAAGAAATTTTATGTGAGAAAAGACAAGTAGTTATTACAACAAAAGCAGAAAATATGAAAGAAGCACAAGATATATTTCTTCAATATCAATTAAGAACAGAAGAAAAATTTAAGGAATTAAAATCAAAAATAACAAGAGTAAATATAGTGGAAAGAATGGCAACATTATATAATATATTTCATAATGAACTTGCAGAAGAAAATGGAATTGATAATTTTATTAAATATGCAATAGATAATAAATTAAGTGTATATGATGTCATTGCTCCAAAAGAAGATGTTTCATTTAGAGAAAAGAATTATATAAAAGTAGGAGAAAGTAAATATATTCGTGTGTTATATGTTAGCAAATTGCCAAAATCAGTAACACCTAGATTTTATAATAGAATAACAACAATAACAAATTATAATATAATTACTACATTAAATATTACACCTACAGATCCTGCAAAAGTTATAAAAATGGTCAATAAAAAAATCTCTGGAATGAAAACAGAGAGATTAGAAAAAATTAAAAAAGCCAATAAGAACAATTATAGTTATGAGGCTGTGTTGGATGAAAAACTAGAAGATGCAATAAGTGATGCACAAGATTTGCGAGATGCACTTCAAAAGAAAAAACAAAAGTTATTTACTAATAATTTTCTTATATGTATTCAAGCAAATTCTCTTGAAGAATTAAACAAAGCAACAAAATTAGTAAAGAGTATAGGAAATGAATATTTAATTACTCTGTATAACCTAGATTGGCAACAATTAGAAGGATTACAAAATTGCCTTCCATTTGGTTGGAATAATCTACAGATACAACGCTCATTAACTTCGGAATCTACTGCTACCAATGTTCCTTTCAATACCAAGGACTTGATGCACGAGGATTCTATTTTTTATGGAATAAATCTTGTTTCTAAAAATCCAGTATTTTGTGATAGAAAGAAATTACTAAATGGAAATGGATGCGTTTTAGCAACAAGTCGGAGCAGGAAAATCATTTTCAATAAAACTCTTAATAGAACAAGTATTATTACGATACCCAGAAGATGAGATTTGTGTAATAGATCCCCAACGGAGAATATTATCCACTAATTAAGGCATTTGGAGGACAAGCATTGAATATAAGTACGAATACAGATACACATATAAATCCATTTGATAGTTCTTTGCAATATACAAAAGATTATAAAGATGGAATAAAGGAAAAGTCAGAGTTTGTACTTGCTTTTATTGAATCTATTGTAAATGGGTTATCTGGAGAACAAAAAACTCTTATAGATCGTTGTACGAATAATATTTATGAAGAATATCAACTCCATAATTTTAGTGAAGAATATGAGCCAGACTTTAAGAAATTTTATGATGAATTATTAAAACAACCAGAAAAGGAGGCACAAAATTTAGCACTTATTATTGAAAGATATGTTGTAGGAGGAATGGATATTTTCGCCCAAAAAACAAATATAGAAATAAAAAATCGTTTTATTACATTTGATATATCAGAACTGCCACCGAGCATACAAACCACAGGCTATCTAGTTGTACTAGACCATATTGTAAATAGACTACATAGAAATAAAGCACTAGGCAAACATACCTGGATATTTATAGATGAATTTCATATTTTACTTGCAAATAAGTTCTCTAGTGAATATATTGCAAAAATCTATAAAACTGGAAGAAAAGAAAATGCAATTCCGACCATCATTACACAGAATATCGCAGATGTAATCAAAAATGAAGATGGTTGTAAGATATTATCAAACTCTGAATTTGCTATGATTTTGAAACAAAAGCCTTTAGATTTACCACCAATTTGTAAGATTTTTGATATTAGTGATGAGGAAGCAAGATATGTAACAGATTCGCCATCACGGACAAGGTATTATTGTCTATGGAGAGGATAAAGTTATATTTAGAAATCAAGTATCAAAAGATTCATATATTTATGAATTAAACCAAACATCAAATATGCAAGTGAACAGAGGGTAGATTATGGCAAATGAAAATAATAAAGAAGTAGCAAATTCTCTAAACAAATATAATGAATATAAAAATAAAGGAAAAAATCTTATTTTAGATAGTGCAGAAGGTATAAATAAATGGTATGCAGAGCAATTAAATAAGATAACTGAAAGTGATATTGATAATTCTAGAATTGAAACTGGATTTGATAATGAAGTACAAGAAAAAGATGAAAATGCAAATAATGAAAAACAAATATCAACTAAAGTAAAGCAATATAATGAACTTCAAACAAATAAGAGTGATAATAAAAAAATAATAAAGCCAAATAGGATTCAAACTGTAGCAAAAGAAGATACTGATATTGTTGATTATAATGCTACATTAAATAAAAAACTAAAAAGGTCAAAACGAATTTCAACCATAATAAAAGGTACAAAGATGATAAACAATTCTACACAAAAAATGATTAGGACAGGTATAGATATAAGTGCAGGACTAAATGAAAATGGAACAACTGCTTTTAAAGGAACATCAAGTAGAATTATGACCAAACCTATAAAAAAGGTTGCAAACAAGGTAACGAAAAAAATAACTAAAAAGACTGTTAAATATACTAAAAAGGTAGGAAAGAAAATAGGTAAAAAGATAATTGCTAAAACTACTAATGTGATGATTAAAATAATGAAACTAATAGTAAAGTTAGTAGAAAGTGCAGTAAAACTTATTTTATCTATGTTACCTCAAATTGCACCAATTCTTATTATAATATTTGTTATAGCAGCATTTTGTAATTTCTTTGGTATTGGAATGAGTGAAGATACAAGAAAAGAATATGAAACATATATGATAAATACACAGAGTGAATATGATAAAACTACTGTTGAGTTCTACAATTCTGGAAAGGTAGTAGATGGAACTATTGAAGGAAAAGGAATGATAAATTGGAAAGCACCTCTTTCAATAGTGCAAATGCTTAATGGCGATTTGACTTTTGATAATGCAGAAAAAGAATTGTTAGGAAAATTTAAAGATGCAGGTTTATATGAAAAAATAGAAGATGTGACATATACCTATGAAAAAGAGGTTGAAACACCTAATAGAGATGGAACAGTAACTAAAACAAAAGTAACAGTTACAGAAACTAAAAAGGTTGTTACCAATCCATCACTAAATTCTTATATTGACTGGTGTAATAATAATTTTAGTGTGATAAACAATTACAAGAAAAAGAAAAAGGTAAAATATGATTCTCATCAAACTAGATTTACAGATAGTGAAGTAGAACAAATAAAGTTACTATATAATTCTAATTCATTTTTTGATTTATTTAGTGCAAATTTTCAATCTACCTATGCTTATCTAAATGTAAATATTGGAGATGAACAAATTAAAAAAATATATGATGAGTTCTTAAAAAATGCAGGTAAGAGATATTTGATGGATCATAGTAATTTGAAATATGATACTTGTATGGATTATTATGACTGTTCATCTTGGGTAATACATTGTTTGGCTCACACAGGCATAAAGCAAATTCCAAACACAGGAGCAGAAGGAATATATAGATACCATTGTTCTCCAATATCAGTTGAGGATAGACAAGCAGGAGATTTAATATTCTTAAAGAATACTTATGGTAATTTTCCAACAGAGGGAGTTGAAAGCATAACACATATTGGTATATATATGGGAGAATTAACAATCAATGGACAAACTGCTGAATGGGTGATAGACACAGGAGGCAATCCATCTGGAGTCAGAATTAGAAAATATAAAGATGGTTGGTGGAATGGTTCACATTTCTATGGATTTGCAAGACTAAAACAATAGAGGCGATATATTTTGAAAAAGTTATTAAGGATGTTTTTATTAATTTTATTTATAGCAACTATGTTGTTTATAACAATATGTTTTGAAGATTTTAGAGTGAAAATGGGTATTGTAATTTTTATGTACTCATTTTCTTTTTTTATAATAATTAAATTTCGGAGGTGATAGTAATGAATGTTGATATTATTGAGAAACCTAAAAAGAATATTGATGAAAATATAAAAGTTAGTTCTCCTATGGATGTTCTAAAGTTAAAAGATGTTCAAGAAATTAGAAATGGGATTCGAGAACATCTTTTATTTATTGGATTAGACAATAGAAATAATGTTAGAAATATTACTTTATTAGGAATTGGAACTTCTTGTAATGTGGTAATAGACACAAAAGAAATTATAAGAACTGCACTTTATTCTGCGAGTAATAAAGTTATTTTAGTACACAATCATCCTTCAAATAATTTAGAACCTAGTAAGGATGACTTTCACTTAACAAATGTAACGAATGAAATGTTAAAAGTATTTAATATAAAACTCCAAGATCATATTATTGTTACTGAAAAAGACCATATTAGTATGGATAAAATACAAAAAATTAGTAAACAAAGAGAAATAAAATCTATAAGTAATATGAAGAAAGGATTACTATTAGAAGAAAATCAAAGATTAAAACAACAAATTTATGAATTACAACAAAAAATGCAAATTGAATCTAGTTTGAAAGTGATTTCTGCTGAATATGTTGGAAATTATAATGATACTACTGTTTATAATGTAGAGATTGAAATAAAAGGTAATAGAGAGTATGTAACTGTAGAAAGAAGTTGGATAGACAGAGAAGGAAAACACAAATGGGAAGTATTTTCAAATTTGGCATTAACAGATGAAGAAATAGATAATATCATTCAAATTGTTTCTAAAGATCCTCCTAAAATGTTGTTAGATGAACCATTAAAAATATATAGTCAAGATTTAGAAGATAGTGTAGAAGAAACAATTACGAATATATCTGATTTAGATAATGAAAATGCTTTTACAGTTGCTAGAGTAATGGAAAATGGAAAATGTGTGGAACTTCATTACAATAATGGAGAGGCATATCTTGAATATGGAATCAGAATAACAGATGATGTGTGGGAAAATGAAATAACCCGAGATGTTAGGTGGTTTAACTTAAATTTAACAGATAATCAAGTCATAGAATATCTAAATAAAGAATTTGATAATTACTATTTGAGTGAAAAAGATAAAGAACTTGAATATTAGGAAGGTGCAATATGGATAACACGATACAAATGAATCTATTTGAATATTTTTTTGATGAAGAAAAATTTTCAATGCAAGAAGCAACAAATCTTGTCAAAAATATTAAGAATATGCAAGTAAATAACGAATCAATTAGGGCTCGTATTTATGAGGGAGTAGAAAAAGGTATCTTTACTAAAATTTCAAGAGGAGTTTATAAGGTAACAAGCCAAATAGAAGGAATAGAAAATACTTGTTTACTTATAAAAGGAGATGGTAGAGATTTAAGTATGATAAAAGATAAAAGCATTGATGGAATTATTACAGACCACCCATACAATTTGCAAAAGGCTTTGACTGGAGGCAACAGAAAATTTGCTACATTTGAATTATTTAGATATGAAAGTAATGATTTTAGGGAAAAGCAGAGAGTATTGAAAGATGGTGCATTTCTTGTTGAATTTTTACCAGAGGAATCCGAAGTTAATTTTGATTACTTATATGAAATTAAGAAAATGGCACAAGAAAGTGGTTTCAAATATTTTGCTAAAGTTGCCTGGAAAAAAGGTAATTTCGTTTCTAATACTGGAAGAAAAAGTAAGAATGTTGAAGATGTTATGATATTTAGCAATGGTGAACCTAGAAGTCTAAAATTAGATGCAAAGAAAAATCTAGCAATAGCAAAAGAAAATAATTTAGATGTGAAGGGAAAATCATCTTATGAAGTTAGAGATATGCTGCAAGAAAATAATCTTGATGTTTACTATATGAAAGGTACAAATGGTATGTTACCAACTGTATTTGATTATCAACCTAAAAATACAAGAGATAAGGTTATGGAGGCAGAGAAACCAGTAAAATTGATAGAAGAAATAATTGAATATATTTCAAAACCTTATGAAACTTTATTGGATCAGTATGCAGGAAGTGGAAATTTTGTTGTGGCCTGTTACAATAAAAATAGAAATAGTATTGCGATTGAGAAGGATAATGAAATGTTTGAAAAGATGAAAGATAATATTGAAAAGAATTTAAAAGTCGAATTTGAGGAAATGGACTATGAATACTAATTGCTAAATAAAGTTCTTTATGGTATAATTATCTCGACTAATAGTAATATATAAAGGAGATATAAAGTTTATGGATAAAGAAAAAAATACACAAATTAACGAAGAAAATTATATGTCTATTGGTATGAGTTTAGGAATGTGTTTTGGAGTAGCAGTTGGAGCAGTAGTAGGAAGTTGCATAAATAATATTGGTATTTGTATGTGTTTTGGAATAAGTATTGGTATGAGTTTAGGTATGGCAATAGGTTCAGGAATAAAAAAGAAAGACAATAATGATAATCAAAAATAAAAATACAATATATAGGAGAGTTTAAAATGGGAAAAATTTTAATTATAATTGGATATTTAATATTACTTTTTATTGTATTATCAAATTTTATAAATATAACTTTATCAAATAATAGTATAATAGTTTTAGCTGTTTTAAGTGCTATTTTTATGGGGATAGGAATTTTTATTAAAGATAAAAAGAAATAGCGAAAAATTACAATAAATAAGGGAGAATAAAATGATTAGTTCAAATATAAAAAAAGAATTTAATTGTAATATAGAAAAGTTATGGAGTATTATCACAGATAATACCCAATATGCTTGGCGAAGTGATTTATCTAAAATAGAAATAATAGATGATAAACATTTTGTAGAATATGCAAAAAATAATTTTCCAACTTATTTTACTATTACTTCAAAAGAATATTTAAAAGAATATAAATTTGATATAGAAAATACTAACATTAAAGGTAAATGGGTAGGTGTATTAAAAAAATTAGAGAATGGAAATGTACGCTTGGATTTTACAGAAGAAATAGAAACTAATAATTTCATAATGAAGTTGTTAGCAAAACAATATTTGAAAAGTATGCAAAAAAGATATATGAGAGATTTAGAAAAAGAATTGCAATAATATAAAAAAATAGAACTACCTCATTGCATATATAAAATAATCTTATATAATTTAGGTAGAAGGAGGAATTGATTATGGCGAATGAAAGTAAAAAAGATTTTAATGCTATGTTAAATGATAGTAAAGATATGCCTAAATATGTAAAGATTACAGATGAGGCAAGTATTAAGAAATATGGTGGAGATAATATGTATTTTGCACCACCAATAGCTTATGATGAAATTATGAGAAAAATACCTTATGGAAAAGTAATAACAGTTGGAGCAATTAGAGCTTATTTTGCAAAAAATAATAATGCAGACTTTACAGACCCAATAACAGCAGGAATATTTACATCTATTGTAGCTTGGGCAAGTTATCAAAGAAAAGAAAACGAAACACCATACTGGAGAACATTAAAAGCAGATGGAGAATTAAATCCAAAATATCCAGAAGGCATAGAACTTCAAAAGAAAATGTTAGAACAAGAAGGACATACTATTATTCAAAAAGGTAGAACTAATATAAGATACTATGTAAAAGACTACGAAAAAAGTATGTTTGATTTATAAATACAAATTACAATTTGCTTATTAAATAAAAATGTAATAATAAGACTTATTTTTATAGAAATAATAAATGTAAAAAAGAGGGGAATAATTTTTGGAAGAAATACTATATTATCAAATAACACCAGAGAAATTTTTAGAAGCAGATGAGATTTTGGAGAAACTTCAAAAAATTAAGAGAGTAGAACACAGGAAAATATTATTTGGCAGATGGGAACAGACTGAAAGCTACAAAAGGATTTATGTTGATGCTAGCGAAAAGTATCACGAAATTGGATATATAGATTTAATAAGAATAAAATTTGTTGTTACAGCTCGATTTGAAGATGAAATTATTACAATAAAATTAATAGATAATGTAAGCAAAAAAATTAACACTATATTAGATGAATATAGAAACTATAAATTTTATAAGTAAATAGTTGGTTGAAAATCATAAGTTATAGAACAGATAGTTAGTGTTGCTAATTATCTGTTTTTATATTATAATCATTTCAAATAATGGAAATATATAGAAAAACAATAAAGAAGGTGAGAGAATATGAGTAATGTATTAGAAAGATATTACCAATTAGTTATAAAAGATAAAAAGTATTTAGAAGAATATATTTTAAGTAAATCTACAGAAAATGCAATGTTAGATTCCATAAAAAGACAAATAGAAGAATTTTTTGTATGGAGAAAAGCTAATAGTTATGAGGAACTTGAAAAAATTGCACATAGTGAAGATGCAGTAGAACTATTGAGATTTAGTGATTATTATAGTGAGGAGATGTGTAATTTATTAGAGGAACATTTAAATATTGATTTTCAAGAACTAGATGAAGATAAATTTGATGATTTATTATCAGATAATAATTTACAAAAAATAGCAGAAGATAATGACACACCTAAACAATTAAAGGACTGTATAATGTTAGAAATGGAAAGTCGAGCAATTTGTAATGAAATGTATGAATATATAATGCAAAATAAAGAAAAGAAAGAAGAACAACCAAAGTTAGACTTTAGAGAAGTAAAAAAATGTGCTATTTTTGTGCATTATAGCATCAATGATTCCAAAAGGAGCGAAGAAAAGAAGAATAGACTAATAAAATTCTGCAAAGATGTATTAGAAACTGATAATTATGAGATATTTATAGAAATAGGATCTTTCTTAAAAGATAGAGAAATATTTGATGGTATGTTAAAAAGATTTGAAAGTGGAGAGTTTTCTCATTTAGTAGTTACAGATGTTGGTCAAATTTATAAATTAAGTTATGACATACAAAAAGCACAAGATTTAACAAATAAAATTCAAGCATTAAATGTTACAACAATATGTGTAGATGAAAAAATGTTTATAGAGGGCAAAGAGGGATTACTTAAAGAGATGGATGATTTAGAAGAAATAGATACTATATAAGATTGGAGAATGAAAAATGTACTTAACAAAGATAATTGATAGAGTTGGAAATATTGAAATGGTAGCACAATCAATAGATGAAATGTGCAATAAAATGGATAAAGAAGGATATTCATTAGTTACTTATCAATTTTATGCTAATAATGAAAAAATAATGTTGACTTTTAAAAAGGGTTAAAGAAAAACTTTATATAAGTTTTTATATGATTAAATATGATAGAAGCAAATCAAATGAGATTCGCTTCTTTTTTTATTGGAGGTGAAAATAATATGACAAGAAAAGAAATAGAAAAAATAAAAAATGAAATACCACGATTTGAGAATGGAAATCCTTGCAAATTAACAAAAGAGCAAGAACGATTACATAGAGAACTAGACTGTAGAGAGATGATAAATAGTTGCTTATGTTATGGGCATAGTTTTATAGAATCACATTATAGCAATCCATATATCAAAGAATTAGGAATGGAAAGAGTGCTTGAACTTTATAATGAACAAAAGGCAGATTTTGATAAAGCCAAAGTATTCCATAATGTGTATGAAGATGGTGAAGGCGTTTCTTATAATTCGATTCAATGGGAAGATGAATTTGAAATAAATTAAATTTATACTTTAAATAAAATTTTAAGAAATGTGAAAGAATTTTTAAAGGAGGAATTATTATGCAAAAAGTATTTAGTATTTTTGCTCAAAATCTTGCTTATTACAATGAAGGATATATAGCAGGAGATTGGATAGATTTACCACAATCTCCAGAAGTTATAGATAAATATTTGAAAGAAGTAGTAAAAGTTGATGATGAACACGAGGAATATGAAATTGCAGATATTGATAATATAGAACCTTTTCCATATAGTTCAATTCAATGGGCTAGTGTAAAAGATATAAATGAATTAGCAATAATATTTAGTACATTAGATAATTTTCAAAAGGAAGCTGTTTTAGCACATTTGGTTTATGAGGAAGAAGAATACTATGGTATAGATGAATTAATAAATATTTGTTTACAAGCAGATAATATAGCTTATTATCAATATAATTTTGAAGGAATTGAGCATTGTGAAAATTGTTCTCCAGATGTCAAAATGGGATATACAATGGCAGAAGAAATAGGACTATATTATGAACTTGAAAAATTAGGTGCTACAAATTACTTTGATTTTGAAAAATATGGGGAAAGTTATTCATATAATCATCAGTTATTAGAAAATGGTTATTTAATACAAGGTGACTATGATATAGATTTGAATCTATATTCTAAAGAAGAAATACAAGAAAAAGTAAATCAAATTTTACAAGAGAATCTAAAAGAAAGAGAGGTAAAAGAAATTGAGATATAAAGGAAAGATTAAAGAATTAAATCATATTGTAATATCTGATCCAACTTATGGAGAAGATGTGTGGTGTAGATATGAAAAAAATAATATAAATCAAAAAAATTGGAAAGTTGATATAGATATACATCAAGTTGAAGATAAATTTGAAGAAATAACTATAAAAGGTACAGAATTTTTCTTGTGTATGTATAGAAATAGCAGAGTATGTCAATTAGAAAATGAAGGTACAATAAAAACATTAAAAGGAGTCAAGATTAGTAAAACAGAAATTGGAATGGATACAGCTTGTGTTGCATTGGGAATAAATGATAAAGCAAAAGATATTATTGAATCACAAGAAGAATGGCAACCAGAATGTTCATTAAATACTCTTACAGATGGAATGTTTGGAACAGTAAAAGAAGGAAAATTAGGAAATGATATTGTATTCATTTGGGTATCTGGATATTTATGTGAAGATACAGGATATTCTATGGAAGATATAATTGACTATTTACAATACCAATTAAATATTACTGGATTAGAAAAGGATTTACAAAGACCTTATATAATAAAGCAAGAAGAAGCATTAGAAAAAATGCGAGATATAGCATTAAAGTTTAAGGAGATTACAAAAGAAGATCCAAAACTTCTAAATTTCTTCAATAAAGATAATAGATTTTCCAATATATCATTTGCTGGAACATATTTAGCTGGCATAGCAGTTAGAAATGAACAAAGAAAAGCAGGTAATTTAGATGGAAAGATGGAAACATCTCCGTATTCAGAAAAACAAGAGAAACTTATTGAGGAACATACAAAATTACAATTAGAATTTGAAAAAACAGAAGAAGAAATTGAAAATAATATTGATATGGAGATATAGGAGGGATAAAAATGCACAGAGGAACAGTATTTATAATAACGAAAGATAAAGACAATAAGTTTGAAGTTCAAAAATCTACCGAATTTAATGGTGGAATGGGATTAGGTTGTCACGGTGGAATAATATATGATATGTTAAAAGATTTCAAAGAACCATTACTATTTGATGCAATGATTAGAGATTTTGATGATAGATATTTCAAATACGGTGATGAAGTAATGACTTACTCTCCAGATGAACAAAAAACTCCATATATTGACAAAAATGGTAGAGAATATTTTGAATATGCTCAAACTGAAAATCAATTTAAGTTTTTCAAAGATGAAAATGGAGAATATATTTATACAAGTGATAGTAACTACATTAAGAATATGTCAGATGAGGATATAACAGTTGTATGCAGTAATGGAAATTATGTATTAAAGCCAAATCAAATTTTAATTACTGATTATAACGAGTGTATCAATAATACTAGAATGACTTTTGGAGAGAAAATAGATGATAAGATAGAAATTGACACATTAAGCACAAAAGAGTATATTCCTACTAGAAAACAGGAAATTATACTAAATAATATTATAAAAACAATGGAATCATTTAACTACAATGTTAATCTTATATATGAAAATGGAATGATTAGTGGTATGGAAATTGAAACTTGGACCAATGGTGGAGTGGATATGATACATACCTTTTATTTTTGTGATGATTATCAAGAATTGTATGAAAAAGATAATGTAAAAAAGCAATTAAAAGAAATAGCAGATAGTTTTTCAATAGATGATGAGATTGATATGTATAGACAAGATGCAAAATATAAAAGCAATTTTTCAATTCGAGAATCATTAGAAGATTTTGAGGAATACCAAAATAGATTAAAGAATCTATCGAAGAATTTTTTAACTAAATATCACGAAATTGTCTATCAAAAATTTATGAAAAATGAAATGGAAAAGGAGATGATGTAACTATGAAATTGATGACAAAAGAACTAGAAAAAGAATTTGAAAAATATCCTATAGGCAGTCAAGATGGATTAGGGGGAAATGCAAAGGTTATTGTAAAATATTTTAATCCAATAGGAACAGGTACTTGGTTAATTACAGAAGGAGAAAAATTAGAAAATGGAGATTATGAAATGTTTGGATATTGTCATTTAGGAGATGATGATATGGCAGAACTGGGGTATGTAATGTTATCAGAATTGGAAGAATTACAATTACCATTAAAAATAGAAAGAGATTTATATATGCCAAAAGATTGTAATCTTATTCAAGCAATGAAAATAACAGGAATTACACCACCATCTTATATGATGAAAAAGTATCAAGAACAAATTTATGAAAGGGTATGTAAGAAGTATGTTCCTATGAGTTCAAATCAAATACTTTTAAATGATGAAGATAAAATTATTATTGCGCTTATAAAAGATGAAAGCATAAGTAAAATAAAATCTAATGAAATAACATTAGAAAATTATAAAGAATATGCAGAAGAATTTGATTCTTTTAGTACATATAAAGAGTTATTCAAATCGTTTGAAATGAATGAAGGAATTGAAATTGATTTAGAGGACAATAAAGAAAATTTGTATGATGAAAATGGAAAATGGACTTATGGAATATCGAAAGAAGATATTAAAGAATTACAAATATTTGGTGAAAGAATTGATATGAGTTTTTTAGAAAAGAATAATGACAATATATCTTATGAAATATAGAAAAGGAGGTGTTTCTTATGCCAAATTGGGTAAGAAATGTAGTTACTGTATCAAAAGATACAATGAATAAAATAAAAGAAAAATATTTTGAAAACGGAATATTAGATTTTAATAAAATAATACCAATACCAAAAACATTAGAGTTGACAGAAGGCTCTATTACAGATGTTGCTATTTATTATGCTTTGTTACAAAAAAATGAAAATAAACAGTATGAAATAATTAAAGCATTAAGCAAAAAGGAAGATTATATTTACAATAATTATTGGAACAAGATAAAACACTATAAATCTAATGGTGATTTTAAAGATATTTATCAAAAGGCTAAAAAATTTATACCAGATGAAGAAGCAAGAAAACTAAATATTACTTCTTTAGAACAATTAGGTGATACATACATAAATAATATAATCAAATATGGTAGTACCACTTGGTACGATTGGTGTATTGAAAATTGGGGAACAAAGTGGGGAGTTTCAGAATTTTCTTGCAATGAAACAACTATGATTTTTGATACTGCCTGGGCAACTCCAGAACCAATTTTTGAGAAAATATCAAAAGAACTGCCTAATGCTTTAATTGAAGTACAATATGCAGATGAATGTTATTCAAATTATAATAATGGAATCTTAATACTTAAAGATGGATTAGAAGATCATAAAGAAGAATTAGATGAAGATTTTGCAGCAGAAGTTTGGAGTAAAATAATAAAAGATGAAAGAGAACAAAAGGATATTACTGATGAAATGTTTGATTAAGCGTTTTTTACAGTAATATCTATTTTTTAAAAGAAAGGAGCGAATAAAATTGAATAATGTAGAAGTTAAAGTGAATGGAAAAAATATTAAATTATATGGAAGCAATGCAGTAATTCAAAAAGAAAAAACAGTCATAGAGTATCTTAATCTAACAGGAAACGAATATGAAGATAGGTTAGTTATACAACAATGTATTGATGATAATAAATTAAAATCAAATATATCGTATGAAGGTAATACAGTATATCCTTTTGAAAAGACTGTTAAAGAATATAGAAAGTTACAGAAAAGTGGAACACTAGATAAGATGTCAACATATATGTATCACTTTTTTATGTATGCTTGTAATGATATTGCACATTACGATATAGGTGGATATAGATGTTATTATAATAATTCGTTTAGAAGATTAGAGGATGAATTGTTATCAAATAATTGGACTTCGAGTAGGTTTACGGATAGAGATAAAATATTTAAAGAACTTAAAATAAGCCGAGAATATTTTAAAGAAAGAGATATGATAGATATTGATAAAATTTCAATAAACAAGCTAAAGTCGATTATTAAAGAATGTGGTTGGGAAGTAAATAATGATGGTAATGGATTCTGGAAATTATCTAAAAAAATAAATTATAAAACTAATTATTCATTTAATATTGACATATTAAATCATAGTATTTCAAGAATTATGAGAGAGATAAATTATATAACAAACTCTTTTAATAAAGAAAATTATATGGAAGATATGGTAATTAAAAGACAGCAAATAGATAATCCACCAACTATTAGCGAAATTGTATCAACTGGTAATGATATTAAATATAGTCTGAATCAACTTACATCTGATGTACTTTATAAAACTAGAGTTGCTGCTGAAGAAAAATTAAGTGTTTTAAATCAAGAAAATATAAAAAGCAATGATAATTTGAATTATGAATACTAGGAGGAATACGATAATGAATGAGATGGAAGAATTTTTAAATTTTGGTGCAGTAGTAAAGTTAAGGCGAAGTTATGATGATGATCTTTTTAAATTTATTGAACTTATGAAAAGTGTAGGTTTTTTGAAAGAATACGCAGAAAGTTTTGAAAAAAATTGTTGTTTCGATAAAGAATTTAATGAATTTTCAGAAAGCAAATTTTGGCATTATGTTGAAATAAATAATGGAAACAAAAATGATACTTGTATTGAATTTCAATGGAGTAAAGGATTTACTTGGGGAGATAGAAAGGATTATTTGAATTATGATAGCGAAATGAAAATACTAAATGTTGATGAACTTATAAGAGCTTGTAATAAAGAAGAACTATTCAAGATGAATTACGAATATACAAATTTTAAGAATGAATTAGAAGATAAAGAATGTGCATCAGATTTGGATAGCTTTTTGGACTTTTATGAGTGGTCTATTACTAAATATCCAGATGGAAAATATAACATAAAAGATGAACAATGTAATACTTTTGACTTTGAAGAAAATACAACATTAGAGGGAATTATTGATAGAGTTTATTATAAAATGTTTGATTACTTTATAGATGAAGAAGATATTGAAGGTCTTATAAAAGATGGAGATTTTGACTATGTAAAAAGTAAATATGAAAGTTATATGAGAACTGGTGAAAAATTAAAATTAATAGATGAACTAAATAGACAACATTATGAAAATTGGTTTCAAGAAATTACACAAGAAAAAGATTCTATTGAAATAGACAATGATATTTAATCTTATGAGAAGGGAGAAATTACAATGAACGATAAAAGTAAAGGAGATTTTTATAAAAATATTTGCAATAGATATATAGAAACAATGTCAAAAGAAATGTTACTAGAGATAGATAATAAGATATTACATATTTTTATAGAAGATGAGTATATAGAACTTAAAGAAGAAGGCAAGATAAATAGTCAAAATTATCAAGACTATTTAGATGGAGATTTTAATGTATGTGAGTATGATTCTTATAGAGATTTATATAATTCTACAATAAAAGATGAAGTGATTTATGATATAGAGGATTTAGGTTTATTTGATTATAATAATAACTGGAATTTCTATATAACATTTGAAGAATTAAAAGAAATGGGATATGCAGATAAAGTAAAATATAATTATCCACTAATTGAAAAATACATCATTGATGATGAAGATGAATTCTATGATTACTTTTCTTTGGAACAATTAAATGAGTTTGAAGAATCACTACATTTATATTATGAAACCGAAGATATTGATACTAATAAATGGGGAGAGTTATATTCAAAATCAAATAAAAAGTTCAATTATAATATTATTGCTCTATCAGAAGGAATGATAGATTATTATGATTTGGTACAAGATTATAAAACAAATTTGCAAAAATATTATGATTTATCATTAAATGAAGTTATTGATTATTTTAGAGAAAATATGATAAAAGATTTAATGGGTTATGGAAGTGATAGAGATGAAGGGTTAGAACATTTATCTTCAATGTATCAAGAAATTATGGATAGGCTAGGCATAAAATATTCAAATGTTTATACAGAAGATGTATCAGATGGAAAATATCTAACAACAATTATTTTTGAAAATGATAATTCAATAAAAATAGATACAAGTGCTTGGAATGGAATAAAAGTTGTAGCAGAAAATGTAGAATCTATTTATGAAACTTATAAAAAAACACAAGAAAAAATAAAGAATGATGAAATAGAAAATGAATTAAATTATTAAAAAATATATTCAAGATTTAAGGTGATAAAAGTAAAATTTTATCTCCTTTTTATTTTGGATAGAAAGGATAGTGATTAAAAATGGGACAAAGAAGTCAGATATATATTCGTATTAAAGATGAGGATGGAAATACAACTCTATTTGCAAAATATTTTCAATGGAATTTTGGAGAAAGGATGATTTCAAGAGCAAGATATGGAATTGAATATATTAAAAGAAATATGGAATATATCAATCAAGATACTGTGCAGCAAAGAATAAATAAAATTTTTGATATTAACTTTGATATGCAAGATGTGGCTTTAAGCACAGATATTTTGCAAGAAGTTCGCAATGATTTTTGGTGGGATAGGTCATCAGTAAATGACTATATCTTTTCAGGTCAAGACAATAATGATGGTAAATTATTTATAGATTGTGACCAAACTTCTAATGAAATTAAGTTTTGTTTTACAGATTATGATTTGAAAATTTTAACACCAAATAAATATATGAAATGGGATATAGGAGAAGAATGGAAATCTAATAAATTTTATGATGAACCAGACTTAAATAAAGAGTGGCAAGAGATAATTCCTATATGCGAAAGTAACATTGAATATATAAATAGAAATGCAAAAATGATGAATGAATTAGAATTAGAACAATATATTAATGAGGATTATTCTAAACAAATTGGAGATTCAAAATTTAAAGAATTTTTGCAAGAGTTTATTGAAAAAGGAATGTTGCATAATGATTTTAGATATTTCCATATTGAAAGAACAGATGAAAATAATTCTTGGAAATTTTATGGTCAGAATCCAGAGGATTTATATATGAAGTATGATAGTAGTGCAAACAGATTAACAGTAGAGCCATCTTTTGACAAAGAATATTACGAAGGAATAATACAAGAAGTTTGCAATTATTATTGCTTGAAATATGAAAAAAATTTAAAAGAGTTTACATCTTTAGAAGAAAGTTTTGGCAAAGAAACTGAAATAAAATCGTTAGAAATTGGAGAAAAAAATGATGCAGAAATCGACTATGATTATGAATAGAAAAACTACGCAAAGTGGAGTAAAAAATGCTCCACTTTTTTCAAAAAACGAAACAAAAATTATCTCCCAGAGGGCAACAAGGGTATTAGGGATTTTTCCCTAAACAGCGAAAAGGGTGTCAAAACACCACGCTGGCGAATATTGGGCATTAAAAATGATCCTCAATATTCGGAGCAAATAAATTGCTCTAGATTTCTTGTCCTATGCTTCGCTAGTACAAGAATATTTGAAATATAAAGAATAGATATACAAAAAATGGAACTTGTGTTATAATCAACTCAACGAATAGTAATTTGAAAGAGAGAAAAAATGAAAAATATATTAATACACGGATTAGGGCAAAATGAGCAAAGTTGGAATAATACTAATGAATATTTAAGAAAAAATCAAATTGATCCAATATGTCCTAATTTATTTGAATTAACTAAAAACACTTCAAAGGATTATAAAATGATGTATAATGTCTTTTCGGATTTGTGTAATGCTCAAAAAGAAAAACTTAATTTATGTGGTATTTCATTAGGTGGAATATTAGCATTAGATTTTGCAAAAGAATATCCAGAAAAGGTAAATTCTATTATTTTAATAGGTACACCATATAAGATACCAAAGACACTTTTTAAATTACAAAGTATAATATTTCATATAATGCCAAAGTCTACATTTGAAAGAATGGGATGTTCAAAGGGAGAATTTATTACTTTAGTTAATTCAATGAATAATCTCGATATTTCAAGTGATTTAGACAGAATAAAATGTTCAAGTTTAATTATATGTGGAGCCAAAGACAATGTGAATATTGAAAGTGCTAAATTATTAAATAAGAATATAAAAAATAGTAAATTGAAAGTAATAAGTAATTCAGCACACGAAGTTAATATTGATAATCCAAAAGAACTTGCAGATACAATTTATGACTTTTGGAAAGATAATCAATAATATAATTTTAAAGTGAGAGGAGAGAAAATAATGAATAGTAGAATATTAGGATATAGATATGATAATGTTAGTCAGTCACTTATTAGTGATAAAGAAGAATCACAAGTAGTACAATGTATATTTGATTTATACACATTCTACAAATTAAGACAAGATGAGATAGAGAATTTAATCGAAGCCAATAAATCTTTACATCAAATTATAGAAGATAGAATTAGTGATATATGGAACAAATTATATGAAACAAATAAAAATATATCTAAAAAGTTTGATGAGAATAATATAATTAAAATGTTAGATAATGATGAGAAAGTAGCAATAAGCATATTAGACCAAGTGAAAAAAGAGATAGAACGAATTAATGAAATTGCAAATACATCTTTACTGGAGAAAATTGATGATGCGATAATGTTAATTCAAAATAAAGCGAAAATAAAAGAAAAATACGGAAACTTTGAAAATATAAGCAAAACTTATAAACAATACTTAAATGAAAAATTTAGTATTAGAGCAAAAGAACACGAAGCAGTGATTAGTAAAGAATTGTGGGAAGAAATTGCTAAAAGAGTAAATATGCCAAAAGAAAACATAGAGATTGATATAACTGAATAATAAAAACAAAATTTTAAGGGGATAGATTCCCCTTATTTTTTATGCAAGAAAAGAGGGATATATTTATGGATAGTCAAAGTAAACTAGATAGCATATTTGTATCTTATAATAAAATTTTGAAAAGGCTAAAAGAAAACAATATAAAAACTAAAAACAATAAAGAAATAACACATAAAGATTTAAGACTTGCAATTTCTACTATGTTAAAGAAACATCCTAACTGTAGATGGCAAAGTAATAAGTGTAGAAATAAAAAATATTTCATTATAGATGAAGGATATTTATGGATTAGATATGTATATTTTCAAGATGAAAAATCTTTAATAGATGCAGATATTGATTTCTTTGAAGAAAGAATTAAGCAATATGAGAAACTATTGGATTTGAAAAGTAGAAATCTATTTGATAAAGAAATGTATGTAAAAGAATTGGAAGAATTTTTTAATCGTTCAACTCCAACAATAAAAAGATCTGTATATAAGATGCTGAAAGTAGATAGCAATTACAGATATAATAAAGATGGAAAATTTGTGATTACTAAAGAAGGTGTTGAATGGCTGTGTAAAAATTGTTTTAAGCAAAAATATCTGGAGATATTAGAAAACTACAAAATGGAACTAACAGAAAAGTATATTGCAGCAGGATATATATATGATAATTTCTTTAATAGAAATTAAATTTATAAAGTTATGAAATGAGAAGTGAGAATCGTATTCTTGCTTCTTATTTTTTATGGGAAGGAAGATATAAATGGAATTTAATTCAAAAGAAAGAAGAAAAAGTATAAAAGTGTGGCTATCAGATGAAGAAAGAACTTTGGTTGAGGCAAAAGCAGAATATTATGGTTATAAACGATTAGCAAAATATATTCGTGATGCAGCAATCTATGAAAAAGTAACTTATTTTGATTTGAAAAACAAAGAAGAATTATATAGTGCTTATGCAGAAAACACAAAGCAAGTAAAAAAGGTAGCAAAAGAAATTAGGCATATAAGTAAATATGCTACACAATTATCAGAAGTAGAATTACAAACATTACAAAATACAATGTATGGGATATTAAAGAATCAAAAAGCAATGATAAAACTTATTGATGAGAAACTTGATTTAGATGTATGGAAAGAAATCAATCATAATAAATTTGAGAAAATAGAGGAGGAACAGTAATGCCAGTTACAAAAAGATTACCACATTTGGGTACACCTAAAAATTTAATTGAATACATACTAGATGAGAAAAATGATGGCGAAAAAGTAGGATATGCTAGTTCCTTAAATTGTAATGTTGAAACAGCACTTTATGAATTTAAAGATATTCAAAAGAAATATAAAATGGGAGGAACTAGAAGTGCATATCATATTATCCAGAGTTTTTCACCCAAGGATAGAATAACTGTAGAGCAAGCTAATGAAATTGGATTAAGAATGTGCAAGGAATTATATCCAAATTTTCAATGTATTGTTTCAACTCATATTGATAAAGGACACATACATAACCATATATGTGTAAATGCAATAAATCTAGATGGTAGAAAGTTAGAAGATAGACTTGCCAATGAAAAAGAAGGCTTGTATGGAGTAAGTGATACAAGTGATAGAATCGCAGCCGAGTATGGCTGTTTTATTATGCCCAGAAAAACATATTTGCAGTCTAAAAATAGTCAAGATGATTATTACCAATATAAAAAGCAATCTTGGAAAGAACAAATTGAAGAACAATTAGAAAGACTTATTCCTAAATGTAATAGTATTGATGAACTTCTAGATGAACTATCCATTTTAGGATATGAAATAAGGAGAGGTAAACATATATCAGTTAAATGTCTTGGGATGCAAAGATATGCAAGAATAGATACAATAAACTTAAAATATAGTACAAGTAATTTATATAAAATATATAAAGAAAGAGATAATATCAAATTATTAGCAATTAAGACAGAACAAACTGAATTTAATTCAATTATATTTCAAAAAGTGAATGAATCTAAAATTGCTATTGAAAAAAGTCAGTTAGCTGCAAAAGGAAAAGTATATAGTGAATACCAAAAAACTAAATATCAAGAAATAAAAAGATATTATATGTTAAAAAAACAATTAGAATATCTAGATAAATACAATATTAGAGATTTTGAGGATATTGAAACAGAAATATCTATTAAAAGAAACCAGATAAAAAGTAGAAATGTTCAAATAAAGAAGAATCAAGATAAATTTAACAAAATACTAGAAACTACAGAAATGGCGAATGATTATATTAGACTACATACTGTTTATGAGTATGCTAAATTCTATAAAGATCAAGACAAAGACTATATTTTACCTAAAGAGGCAGAAATATTTTTGAATATTCAAAAACAATTAAATATTACTTCTATTGATGAGGCAAAACAAATAATCAAAGATTCAAGATCTGAACGAATCAATATAAATAAGCAAAGAAAAGAAGTTTTAGAACTTCAAAGAGAATTGAACCATTTAGAAACAATCAAAGAAGAAAAATTATCAAGCAGTAATCTGTTTATTCATAACATTAAGTTCGGAGGAAACAGAATCGACTATAAAAATTCAAAGGATAAAGAATTTTGTGTGAATTTACCATACACAAATTTTAAAATACATATAGATAAAAGGTTTACTGCATATAATGAGAAACATCAATTTTATACATTATATCTAGTAGATGATAGAGAATACGAACTATATGATGAAAATAATGAAAAAGTTGGCAATGTAACAGGAATAGAATTAGAAAAATTTGTGTTAGACAAGAAAAAAGAGATTGATTCATTATATAGTAAATAATTAAATAAAAAAATTGGCTCCAGATTAAATTCTGGGGCTTTTTTCGTATGCAAAGGAGGAATTAGATTATGTTAAAAGTAATGAGCCTGTTTACAGGAATAGGAGCCTTTGAGAAGGCATTAGAAAGATTAAATATAAATTATGAATTAGTGGGATTTAGTGAAATTGATAAATTTGCTATTAAGAGTTATTGTGCTATTCATAATGTACCAGAATATAAAAATTTAGGAGATGTAACAAAAATAGATATTGATAAAATCCCAGAATTTGATTTATTAACCTGGGGATTTCCTTGTCAAGACATTAGTATTGCTGGAAGAATGGAAGGAATAAAAGAGGGAACTAGAAGCGGATTATACTATGAAGGATATAAAATATTAAAGGCTAAAATGCCAAGTTTCAGTATTATTGAAAATGTAAAAAATTTGACAAGTCAAAGATTTAAAAATCAATTTGATTCTATTTTGAATGACATATCAGAACTAGGATATAATAATTATTGGAAAGTCCTAAATGCAAAAGACTTTGGTGTTCCCCAGAATAGAGAAAGAATTTTTATTGTATCTATTCGCAAAGATGTTGATAAAAATGAATTTACTTTTCCATCTCCAGTAACATTAAATTTAAAATTAAAAGATATTCTAGAAGATAAAGTTGATGAAAAATTTTATTTAACTGAAAGTGGAATAGGTAGACTAATAAAAAAGAATAATAAGTTATTAAGGGATTATAAGAATCCCAATATTTGCTCTTGTATTATTGCAGGATATAGTAAAATGAGTGGTAGTAATAATCAATACATAGCAGAAAATAATAAACCAAATAAAATTGCTGGAATGTATGATACAGAAACTAAAAAAAGACAAGCAGGAAGTATATACAATACAGAAGGAATATCTCCTACATTAACAACAATGAGTAATGGTGGGCATAAGCAACCATACATCCTAGTAAAAGAAGGAACTAAAAAAGGATATGCAGAGGCAATGGAGGGAGATTCAATAAATTATTCATATCCCAATAGTACAACAAAGAGAGGTAGAGTTGGTAAAGAAGTATCTCAAACTATTTTAACTTCACCTAGTATGGCTACAGTTATTGAAACTCCCAAACCTATATGTTTAAATAATCAATATAAACAACCTAGTGTTCAAGATAGAATTTATGATACAGAAGGGATTGCAACTGCTGTTACTGCAAGTCAATTTAGACCAAGTATAGCAGAAAGAAAAATGTTCAATCCATATAATCAAAAAGAGATAAAAGATATTGCTCCTACACAAACTGCTAGCTGTGGAAATGTGACATCTACCGCAGCAGTCTTAATATCAGAAGATGGTAATCATTATATGAAAATAAGGAAGTTAACTCCACTTGAGTGCTGGAGGTTGATGGGATTTGATGATGATGATTTTGAAAAAGCAAAATTAGTACCTACGAGTGATACTCAACTTTATCGACAAGCAGGGAATAGCATTGTTGTTAATGTGTTAGAAGCAATATTCAAAAATTTGTTAATAAAAAAATAAATTATATGCCGATTTTTTTTGCATTTGCAACAAAATTCGGCGAAATAATATTGACAATTAGAAATAATTAGTATAAAATCAAGCAAGAAAGAGAGGATTTTATATGGAGATAAAAAGAGATGACTATCTTAATAAATTGATAAATAGAGAGAATAATGGACTTATTAAAGTTATAACAGGATTAAGAAGATCAGGAAAATCTTATCTATTGTTTAATTTATATTATAATTATTTAATAAGTAAAGGTATAGATAAATCTCATATAATAGACATTGCATTAGATGATAGAACAAATAAGGAATTAAGAAATCCAGATAATATGTTGAAATTTATTAAAGAAAAAATTACAGATGATAAATTATATTATATCTTGTTAGATGAAATTCAATATTTAGATGAATTTGAGGATGTATTAAATAGTTTAATGCACATTAGAAATGCAGATGTTTATGTAACAGGTAGTAACTCGAAGTTTTTATCATCAGATGTAATAACAGAATTTAGAGGTCGTGGTGATGAAATACACGTTTTTCCTTTAAGTTTTAGGGAGTTTATCTCTGTATATCAAGGAACTATAGATGAGGCTTGGGATGACTATTACAATTATGGTGGTATGCCATTAGTCTTATCTCGAGAAAC
Organism: Clostridia bacterium; assembly: GCA_022790975.1. Taxonomy (GTDB): domain Bacteria; phylum Bacillota; class Clostridia; order TANB77; family CAG-508; genus Scatovivens. The sequence goes on along the minus strand of JAAVYF010000045.1, from coordinate 7,507 downwards.
AAGCAAAGAAAAAACAGAATATTTAAAGTCTTTATTTGAGAAGGTATATATATCAGATATTCTTGAAAGACATAAAAAAATAAAAAATAAAATAGAATTAGATGAACTTTTAGATATATTATCATCTGCTGTTGGTTCTCTTACAAATCCTTTAAAATTGTCAAAAACTTTTAGAAGTGAGAAAAATAAGAATATAGATGATAAGACAATAAAAAGATATATTGATTATTTTGAGGATTCATTTTTAATAAATGAAGCTAAAAGATATGATGTAAAAGGTAAAAAATATATTAATTCTCCATACAAATATTATTTTGAAGATATAGGATTAAGAAATGCAAGAATAAATTTTAGACAAACAGAAGAAAATCACGTAATGGAAAACATCATCTATAATGAATTAAGGATTCGTGGATATAATGTGGATGTTGGAGTTGTAAATGTATATGAAAAAAATGAAAAAGGAAGTCGAATCTTAAAAAGTTATGAAGTGGATTTCGTTGTAACACAAGGAAACAATAAATACTATATACAATCAGCATTTTCAATGAGTAATCCAGAAAAGATAAGACAAGAAAATAACTCTTTAATAAATATAGGTGATTCTTTCAAAAAGATAATAGTTGTTAAAGATAATATAAAACCAAGACGTGATGAAAACGGTGTAGTAACAATGGGAATATTTAACTTTTTAACTGATGCCAATAGTCTGGATGTTTAATTTGGAGATATTAATCAATAGGAAGGAGAGTGTAAATAGATGACAGAAGCACAAATTATAAACATAATTGAAAAAACATTAAATGAAAAACTAGAACAAGATTCAAATTTTATTAGATACACTTTCTTTGAAATAATGGTTAAATACAATCTTTCAAAAAGTGATGAAAATATTTTCAATTTACTAATAGAAAATAAACTTCGTAATTTAGATTATAAAGTATATTTTAGAGGAGAAGAATACGAATACGAAGGAAAAACAAAAATAGTAGAAGATAATGAAATATTGATAGCAATAAAAAAAGTAACAGAAAGGGTGCAAAAGGATGGAAGAAAAACTAAAAAAACAAAGCATTGATAGGTTAGATATAGCAGATAGCATAATAAAAAAGCTAAAGGATAACAAAATTGATACATTAGAAAAACTATGCCAAAAGAGTAAAAGTGATTTGAAAAAAATTAATATAGAACAATTTGAAGCAAATGCAATAAACATTGAATTACAACTACTTGGACTAAACCTAAATGGTTCATTATAAAAATAGGTAATAATAAAATAAATAGGAGGGAAAGAAATATGGATAAAAATTTAAATCCAGATGAAGCGTACAAAGTAATTGAAAAATTAGTAAAAGAAGGAGATCCAAAAGAAGTAGGAATTTTTATTAGTTTGTTATCACATAGATATATGAAAGAAATGGGAATAACAAAAGAGCAATTTATGACTTCTTTATCTAATAGCATAGATGAACTTGAAAATAAAGAAGGTTAATATAAATTATAATCGAGAAAGAGAGGAGGGAATATTTTATGTCAGAGGTTAACTATCAAGAAATTTTAGAAAATGTAAATGATACTGTTAGAAATTTAAAAGTAAATGATATACAAAAATTAAATGAATTAAGTTCCTACCTTATAATTACCAAGCAACCACTTGTATTGGCTAAAGAGGATTCTATTGAATTTTATACATATTGTGCTATACAAAATTTATCTTTATGTGTAGATCAATGTAGAGATGATTATTTAGATAAAAAAATAACACTAGAAGAAATAGAAGATAAAATCAAACAAACTTGGGATAAAGATTATAATAAATTTTAGTAAATAAAGGTTAGTTCAAAAGAACTAATCTTTATTTTATAAAAAAGAAATTATTATAGTAAACAAGAGTATTGACAAAAATTTTTTAATTTTCTAAACTTAATTTAGTAAGTGCTTACCATTATATTTATGAAGGGAAGAAATTAAAAAATGTATCATTCAAGATTTAAAGGAAGCCATTATGACGCAGGTTATAAATTGGGAAGTTTATTATATAAAAATAATAATATTATAAGTAATAACCACACATTTGTTATTACAGAAGAAAGAAAAAGATTTGCAAAAGAGTGTATTCCAATTTATGAAAAAATCTATCCAGAGATATTGCAAGAAATAAAAGGAATAGCAGATGGTCAGAAAGATTCATACGAAAATCTATGCACTTTTTTATTAAGTATGTATTGCTTTGAATTTAATAATAAATGCACTTGCTTTGCATATAAAGATGAAAAAGATATAATATTTGGAAGAAATAGTGATTTTTTAGTAGAATTAGAAAAACTATATATGAATTGTTTATATAAATTAGATAATGTATATGCTTTTAATGGAAACACTACTGCATTTGTTCAAATGGAGGATGGTGTTAATGAATATGGATTGGCAATAGGTCTTACTTTTGTTTATCCTAAAGTAAGAAAAGCAGGATTTAATTCTGGAATGTTAGTTCGTTATCTTTTAGAAAAATGCAAAACAACAGATGAAGCATTAGAAAAACTAAAAAAGATTCCTATTGCTTCACAACAGACTTTAACGCTAGCAGATAGTAAGGGAAATCTTGCTATTGTAGAATGTAATTGTAATCATATACAACTAATAAAGCCGAGTAATGATGGAGAATTTGTTGCTACTGCTAACAATTTTAATTCTAATGAAATGTTTGAATATAGAAATTGTGGAATAGATGATTGGAGATCAGATGAAAGATATTCAGTAGCATATAATACATTAAAGGAAAATAAAAATAATTTTTCATTAGAATTGGCAAAAGATATTTTATCTGGAAAATACGGATTTATGTGTCAATATAATAGAAAAACAGGTGCTGATACAGTTTGGTCTATTATATATGATTTAAAGAATAAAAAAATTTATAGAGTAGAAGGAAATCCATCAAGAAAAAAATTTAAAGAAGATTTAAGAATGAAATTTGTTTGATTAAATATAGATTTGAAAAGCTACTATCGTTTATATAGTGGCTTTTTTCGGCTTTTAGGTTTACAAATTTGACATAATATGTTATAATTTAGTGGTAATATTTTAGGGTGTGATATATGATGAATGAAATAACAGTAAAAATAAATTGTTCAATAAATGAAATGACCAATATATTAAAAAAACTAGGTTTTCAACTAATAGATAAATATTCAATGGATGACATATATTATATTCCAGAACATATCAATATACACAAGATGCCTATAGTAGAAATTTTGAACTCTTGTATATTATTAAGGAAAATTAAACAGTATGAGCCAAAAGAATTTATAAAGAGTTATAATATTATAAAAATAACCTATAAAAGTAAAAATATTGCACTAAATGGAGATATTATTAGTCAAGAAAAATATGATTGTGAGATAAAAGACTTACAACAAGGAAAAGAATTATTAAAAGCTATAAAATATAAAGAATTAATGAACATTATTGAAGATGATATGGTCTATCAAAAAGATGGATTAGAACTTTCAATAAAAGAAATAAAAAATGGAGATAATTTAATAGAAGTTGAGTTAAATGAAAAATTTAATTCAATAGATAAATTAAAACAAAAGATCAATGAATTAAATATACCAATAGATAAAAGTAATTTCTTTGTAAAGAAAGCTGAAATTGAGTTAAAAAAAGTATTGGAGATTTAAGATGATTGATGTTAATAGTATAAACTTAAATTTATTAAGGTTTTTCATAGTTACAGCAGAATCTACAAGTATTGCAGAAGCAGGAGAAAAATTAGGGTATTCTCATTCTACAGTATCGGCAAATATTAGTACACTTGAAAAACAATTTGGAGTAAAACTTTTTGCAAGAAAGCCATTGAAGTTAACTGATGTAGGAAAAGAGATATATGAAACAGTAAAACGTGGATTTATGGATATTGATTTTGCTATGCTTATAGCAGATTCAAAAAATGATATAGAATGTGGAAATTTATCTATTGGATGCCCAAGTCATATTGTAGAGTTTTATTTAATGGAAAGAATTGCAGAGGCAACAAAAGATTATCCTAATCTTAAAATAAACCTAGATACTTCGTACGAATGTGAGAATCTAATTGAAGCAGTAAAAGAAAATAAAATTGATTTTGCTGTATTAGACAGAATACCAAGTCAATATGAAAAAGACATAGAAGTCAAAGAAATCAAAAGAAGTGATTATATATTTGTTGCAAATGAAAAAATAACTATAAATGATATAAAAGAATTAGAAAATTATAAATATGTATTAGCTGGAGAACAAAGATCTAATACAATAAAATTATCAAAAATATTGAAACAATATGATGTGGAACTTGATGTTAGATTAAGATGTCGGACTAACAGAGCAAAGAACAAATGCAGCTAAATCTGGAGTAGGGGTTGCTTATGTTTTAAGAGAAGCAGCCAAAAAGGCTCTAGAAAGTGGGGAAATATATGAAGTAAAATTACCAGATTCAATAAAATTACCAGAAGTTAGTCTTGATTTGGTATATGTAAAAGGACATTTAACAAAGGTTGATAAAGAGTTTATAAAAAAATATATAGTATAAGAGGATTCAAAATGGATTCTCTTTTTTTATATGAACTTTGGAAAAAGTAACGATACTGTCGGAATTTTGGAATTTACAAACAATATAGACCATAATATAATTTAGATATTCAATTATACAAGGAGGCATATTGAAAATGAATTATATAATGGATCAGAAATTCCAAGATTACTTTGGAAAGAACTTAAGACAAGTATTTCTTTATCTAGTTGATGATTGCAATTTGAGATGTGTGCAATGCTTATATAAATTAGATATATGTTTTCAAGTAGAAAAAAAGGAGATAGCATTTGAAGATGCAGTAAAATTAATTAGTGATTTTAAGGAAATGGGAGCAACGAAATTAACACTAATGGGAGGTGAACCAACACTATATAAGCATTTACTTGAACTAATAAAAAAATCAAAAGAATTAGGATATGAATATGTAAGGATAGACACTAACGGACAATTTAAGAGTGAATTATTAGAAAAAGAAGAATTTAAAATGCTTGATGAAATAACATTCTCCATAGATGGACCAACAGCAGAAATAAATGATCCAATTAGAGGCAAAGGTTCTTTTGATAAATGTGTAGCAAATATAAAAAAAGCAAAAGAGTTAGGTTATAATATTGATATAACATCTTGTATCAGTAAAGGAATGATTGAAAGAGATAAAAATGGAAATTTATATTTGGATAGAATGATTAAGTTTGCAGAAGAATTAGGTATAGAAAAGATGAACTTCCATAATCTTTTTAAAACAGGTGTACCTAGAGATCACTTTACAGGAAATATTGATATTACAATAGATGATTGGTTTAAGGTAAAAGAGGAAATAGAAAACAAGGTTGAAAATAAAGAATATTCAATTCCTGTAAGAATCCCATCATCTTTTACAACAAAAGAAAGATTTTTAAGAAATCCAGAATATTATGGATTTTGTGTGTGCAAGACTAGAAGTAGCATATTAGTACATCCTAATGGAATATTAAGAATTTGCCCACTTCTTATAGGAACACCATATCGGAATAGCAAGATACTATGATAATAAAATCGAATGGGATAATTCTCCAACAAACGAATTAAGAGGAATAGAATTAGATAAAAATACACCTTGTGCAACACAATTCAAACATAATAAATTTGGAAAATATGTACCAGTTTGCTGTTCATTTAAGCCAAAACAAGATGAAAAAGTTTGGAAAGAACTTGATTGGGAAGGGAAAACAACTGGAGATAAAATTAGAACTATTATTGCTTATGATGATGAATTAGTAAAAAATAAAATTGTAGATATATTAAGTAAGAGAAAAGATGTAGATATAGTGGCAGTTGCTAAAACTCCAGAAGATACTTACAATAAAATAGTTGAATTAAAGCCAGAAATGGTATTTACAAAATATGATTTTAATTCAGATATGAAAGGTATTGATATAATAAAAAAATCAAAGCAGACTTTAAATGAGAATGTTCCAACATTTAATATAATAGCACCAGATATACCAAAAGAAGAATACCTGGAGGCAAGAAATGCTATTGGAGATAAAATGAATACAATAATAAGAGAACAAACTGAAATAAGATATAATGGAATAATAGAAAATTATAAGGAAATTTTAAATAAAAAATTCTAATAAAAAAAGGTAGATATTCTAATGATTAGAACAATCTATCTTTTCTTTTTACTTTTATTAAGTAGAATACTATTCTTTCTATAAAATCTTTAAGTGATAATTTATCACCATTATTATACAAAACCTTGTATAAATCATTTGAACAACTATACACATTAGTATTATTAAATGGTCTTATACAACTTTTCAAAGAATCTCTAACTCTTGTTTCTGGAACATTATACTTATAAGCGAGATACTTTAAAACAGTATTTAAAAATTCTAATTGATCAGGTCTATAGTAGCAGTAAATAATAGCATCCTTCATATACCTATATCCAGATGACATACAATTAAAATTAAGAGATTGCAAAAGCCAGTCAATCTCTCCAAATTCTATATCTGGAGTATTATAATCAATAGACAACATTTTTATTGCTTCAACCAATTCGTTACTTTGAATAGGCTTGTATAAGATTTCATTAATTTTAGCAACATTATTAAGTTTCATACTATAGTGTGGCGATAATGTTAAAATAGTATTACATCTTTTTCTCTCTACAGGACTACTAGACAATCTATTTACTATATCTTCAAGTGATATATCAGATAAATTATTGTCTAAAACTAAAATGTCTGGATTTACTTTCCAATACATAGATATTGCATCATATCCAGTAATGGCATTATCAACCCTATAATTTTTTTCATTTGCAAGTTCTTGACAAAGAATATCAATTTCACGTGTATTCTTATTGCCGATAAGTACATTAACCATAATTTAGCCTCACAAATGTATTATTTCAATTTTTTTCCAACATTATATCACAAAAATTATGTCAATTCAATACTGTAAACTTCTTTTTTTGTACCCATTTCAATACTTTCAGCAGAAAAATGTGTCGAACATTGTCGAATTGAGGAAAACAGCAAAAAATTATACAGAAAATGCACAATGTGATATAATCATCTCGACTAATAGTAATTTACCGAAAAGATTGTCAGTAATGACAGTCTTTTTTGTACGACAGGCAGTTATACAAATAGATTAGTTCAGTGCAACTAATCTATTTTTTTACAAGAAACACAAACGAATTAAATGCAATTATTTTTTTATTATATATTGACTTTTAACGATAACTACTATAAAATATAGTAGTGTAGTTTATAGTAATGAGAAGGTCATTAAATATATGAAAAATTATACAACTATTTTCTTCCTGTAGATAATATGGAAGAAGCAAAAATATATTATGAGGAAATATTGGGGTTAAAAAAGAAATTTGATTTCTCTGATAAGGGAATGGTTGCTTATAATATTGGAAATGAAGAACCT
>JAAVYF010000044.1 GCA_022790975.1 Clostridia bacterium | reverse complement strand
TTATTCAAACTTTTTCTTCAATGGTATACCAGATGGAAAATATTCTTTAGCAAGAGCAAATATATTTGATGCAATAATAGATTTTCTACAAAATATATTATATTATTTAACAGGAATTTTAGCATTAATAAGTAGAATGATATGGATAGGATTTGCATCAATGTTTGATAGATTATTAAACTGGACAGTAGCAAATTTAACAGATACAAATACATATACAGTAGAAGACATTGGACTTGACTCAACAAGAGCAGATGATACAGATAGTAAAAAAAGATATGTAACAGTAGAATCTATATTATATAATGAGTTAGACTTCTTTGATGTTAATGTTTTTAAAGATACATAATAAATAAAAAAGAATAGGAGGTAATTAAAATTGGATGATAAAAAGACTAAAAGAAAAAATATTTTAAAAGTTGCAATTATATCAGTGCTTGCAATACTAATATTTTTAATATCAATTTTTATGAATGTTATTGGATTTTCTCAAACTATGAATCCAGAAGAAACGAATAAATCTGGAATTATTGGTTTTTCATTACCTTCTAATAAAGATTCTAAAAAAGAAGAAGAAGTAAAAAGTGATGTAATTGAAGAAGTTGGAATAAAAGTAAATTCAATGGTTATAGTTAATTTAAAAAATAATGGTTGGGATAGAATAAAAGCAAATTTTAAAAATTTTGAAATGGATTTAGATGGAAATTGTACATTTAAAGAAGGATATAAGTTTTATTGTAATAATACTCTTGTAAATTATATAGTTTTTAATTCTACATATAAAGATAAAGTTATGGGAGATATTTATGTTGGGACTTCTTTAGAGGATGTAAAAAAAGTTTTAGGAGAGCCATCATTTAAAGAAGAAAATATGATAGGTTATAAAACAGGAGAAGTATATGCATTCTTTTATAATGATGAAATTGTAATTTATCCAAATAAAGAAATAGCAAGTAATGATTTTGAAAATTTTATATTTAATTATTATCAAGGATTGTATGATGGAAATAGAACTAATTTTGTTGTTGAATTTAGAAACAAATATCAAGATTTTAAAGTAGAAGCAGATGGAAATGATGTTATATTAACTTCTCTTATAAGACAAGTAAAAATAAGATTAATAGAAAAAACTGGTATGGAAATAACAGTTTATAACGGTTATAATACAGGTAAAATGATGAGTAAATATTTATTAGAAGAAAATAATACTAAAAATGTAAAAAAAGATAAAATGGATTTAGTATTAATAAATGAATTAGAAAGGAAAAATACATAAAGAATGAATCGAAAATTATTAAATATTATAAAAAATTTAATAATTATTTTAGTACTAGTTAGTATAGGAATTTTAGTATTATCAACTAGTTCACTTGCAGTTGTAAAAAAATCAGAAGTACCGCTAGCTCAAATTATGAAGGAAAAAATTGCTATGTGGTATTCAATTATTAGAACAACTTGTTTAGGTTTTATGTTTATTGCAATTATATTTTTATGTTTAAAATTCTTAGTATTTGATAGGTCGCCAGAAAATCTAGCATTATTTAAAACCATGTTTATACATTGGATAATTGGAATGATATTAATTTATGGTATCCATTTTGTTATGATTGGTATTGTAGAAATTAATGAGCTTGGAGTTTCAAAAGCACGTGAAATAGGAGCAGAATTATCTGGTCTTGCAGAAGGTGATGAAGCAAATAAAGAAGAATACTCATTATACGACCAAGCACTTACTCAAGCATATGAGTTAAATATTATTGCCGGAAATGTAGGAATGATAATGTATATAATGTTTGTATTTTATACATATAAATTTACATTTGTTTATGCCAAAAGATATATTAATGTTATAGTATTAATTTTAATTTCACCAATTGTATTTTTAGTTTCTACTATAAAAAAAGGTTTGCAAGGTAGGAATGCTGGTTTAACTAAAAGATGGTTTAAAGAATTTATATATAATGTTTGTATTCAAACTGTACATGCTTTATTTTATGCAACATGTATTGGATTAACAATAAATCTTTCTAATAATAAAGAAACTTATGTAGGTGCATTTTTGACTTTACTTGTATTTGCATTTATATTTAAACTTGATGGATTTATTAGAATGATATTTAACTTTGTTGGTGGAAAAGCGATAACAGTTAGAAAATTTGACTTTTGGAGAACAGCAGGAAATGTTAGAAGAATGGTTCAGGATTATAAAAATGGACAAGGAGCTGTTTTTGAAAAGAAACAACAAATATCTGGTTTAATGAATTCATTTGAGAATGGTTTTAAGGATGTAAATCCAGAAGATGTTATGAATGTTGTTAGAAATGGAAGCTTGAAATTTAAAAATGTATCTCATTCTGCAAAGAATTCTATAAGAGATTTTGGAAAAACTATAGATGGAAAAAATGTTAAACTTTCAGCAGAAGAAATTGTAGAAGAAGAAGAAAAAATGAAAAATCCAAATTTACTTGAAAAGTTATTACATAGCACAAGAGATATGGCATTAGCAGTTGGTTCAGCTGGTGTTGGAATTGGATTAGGTATAGCTAATATTACAAATTCTTTTGCAACTAAAGTACGTAATTTAATTAAAAAAGAAATTGATGAACTAAATTTAGATGTTGAAATGGTTAAACATATTCCAAAGATTATTAGAGCACATCAAAGGAAAGAGCTTCCAGAACCAATAGAAAATAATCCAGAGTTAACAGAGGTTTATCAAACTGTTATTGATTTAGGAGAAGATGGAAAAGTACTAATAGTAAAAATAAAAGATAGAGTTGAAAATGGTGATAAAGATGTTATAGCTATTATTTATAATGAAGTTGGTCCACAAGCATTTTTATATCCAAAAGTAGGTTCTCCTTTTATGGGAATGAAATTACTTGCTGAACATAAATATGAGCAAAAAGCTGTAAATCAAATTTTAGGATTGACTCCAGAAAAGAGAACAATAACTGCTCCAAGTGTTTCTTCAGAAGCGGTTTCAGAAAAAGGTAAAAAAGCAGATAATGAAAAAGATAATTATAAGAGTAAACATAGAGTTAGAATTAAAAGTTATAAATTTAATAGATTCAATCCAACTGCTACTAAAAATATTGTACATAAATTAGAAGTTCATACAATCCTTAGTGATTCATATTTAAAAGTAATGACTAATGTCTATGGAAAACTTAAAGTAGGTAAGTTAAATGCTAGAGGAAATGTTGGCATAAAGAAAACAGAAATAAAATATAGTGCAAAAACAAATTTAGCAAATGCTAAAAAGCAACAAGCAACTTTAAAATTATATGCATTTGGTCAAAGAAAAGAAGATGGAAAATGGGCTATGATTTCTAGCAATATAGCTGAAAGAAAAATGCAAATACAAAATACTTTGCAAGCTAAGCTTGTAAAAATAAAAGAAATGCCAGCAGCTCAAGTAGCTATGAATACATTAGCTAGAATGGGTAAAGCATTTGAAATTGATAAAGGAGTATCTTTAGTTGTAGATGACGTTACAAGGAGATTGGTAAAACCAGTTGCCCCTATTTATAAAGAAGTAGCAGATAAGGTAAATGCGGTTTCAGAAGCGATTAAAGATGTTTATGGTACTGCTCTTGAAGTTAAAGGAATTTTTGGACAAAATGCCGAAAAATCAATGGTAAACATAGTACCAAAACAAACATTAGAAGAACATCCACAAGCTAAAAAATTACAAGAAGTTGGAATTATTAAAGAAGAGTCAATTGTACAATTTATTATGACAGATAATGGTGATGTAACTCAACAGATTTTAAATCTTGAAGGTCAAGTAATAGAACCAGCAAAAGATGAATCTGGAGATATAATAGCCAAAAGAGTTGATGAAGCTGGTCAGATTATACAACATGTTGTTAGTATGGAAGGAACAATTGTTGAACAAAAAATTGATATTACAGATGATAATGTTGCAATTGTAGATGCGCAAGCTGAGAATAAAGTAGTAGAAAGTGAAAAATCTAAAGATGTTATTAATCAAATAAGTGAAGTTGCATTTTTTGTGGTTTCAGGAAATTTAACTTCTATATCAGAAACTGTAAAAGGTACAGATGATATCGTTAGTTTTACAAATGAATTAAATAAAACTGCAGTTAATGGTGAAGTAAACGAAAAAGTTACAGTTGAACAAGGTATTGGAAAACTTGATACATTATTAGGACAAATTTCACAAGAAGAAAAAGAACAAGCAATTGCAGATAAAGTTCTTGTAAATGCAGCAATTAGTTCTGGAATTTATGATATTAAGCATTTTAATCTTGAAGAAAATGCAGATATAAAACTTCAAATAATAGATGATTTAATTGCAAATGGCGTTATTGGTAATGATATAAGAAATAATGAAGCTGCTAAAAGAGATATTATTGATTCAATGCAAGTAAGAGCTAAAGAATTAGATGGAGATGTCGTACTAGATGCAGTAGCCCAAAAAGAATATGCATCAATTGTTTCTGAATCTATAAAATCAGGAGAAGTTACGCCAGATGATGTTGATAAAATTGATTTAGAATCAAAATTAGGAAATTTATCAGATGTAATTGAAAAGGCGGCAAGAGAAACATTAGACGAAGTAAGGTTTGGTAAAGATTTATATGCAGATGAAGCTAAAAAACAACGTGAATTAGAAAGAGAAAAAGCTGAATATAGAAAGAAAAAAGGTTATACAGATGATTCTAATAGTTCAGGAGAAGAAGAAAGTGAAATTGTTAAAGTTACATTAAAATTTAGTGGAGCAGTTTCAACTCAATTTATTGCAGTAACTTTATCAAATAAAGATACAATATCTGCATTTTATGATAGAGCAATGCCTTTACCAACCGCAAATAAATCAAAAACACAGGATTACTTTAATAGAGTATATGCTGGAAAGCTTGGAGGAATTTATTATTCATTTGATAAATATGCAAATGAACATATGGATGGTTGGGAAATTCATGTTGTAGATGATAGAGAAGATATAGATGGTGATGATTCTTATCAAAAAGAAGAAGGCATTTTAACAAGAGCAAATGAAAGAGAAGAACTAGAACGTATAATAAATAAAAATATTCCAAGTCTTAAAAAGATAATAGAAAAATTTATAGAAGATAGAAATGTAACTAGTTTAGATACTTTAAGAACCAATAATAAATTAAAAACAGATTTAGTATCTAAAATCGCTAGAGAATTAAGAAGAGAAAATATTTCTAGATATCAAATTATGGATTTAGTTGAAAGATTAGATCACTATAAGGAATTTAGAGATATTATTGCAAAAGCAAAATCTAAAAATAAAGAGCAGGCAGTTAAAGATAGAGCCAAAGAAGCTATATTAAAGCAAAAAGAAAAAATGTCTGTTGTAAGAACTGATGAAGATTTAGAAGTAGATGAAGAAGAAGCACAAGAAGATAGAAAGCGTGAAATGAAAATTGCTGAATCAGAAAATAACTATGAAGTAAGTTTAGATTCAATGGAAGTACTTCAAGATATGTTTGAATCTTTAAATGCGACTAAAGTATTAGCTGATAAACCAACAGCTAAACAAGAAGCAAGGCAGAAAATGTATATGGATTTTTATGAAAATAATAGTGGAAAAGATCAATTTCCACTATCATAATAAAACATAATTAGTATTAGCTTTAGAAAGGAATTGAAATACTATGAGAATAAAGAAAGATTTTTTAAAGAAATTACTCGTTAGTATGCTAGTAATATTGACACTTTTTAATTTCATATTTTCATCAGGATTAAAGAAATCAGGAGGTATTGTTTTTGCAGATCCTACTACTAGTGGTGACCCTAATGCTAATCCAAGTACTGATCCTGCTGATGTAAGAAATACCTCTAAAACAGAACGTCAAGAAAAAATAGATAGTTTGGTTTCAGCTAGAACAAATGGATTAGCAGAAGCAATTGGATGGGCTATGTGGTCTTATATTGTTAGTGGATTTGGAATGGCACAAGAGATTTTATATAGTTTGGCTAGTTCAGGAGGATTAAATACTTCTGATGTGTCATCATATATTACACCATTAGATATTTTCTTTAATAAGTTTACTTTAGTAGATATAAATATATTTTCAACTACAAATTCTGAAGGAGAAGAATTAGATAGTGATAGTTTAGTATATAAACTTAGAGTTAACGCTGCTTTTTGGTATTTTATATTTAGATCTATTGCTTTAGGTTTCTTATTAATAATGCTTATAATAAATTTAATAAAAGCTGTATCTGTAAGCTCTTCAATTGATCAAAAAACAGTAGCAAAGAAATCTTTAAAAGATTGGCTTTTTAGTTTAATACTAGTTTTGTTTATGCATATACTTATAATATTTATTATAAATTTAAACGAAATTATTATTGGTATTATAGGAGATGTAGCAGGTAAATCAGAAATAGGAGATATCATGGATTCTATGGTTGAAGCATGTTTTTCTGAAAGTTTCTTGTTAAGAGCTGCTTCATTGGTAGCATATGCTTTAATGATACTTCAAACAGTAAAATATTTACTTATTTATATACAACGTTTTTTAACAACTCTATTTTTAGTAATGATTTCTCCAATAATTCCAGTTTGGTACTCAACGGCTAAAACAATAGGAGGAAGGTCTGCAGCTTTACATGGTTGGTTTAGAGAGTTTATATTTAATGTTGTACTACAAATATTACATTGTGTTATTTATGTAGTAATGGTTAGTGTCGCAATGACAGCATTAGTAAGTAACACTACTGAGATAGCACAAGTAGGTGATGTAGCAGCAGCTATAATTGCAATTTTATCATTATTCTTTATAGGTCATGCTGAGAGATTATTAAAAGATATATTAGGATTTAATAGTGCTTCTACTGTTACAAACAATGTTCTTCAAGTTGCACATAATAATGTTAACAATGCAGTTCGATATGCTCAAGGAATGGCTATGTCAGCTGCATATGGATCTGGTATGGGATATAGTATGGGAGCTGCTAGCTTTGGGCAAAATATAAATCCAAGCTCTGGTTATGGACAAGGTATGAACCAAGGAGCTGGATTTGGTCAAAATATAAACCCTGGAGCTGGTGCAACATCAGGAGCTGGCGCAAATCCAATTTCAACAGGATTATCACATTTAAAAAATGGTGTTAGTTCATTTGTATCTGGAATGAATCCACTAAACAATTCTAATGGTGCTGGTAATGGAGATGCTAATACTTCAGGAGCTTTAGATAGTGACTCTAATACAGATGCTTCAAATAATGAAAATGGTAATGGTGCAGCAGGAGGACCTGGAGCTGCAGCTATGCTTATAGCTCCAGTAGTTTCTGGAGGAGCAACTTCAGAAGCAAATCAAGAAATTAATCGTAGAAATAAAAACGTTTTAGAAGAGAGCTTTAACAAATTACATAGAGCACTTGAAACTACTAAGAAAGTTAATAATGTAGAAAAATATGAAGAAACTACAGAAAAAATTGATGATGGTATAGATATAAATATTGGTGGAGAAAATCCAGGATTATTAAATGAATTCAAATCAGCATTTTCAAATTTATTGCAAAATAATAATCTTTCAGAACTTTTATCAGAACTTTCTCGAAAATTAGATGAATTAGATGAATTAAAAAATAAATTAGGAGAAGATGAAGTAAATAAAATTGAAAACAATATAGATAATATGAGTTTAGAAGAAATACAAGCTTATATAAATAGTTTAGACCCTAATAGTGTTCAAGCTCAATATGCATCTACATATGCTGATTACAGACAAAAAGATTCATTAAATTCAGAAATGGAAGCAAGGAAAATGGCTCTAATTGATGAATATAGAGGAAAAGGATTACAAATTGATGATTCTCTTGCTAATCAGTTAATGATAAGTGATAGTGGAAATATATTAAATAGATTGAGAGTTTCTGGAGAAGAAGTAAATGAGCCAGAAAATATAGTTGAACCAGAAGAAGTAGTTGAAACAATTGATATACCTGTAGAAACAAGTGGAACAACTCAACATTCAGAAGATTTATCTAATTCAACTGTACTTGCTGATATGGTTAAAGATAGTCCTGAAGTCCAAAAATCAGCACAAGATTCGTTAAATCTAATTAATATGATTAGTGGAAAAGTTGATGTTGAAGGTGAAATTTCTCATGGAAATATAAATGATTTTACAATAGAAGTTTCTAAAAAGTTAGCAGAAGGTGCATATTCTCAAAGTAATTTTGAAGAAGCTAAAAGAAAAGTAAGAAGAGAAGGAGAAAAGGCTGTACAAGCTTTAGAAAATTATAGAAGTAATCCATCATCAGCTACAGCAAGTGTACTATCTCCTGCTGGAAAGGAATTTGCTAAATTACAAGCAGAAGCACAACATGCAGGACTTATGATTACAGAAGCAACTACAGTTCAAACAACACAAACTGAAGTTACTAGTCAAACAACAGAATCTACAAGAACTTATACACAAATGCCAGTAAATCCTAATACACAAGCAGTTGTTGATGGATTAAAAAATAAAAAGAATGTACAAGATGATAAATAGAAAAAGAAGAGGAGAAATAATATGTCAGCCAGAAGAAAAAAACAAGTAAATTTAAAAATGATATTAATATGTGCTGGAATTCTTGTAACAATTTTAATAATGATTACACTAGTTAGTAAACTTTTTGGTCAAGATGAAGCTGTGATAAATGAAAAAGCTAAAGCTAAATTTACTAAAACTCAAGAAGCAAAGAAAAAAGCTGATTTATCTGGAATGAGTGAACAAGAAAGAATGACATATTATTGTGCTGAATTTTTTAAAAAGATAGATAATGGTTTGTATGAAGAGGCATATGCATTATTATATACAGATTATAAAGAAAACTTTTTTCCAACATTAGATAATTTTAAAAAATATTTTATAGATTATTTTCCTAGTGATTTTTCTCTAGATTATACAAATATAGAAAGATTAGGTTCTATATATGTAATGTGGGTATCTGTTAAAGATACTGTTAATGGTTCAAGATATGGAAAGAATTTTGACATGAATGTAGTAGTACAAGAAAATGATTTAAATGATTTTGTTATATCTTTTAGTAGAGATAGTGCAGTAAATAATACAAGAGAGGAGGAATAAGTATGGCAATAAATGCGGATTTTAGACTAAAAGTAAGACATTTTATAAAAAAACATCAGAAGTTACTTGTTATTTTAGTTATTATTGTACTTCTTTTAGCTATTATTAATAAATTATTTATAACTTTCAAAAATAATAAAGTTCCAAATTCTACTTATACTCCTAATGTTTCTGTTTTAGATGGTAGTAGTGAAGTTCCTAAAAAAGTTGCTAATGCATTTGAAGAATTTATAGATTCATATATTGGATATTGTAATAATAGAAACTATGTTGCAGCTTATAATATGGTTTCAGAAGATTGTAAAAAGAACTTTTTTGGAAATGATTACGATTCTTATGTGAAATATGTTAGACAAAAATTTAATACAACAAAAAGATATGCAATTCAAAATTATTCAAACTTTGAAGATAAATATATATATAGTGTAAAAATATTTGATGATTATCTAGCAACTGGTTTAACGGGACAAAGTTATAAATATCAGGAAGAAAAAATGACAATTAGTTATGATAAAGATAAAAATTTAGTAGTTTCTGTTGGAAATTATATAGAATCAAAGAAGTTACAATATATGGCTTCAAATGATTATTTAAGAGCTGAAATCACAGATGCTCTTGTAAAATATAGTTTTATTGTATACAATTTAAAACTTACAAATAGAACTAATTACACAATTGTTATAAAAGATGGACATGCAGATGCAGAAGAAGTTGGTTTAGCTATAGGAGGAGAAATAAGAACAAGCCTTGATGATGATGTTATTGTATTATTACCAGGTCAAACAGCAGAATATGCAATTTCATTTGATAAATTTTATGATTCAGAAACACAGCCAGATGGAATAGTATTAGATGCTGTTAGAGTTATGGAAAATTATACACGAAATCCTATATCAGAGGATATTGTAAAATCAGAAATAGAAAATGCAGTTGATAAATTTAGTATGACAATAGTGTTTTAACGAAAGGAGAGATATTTATGTCCAAAAAAAATTCGTTAAATCCAATTGCACATAAAGAAGTAGATTACTTAGATCCAGAAGATAAAGGAAAAGGTGAAAAGAAGTCTGGTCATGATATAGCAAATGATATTAAATTTGCTATTGATGGTGCTAAAAAAGCTATTCAAGGAATAAAAGCTCTTTTTCATTTATTAGCTAGTCCAGTTGGATGGATAATTTTACTAATATTACTTATTATATTAGTAATTGTTGAATTAATTTCTTTAGCTTTTGGCTTATCTATGATGCCAGGATTAATGCAATCTAAATTAAGAAATATTTTTAAGCAGATGCTTAATGAAGCACAGGGATGGCTTATGACAGCAGCTTCGGCAGCTTTAGATGATGATGGAGCAGATATAGTTGAAGTTGCAAACTATTTAGAAGAAATGGGATATGATTTAGTAGGATATGGTTTTGTTACTCCTAGTTTAGGCTCATTAAATTCATTTCCAACTTTAGAAGAATTACTAGAAAATGATGAATATACATACGAAAAAGATGATGATGGGATATGGCATTTTTACCGTGATGGTCAGGTTTGGTCAGATAATGGTTTTGTAAATAAAGCTGGTAAAGAATATCCATCTGCATATGGAAAATATTATAATGAATTAGGTATTGCAGTTGATAATGTATCTAATGAATTAATGTTAGATAGAGATACATATCAAGATAAATATGGCATTATAAGGTCTTCAATTGATATAAATAATAATGGGGATGGAAAACTTGTTTATAAACAAACATTTGCAGGAGATGAAGTAAATAGTGTAAAAAAAGATAATATATCTCATTATAGATTAATAAGAACATATTTATTATCAGACTATAGAATTTATACATTAAGAAATGATGATGATGGATTATTAGAAACCATATATGCAAATATAAAAAGGTTATTTGGTTCATATAAAGATGCTTGGGCTAAAGGTTTAATACATGTATTTACATCAGAAAAAGGAATAGCAAAAGAAGCATGGGGAGCAGGAGAACATATTACAGGAGATAATATAACTATAACAAGAGATACAATGACATTAAAAAATGGATATTTTAATAATCCTGTAACTTTTACAACAACAGGATGGTCTCCAAGATATGGTCTTTCATTAGAGTTTTTATTATCTTTACATCTTGGAACAATGGCACCAGATTTAGTATATGCAATGTTACAAAACTTTGATATAGAAATACAAGTATATTTAGAAGATTCAGGAGATAGTAAAGTTAATGCTAAATACTTAGACCCATTGTCAGATTCAGAAGAGGAAGAGGTTACATTAGGAAGTATAGAAGCAGCTTTAAAAGACTCAGGAGCAGATTTTTCATCTGGAACAATAAAGAATTTGGGAGATGCTACATTAACACAAGACTGGGTTAATGGATTAATATTATCAAAGAAAAATTGTATGACCATATTAAAGCACACAGCATTAGTTAGTCCAGATAACTGTACAGGAGGAATTACTGATTATGAAATAGAATATGATACTTATACAAGTGGTTCATATTATGAGGATTTAGAAGGAGAAGATTCAAATAGAAATATATTAAATGATAAATATAATTATCAAGATAGTCATATAGAATCTATTGATTTAGAATATTATGAAAGTGGAGAAGACTCGGTAAAATATACACCAGCTACAATGTTACAATCAGTTAAATATTCATCTGAATATAATTCATATAATACAGCAACATTTGAAAACGAACAAGACCCAAAACAGGAAGATTTAGATATAGCATATGAAAAGGCAACTAAAGATAGAGAAGCTGCACATGATATTTTATTTAATAAGGCTCATCTTTCCGATAGTGATATAAATACTATTGTAGAAGATAATATAATAACGAGAGATTCACGTAATCCTAATATAAAATATAGAATAGAAAAATCTACAGAAATGTGTGAAGATGCGACAGTTTATGGATGGTTTGATGAAGCTAATGGAAAATGGAATTATGGCACAGAAGATGACTATAACAATAAAAGAGGTGGTCATGAATGGGAAGATACCTCACTTGTTTATTATTCATATATATATAAAATTTATAAAACTGTTGAACAAGGAAATGGAAATCAAGGAAGTACTACAAATAATAAAAATAAATTACGTGCACAATTAGTTTTAGCATACTCAGATAAATTAGAACAGGATTTAAAAGCAGTAAGTGGCGAAGTTTACACAATTAATGTATATGAAAATGAAAATGGAGAATATGAATTTGAAGCTTTAAAGAATGGCACAGTTGATTCTGGATGTATTTTTAAATTAAAAAATACTAAAATGGGTGGAGCACAAGATTGGAAATTTTATCCTTCTAGTTTAGTAAATTCTTTAAAGATTACAGATGAAAATATTAATAATTATGATATATTTGGTATTACATTATTTTTAAATAATGGTCCAAGATTTATCTATGCAGATGAAACTTATACATGGTTAGATGATGTTAAAAGTATAAAGCATGTTGATACTCCATATGCTGATAACGACGAAAATAAACCATCATCAGGAGATACAATAGTTTTAAATCAAGAATATCAAATAGATGTATTATATGTTACAGTAATTTTGAAAAATAGAAGTCAAAAAGAGTTACAATATTATAAAGTCTTAGATGAAGATGGAAATAGAACAGGTGAGTATAAATGTAGTAATGCTCCAGATGAGATAACAAGTTGTTGTACAAATTGTCAAAATTATGTAAAATCTGTAGTTCAAGGGTTATCTCATATTTCAGACCAAGATTTCAAAATGTATACTCCTTATATTGCAAGAGTAGTTGGAAGCTGGTTTAGGAATACATATTTTATAGTTCCAAAAGAATCATCTAATGATGAAGCTATTAATAATTATGCTAAAGGACATAAAGAATTTAAAAAAGAAGTAGCACAGGGAGATACAGTAGAGTTTGTTAGAGTTGATGAAGAGTATTTATCTGATACTAAAGAATATTGGACATCTTATAAAAAGAAAGATGATGGTTCAGATGAATATCAATTGTATTACTTAGAACCAGATGGAACAACTACAACGAAAACATTAGAAGAGTTTCTAGAAGAAGAACATACATATAAAGAAAATGGTGAAGAAGTAACTAGAAAGTTTGCAAATAAAGAAGAAGCTGAAAAAGCAGGATTTGCTTTTGTTAAAAAAGCTGAAAGCATTAATGTTGGAGATTTAGCAGATGTAAGTACAAATATGCAAAATGAAGAAAATGAAATAGGACCAGATATTTTATGGTCAGCATATAGTTTTTCTACATCTGGAAATTCAACAAATTGGACTAGAGTAGAACATGGAGATAACACAGAAGTAGATAAACTTTATGAGAAAATATGGAAGTTTGATGAAGATGGTAGTAGCAGTGAAGAAAATACAAGCAAAGGAATATTTTTCAATATAGAAACAACAAATCAAGTAACACAAGAAGAAGATGCCCAAAGAGGTCAAACAAATGCTTTAGTAAAATATTTATTTAAATATAGAAAATATTATATTTATGATGGAACTAGAGAAACTGCAGTATTAATAGAAGAAGATAAAAATAAACTTATGGATGATTATGTAAATAATACTTTGAAAAAATATTATGGAAGTAATTGGAAAAAAGATGTTAGAGATTTATTACATACATATGGCAGAAGCGCAGTAAGGTCTGCATATTCAAGTTTTGATATTGTAAATGATGATGCTGAAGAACTAGCAGAACAATGGCTAGAATGGCAATTAGACATGTTTTATATGGATAAATATAATGTTGATTTAAAACAATATTATAATACAACAGAAGATTTATTAAAATTAGATGAAGATCCAAGAAATAAAGATTTAATAAATATTGTAAATATTACAAAAAGTTCTTTAAATTCATTTTCAATTTTGGAAAATGTAGGAACAGTAGATGCAGACTATCAGTATAGAGATTTTAAAGAATTAATAGTAGAGCTAAACTACTTCGATAAGGAAGATTTATCGGAAAAACCAGATTCAATATTTACATGGATATTACCAGAAACAGGTCCTATGGGATGGCCAAATAGACCATGGGATAAACAAGACATAGAATATGGTGCATTAATAGAATCTGTTGAAACTTATAATGCTTTAAAAAGTGAAAGACTAAAAATGATAGATGATGAGGTGCAGTCTGAAGATGACGAAGATTTAAATGGACCTCAAAATCCAGAAGAAGATACGAATACTAATCCAAATGATTCTCCAACTACAACTCCAGGAGAAGATGCAAATGATAATCCGAGTGATGATACAACAATTCCAGAAGAACAAAAAAGTGTTGATGAAAGTAAAATTATGTTTTTAGGTGATTCATGGACAGAAGGATTAAAGAATTTTGGAATACCAACATCAACATATATAGATGGAAGACAAGGACTAAATGCAAAAGACTTTATAGAAACGCCTCCAACAATACCAGCAGATGCAAGTGCAATAGTAATAGAATTTGGATTGAATGGAGTTACTGAATTTACTGGAACTCAACAATTGGCAACACAAATGAAAACAGAACATCCAGATATACCAATATTTGTAGTTGCAGCACCACATGTAGCAAGTGGTTATACATCTTCAGATCCAGATTATCCAACAGCAGATGCATTTAATACGGCTCTTGATAATTATAATGAACAAATGAAAACATTTTGTGAGTTGGCAGAAGGAGTAACATTTATAGACCCAACAGAGGTTATTACAGAAAATGGATATTTAAAAGAAGAATATGCAAGTGGAACATATCATTTGAAAAAAGAAGGATATCAAATATGGTATGATGCCATAATTGAACAAATAAAACTTAATACAGATGGATTTGTAGATAATGCGCAGTTAGTACGATTTGAAGGATGGAAAGCAGACCAATTAGTTTGTTCTCCAGTAACTGGAAAAGTACTAGAATATGGAACTCATAAAAGAATGAATGTATATTCTGGAAAGATGGAAGAAGTAGGATATATAACAATAGAGGTATTATCAGAAGGCGCTGATAATAGCGGAAATGGAACAAAAACAGGATATTTCACAGATGAAATGGTAAAAACAGCAACATATGAAACAGAAACAGAAAATTATCCTAGTGCAGCAGATGCTTTAAACTTATTCTATAAAGAATATGATACAAACTGTGCAGGTTACACGATAATGCTAGATGGGTTTACAGTAGATTTAACAACAAAAGACGAAAATGATAATGAAGGAGCATACGAGAAAAATGATGTAGTTGCATTATATAAATCAGAAGAAGAAGAAAAACGTAAGGAAATGGAACAAGCAAAAGAAGATGCCCCATTTTTTATAAATAATGGTGGGGGAGAGCTACCATCAATGGAAGAGGGTTACAAAGCATCAGCAGACTTTACAGGTTTTTATGTAAAAGAAGGAAAATATTTAGGAAAAACAACAGAGCCATCAGCAATTTCAACAGATGAAACAGAAACACCAGAATCAATTTATTCACAATATGAAGAAGGAACACCAGCAGATTATATAAGAATAATAATGAAAGATTTAGACTATTCATTAGTTGATAATATTGAAGATTATTTTGATATACCAGAGCCTGAAGAGGCTGGAAAAAATGCATCAGGAATATATGCTGATTTAGAAGCAATAACAGATGATTCATCAGTAGAGGAAAAAATCAGAGCAGTTATATCATATTTTGTTTCTCAAGGTCTTACAGAAGAAGCTGCAGCTGGAATTTGTGGAAACTTACTAGTTGAGGGATATGATTGGAGAGAAACTAAAATATGGCTTTATCCAAAAATTGGATATCCATCAGCTGGATATAGGGGTATAGCACAATGGAGTGCAAATAGTTGGTGGCCAAAACAAGTAGCCTGGATGACAGAGAATGGTTATGATGAATATAGTTTAGCAGGTCAAGTTAGGTCTATATATGAATCTCCTGAAAGAGGAGGAATGACTGAAGAAAGATGGACTAAAATAAAAGCAATGACTGATTATAGAGAAGCAACAGAGTTTTTCTGTATCTATTATGAAGGATGTCATGAAACACGTAGTACTCCAGGAGATCCAACTGAATATGGATATACAGACGGATGTGGATGTACAAGATATCAGGGATTAAATACTAGAAAAGATTATGCAAAGGTAGCTTTAGATGTTTATCATGGAGGAACATTTGTGGCAGTAAACTAGTTTTTTAAGGAGAAAATTATGAAAAAAAACAAAAAAAATAGATTAGATTTTTTACTAAAATCTATAATAATAATAATTTTAATTATAATGATTATTATAATAATTGTTATTAAACATAATTTAAATCCACTTACTAAAGCCAAAAAAAGATTATCATATATAATGAAAAATGTAGAAGTTATTTATAATGAAACTAATGATGAAACAACTGATAAATCAAGTTTAGAATATGAAAGAAACTATGAGCAAACAATGAAGCCTATAGATTCTAATGACATTATGCATTATGGAGAAAAATATCCAGATGGAGCAGCACCTCTTAGTAGAACATATAAAGGAGATTTGAAAATAACTAATATTGGAAAATCAATGTATTATGTGGTAGTAGAGTTTTTACCAGAGCAATATGAAAAATTAAGAAAAAAAGATGGTAAAAAATTAGAGAAATATTATGAAAAAAACTCAGAATTAATAGAAGTTGCTTTAGGAATTGAAAGAAGAAAGGATTTTATTGAATTAATAAATGTTTTAAAAGAACTAAATGTAGATAGTTTAGAATTTGAGTCATTTTATATAGATATAGATTCAATAAAAAATGCAAGCACTTATACATCAGCAGTATTAAATGTAAAATATAAAAATTGTGAGGAAATATCTATTAATATGAGAATAAATAATAAAAAACATGTGGATATGTCAAGTATAACCTATACTATAAATAAATAATTATATAAATTAAAAAAATAGTTATTAAAAAGATAAACCTAAAATATTGAAGAAGATATCAGTATTTTAGGTTTTAATTATGTAAAAATAATTTATAAATTAAAATAAAATTATCAGAATTAAGTAGAAATTGAAAATGTGTCAATATATGTAAATTGCTGAATAAAAAAGCAAATATATGAAGAAATTTGTATTGAAATTTTATATTAAATATAGTATATTTAATATAAGGATTTTTTTGTTTATAAAAATGTAAATGTATATAAACTTTAATAAATAAATTTTTATATAAAATTTCAAAAGAAGAAGGGAATGAATATGAAAAAAAATTCATTAAATCCAATTGCACATAAAGAGATGGATTATTTAGATCCAGAGGATAAAGGAAAAAAAGAGAAAAAATCTCTTCATGATATAATAAATGATGTTAAATTTGCTATTGACACAGCAAAGCATATTATTAAAGGAATAGGAATTGCTTTAAAATTTTTAGTAAGTAATCCTGTTGGATGGGTAATTTTAGCAATAATTGTTATTATAATAATTATTATAGAGATAATTTCATTAGTTTTTGGATTATCTATGATGCCTGGTATGATGCAAGCAAAATTAAGAGATATCTTTAAAAATATAATGAATGAAGAACAAGGATGGCTTATGACAGAGGCTGCAGCAGCATTAGATGATGACGGTGCTGATATTGTTGATATTGCAAATTATTTAGAAGAAATGAACTATGATTTAATTGGGTATGGTTTTGTTACACCAGATTTAAAAGCATTAACTGATAGACCAACATCTGAAGAATTATTAGAAAATAATGAATATACATATGAAAAAGATGATGATGGTGTATGGCATTTTTACTATAATGGTTCTTTATGGACAGGTGGGTTTACTAGTGCAGATGGAACGAAAACTTATCCTTCTGCTGGAGGTACATATTATAATGGGGTAGGACTTACTGTTGATAATAGAACTAGTGAACTTATATTAAATAAAGATGCATATACAGATAAATATGGTATTATAAGATCTTCAGTGGATTTAAATAATAAAAATGAAGGAAAACTTATTTATAAACAGCAATTTTTTAATGGTGATGAAGTAAATAGTATAAATAGTAATAACATTTCACACTATAGATTAATAAGAACATATTTATTATCAGATTACAGAATTTATACATTAAGAAATGATGATAATGGATTATTAGAAACTATATATGCAAATATAAAGAGAATGTTTGGTTCATATAAAGATGCCTGGTCTAAAGGATTAATACATGTATTTACAGCTCAAAAAGGAATAGCAGAAGATGCATGGGGAGCAGGAGAACAAATTACAGGAGATAGTATAAAAATAACCAGAGATTCAATAACATTAAAAAATGGATATTTTAATAATCCTGTAACATTCAAAACAGAAGGATGGTCACCAAGATATGGTCTTTCAATGGAATTTTTATTATCTTTACATCTTGGAACAATGGCACCAGATTTAGTATATGCAATGCTACAAAATTTTGATATAGAAATACAAGTATATTTAGAAGATTCAGGAGATAGTAAAGTTAATGCTAAATATTTAGAACCATATGCAGAAGATGGAGATGATGATGAAGTAACATTAGGTTCAATTGAAGCAGCTCTTCAATCAACAGGACATGACTTTTCTGCTGGTGTAATAAGAAATTTAGGTGATGCAGCATTAACTCAAGATTGGGTAAATGGTTTAATATTAACTAAAAAGAATTGTATTGCAATATTAAGAAATACATCATTAGTTAGTCCTAAAAATTGTACAGGTGGAGCAACAGAATACCAAATTGAATATGATACTTATTCAGGTGGTTCATATTATGAAGATTTAGAAGGTCAAGATTCAGATAGAAACATATTAAAAGATAAATAC
Organism: Clostridia bacterium; assembly: GCA_022790975.1. Classification (GTDB taxonomy): domain Bacteria; phylum Bacillota; class Clostridia; order TANB77; family CAG-508; genus Scatovivens. Next base: position 10,420 of record JAAVYF010000044.1, on the reverse strand, counting down.
AATTATCAAGATAGTCAATTAGAAGCAATAGATTTAGAATATCACGAGATTGGTGGAGATCCAACACAATATACACCAGCTACATTATTACAATCAGTTAAATATTCATCAGAATATAATTCACTTATTACAGGCTCATATGAAAACGAAGTGGATCCTAAGCAAGAAGATTTAGATGAAGCATATGAATTAGCACTTGAAGATAGAGAGGAAGCACGTGAAGTTTTACTTGATGATGCAAATGTTTCTGAAAGTGAAATAAAAACTAATACAGAAACTAATATAATAACTACAGATCCACATATGCCTAATGTAAAATATAGAATAGAAAAATCTGCTGAAGAGTGTGAGGAAGCAACTGTATATGGATGGTTTGATGAATCTAGAGAAGAATGGCATTATGGAACAGAAAGTGATTACAATAATAAAGTTGATGGTCATGAATGGGAAGATACAACAATTGCATATTATTCTTATATATATAAAGTTTTTAAAACAGTTGAGGCTGTTGATAATCCTCCTGCTTCAACACCACAAACTCCATCAGTAGAAGAAAATCCAGATGCTAAAATGGGACAACTTATGTTATCATACAACAGAAATATTGGTGCTGAAGAGCTTAAAGATGTCGCTGGTGATACTTATATTATCAATGTTTTTGAACTTGGAAAAGCTCAATATGAATTTAGTATTATTAAAAATGGAGTTGCAGATGATGGTAGTTTGATGGTATTTAACAGACGTGCTCTTACTAATAAAGCCGCTCAAACATGGTTCTTTTTCCCATCATCATTAGTATCTAAGTATGGTATTACTAAGGAGAACTATAATAGTTTTACTTCATTTGGTCAAAAAATATTTATAAATTGGAGTAGAGATGCATTTGTATATGCAGATGAAGCTGGGAATACAGCACTTGCAAAGTGTATTAATGAAGATGGTTCTATATTGCGAGTAAAAGAGGCAAAAAAAGTTAATTCTACTACATCAGAACCAGAAGAATCTGAAGGACCAGTTATAGGAGAAGAATATCAAATAGATGTATTATATGTTACAGTAATTGTTAGAGATAGAAGTCTTATAGAATTACAACATTATAATATTGTTGATGAAGATGGTATTGCTACAGGAGAAGATAGATGTAGTGAATCTCCAGAAAATGAAACGAAAAAATGTTGCTCTAATTGCCAACGTTATGTAAAAGCCGTAGTTAATGCTCTTGCAAATGTATCAGACCAAGACTTTAAAATGTATACACCTTATATTGCAAGAGTAGTTGGAAGTTGGTTTAGAGATACATATTTCATAGTTCCAGATGACTCAGCTGATGATGAAGCAATTAATAACTACGCTAATGGTCATAAAGAATTTAAAAAAGAAACAGCACAAGGAGATACTGTAGAATTTGTAGAAGTTGATGAAGAATATTTATCTGATACAGGAGAATATTGGACTTCTTATGAAATGAAAGATGACGATTCAGGAGAATATCAATTATTCTATTTAAATGCAGATGGAACAACTAGTAATAAGAAATTAGAGGACTTTTTAGAAGAAGAACATAGATATAAAGATGATGAAGGAAATTGGGTAACTAAAAAGTTTGCAACTCAAAATGAAGCAGAAGAAGCTGGATTTGCATTTGTAAAAAAAGCAAAATCATTATCGGTTGAAGATTTTGCAGATGAAAGTCAAAATATGCAAAACGATGAGAATGGTTTAGAATCAAATATTTTATGGTCAGCATATAGTTTTTCTACATCAACTGATACATCAAATTGGACTAGAGTAAATCACGGAGAGAGTCCAGTAGTAGATGAGCTTTATGAATTAATGTGGGATTATGATGATGGTGATGATGAAGGTGATGATGAAGGCGATGGAGATAGTGATGATGATGATGACGGAGATAGAACTGAAGACACAAGCAAAGGAATCTTTTTCAATATAGAAACAACAAATCAAGTAACACAAGAAGAAGATGCCCAAAGAGGTCAAACAAATGCTTTAGTAAAATATTTATTTAAATATAGAAAATATTATATTTATGATGGAACTAAAGAAACTGCTATATTAGTTGAACAAGATAAAGAAAGACTTATGAATGAATATTGTAATGGTGAGTTAAGAAGAATATATGGAAGCAGTTGGAAAGGTAAAGTTAAAAATTTATTAAATGAATATGGAAGAAGTGCAGTAAGAGCAGCATATGGAAGATTTAATATTACTAATGACCCAGCAGAAGAACTTGCAGAGCAATGGTTAGAATGGCAATTAGATATGTATTATATGGATAAATATAATGTTGATTTAGGAAGTTACTATAATACAACAGAAGATTTATTAAAATTAGATGAAGATCCAAGGAATAAAGATTTAATAAACGTAGTAAATATTACCAAAAGTTCATTAAATGCATTTACAATATTAGAAAATGTAGGAACAGTAGATGCAGAATATCAATATAGAGATTTTAAAGAATTAATAGTAGAACTAAACTACTTTGATAAAGAAGATTTATCAGAAAAACCAGATTCAGTATTTACATGGATATTGCCTGCAACAAGTCCTATGGGATGGCCAAATAGACCATGGGATAAGCAAGATATAGAATATGGCGCATTATTACATTCTAAAGATACATATAAAGCTTTAGAAGGAGGAGAATTAGAGGCAGTAGAAGGTGAGGAAAATCCAGATGAAAACGAAGACCCAAATGCTACTCCAGAAGATAGTACAAATGTAAATCCAGGAGAAGACACCAATATTAATCCAAGTGATGACCAAAACACAAATCCTGGAGAAGACGCAAATACTAATCCGAGTGATGAAACAGAAGAAGAGGAACAAGAAATTGATGAAAGTAAAATAATGTTTTTAGGTGATTCATGGACAGAAGGATTAAAAGATTATGGAATACCAACATCAACATATATAGATGGAAGACAAGGACTAAATGCAAAAGACTTTATAGAAACACCTCCAACAATACCAGCAGATGCAAGTGCAATAGTAATAGAATTTGGATTGAATGGAGTTACTGAATTCACTGGAACTCAACAATTGGCAACACAAATGAAAACAGAACATCCAGATACACCAATATTTGTAGTTGCAGCACCACATGTAGCTAGTGGCTATACATCATCATATTATTCAACAGCTGATGAATTTAATACAGCTCTTGATAATTATAATGAGCAAATGAAAACATTTTGTGAATCAACAGATGGAGTAACATTTATAGACCCAACAGAGGTTATTACAGAAAATGGATATTTAAAATCAGAATATGCAAGTGGAACATATCATTTAACAAAAGAAGGTTATGAAGTATGGTATAAAGCTATAATTGATTTAATAAAGAAAACTGGTGGAAATAGTAAAACTGGTAAAAAACCGTTTGAAGGTTGGGAAGCAGACCAATTCGTTTCATCACCAGTAACTGGAAAAGTACTAGAATATGGAACTCATAAAAGAATGAATGTATATTCTGGAAAAATGGAAGAAGTTGGATATATAATAATAGAAGTATTAACTGAAGGTTCAGACGAAAATGGAAATGGAACAAAAACAGGATATTTCACAGATGAAATGGTAAGAACAGCAACATATGAAACAGAAACAGAAAATTACACTAGTGCAGCAGATGCATTGAATTTATTCTATAAAGAATATGATACAAACTGTGCAGGATATACAATAATGATAGATGGATTTAATGTAGATTTAACAACAAAAGATGAAAATGATAATGAAGGAGCATATGAACAAAATGGAGTTATAGCTTTATATAATTCAGATGAGCAGAAAAAACGTGAAGAAATGGAACAAGCAAAAGAAGATGCCCCATTCTTTATAAACAATAATGGAGGAACATTACCATCAATGGAAGAAGGGTACAAATCTTCAGCAGACTTTACAGGTTTTTACATAAAAGAAGGAAAATATTTAGGAAAAACAACAGAGCCATCAGCAATTTCAACAGATGAAGCAGAAACACCAGAGTCAATACATTCAACATATGAAGAAGGAACACCTGCAGATTATATAAGAATAATAATGAAGGATTTAGACTATTCATTAGTTGATAATATTGAGGATTATTTTAATATTCCTGAAGAGGGAGAAGAAGATAGTGGTATAAATGGAGTAGACCAAGAATATAAAGCTGAGCCTGGAGATTTAGAATTATTAGCAGATGCAATAAATCATGAAAGTAATGGTTATGATTGTAATACAGAGGAAGAGAAGTTATATGTAGCTATAAGCGAAGGATTTACTATAATTAATAAATTGAATTCTGATAGTCGGATGGAATAATTATCCATTAGATTGGTCACCTAATAAATCTAGATTATATAACTTATTATGTTTGAGACCTGACGATAATTTATATACTAGCGCTGGTCATATAGGAGGCTTTTATGGTATTGCTCGTGATAGTCAGAAATGCTCAACTTGTGGAAATACTATAAGACATAGGGCAGATGAAGGAACTTTAAATCAACATACTCCAGAATATGTTTTTGAAGCAGCTAAATATTGTTTGCAATATGATTCAACAAACTTTAAATGTATTAAAAATATACGGAGATTCAGATTTTAATACGGGGGATAGTTTTCCTCATACTTGCTGGAATCAAGGTAGCAATGTAAGCATAGGATGGAAATTTTGGTGTAAATATCATGCTGGTGGAAAAGGGGGTATAGACGCATTTTTTATAAACAATGGACTACAAGATACAGCTAATTAAAAGTATATTATATAGATATGAAAGGAAATAATTCATATGCCTAAAAAAGCAAATAAAAAAATAAATAAAAAGAAACTTCTAATATTTTTAATAATATTATGTATTGTTATAATTATTATTTCAATTATAATATTACAAATTTTAGGAATGAAACCTAAAAAAAATACATCAGCTATGGTTGTTCCTTTTAGTGCTATACTTTTTGAAGAGGAATATACAGGTGAAATTCCAGAAAGTACTTTTTATAAAGAGTTATATACTATTTCCGATTATTTATCGAATTTAAGTAAAGACCTAAAAAAACAATCTGATTTGGAAAAATATTATAAAAAAAGAAAAAATGAATTAGAAGGAAATTTAGGAATTGAAGAACTATTAGAATTTAAAGATTTAGCGAATTATTTAAAAGCACATGATGTTTCTGAAACTGAACTTGCATATTGTTCTTATGAAAGAAACTCACTTGTTAAAAATACATATTATAGTGATTTTGGTATGAAATTCGTTTATAAAAATGAACAAGAAATAGAGTTAAAAGTTAAATTTTTAAATAAAAGATATGAAAATAAACCAATGATAAAAATTTTAGCTAAAGACATCAAATAGAAAAAAAATTAAATATAATAAAACGGTAGAATAAAAATTCTGCCGTTTTATTATATTTAATTTTTTTATTGAACTAATTAATAAAAATAGTTAGAAAGTTATTTTATTGTCTACTTCATAATACGAATAGATAATATTAAAGATTATTATAATATATTGAATAAATAACACATATAAAGTCTTATAATAAATATTATTAAAATTTAAGTAATGTAATATTTATATTGTAATAGACTGATTTTTTGTAACTATAATTATTGTTATTTTTTTAGAAATTATAAATGCTAAAATTAGCAAATTTTAAAAGTATATAAATTTCAAAGACTTGTTAATAATAAAAATAAAATTATATTTGAGAATAAAAGGGGAAATATGTTAAGAATAGAAAATTATCCAAATGCTTATAAAGAAACATGTATAATTTTAAATAATATGGAAATTAAAAATGTAAATATGATTTCAAATACAATTATAGAAGTTTTGAAAAATAATATGAATCCTAATTATACATTTTAACTTGACATGAAAAAGAATTATAGAAACAGAAGATCCAGAATTTATAAAAATTTTTATAGATGACGATAAAAAGAGAAAAGAAGAAAAATTAGGTTCAGCAGAAATAAGATATCTACTAGAAACAACTGAGGATTATGATTATATAAGGAAAGTTTTAGATGATAAAGAAAAAACAAAAGAATTAGGATTAAATGGGCAGATGTAACAGAATTAGAAAGTGTAATAAATACATTTCAAGAACCAAAAAAGAAATAAATGATGTTGGAAAAAAGGTTTTTACAGGAGAAAGTGTATCAACTGGCTCAGAATATGTTAAAGGAGTTGAAATAATACAAAGAGATTTAGAAAGAGAAAATTCAGATAAAGAAATTGGACATTAATTGTATTAATTAATTTAGTTTTAAAAATTTATATATATTATGTATGAAATTATAAATTATTTTTGTAGTAATTGTGCCAAAAACGCTATCAATTTTAATTTTGATAGCGTTTTTAATATGTTTAATAAAATTTATTTAAATTATAAAACCATACCTAAGATTAAAATTCCAATATTATCTCTATAAATCTCATCAAATTGAGAAATAGGTAATGGATTTTCACCGTAAGCCAGCTTCAATAGTAAAACCAGGAAGACGATAATTATAAATAAACCAATCTTTATAACCAGCAAAACTTGAATTATATGGTGTATCTTCAGGAGAGTATCCAGATACTTCACTAAAGGTTTGAACTATATTTTTGCTAATTTCTGGAGTATAATCTTGGTATTGCCAATAGATTACTTTTCCTTGAGTGTGGTAAGCTAGAATTAGACTGAAATTATGTGATAAAGTAAAATTATATAAGGCAATAGATTCAGTTTCAGATAGTGGCCCAGTTCCTACAAAGTCACGTGGAGCAGGAGAAGTGAAACCTTGTGCATATTTTATTTCTCTTGCTTGTTCCCAGCCTGCAGGGAATTGTAAGTTTAAATCCACACCTACAATATTTGCTTTCCACCCATTCGGATAAGGAATAGAAGGATAATTATCTGCAATCTTTTGAGCATTATTATAAATAGTAGAACCAACAGGATATTTTCCTGTTACTAAATCTACACCATCAGGATTAGCCATAGGAACAATATATAAACTTACATTATCAAATAAGTACTTAGCAGGATATCCAAAAATATTTAAATTATTAACATATGATTTAGAAAGAATTTCTAGAAATTTCATAAGTAAAACAGTTGTTATCCATTCATTTGCATGTATTGAACTTGAGTAAAAAACTTCTTTAGAGCCGTTTCCAAATTTTATATATGGAATTGAATTACCTAAAACGCTTTTTCCAATACTTCCAATTTCTAAAAATGGATAAACTACTTTTAAAGCAGATAAATTTAAGTTTAAAATATCTGAAGTATAACTTATATTAGTTGGAACTATACTTCCAAATGGTATTATTATGTTTTCTCCAATTTTTAGATTAGTAGAATTTAAATCTGGGTTTGCTGTAGTTATTGCTGCTACTGTAGTTGAAAAATTATTTGCTAATCTCCAAAAAGTATCTCCAGACTGAATTGAATAATTTGTATAACCATTAATGTAAGGCATTAAAGCTTGCCAAGTGTTTGGACCGCACTATTCCGGTCTGCTGAAAGACCAAATGCATTTTGAAAATTTATTACTGATGTTTGTGTAATATTTCCAAAAATTCCATCAATATTAGAGTTAAAAAAACCTATTTTTTTAAAAGTACTTTGTAATAATTCGACATTTGGTCCTTTAGAATTTAATTTTAAAGTTTCCATATAAAATGAACCTCCATAGTAAATTATATGAAAAAAATCGAAAAGAGTTATTAAATTGTAGAAAAAATAAGATTGACAAAAAAATTGTCAAGTGGTATAGTCACCTGTAAATACTTTAAAAAGCAGGAGTAATATGAAAGATATACAACAATTATTTGAGGAATGTAAAAATGAATTATATAATATAGGAATTGATATTGAAAAAGATTGCAAAATTGATATAAAGTTGTCTAAAAGAAATAATAAAAGATATGGATGTTGTAAGCCAGAAGAACCAAATAAATTAACTAAATATTATATATGGCTTAAAAAACGTAAATATGTGAAATATTATAGATATAAAAAATATCATATTGAGGTAAGCCCATGGGTAATAGAGCTTGATGATAATATAATAAAAAACACTATAATTCATGAATTGATACATTGTTTGCCATATTGTGATAATCATGGTTTAGAATTTAAGAATTATGCAAATTATATTAATAGTAAACTTGGATATAATATATCTAGACTTGGAAATAAAGTAGAAGATTATAAAATAAGTAATAAACAGTTTAATGAAGAAATTGTGTATAATTATAAAATAGAATGCCAGAAATGTGGACAAACTTTTTATAGAAAACGAGTAAATAAAGGATTTGATAAAAAGTTTTTTTGTGGTAAATGCAAAGGAAAGTTTATTATTGTTAAAGGAAAATTTAAAGAGAACTAGAACAATATTTGTATATTTTTATAAAATACAAATAGGTGATTATAATGAAATTAGGTTTGTGTTTATCTGGAGGAGGAATTAAAGGTGCTGCACATATTGGAGCTATAAAAGCTTTAGAAGAAGAACGGAATTGAATTTAATAGTATAGCTGGGACGTCATCTGGGAGTATTGTTGCAACACTTTTAGCATGTGGTTATTCAGCAGATGAGATGTATGAATTTTTTAAAATGTATTCAAAAAATATAAATTATATTGATTTTAAAAATGTATTAAAAGTTATATTAGGTGTAATTTTTAAGCGTAAACTTATTATAGATGGATTAAATAGCGGAGAAAAAATAGAAAAGTATATGGATGAAGCTGTTTCTAGATTAAAAATTAGTAATATTTCAGAAGTAAAAAAAGAATTATTAATTCCAGCTGTTGATATTGAAACTGGGAAAGTTTTTGTTTTTAACTCTTGCAAAATAGATATAGAAAATTCAGAAGAAAAGTATATTTCAAAAGTGAATTTAGGAAGAGCAGTTAGAGCAAGTTGTACTTATCCACTTATTTTTTCTCCATGTCCTTATTTTGAAACAGATACAGGTAAATATTATAAAGATAAATGTAAAAATTTAAAATGTATTATAGAAAGATTTAAAAAAGAAAAACGAGGAAAGAGATTATTATTAGATGGTGGTATTAAAGAGAATTTAGCATGGAAGGAACTGGATAGAATTGGATGTAATAAAATAGTTAGTATTAATTTTTCAGACAATAAAGAACGTTCATGTTGTAAAAATATGATTGAAATAGGTATAAAATCATTTGAGCTTGTGCGTGAAGAATTAAATAGATATGAATTACAAGATATAGATTTTTTATATACAATAACTTTAAAAAACTTTTCACTTTTGGAAACAGATAAAGTAAATGAAATTTATATGGCTGGTTATAATCAAACTAAAATAGAAATGAAGAAAATTAAGGAATATTTGAAAAATTAAATGTTAAATATAGATTTGATGAAACACTTTCGGTGCAATAGTTTGAATGATGTGAGAAAATTGCTATATTTGATAGAAAATAGTTGTCGAAACTATTGATTTTTTTTTGTTAATACTGTATAATGACTATTATGTAAATCCAAAGATTGAGGAGGTCTAATTTGGATAAAATTGATAATAAAAATGTGTTAAATGTAAAAATTGATTTAGCCACAGGAAATTATCTTGCTACAAAAGAAGTTGGTAATAAATTACAACAAGTTCAAATCCCAATAAATGGTGTTGATAGAACACTTTATTACAAAGAAAATTACAAAGGAAGCATAGTAAGAAGAAGACAAAAGGAGATAATAGAAGAATATAATTTCCCAAAGAGCTTAATAGAATATGTTGATACAACCTTATATAAAATGTTGGAAGACTTTGATGCTTATTATAATACTAATTATAAAACTACGTATTTAAATATAATTTCAATGAAAATCAAAAGAAATGTTGGAGAATCTAAAAGTGATTATGATTTAAGATGTAGAGAGGTAAGAGCTCAGGCTCTTAAAGAAGCAGGAATCTATATATCATATGATGTTGGATTAGTTGGAGGCTCAAAAGGAGTAAAGATTTTAGATAGAATAAAAGGTTGGAGAATGGCAATACAGCAAGCTAAATATATTGGTGTTGACTATTCTTTTCAATTTAAATATAACCATGAAGAAGATGATGATTTATTTTCATATGAGATGGATGATGATATAGATTTTAATAAATCAAATATTTCAAAAGACAATTTTGATGAAACATATGAAAATGATTTTAATAATAATTTTTCTAAAACAAATAGTAATTTTGATGTGCAATCAAACAATGAAATAAAAGAAGAATCAGAAGAGGATTTAGAAACGCAATTTGAAAATGAAATTGAAGAACTAGAAGATAATTCAGAAATGCAATTTGAAAATGAAATCGAAGAACTAGAAGATAATTCAGAAATGCAATTTGAAAATGAAATTGAAGAACTAGAAGATAATTCAGAAATGCAAT
>JAAVYF010000043.1 GCA_022790975.1 Clostridia bacterium | reverse complement strand
TTTAGTCTCGCAACTAACATTTTATTTGTTTTTTAATTGTGTGTCTATATTTTTATGTCTACATCGTGCATTTAATTATACAATATTCTAATTTGTGAATAACCTTAATTTTAAAAGTAAATTTCATCAATACATTTCCATAAAACCCTCATCTATTATTTGTCCATATTCTAAATTTTATCTATCACCATTATAAGTATTTCATCATTGTTTCCATGATTCTTCTTCACCATTTGAAGATATTTCTAAATCATCTAAAGTAATCCTAGAGTTTAAATATACTATAGGTTTAACTCCTTTCATGTCAAATTTTTGTGTACAATCATCAGTACCATTATTAAAAAATAATTGATTACATGAGTTAACTTGAGCATACATAACACTTCCTACTCCAACTGCCAAATAACTTTCACCTCTAAAATTTTATTTATATCTTCAATACTCATACTTCTTGTTAATTCTGCATATTTTCCATCATATATTGAAGATATTTTATCTAAAATATTATTTTCTGTTGAAATTCCTCCATAATACCAAGCTTCTGCTCCTTTTAAATACAAGTATGGATCTTTTTCCCAATCTTCTCCATCTTCTTTCATAATCTTTTCAATTGGACTTTCTGTTGTTATTATTAATTGTGTTTTATCTTCACTTAACCCTAATACTCTCCATGTTGTATTATTATCTAATTTATATTCTTGTACTCCACTAAAACCAGTTTCATTTTCTTCTAACCTAACTGTTGCTGATGGATTATTTAATGTACTATTATAATTTGTTATATAATCTCCTACATTTATTTCTCCATCTTTAAAGGCTTGTACTAATGTCTTTGTTGTTTTTTCTGTTCCAAATATTATTGTTTTTGAACCAATTGTTATCTCTCCTGTACCTTCTATTCCTTTGGCTTCATTTCCCAATATTTGATCTTTTTCATTTTCTGTTAATAAATTTTCTTTTACTAATCTATTTACTATTTCTTCTAATGTTTCTGGACTTCTATCTCCTGTATTTTTATCTGATGCTTTTTCCATTTCCCATAATCTCACTTGTTCTTCTACTTGACTTCCTCTTGTTTCTACTTTTGCAGTTGTTGTTTTGGTTAATATTCCATTATCTCCTGCTATTAAACTTATACTTATCCCTGCAAGTATCAACAATACTATTATTGTTATTACTAATGCTATAAGTGTTATTCCTTTTTGTTTTTTCAATTTTTTATTTCCTCCTTTATGTATTTATATAAATATATATTTATTGTAGTATATATTTATTTTCAATTATATTTTATTATTTGATATTTATTTGTAATATATTTTTTCCATATTCTAATTTTACATTCATATTATACAAATAAAAAACTAAATTATTATAATAATTTAATTATTACAATAATTTTCTATTTTTTCTAAAATATTCTTTATAAAAAAAGAGCAATAAAAACTTTAAAAATTTTTATTGCTCTTTCCAGTTTTATTTCCTTCTTTTATATAAGTAATATTATATTCTTTCTTCTAATTCGCTTTCATCTAAATTTTTTCTTTTTTCAAACATCTCTTGGTCATGTTTAAATTTTTCTGCTGTTTTTGCATTTTCTAATACTTCATTTGCTTTTGAAATTGCCTTAGAAATTTCCTTACTATAATTATTATTTAAAACATCCTCCATTACTGATTTTATTTGCAATGGAAAATCATCTGATAAAACATATCCTCTTTTTCTCATATGTAATTACCCCTTTATATCTGCAAAATCACTTAATTTAAATTCTTCTACTCTCTGTTTCAATGGATTAATTACTGTTTTTACAATTACCTTTGAAGTATTAAATTTATTTGAAAAAAATCGCTTTGCTTTTCCAAAAATATTTGGTTTTTTTATTGTTGTTGCTAACCATTTATCACGAGTTTCCATAGCTTCTTCTAAAGCCATTCTTTTTTTCTCATTTATTTTATTTATTTCATTTGTTAATTCCTGAATTTCTTTTTCTAATTTAGAAATTTCATTTGTATTATTTTTACCTTTTTCTTTAACTTTTTCAAGTTTTTTATCTAGTTTTTGAGATTGTTCTGCTTCTAAATCTATATAATCTTGTAATCTGTTTATATCTTGAATATTTAAAGCATTTTCTGATTTTTTCTTAATAGAAAATTTCTCAAAAATGTTCCTTGTTTTTTCAGCAAAAGACATTTTTAATTTATCATTTTGAGTTTCTCTAATTTTCATCTTCTCTTCAGATTTATAATCTTCTTCTTTAAAAATCTTTCCAATTAAATGACTTTCAAGCTCAACTTTTTTTAAAATCAATTCTTCAAGATGTATATCATAATAATCCCCTAATTTTGTAAGTGCAACTTCATAATCTGTTAAAACATCTAATATTTCCTTTTTGACAATATCATAATTCTTAGAATTCTCATTAAATTTAGGATTTATATTATACATACTTGCCTGTATAGAATTTAATTGATTATTTACTTTTTTATTTATTGTTTCTGTTGAAATTTTGTCTGTTAAAGCTCTATTTACAAGAGCACTCATTTGTATATTATCAGTAGCTGTATCATAAAATCTTTTTAATGCAAGGCTTGCATATTCTTCATTGACTTTTTCTTTCATCAATTGCTACCTCCTATGTATTAAATTATAAAATTATAAAATTATAAAATTATTAAACTCTTAATCTTTTAGTAATATTTTTACCTTGAGAAAATTCGGTTTCTTTTTTTTCCTCAATTTTGCTTAATAATTCTTTAACTTCAATAGTATTCATATAATCTAAATTATATATTTTTCCATCATATACAACTGTTCCAAGTTTCATTGAATACCTCCTAAAAACTCAAGATAAATTTTTTATATTTTATAACATTATAATATTATTTAGGTACAAAAAAGTCAATATATAAACGCAATATTTTCATTTTAAGTATAAATTAAAATTTTCTATTACTAAAGAAAATATTTTAAAAATTTAATATTTTACTTCATCTACTTTTTTTCCTTTTATACTAATTCTCTTAGTTACATATGAATCATTATCTAAATCTAAATAATATATAACATTTCCTATAACATTAATTTTTGTATTAGCTGTTGAAACTGATATAATTTCTTTTGATTTTTTATTTTTTAAATCAACACAACAAATTTTCATATCATTATTATCTAAATAATATATACCATTACTTGTAACATTATAAACATCACAATTTAATTTATCAGTAACTTCTGATTTCTTTTTATTTTTTAAATTTATTTTCATTAATTTTTGATTTTCTTCATCATAAAAATATATTTCATTATCTAACATTTGAAATTTTTTTGCAATTGGATTTTCTTCAATTGTTTTATAATTTTCTCCATTTACATCTAATTGATATAAATATCTCATATCATCTATAAAATATATAATTCCATCTAATACTTTAAAATCTAAAATTGCTCTAGTTAAAACAGTACTTTGCTCTTTATTATTTACATTTATTTTTGAAATAGTATTAGGATTTGAAGTTGTATAATATAAAAAACCATCTGATAAATACATTTTTGTTAATTCTGAATTCACAGATATTAAAACTTCATTTGTATCTCCATTTTGACTTGCTTTTTTTATGTCAATACCCCCATTATTGTTTGGAGTTGTATAATAAACATATTCTTTATCATATTGAATTGAATAAGCCTGTCCATCAACAATTTGATATTCTTTACCATCTTTAATCTTTACTAATCCAGAATTATATTTATAATAAAATGTATAATTATCTCCTGAAGTAGCCATTCCCATATTTGAATCATTATTAGAAATCAAATTCTTTACTGAAGTACATTTTACAAGAACTACTATTAGTATTATTAATAATAAAATTAATAGTACTGATAATACAATTTTATTTAATTTTAATCTTTTTTCTAATTTTTCTACTTCCATGGCTTTTTAGCCTCCTTTATTAATTAGATAAATTAAAATCTGAATCTAATGTAAATTCAAATCCATCTATTATTATAATAGCTATATTATCATTTACTGAAATACTATATTCAGAATCAGGAATTTGAAGTGAATTCAAATTTTCTAAAGTATAAGTTTCTCCATTATCCATAGCCTGTTTCATTTCTAATGAAACATACTCTATAATTTTTTGTTTTGCCACATCTCTTGCTTGTTCATCATTTCCTGTTTGAATTTCTGGTTGTTCAATAACAGTAGAATAATCATTATTTATTAATGATAAATCACTTAATTTGTTAGTAATAACCTCATTAGTTTGTTTACTTATTGCATCTACAACATCATTAAATGTATTATCATCTAATGTATCTAAAAATAAACAATTACTTTCATTTAAATCTTCTACTGTAATAGTTTTAAAATCAATTTTACTATTTGATTCAAGCTTCAAGTTAATAACAACAAAGTTCAGACCTATTTTATTTTTTATTTCATAAGAAGTTTGAGAATTTAATAACTCTAAAGTAAATGTTAATTCTCCAATTATTTCTGAATCTTCAACCATATCTATAACACAAATAATATTTTCTGAAATATCAGAATTATTTTTCTTTAATGTAACTGTTAATCCATTATTATTATTTTTGTTTAATGTTGTTATTACAACTGAATTTTCTTTCTCATTATACTCATAATCAAAATCAATTGTTATATCTGATGTTAAATCAATTGTTAATTTTAATGTTTGATTATTATAAGCATATACTTTAATAGAATAGCTTTTAGAATCATCAACGTTTTTCTCATAAAGTTCATTAATCAAATTATTAATATAAACTTTTAAAGTTTCTTTTATTTCTTCTTTAACCTCTATATTATTATCAAAAATACTACATAATGAATCCAATAATTCATCATCATTTTGTAATGTTTGTAATGTTTGAATTAAAACTTTTATCATTACACTTTCTTTGACTGTCATTGAATATTCTATTGTTTCAATATTTCCATTTTTTCTCTCTAAAGTAACTTCTTTTTGATTAAATGAAGCATCTTCAACATTCTGAGCAATTATATTTATATATTTGGCAAATACTTCTTGAGAAACAGTTGGCATAGAATATCTTGTATTCATTAAAGATTCTATATCAATTTTATCTAAATAATTTTTATATTCTTCATTATCTATAAATTTACTTAAAATTCTTCCTAAATTTTCATATTTTGAACCAACATATCTGCTAACAATTTCATCTGATTTTAATGCTATGCTATCTTCTGATGCCAACATTTTTAAATTAATAATATTAGACTCTTTATAATTCAAATTTGCTTCTGAATAACTTTTTTTATTAATTACATCTGTATTTGATTCTACATTCAAATTTATATCTTCTAACTCTAAAAATGGACTATCACATGATAGTGACATATTCGTTAAAGTTTGAGAATTTTCATTTTTCATTTTTTCTTCTAATTGATTATAAGTTTCAAAATTAAGGATTGTACTTAAATTGCCTTTTCCTAAATACTCTAAAAATTTAAGTTTAGGAGTGATCTCATTTTTCTTTTTCAAATATATTATACCAAGTACTGATAATATAATAACAACTATTAATAATATAAATAAAAAAATAAATATTTTAGATGACTTACCTTTTGAATTTTTATTAGGCATTTGTTCTTTTAACATATCATCAATAATACTATTTGCCACTTTATTTACCACCCTTCTAATTTATTTTTCATATCATATTATATATTTTATTAAAAAAAATAACAATAGTTTTAAAAAATAAATATATTATTAAAATTAATTAAAGTAAAAAATATATATTAAATCGCTTATTAATAAACTTTTTTTATTCTATATATTTTAATTTTATTTATATAAATTTTTACACAAAAAAGAATGCTTTATGTTTTATAAACAAAAAGCATTCTTTAATAATCTTTTTATATTTAATATTTGTTTACTTAACTTTCTAAAAAATTCTTTTTATAGAAAATTGAAGTTTCTTTTACTTTATATATTTTTTATTATTGTAATTTCTCTCCACATTCTGGACAGAATTTAACAGATTCATCTACATCACTTCCACATTTTGGACATTTTTTAGTTACAGCTTCTACTTTTTTACTTCCACATTCATCACAGAATTTTCCTGTATTAATTTTTCCACATTTTGGGCACTTCCAACTACCAGCATTTTGTGGAATACCATTACTAGCAACTACATTTTGAACATTTTGTGCAGCTTGATTACTACTATTATTTAAAGTACCTCCAAATATTCCATTTCCAGCCATATTCATCATTCCAATTCCTAAAAATCCATTAGCAGCTCCATTAGAATTATTTGCTGCACCTTTAACAGCTTCTGAATAAGCCTCAACAAGAGTTCCTTGTTGCATATTAGCATTTGCACTTAAATTATATTTCTTGATGTATTCTTCTGAGTCTTCATCTAAAGTTACACTCATAATTGCAAATACAACTATACTTAGTCCTCTTTTTCTAATTGGCTCATCAAAAATCTTTTCATCCATTATATCTTTAATTTCATCTGTTTGACTAGGCAATTCTAATACTGGAACTTTATATTTTTCAGTTCCAAGTTCATTTACTACATTTTGAAATACACTAATTACTTCTGATCTCATTTGGTCAATAATTTGGTCTTTTTTATAAATACTAGCAGTTCCTGCAATTTCTTTCATAAATAAAGCTGGATCTGCAATTTTAAATGTATAATTTCCATGACATTTTACTTTTACTGAAAGTGGTAACATTCCTCCTGTCATTTGATTTGGAATTGGATGTGACCAATCTTGATATGGTATTGGTGCCACAGTTCCAAATTTATTGTCCATTATTTCTTTCATATTAAAATAATAAACTGCTTGTTGGTCTGCTGTCATACCACCATAAGTAAACCTTTGCCACATTTGTTTAAATACTGCTCCAAAATTTCCTGCAAAAAATGAAGGTTGTGTTGATTCATCAAAATAATAATCTCCTTCTTCTGCTGAAGCATCTAAAACTTTACCATTTTGTAAAATTATTGCACATTGTCCTGGCATAACCCTTATAATACTAGTTCTTGTAATAACTCCTGTATCTGTAGTTTTTCTAACCATTAAAGTATCGTTATCCATATTCTCACATGCAATTACATCCTTCCATTGGTCATGCATTGTTGAACCAATTGCACCTATTGCTGCTCTAATTAATCCCATAATTTTTCCTCCTTAAATTTATTTACATATTTGCATTATACTTTTTTAAGCTTGATAATGCCCAATTATGATCTGTTGTTGTTATAATACTTCCACAATATGGACACTTTCCTGATGATGTTATTTCTGTTGTCGCGCCACAATTTGGACAATTCATTGTATTCGTTACTTTTCCATCAGCTCTTGTTTTTGTTCCTGTTTTTCTTACAAACATTAAAACATAAGCATTTACTTTATTTAAATTTGGATTTCCCTTTAAAACTTTTTTACTTTTTTCATCAATAATATAATCTATCATCTTTGATTCTAATATTATTGATAAACAATCTCTATCTCCTTGTCTTTCAAATTTATAAAGTTTTGCTACATTAACACTAACTCTTTCTAATACATTTATTTGCTTACTTGCAATATACCTATTTACTTGCTCAAGAGTTTGTTCATATAATTCTGGTGTTTCAAATGCTCTTATAGTTTCTAAATTTCTATTTGACCAAGCATATTGTAATTTTACAAATAAATCACTTGCCCATGATAAAAATTCTGCTTTATTAAATAATTCATCTTTTGTTTGTATTTCATCTTCTATTACAGTTTCATCAATATTAAATGGATTATTATATCTATTATAAGCCGTGTTATTTTGAGTTTGATTATATTCAAAATTATGTAATGGACCTCTTGGTTCATTATATTTTCCATGTTTTCTATTATAATTTGAAATGAAAAAACAAATTGCAAATATAAAAATTAAAAATATTAAAAACCCTAGAAAACCACCTGAACTGCCACCAATATAAATTCCTCCTCCATACCCATAATCGTAATCATAATCATCATAATCCCAAGAACTTCCACTATCCCATGAGCTACCACTGTCCCATGAACTGCTACTATCATATGATTCAAAATCTCCATAGTCAGCAATTGAAATCATTTGAGAAATAGTACATATTGCAAAAAAAGTTATTAATAAACTTATAAAAAATTTTTTTAACTTTTTCATAATCACCCCTCAAAATATATTTATATTTTCAAAAAATATCTTATCACAATTTGTCGAAATAGTCTATAATTTTAATCAAAATGTAAAATTACAAAATAAACTAACAACAAATAAAAAGAAACGAATTCTATATATTATAGAATTCATCTCTTAAAAATATTAACTTTTTTATTTATAAATTAGTAAAAAAGATTAAATTTACTTTATTATATTTATTTAATAATATAGTTTTCAATTATCATATAAACTATATGGTTTTTCGAAAATATTATAATTTGTTTCTATTCCATTTTTAATATCATATGTTATAACTACATTTTCAAAACTGCATTTACATATTAAATTAGAAGCTTTATCTATATAAATTACCATATCATTAAATTTTAAAACATAACTATTATCTTTTTCAGAAATCTTATTAAACATATTTTCTTTTAATATTTTGTTAATACATTCTGCTTTTTCTGTTTCTTTACATATTCCTGTTATCAAAACATTTTTATAAAAATTCATAAATTCAGTATCTATTTTAGAATCTCTTATTAGTTCTTCTATTATCTCATTATTTTCATTAATTTCAACAATTCTATCAGTATTAGAATCAAACCATTTTATATTTTTTAATTCATTATTAATATAACTTTTACACATATAAAAACCATCCTGAAATACAACAACTTTTTTCAATGTTTCTGAGCTATCTGTTGAAATTTCTTCATAAGTATAAGATTTTAAAGAGGTTTCAAATTCATAATTTTTTTCAAAAATTTTCTTTATAATCATATAATTTTTAACTAAATTTATAATAAATATAACAAAAACGAGAATTAAAATAGTCATAATAAATCTTAATATTTTTTTCATATTCAAATCCTCCTTATTATAAAAATTTATGTTTATAATTATATTATACCTTGAACAAGCAATTCTCGTCAAATCTTACGTATCTCTGTGTTACACAAATTTTAATAAGTTTCATATTTAATTTTAATCATATAATATTGACTAATTTTAATCATTACTCTATAATTTAAATAAATTTAATTAAAAAGGAAGTTTTATATGGAATATAAAATTGGAGATATAGTAAAAACAAAAAAAGTTCATCCATGTGGTTCAAATGAATGGGAAATATTAAGAATCGGATTAGATTTTAAATTAAAATGCATAGGATGTAATCATGTAATTATGATATCACGAGAAAAAGCATTAAAAATAATAAAAAAATAGAGAATATTAATTTTTAAAAGTATATAAATATTAAAGAAAAATTTTTAATATTTATATACTTTTCATTTTTATTATTCTCTACTATTAAAAATTAAATTTTTTGTAATCTTTTTTGTATACTTTCTTTTCCTAAAACCTTTAAAATTTCATATAAATCTGGCGTATTACATCTTCCTGTAATTGCTACTCTTATAACCGTACTTATATCTCCTACATGACCAGGAAAATTATCTGGATTTGCTTTATATTCTTTTACTTCTCTTGCATATCCAAAACTTTCTGCTAAATCTTTCATCTTATCAAACCAAGTTTGTTTATCATCATTTTCATCATAATACTTATCAAAATATGTTTTTACAATATTTTTTATTATTTCTTTATCTGAAATTTTTTGATATTCATAATTTATGTCTTCATTTATGAATTTTTCATCATACATATATTTTATAATATTTTTTACATCAGACCATTTACTAATATCTTTTCTAGGTTTACTATTTCCTCTTTCAATTCCTAAAACTTTTAAAGAATATTCTTTATTATTCTCAAGCATCTCTTTTAATTCACCATCAAATTCTTCTGCCCATTCATATACAAATTTATAAACTTCCTCTGCTGAATATTTTGAAATTACTCCTTTAGAAACATCAAGCATTTTTACCATATCAAATAATGCTCCACTAACTCCCATTTTCTTTAAATCAAATGGAAATTCATATATAGATAACGTTGGATTTTGCTTTCTCCATATTTCAAAATTAGAATTTGCAATATTCATTAAATATTCTAAAACAGAATCTTTTGGAATTCCCTCTTCTTTATAATAACTAACTGCAGCTTCTGGATCTTTTCTCTTACTTAATTTACGTTTTCCTTCTCCTTCTTGTTTCATAAGTGCTGCTGTATGAGCATATTTTGGTGCTTTAAATCCTAAAATATAAAACAATTGCAAATGAAGTGGAACTGATGCAACCCATTCATCACCACGTGTAACTAAAGTTGTTCCCATAAGATGGTCATCTACTGCATGTGCAAAATGATATGTAGGAAGTCCATCAGACTTTATAATTACTATATCTTGGTCATTTTCAGGAAAGTCTATATTTCCTTTTATAACATCTTTATGTTTAATTTTTTTATCTGGATTTCCTGGCGACTTTAATCTTACAATATAAGGATCTCCATTTTTTATTTTTTCTATAGCCATACTTATTGGCATACTTCTACATTTCGTCCATTTTCCATAATAACCAGTTCTTTCTTTAGCCTTTTCTTGATTTGAACGAATTTCATCTAATTGTTCTTGTGTACAAAAACATGGATAAGCATTTCCTTCTTCTACTAATTTTTTTGCATAAGATTGATATATATCTTTTCTTTCACTTTGAAGATATGGTGCATATTCTCCTTTTCCAATGGTTTCATCTGGATAAACATCATAATATTCAAGTGCATCTAATATTTGTTTTACTCCATTTTCTACTTCTCTTTTTTGATCTGTATCTTCTATTCTAACATAAAATACACCATTTGACTGTTTAGCAAGTACTTTGGCTATTAAGCTTTGATATATTCCACCTATATGCATAAATCCTGTAGGACTTGGAGCATATCTAACTACATTTGCTCCTTCTGGCAATTCTCTTTTAGAATAAACTTTTTCATAATATTCTACACCTTTTACATCTGGAAATATTAAATTTGCTAAATCTTTATTATCCATATTTATTCTCTCCTCTTATTTTAAATGTGCTTTTTATTATAGCTTAAATAAATATATTTTTCAATAGTTGTAAAAATATTTTTGATATAATATAACATATTCAAACTTAGTTCATAGGTAACAAAAAAGTAATATCAAGTAACAAACTACTTGATATTACTACATTTTCTTAAACTTCCATAATTATCGGTAAAATCATAGGATTTCTTTTAGTTTTTTGGAATATATATCCTCTTAATTCCTCTTTTATCATATTTTTTATACTAGCCCAATCTCTTATTTCATTTTTTGAACATTGTGCAACTAAATCTTTTAACATCTGCTTAACATCATCCATTAAATTTTCAGATTCTCTAACATAAACAAAACCTCTAGAAATAACATCTGGTCCTGCAATTACTTCACCACTACTAGAATCCATAGTTAAAACTATTATAATTAATCCATCTGAAGATAAATGCTGACGATCTCTTAAAACAATATTTCCAACATCACCAACACCTAAACCATCTACCATTACTTTTCCTACTGGAACATTTCCTGTAAATTTAGCTTCATCTTGATTTAATTCTAATACTCTACCATTTTGCATAATAAATGTATTTTTATTTGTATAACCTAATTGTTTTGCTGTTTCAATATGAGCTACAAGCTGACGATATTCACCATGAACTGGAATAAAGTACTTTGGTCTAGCTAGTGCAAGCATTAATTTTTGTTCTTCTTGACAAGCATGTCCTGAAACATGTATATCCATTAATGAGCTATACACAACTTCTACACCAATTTTCATTAAATCATCTATAACTTTTCCAACAAACTTTTCATTGCCTGGAATTGGATTAGCAGAAATAATTACTAAATCATTTTGAGTTAAAGTAACTTTTTTATGTTCTCCATTTGCCATTCTAGTTAGTGCAGACATTGGCTCTCCTTGACTTCCAGTTGTAATAATAACTAATTGGTCATCATTATAATTTGAAATCATATCTATATCTATAAATACATTTGTTGGAACATCTATATAACCAAGTCTAACTGCTGTTTCAATCATATTTATCATACTTCTTCCACAAACAGCAATTTTTCTTTTATTTTCAACTGCACTATTTACAATTTGTTGAACTCTATGCACATTTGATGCAAATGTTGCGACAATTATTCTCTTTTTACTATTTACAAAAAGTTTTTCTAAAACTTCTCCTACACTTCTTTCAGACATTGTAAAACCTTTTCTTTCAGCATTTGTACTGTCTGATAAAAGTGCTAAAATACCTTTATTTCCAAGTTCAGCAATTCTTCCTAAATCTATAATTTCTCCATCTATTGGAGTATAATCTATTTTAAAATCTCCTGTATGAAGAACAGTTCCACATGGTGTATGAATAGCCAAAGCTACTGCATCTGGAATACTATGATTGCTTCTTATAAATTCTATTTTCATTTTTCCAAGAACTATAGTTTGACCTTGATTAACAACTTTCATTTTTGTAGAAGCTGTTAATCTATGCTCTTCTAATTTATTTCCAATAAGACCTGCTGTTAATTTTGTTGCATAAATTGGTACATTAATTTGTTTTAAAAAATATGGTATAGAACCAATATGGTCTTCATGACCATGAGTTATAACTAACCCTCTAATTTTTTCTTTATTTCTTTCTAAATACGTAAAATCTGGTATAACTAAATCAATTCCAAGCATTTCATCTTCTGGAAAAGCAACTCCACAATCTACTATAACAATATCATTTGCATACTCAAAAACAGTCATATTTTTTCCAATTTCTTCAATTCCTCCAATTGGAATAATTTTTAAATTTTCTTTACTGCTTCTTTTAAATATAGATGTGTCTTCCTTTTTGTAATCTCTTTTATTTTTTTGATTTCTATTTTTATTTTTTTCTACTACAGTTAATGATTTTTCTTCATTATTTTTTAATACAGATAATGCCTTTGTTTCCTTATTTATAACTGGTAACAAATTTGGATTTTTATTTGAATTTACATTTGATTTTTTTTGCATTCTTGGTTTCCTTGTTGCTCTAGACTCTGTAGGTCTATATTCCTCTTTTTTTCTACTTTTTTGACTACGTGAAAAAACACCTGTAGAGTTAGAGTGCTCAGGCTTTACATTCTCTTTTTTCATATACTATTCTCTCCTTAATTTTATCTCTTTAATTTTTATGTTTTCCGTTCTTCTAATTAAAAATCATAATTATTTTTGTTTTGATTTAAATTTACAGCATTTATTACTTATACATTACTACAAAGCATTTTTTATCTCTTATATCTTTATAGTTAATTACCAACTAGTATTTGTAAATACAATTTTTACTATAACAATAAAATATTATATATTTACTAATGCAATTTTAAATATATTTATATTTATTATTTACAATTATTATCTCTCTTAAACAACATATTTACAAAACAAAAATAGGATATCTCCCTCTATCAATTAGTTAGATATCTTGATTTTTTATAATTTATTTAAATAAATTTCCGAACATTTTAAACTACAACTATTATAAACTAAATAACATTTTTTGTCAATAGTCAATAGATAGGCAATCTTAAGATAAAAATTTATAATTCATTTATTAATGTTTTAATATATCATTTGATAAAATGTCTTAAATTAATAATTAATAAAAAATTGTTAATTATATTTTTTATATTGATTATTTTATATTCATTTTTCAATATTATTAAAAATAATTTAAATCTCTTGACATCTAACACATCATCTTCTATTATATAAAAAACGGGGGTTTTATATGGAATATTTAAGTGACAATGTGGTAGCATTGCTTGAACAAGAATGCCATCAAACTATCGAAAATATTGAACTTAATTCAATAAATTTTAAAAGTAAAGTTTCAAAATATCCAGCTATAAAAATTTGTTTTAGAAAAGATATAAAATATAACATTTATTGTATAAAAAAATTAATTAAACTAAATCAAAATAATATAGAATTTGGAACAAATTATAAAGGATTAACTGTAAAATATATTTTATCAAATACAAATTTAGAAATTATATCAGCACTTAAAGCACTTGAAATTAAAAATAAAAAAGAACAATACACGTTTATTTATAATAATCTTTGCCAACAATTAGATGATATATGGAGTGAAAAAAATCCATGTAACTTTTGTAATAATATTTGCATAGTAAATCGAGAAAGATTAGCCTCTTTTACAGAAAATGGATGTTGTTATTCCTTTAATTATTCTAAAGGTTTTGTTAATCTAGTAGATGATACTACTCCTGTAAAAACATGTAAATATATTGAACCTCAAAAAGGATGTACTACAAAAAATTTGCCATGTAAAATATTTGCTTGCAAATTTGTAACAAAAAAATTTAATTTTAAAATTAATACTAAAAATTTATTACTATTTGAAGCATTTTTCAATTCAAAACAAAAATTAATTTTAAAATATAATTTTTTTAAATCTGACACAGAAATAATTGAAAAACTTTTAGAAAAAAACAATATGCCATATTTAATTTATCGTTTAAGAATGAAATTTATAATTGTTTAAAATGTTTAACATTATTAGTTATTTAAAATAATTAAATAATTAAATAACTAAATATCTAAATAGCTAGATAACTAAATACCTAAATATTTTCCCCATAGAATTAAAAATAGTGTTACAAAACTTAAGTGCACGACAAATGAAAAACTCTTTTATTTAACATTTGATGTGCACTTAAAAATTTATAAACACTCAAAATACTTTTAACTAATTAAAATTTTTATTATCAAATAATATTTTTAATAACTTTCTTTTAATAAGTTATTTTTAATTAAATTTATATTTCAAAATTTTAATTTTATAAAATCATAAAAACATTTTATTATGATATTTCTTTTCCTCTACTTCTTTGAAAAAATTTAA
Organism: Clostridia bacterium; assembly: GCA_022790975.1. GTDB lineage: Bacteria > Bacillota > Clostridia > TANB77 > CAG-508 > Scatovivens. Next base: position 72,059 of record JAAVYF010000043.1, on the reverse strand, counting down.
TAATTTCTATCATTGGAATTATTAAAAATGCTAGTCCAAAAGCTATTGATAATTCAAGTAAACTAATTGCTGTAAAATCAAATAAATTTGCCAAGAATGGTATATATATAACTCCTAATGTAAAAATTGTTGTTAAAATAAACGCTCCAAATACCCACCAGTTAAATGAATTCATTCTAAATATAGATTCTCTTCTTGAACGCATTGCAACAGCATGAAACATTTCAATAAAGTTTGCAGTTAAAAATGCCATTGTTACACCATCTCTTGATTCAAATATTCCAAAATATCCTAATTCTATATGTTGACCTAAGAAGAATGAGAATATTACAATAATAGCCATAATAAAACCTTGAACAACCATATCTATTCCTGCTCCGCCAGAAAAAATACTTTCATTTGAGCCACGAGGTTTTCTACTCATTAAATTTCCTTCAGCTTTTTCCATTCCAAGAGCTAGTCCTGGCATACTATCTGTTACCATATTAATCCATAAAAGTTGAGCTGGAGTAACAATTGTTATTCCTAAAACAGATGCAATAAATACATATATTACTTCTGCCATATTAGTTGATAATTGAAATTGTAATACTTTTCTTATATTATCATAAATTTTTCTTCCTTCTTCTACTGCATTTACAATTGTAGCAAAATTATCATCAGCTAAAACCATATCTGATGCTCCCTTTGTAACATCAGTACCTGTAATTCCCATACTTATTCCTATATCAGCTGACTTTATTGATGGAGCATCATTTACACCATCTCCTGTCATTGCAACTACAAGGTCTTGAGCTTTAAGTGCTCTTACAATTCTAGTTTTATGTTCTGGTTGAACCCTTGCAAAAACAGAACAAACCTTCACAACTTCTATTAATTCAATATCAGTCAGTTTTTCTAATTGGCTTCCAGTAACAGCTTCACTAGCTTCTGTTATAATTTCTAAATCTTTTCCAATTGCGACTGCTGTATCTATATGGTCACCAGTTATCATAACAGGTCTAATACCTGCTGATTTACATTCTTTAATAGCCTGATAAACTTCTGGTCTACAAGGATCTATCATTCCTAAAAATCCGATAAACGTTAAATCTTTTTCAAGTATATCTGCCTCAAAGCTTTCTGGAGTATTATTATAATTTTTATATGCTGCCCCTAAAACACGTAATGCTTTATCTGCGAACTCTTTATTTTTAGACTTTATCATTGTTTTTATTTCATCTGTCATTGGAACAATACTTCCATCATTATTTAAATAACTTACACATCTATCTAATAATATTTCACAAGCACCTTTAGTATATTGTATAATCTCTCCATTTTTAGATTTATGAACAGTAGACATCATCTTTCTATTAGAATCAAATGGTGCTTCGCCAATTCTTGGATAGTCTTTTTCTAATTCATACTTTGGAAGTCCAATTTTATTTGCAAAATTAACAAGAGCAACTTCTGTTGGTTCTCCTATAGCATCTTTTTCACCAGGTCTTATTTCACTATCTGAACATAAAGCCATGGCCTGTGCTAATAATTTTTCATTATTAGTTTCTGTTTGAGTTACTGTCATCTTATTTTGTGTTAATGTTCCTGTTTTATCTGAACAAATTATTTGAGTACAACCTAAAGTTTCTACTGCACTTAATTTTCTAATTAAAGCTTGTCTTTTTGCCATTGATGTAACACCAATTGATAAAACAATTGTTACAATTGCAGGAAGACCTTCTGGAATTGCAGCAACAGCTAAAGCTACTGCAACTAAAAATGAATCTAATATATGACCTCCTGAAAAATCACCAGATTTTATAATTCCAAATAAAAATACAAATACACTAATTCCTATTACAAGTTTAGTTAAAACTTTTGATAATTCAGTCATTTTTCTTTGAAGTGGAGTTTGTTCATCTTCTGCTTTTTCAAGAGCATCTGCTATTTTTCCCATTTCAGTATTCATTCCCGTTCCTGTAACAACAGCTTTGCCTCTTCCGTAAACCACTGTACTACCGCTATATAGCATATTTGTTCTATCTCCAAGAGATATATCTAAAGCATTTTCCTTTAATGTTAATATATCTATTATTTTATTTACAGGAACAGATTCACCAGTAATTGCTGCTTCTTCTACTTTCATACTATATGATTCTAATATTCTACAATCAGCTGGAATACTATCACCTGCTTCTAAAACAATAACATCTCCGTAAAACTAAGTCTTCACTTTTTACATTTTTTATAATTCCATCTCTTAAAACTTTGCTTGTTGATTTGGTCATTTCCATTAATGAATCTATTGCATGTTCTGCTTTGCTTTCTTGAACCATTCCTAAAATTGTATTTACAATTACTACAAATAAAATAATAAATACATCTGTAAAACTTTCTCCTTGAATAATTGCTGTTACAGCAGAAATTGTAGCTGCAACTAAAAGCATAATTATCATTGGGTCAATTAGAGATTTTATAAATTTTTTTACTATTCCATCTTTTTCTGGTTCCTTTAATTTATTCTTTCCATTTTTTTCTAGTCTTTTTTGAGCTTCAGCTGTAGATAAACCATTTGGGTTAGATTCTAACTCATTTAAAACCTCTTTAGTTTCTTTCAAATACTCATTCATAACATTTACTTCCTTATACTAATTTATCATACTCTTTGTCACTTACAGGCTCTAGCCATTCATTATATGTATTTTCTCCTGGAATTTCAATTGCTATATGACTAAACCAAGAATTAAATTTTGCACCATGCCAATGCTTAACATTTGCTGGAATTGTTACTACCTCACCAGCTTTTAAACTTCTAGCATTCTTTCCTTCTTCTTGATACCAACCTTCTCCACTTACACAAATAAGAATTTGTCCTCCATCTTTAGTTGATTTATGTATATGCCAATTATTACGACAACGTGGCTCAAATGTAACATTTGCTAAAAACAAATTAACTTCACTTGGATTAGTTAATGGCTTTAAGTATGAATTACCAATAAAATACTTAGCAAAAGCATTATTTGGTTCTCCTAATCCAAAATCCCCTCCAATTTTATCATCATCTCTCATAAATTCCTCCTTCATATAAAATATTTTATCCAAAAATTAGCTTTTAACTTTATTTAGATAATATTCTGTATTAAATAAAATGTAATTTAAATCTTTTAAATTATGCACTTTATGTTTTTTTATATTAATATCTTTTTGTAAATTTAACTTTTTCAAATAATTAATTAAAGTTATAACTTGTAAAATTATTGTAATTATACTACTAACTATAATTAGTGGTATTTGTATAATATTAAAATAATATAAAAATGACAATACAATTGTTATAGAAAGAAGCCACATTTTTACTTTTCCAAAATAACTAGATTTATTTATTTTACCGCATTTTCATTCCTATACAATTTGTAAATGCAATCAAAATTTCTAAAATTAAAATTAAAGAAAGCATTTTCATTGAGTCAAGTAAAATTACAAGTAGTATTATTGTTAAAGTTTTATCTGCTATTGTATCCATAATACTTCCAAATAAGGTTTGAACTTTAAGTTTTCTTGCTAAAAAACCATCTATTGTATCTGTTAAAAATAATATTACAATATTAACAATAAACACTTCTTTATCTAATTTTACTTTTAAAATTGGTAAAAAAATAGTATATACGAATCTAAGTGTAGTTATTAGATTAACAAATATCTTCATTTTTTTTTTTCTACTCAAATCATTCATTTTAATCACCTAATTTATTATAAGAAATTATATATCATTTAATTTCTGGTGTCAATAATTCTATACTAACATATTATATACAAAAATTTAACATTAAATTTTACAATACTCTAATATAATTACTTTATTTATAATTACCTAAATTAAATTTTATATGCCTAATTCTATAATCTATTCACTTAAATTATATATAAATTTTACTTCTTAGCAATATCTATGTTAAAAATTAGATTTCCGCATTTTTACTTTACTTTATATATACAAATTTTTCCGAGGTATTGTACTTGAAAAATATTAATGCTATAATTTTAATATATTTTTAAAAATGAGGGATTTATATGAATAAAAAGAAAGCAATTGAAGCTTTAAATGACTTGGAATTTCAAGAGATTATAAAAGATATTTTTGAAAATGAAAAAGTTAAAGAAATGAAAAAATATAGAATTCATGGAAATACATCTTGTTATGCACACTGTTATGATGCTGCTTATTTTTGTTATCTTGCTTGCAAAAAACGTGGTCTTGACTATAAATCAGCTGCTAGAGCTGCTATGCTTCATGATTTCTATCTTTATGATTGGCATGTAAAAGGGTTCCACAAAGGTCTTCATGGTTTTACTCATAGTCAAACGGCATTTGAAAATGCAAGCAAACTTTTTGAATTAAACAGTATTGAAAAAGATATGATTCTTACACATATGTGGCCACTTACTTTTTTAAAATTTCCTATGTATAAAGAAAGCTTTATTTTAACTATTGTAGATAAACAATGCGCAATTGCAGAAAATTTTAGAAGTATTAAATATAAATTAGATAAACGTAAAATTTCAAAACAAGCCATATAATATAAATATAAGCAAAGCCCAGATTTTTCTGGGCTTTATTTACACTCTAAAAATATTTTAAATACATTTTGATTTTTTCAAAAATTATTTATTTATTAAAATATAATTTTATATTTATCTAATCTCCAACTTTTATATCTCCACAAGATGAATCTATTTTTAATGTTATATCAGAATATCTATTATTATTTCTTATTTTAACATCTCCTAAATCAACATTTGTGTCAACATAGATATCATTACTATTATTTATTTTTACATCTCCAAAATCCGATTTTATTGATGAATTTTCCTGTATTTGAACACTATAAACTTTTATATCTCCACAAGCTGAATTTATGTTACATTTATTAAAAATAGTATTTATTTTAATATCTCCATAATCAGATTTTATTGTAGCATTTTTCACATCTCCTAAATCTATATTTCCACAATCAGAATCTACTATTATTGAAGCTTCTTCTAAACTAGTTATTTTACAATCACCATAATTACTTCTCAAATTTATTTCATTTGAATAATCTTCAGGAATATAAACAATAATATCATTTATATCAAAATTAAAATTAAACCAACCTTTACTACTTACAGAATTTTCTACTTTTAGTTTACTTTTATTTAAATTTACTTTTACATCTGAACTATTTTTGGCATATGCTACAACTCTAATATTATCATCTTCACTTTCTTCAAATGTTATATCTCCCGCCTTTGATATAATTTCTATATTATTTATATCTTCTATTTTATAAGTTTCATCAAATACAATATTTGTACTCCTTCTACCAAAACTTCTAAATCCATTCATAAAATTAAAACTCCCTGTTAAACATATAATTAAAAACCAAATTAGTCCAGCAATAATTAATAATAGTAAAATTATTAATGCTATTATAAAACCTCTATTCTTCATCTGTCTTATCCTCCTTTAGCATAAAAATTAGCTTTATTATTTGAACTATTAAACCATCTATTATAAATATTACCCAAGTTATATACCACGCCATTGTAATAAAACTTACAATAAAATATATTACTGTACAAATACATCCAACAATATCATCAATTTGTTTTATAATTTTATCTTCTTTTGCCTCTTCTTTAGTTTTTTCAAACTTTGGAGCAGACATATAATTTTTTACAATTCTTGCAGTAGCCCAAGCAACAATAATTAAAAAAATTGCTGTTACTACAATCGGATTCATTTTAAGTACTGGTATTGCTACCATTAATACTGCAACTGCTACTATATACATAAATATAGAAGTACTTACAACTTCTGCTGATTTTCTTCTTACTTCTTGCTTACTTGGCTCTTTTTCTTCATTAATTTCAACATTTTTTTGATCTTTTATATCTCCGAAATTCTACATTATTATTTTCTTTATTATTAACTTCTGGTTTTTTCCCTGTCAATAACTCCTCTGTACTTATTTCAAACAACTCACATAATGGCAATATTTTATCAAAATCTGGTGTGCTTTGATTTGTTTCCCATTTAGATACTGTCTGTCTTGTTACATTTAATTTTTCTGCAACTTCTTCTTGAGATAAATTTTTAGATTTTCTTAATTCAAATAATTTCTCCCCAATATTCACTAAACTCCACCTATCCTTTCTGATAAAATTATACTTTTTATTATAGTTGCATTCTACCAATTTTACATGGAAATTTGTCAACTAAAATTAACATTGTAGTATTTTAAACACTTTCAAGCCTTTTTATTTAATTCATAAAAAAATCAAGTATATTCATTCCAGCTGATGTTTCTGATTTATAAAGTTCTGTATATCCACAATTAATACATGTAATTGTTATAAATTTTTTGTTTTGTACATTAAAAACTTTTGAAAAATCTCCTCCTGTTGCTTGAAATTGATCTTGGTCAAAGTCTTTATTTCCACATTTTAAACATTTCCATTCCATAATAATTAATTTTCCTTCCTACTTTTATTTTTTAATTTATATAAAATATTACATAAATCTTCTTCAAAAATTGTATCCTTAGCCAAATCAATAAACCATTCTTCCGTTTCTTTTATATATCTTTGTTGAAATTCATATGATGCTAAATGGGCTTCTGATAAATTATGTATTCTATCTGCTAATTTTACCATTCTTGCAATATTATTTTCTTTTATTTTACTAATATATTCTTTCATATTATATCCAGTTTCCTTAGTTAAAAGTTTTACTGCATCTGCTATTTCTTTATTAGTAATTTCTAATATCTCCTCATAAGTTGTATTTGTATCCTCTAATAAATCATGAAATAATCCAACAATTTGATATTCTTTTGAAAAACCCTTTTCTTTTAATATATTAGATACTGATAATGGATGTTCATAATATGGTGTACCATGTTTTCTTTTTTGACCATTATGCTTATTTTTCATATATTCTATACATTTATCTATTTCCATATTTTCCTCTATAAAATTTATTTAAAATTCATAATGATTATAACAAAATTTATTAGTTTTTACAATGTCTTAAATGTAATTTAAATATTAAAAACTACATACTGTATATCTTCTTTAAACAAACTATATTAAGTTTTAAAATTACACAAAAATTTTAATTAATAATTCTAAAATTACTAGACAATAAAAATCTTTTGTGCTAAAATAGTTAAGTATTAATAATAAATACAAGCCGATGTGGCGAAATTGGTATACGCACAGCACTCAAAATGCTGCGAGAAATCATGTGGGTTCGAGTCCCACCATCGGCACCAGTTTATATGTTCTTATAGGATTTAACATCTTATAAGGACATTTTTTATTGTACTTCTATATTTGTTACTATATTGGTATTATATAGATTTTTTTATTTTATTACTCCGAAATTATTTTGCACTAACATTCAAATCTAAGAATGATTGAAATTGTATAAACTTAGAAAAGTAAAAATTATACAAATAAAGCATACTATAAAATTGAAATAAATATTAAATTGATTTGATTGAAATAACAATAAATCTATGATACTATTTACACGAACAATTATTAATTTGTGAGGAAATAAATGTGAAAAAAACTTTAACAATAAAATTAAAAAATAAAAGAAGCTTAAAAATTTGTAAAATATTTATACTATTTATTATATTTTGGCTTCTATTTTTTGGTATAGGAAAATGTGAAGCAACTAATTATTACAGCATAGAAAATTGTGTTGTAACAATTGACCCCAAAATAAATGAAAATACCTATAACTATTTGAATATAAGATATGAAATAACTTGTAAAGTTTTAGACTCCGAAAAGCCAATATCTTGCATCAAAATTAACACTCTTGATAATAGTAATGGATATTTTGAAAAAATAAATAACATAAGTGATAATGTAAAAAATATAAGTTCTAGTGAATATCTTGGAATAAGTGGTGTATATTCTCCATATATTATTGTTTTTTTATCAAAAGAATACAATTATGAAGAAACATTTACTTTTCAATATTCAATCAATAAATACACTCCTCCAAAAAGAACATGGACAAAATGTTCATATAACTTTTCACCATATTCTTTTATTAATTTGGAATTAGATAATATTACTTTAAAATGGAACAAAACGAAAGTAAAAAATAATAAATTTCAAAAACAAAAAGATAATTATTTGATATGGAATAATATAAATAAAGATGACAATATAAAAATTCAATATAAAAGAAAAGACTTTCCTTTTCTAAATAAAGAGATTAGTGTTATAGATGATATAAAATACGATATAAAATATGCTCTTCTAACTATTATAATTTCTATTATACTTATACTATTTTTTTATTTATATATAATGGAAAGAAAATATCAAAGAACACGAAGATAATTTTATATATCAATTCTTTATAGAAAATATTTAAAAAACAAAAATAACTTTAATAAAAAATAACATACACAAATTTGAACATTTTTATCAAAATTTAAAAAAATATATTTAATATATAGATAAAAAAACTCATATCTAAAATGCACCTCCAAAATTCAAACTTTTTTGTCCAAATTTTGGGGTGCAATTCATCTTTACATAAGTGAGCTTTTTTATTTGTAAGTTAATTATCAACACAGTTCTTCTATAGAACTGCTGTTAAAGAAAATTTATTTTTAATAATCTAAATAATAATTCTTTATTTTCTCCATTGTACCATCTGCCAAAATTCTTTGCCATTCCTTACTATATATTTTTTTAACATATTCTTTATTCAAATAATTTTTTTCAAATTCATCTCTTTTTTGCATCAAGTCTGGGTTATTAGTCCATAAATTAAAATGTCCAAAACCCTCTATTCTTTTAATCATATATGAATAACATCTTTCAAATTGTTCCTCAAAAGTAACTAACTCTGGAAAATTTTTTATTGAAGTGGCTAATTGCCTTTTGGCTAATATTTCAATATCAAAATCTCTATCTGAATCTGAAAGAATTTTTCCATATATATTTCTTGGTGCTTCTTTTCTTGAGCCTCTATGGTCTTCAATCGCCTCTTTCATTTCTTCAAGCTCAGAATTAGAAAAATATTTTTTCATTTCAATATCATTTGCAAAAATTTTTCCTGACTCTTTTTCATGATTATTTCTATCAACACTAAGTCCAATATCATGATAAGCTGCAATTACATATGCCTTATTTTTATCTAAATCATAATAATCTGCTAACATCAAGCAATTATTAATTACATTATTAATATGTAGCATTCCATGTGAATAGTATTTATCATACATTGGAAATATCTTATTTTCTATATATTGTTTTAAATCTTGATTCATATACTCCTCCATATTAAAAGTTTTAAAAATTTTAACACATTATATATTATTTTTCAACAATATAATACTAAAAAAGTAATATATCCATTTATTTTTAAAATCATACGTATTCATTTAATAAAAAAACAAACATATATTAATGTAAATGTTTGTTTATAAAACATCAAATTAACATAAAATGTCTAGTTGATTTGACATATTATAAAGGAAATTCATGGATGAATTTATATCCATCCAAGCACACATTTAAAGATGGAACAACCATTGATTTCAGTAGCTTCGGCTGTTCCATCGAAGAATGGGAAAATGGTGCAACGCCCAAACCAATACAGTAATATAGGAGTTATTTTCTGTTTCTGCCCCGCCAAGGCTTCCTGGCGGGGCATTGCCATTTAATTTTGACTGATTATTAATTAATTTTATATAAAGCTTGGCACTATTTTTTACTTGACAATAATTTTACATTATGTTAATATGTTTATGTAAAATGATGTTATAAGCACAAGTATGAAAGGAGAATTACTATGTTTGAGAAATTTAAATTTTCTCGAAAAATCAAGGCTTTTCGGGGAAAGAAGGTAACCTGTACAGCATACAATGCAGATAACTGCTCAATATCATTAAAGAGCGGTTGGCATAAAGCAGAACTGGCTTTTCGGCTGGTAACCTTCGACAACAAGCTTCAGCTCGCTTTTTCTGGAGATGTAATTTCCAGCGACGGCGAATGCCTGGCCCGTGTAATGAGAGTCATGTGGAACGAACCGCTTCCGTCATCTCTTGTAAGCGATGAACTGGTCCAGCAGCTGTGGGAAAATTCCAAGCACGAAGCTCACTTCTGTGACATGGCTAGCTATGTAGCCGGCATGCCAAATGAGGTGGTCGTTACGGTAAAGAGCGTATATCGTATCGATAACGAGTAATTTTTCTAAAGAGTGGGTCAAGATAAATCTATCTATTAGATTGTCTTGGCCCGCTTAATTTATATAAATTTTTAGTATTTCTATAAAAAATAATATTAATTTTATAAACTTTTATTTAAAAATTATGTAACCAAAAACATAAATTTAAATAACCATTTATTTTATTTTTAATTATGTTTTTATGTTTACAATGTGCATTTTATATAAAATATTCATAACTTCATTATTGATAATAGTTTAAATCTATGATATAACTTTTAATAATAAAATTAATACTTTTGGAAAGTTTAGCAATATTCTATTTTAAAATCATATAAAATATCATTTACAGTAACATAGGTTTATAGGTAAAACCTTTATTAAAAACCTAAATATAATAAAGGAGATATAATTCAAATATTCAAAGCTAAATATTTGAATTATCACAATTTCATGAATAATAAAATCATTTTTCCAGACTATGAACACAGTGTATTAAATTTAATAAATTCAATTTTAAAATACTACAATGTTAAAACTAATTATAATGGATTAAATTGTTTATCTTCATATCTCAAAAAAGATTACAAAAATGTTGCATTTTTAATTTTAGATGGTATGGGAAGAAACCTATTAAAATCTATAGATACAAATGGATTTTTTTGGAAAAACAAAATTGATGATATAACATCTTTATGTCCTTCAACAACAACTGCTGTACTAAATACATTTTATTCTGGAAAACCTCCAATTGAAACTGGATGGATTGCTTGGTCCCAATATTTTAAAGAACTCGGAAGAAATTTAGATATGTTTCCTAGAACAGATTCATATACTGGTGAATCATATTCAAAAACTTCTAGAATTGATGTTTTTGATTTAGTATCTTATAAAACAGTTTATGATCAAATTAAAGAGTCTTCTGAAGATGTTAAAGTATATGATATATCGCCTTCGCATTGTGATAGCAGAGCTCCAAAATCAATAAAAGCAAACTCTATTTACGATATATGTAGTACAATTGAAGCTTTATGTTCAAATAAAGATAAAAACTTCATTTTGGCTTATACTGACCATCCTGATACAATTTTACATAAATTTGGTTGTAGTTCTACTCAAGTAAAAGACTTTGTATTAGAAGCTCAAAAAGAAATTGAAGCTATGAGCAAGAATTTAGAAAATAGTGATACTTTATTAATTATATCTGCAGATCACGGACATAATGATATTGATAAATGCTATTCATCTATTGATTTAGGAGATTTAAATGAGCTTTTTATAATGCCTCCTTCTCTTGAATCTAGAGCTGTTACTTTTTGGATCAAAGATGGCTATAAAGAAGAATTTGCAAATAAATTTAACAATAAATTTAAGAATGAATTTCTATTATTTACTAAAAAAGAATTTCTAGAAGAAAAACATCTATTAGGTTTTGGAACTCCACATAAAAAAATAGATGATTTTATAGGAGATTTTGTTGCAGTATCAATTTCTGGCTCTATTATAAAACTAGAAACTAATCTATCTAAACCAAAATCCGATAAATTATCAACACATTGTGGATTTACAGAAAATGAAATGATTGTACCTTGTATTGTAAAAGATTTATCAAAATAATTTACAAATAAATTAATTAATTTTTATAACTATTAATAAAATATAATTTTCATTAAAAAAAATCCAATAATAGTAATTAAACAAACTATTATTGGATTTTTTTTAATTTATTATTCATCTTCTAAATAATCATTGCTAAAATCTTCTTTTTGAACTTCTGCTGTTACTTCTATATTAGTAACTTTATCTTCTTTTTCTTCTTCATTACTTTTATCTTTATCTTTTTTTGAAAATTTTGATAAAATATCTGGAATATAATCTGCAAGTTTATCAAATGTTGAACTATGATTAATTGGCATTAGTTTTATATTTTCTTTATTAATAACTAAAAAAGCAACTGGATTAATTGTAACACCGAGCCCCGCTTCCACCTCCAAATGGTAGACGGTATTGCATTTCTTCTTCCTTCTCCTTTTTCTTATATTCATCTAAAGTTTCTGTATTAAACTCACTTCCGACCAGCAGCAAAACCAAAACAAACTTTAGAAATTGGAATAATCATAATATCTCCAGCAGTTTCAATTGGCTCGCCAATTATAGTATTTACATCAACCATATCTTGAATACTATTCATAGCAGTTCTCATAAGACCTTCTATTGGATGTTCACTCATTTTTGAAATCTCCTTTCAAATATTTTTTGTTAGTATGTGCTTTTTTTAATTTTCTATTCTAATTGATTTTGGAAGTATCTTGGAATTGTGCTTTTTCTTTTCATATAAATTTTTTAAAATTATTTTTATAATAAGAAAAACACTTAAACTTATAGTTATATTTCCATCAAATTGAATTTTAAACTTATTAAATTCAGGTAGTATATGATAATTAATATTTTTTAAATTAAACTCAATAAATTTTATTCTAAAGAGAATTGAAATAAAACTAGAAATAATTACCACTAATAAACTTGTTAAAAATATATCTTCTGCTCCTATTTTTAATGAAAACTTTGCCTTATTTATTTTTATTTTAAGTTCTTTTAATATTTGAATAAATTCATTTACTTCTGTTTTTTTAACATCTAATTTCAAAGTTTTAAATTTTTCTGATGTGATAATTTTTTTATATGAAATTTTTTTGTTTAAGAAATAAACTCCATTCATATCAAAATGAATTGAAAAAATTCTAATAATCTTAAAAAACAAAAAATTAATATCTATATTAAATTCATGATGTTTTTCATCAAAAATTATTTTTCTTATAACCAAATTAATATTTGATAAAAGCAATCCAATTATTACAAAAATAAAAAAAACAAAAACTAACCACATACTATTCTCCTTGTTTTATGGTTAGTTTTTCCTTTATATTCTAATTTATACTATTTTTAAAGAATAACCTCATCAATATTTGCTCCTCTTTTTCTTTTAGAAATAACTATATCTCCAAAAAGTTCTTCTTGATTGGTTAAAATTTTACTTCTTCTGCTAAGTTCTAAAACTCCTGTAAATGCTGTAACAACTTCTGCTTTTGGTTTTTCTTTAAGTGAAAATCTATTTCCAAATACAAATTTTGGCTTTATAATAAGTTCTTTATAAATTTCCTTTACTTTATCTGCAACACTATATTCATCTGAAACAGCAATTTTTTTAATATTACTAGCATATTCATTTTTTTTATCAGTATTTTTTTGAAGTAATTTTTTATAAGCCCTTACAATATCATTTTCTGTATATGTAATTTCTAAATTTTGCTTTGGAAGTTCAATTGTTTCTGGAAATTTAAAAATTCTTTTTGAATATTCTTCAAATTTTAATTTTAATGTTTTACAAATTTCTTTATATTTTTTATATTCAATAATTCTTCTAATTAGTTCTTCTTCTGTAATTTCAGCTTCATCTTCTACTTGTTTTGGAAGTAAGCCTTTAGATTTTATTAAAAGAAGAGTTGAAGCCATAACTAAAAATTCGCTTGCAATTTCAAGATTTAAACGTTCCTGTTCATTTAAATATTCCATATATTGGTCTGCTATTTTATCTATGGAAATATCATAAATATCAACTTTATCTTTATCTATTAAAAATACAAGTAAATCAAGAGGACCTTCAAAATTGCTTAATTTTACTGCATATTTATTTGATTCTGATGATAATATATTATTTTTCATTTTATTACTTTTCCTATCAAATTTTAATTCGTATTATAATTTATTTTAATATTTAATATTATATATTAATCCAAAACAATATTCAAGAAAAAAGCAACTTTTTTAACTTTAACTTATATTTTTTTCATTTAATTTAATTTTATTTATACAAATTTTATAAAATCGTTGCTATTCAGATATATACCTAAAAATACTATCTTATATAATCAAAAAAGCTTAAAAATTAAATATTAATAATTAAATTTAAAATTTACTCATAAAGCTAAATAGTAACCTAAAATATCGAAAATCTATATGGTTTTTAAAAAAAGTATTGACATATTAAAAAGTTTAGTTTATAATAATTCTTGTCGTTAGGAACGACATAAAATTAAATATGCTCCCTTAGCTCAGTTGGTCAGAGCAACCGGCTCATAACCGGTGGGTCCAAGGTTCGAATCCTTGAGGGAGCACCATTTTTAATGGGTAGGTGGTCGAGTGGTTAATGGCACCAGACTGTAAATCTGGCCGCGAGAGCGTACGCTGGTTCGAATCCAGCCCTGCCCACCAAATATCAAGTATTTTATGTACTTGATATTTTTTTGTTCTTTGTCAATAGTTGGTTTGAAAATAACCGAAATTAATACATATCAAAAAAGAATAGCTAATTTGGTACTACTTTTTCAGCAGTTTCCATAAAGCTATTCTTTTTTACTTATATCAATAGTTATGTAAAAATTCTATTAAAGAACTTACATTAATATTTTTTAATTATCCCTTGCTTGAATAATTAATCTCTGTGATGAATCATCATTACAAGTTTGAAGTGTTATTTCTCTTGTGTTAATATCTACATCTCTTTGCAAAAAGCTAGTATCACTTGATGTAGTATAAAACATCTCATAAATTGTATAAGTTACTGTTAATCCTGTTTGGTCTGTTATTTTTATTTTATCACCTTTAGATAATTTATCATTATCTGAAAAGAACATTCCATTTCTATAGTTATGACCTAATATAAATGCATTTGTTCCAGGAACATTTAAATCTGTAACTTTTTCACTCATTTCTGATGATGAAACAATATCAAGAATTGCAACAGATTTATTAAGAGAATCTGGTGTAACCTTCTCAAGAATTACATATTCTATTTTAGTTTTTGGAATATTTATTGTTCCTTTTATCTCATAATTTCCAAGATATGTTTTCTTTTTTTGTGCTGACGGTTTTGGCTCTTGTGGTTGTTGTGGCTGTTGAGTTGTATTACTAATTATATTACTCATATCAACAGGAGCCTCTGTATTAGATACCTCATTATCTGGCTCTTTTTTATCTGGTGTTATTACTGGTGTATTTTTCTTAAATTCTTCAAGAGCATTGTTTGCATTTGTTTCTATAGTTTTTTTATTTACAGCTTTATATCCAAAATATCCTAGCAATCCAATTATTGCTATTATTATTATTACTAAAAGAATAGTTAAAATATCTGCATATCTTTTTCCTTTTCCAAATTTACTCATAGGCTTTCACTCCTTTACCTTTATCCATACAGATATATTATAACATAAAAAAATATGTATTTCAACTTTAACGAAAATTTACTCTTTTTTCTTTATCACTTACATTTACTTTTCAAAATTGCATTTAACTTTTTTCTTTATCACTGTTATTTCGCTATTTACAATAAAATTAAACCGCTTCTATTTTTATATTATTTTATTTCAGTTCCACCCCACTCAACTGCTACAAATCCTATTCTATTAGGTGTTGTTAATTTTTGTTCTTCCAATTTAATTGGCTTTTCTAAACCTTTATATGTCATTACAATTCTTATAACTATATCTGGCGTAGGTGTTATTTCTAATGGCATATTTGATTCTATTTCTTTTAAAGCTGCAAATCTTATATAATTATATTTATTATTGCATTTACAAAATATACTAATACTACCATCTCAAAAATTATAAATACTACACCTATTGTTTTTTTATAACACTCATAAAACTAATTTTCTTAGGTTCATCAAATTCTTCCATATCTTTTTCTCCATTCTTTAACACTTTATATCATTCTATCATTATCAAATTATAAATTTCAATATTTCCCATAAATTTTATATAATATTAACCACAAAAAGCACCTAATTTGTATGTGTGTTTCAAACAGCCATCATACTAAATTGGTGCTTTTTTACTCTTATTTTTATTTTATATTTCTAAATGATTTCCTAAAAATCCAGCTGCAGATTGAGCAACTTTATATTCAGGTTCTCCCATTTGCTTAGATGCATCTTTTGCCATTAAAATTACGCTTCCGAATTACATCTCCATCAGAAATTATTGGATATATAACTTGAGAATTATAGATTCTTTGTCTGCCTTCGCCTTCTGTTACTGGTATTGCAATTTCATTATTTTCTTTGCTTTTAAAAACTTCTTTATTTTCTATTACTTCTTCTAATTCTTTACTTAAATTCTTTTCTAAAAAATCTTTTTTAGAACCACCAGATACTGCAATTACTGTATCTTTATCTGTTATGCAAGCTATATGACCTGTTGTTTTTGCAATAGTATCTGCATAAGTGTTAGCAAATTCAGAAAGCTCTCCTATTGGAGAATATTTTTTAAGTATCACTTCTCCTTCTTTATCTGTAAAGATTTCCAAAGGGTCACCCTCTTTTATGCGAAGGACTTTTCTAATTTCTTTTGGAATTACAACTCTACCTAAATCATCAATTCTTCTAACTACTCCTGTTGCCTTCAAAATTTTCCCTCCTTTTTTATCATATTTAATCTTATTATGACAAAATAGGAAAAAAATATACATTTTACATTCTTTATTTTAAAAAAGTTAAAATTTAAATAATTATTTTTTCAATATATACTTAAATACAAATAAAACATAAGGATTAATATTTTTAATTGTTGTAATGCTTTTTATTTCTTCTATTTTTGATAATTCTTCTATCATTTTATCAACCTTATCTAGCTTAGTTTCTATAATATATGACGCTGGAAATATATTCTTTTCTGTTTCATATTCTTCTAAAAGTTTGTTATTTTCTTCCAATTTACCTAAATTCTTTTTTAAATTTTCAAACTCAATTTCTTTAGACACATATGTAATATTTGCATTTTCATCTATTGTTAAAACTATATTTTTAATATCGCTTTTTTTATCTTCACTTATTTCATCTTTAAAAAATACTTGTAATCTACCTGCTTCTTTAGAATAGCATATAAAAACAAATACACTAAATAATAAAAAAATAATTAATAAAGAACTTACAATAATTAAAAATATCTTTTTATTTCTCATTTTTCTATTTATTTTTTTTAATCCATCTATTTTTTCTATATCATTATTTTCATCATCTCTTATATTCTCTAGAATCTCTTTACATTTTTTGCAACTTTTTAAATGTTCTTCAACTAAATTTGTAGAACCCTCTTTTAATGTATTATCTGCATATCCAAATAATAAATCTTGAACAATATCACATTCTTTTTTCATTTTTATTCTCCTTTTTTAAATTTTCCTTTATTTTTTCTTTACCTCTAAAAAACATTATTCTTGACCAAGAAGCTGTTTTTCCTAATACTTCTGCTATTTCTTCATAACTAAGTTCTGCATATATTCTTAAATACATAACTTTTTGAGTTTCTATATCTAAATTTTGAATATTCTTTATTAGTTCCAATTTGCTTTCTTTTTGACAAATAATATCTTCTATTAAGTTTTCAGATGTAAATTTTTCACTTATTTCTTCAATAGAAATATTTTTAGTTTCCTTTTTTATTTTTTTATAGTATATATTTTTTGCAATGGCACAAAACCAAGTAGTAAGTTTTGATTTTTTTTGAAACTTATCAATATTTTTTACTGCAACTAAAAAAGTATCTTGTACAATTTCTTCTGAAAGTTCTCTATTTTTAGTCAAACAGAATATATATTTATAAATTATTTTAGAATATTTTTCATACATTTCTTCAATATTCTGCATCGGCTTTTCCTCCTTTCATTTTATTAGTACCTATAAAAATATTTTTGTTACAAGATAAATTATATTTTATATTAATTTATAAATATTTGTATATGCTTTTCTTTATTTTTGATATATTTTATGATATTATAGTATAGTATTTAAATTAAATAAAAAAGGATTTTATTATGGACTTAAAAACAATTCAAAAATTAGAATTTGATAAAATTTGTGATATATTACAAAATTATGCTATTACTTATATTGGAAAAAATTATTGTAAAAATTTAAAACCTATGTATTCTAAAACTGAAATTGAAAAAGCAACTAATCAAACTACTGAAGCTTCTATTTTATTGTATCGTAAAGGTAATATACCAATTGCAGAAATTGAAAATATTACTTCTCATATAAAAATGCTTAATAGTAATTTAGCTTTATCTGCAAAATATCTTTTAGATTTAGCAAATATTTTTAAAATCTCTAGAATTTTAAAAGAATATTATTTAAGTACTGAAATAGATATGAGTGAATTTTGCAATTTAACCTCTCTATTTGAGAATTTATATACAAATATTGGAATAGAAAAAAATATATATAATAGTATTTTAGATGAAAATACTATTTCAGATGATGCCTCTTCTACTTTATCTAGTATTAGAAAAAACATAAAAAATAAAGAACAAGAAATTAGAAATAAATTAAATAATATGCTTCATCAAAAATATATTCAAGAGCCAATAATTACTATTAGAAATGAAAGATTTGTATTACCTATAAAAAATGAATATCGTAGTGATGTTAAAGGTTTTATTCATGACATATCTAGCAGTGGCTCAACTGTTTTTATAGAACCTATTTCTATTTTTGAGTTAAATAATGAAATTAATACATTAAAAATAGAAGAAAATTTAGAAATTCAAAAAATATTACAAAAACTATCTTCGCTTTTTTTTGAGTTAACTAATGAATTGGAAAATAATAGTAATTTAATTGGTATTATAGATTTTATATTTGCAAAAGCAAAATATTCAAATTCAATAGATGCTTCACCAGCAACTATAACAGATAAAAAACAAATAAATTTAATTAATTGTTCACATCCTCTTCTTGATAAAAATACTGCTGTAAAAAATAATATTTATTTAGGAAAAGATTTTACTTCTTTAATTATTACTGGTCCGAATACAGGTGGAAAAACTGTATCTTTAAAAACAACTGGTATCATCGTACTTATGGCAATGTCTGGGCTTCACATTCCAGCTAAAGAAGGTAGCTCTATTTTTGTTTTTGATAATATTTTTGCTGATATTGGAGATGAACAAAGTATTCAAGAATCTCTAAGTACTTTCTCTTCTCATATGAGTAATATTTCACATATATTAAAAAATGTAACAGAAAATAGTTTAGTTTTATTAGATGAATTAGGTTCTGGCACAGACCCTTTAGAAGGTGCAAATCTTGCTATTAGTATATTAGAAGAATTAAATTCTATAGGTAGCTTAACTATATCAACAACACATTATCCTGAACTTAAACATTTTGCAATTACTAATTCAAATTTTGAAAATGCTTGTGTTGAATTTGATCTAGTAACACTTTCTCCAACTTACAAATTATTAATTCGGTATACCTGGAACTAGTAATGCTTTTGCTATAAGTAAAAAGCTTGGTATTTCAGATAAAATTATTGATAGAGCAAAATTAAAACTAAATGATACTAGTGTTCATATTGAAGATTTATTAAAAGAAATTTATGAGAATAAACGTACAATTGAAAAAGAAAAGATTGCAATAGAACAAAATTTAAAAGAAACTGAAGATTTAAAAAAAGAATATACTATTAAATTTGAAAATGTAAATAGTAAAGAAAAAGTTATTCTTGAAAAGGCTAAGGAAAAAGCTACATCTATTTTAATAGAAGCCAAAGAAGATGCTAATGAAATTATAAAAAATTTAGAAAAATCATCTTCTTCAAAAGAAGCAAATATTCATAGAAATAAATTAAATGCTAAAATAAAAGAATTATCAAATACCAATGAAAATAAATTAGAAAATACTCATACAAAGCTTACTAAAGATGATTTAAAAATAAATATGGAAGTATTTGTTCCAAAATTAAATCAAAATGGAACTATTATTTCTATAAATAATGATTCTGTTATGCTTCAAATTGGAATTATAAAAACTAGCTTTAAAATAAATGATTTAGCTTTTGCAACAACTAAAACATCTAATCAAGAAAAAGATAATATAAGAAGTATAAAAAGAGAATTTAATGTTAAAGCAATCTCCACTGAAATAAATGTAATACGGTCAAAATGTTGATGAAGCTTGTTTTGCAATTGATAAATATTTAGATACTTGCACACTAAATGGATTAGAACAAATAAGAATTGTACATGGAAAAGGAACTCGGTGCTTTAAGAAAAGGAATTCACGTATTTTTAAAAACTCATCCTCATGTAAAATCTTTTAGATTAGGAACTTTTGGAGAAGGTGAAATGGGTGTTACTGTTGTAGAATTGAAGTAAATAAATTTTTTTGAAATAGTTAAAAAATATAGTTTTGTCTTTTAATATTATAAAAAAGTCTATAAGTTTTTAAATATAACATATGGACTTTTTTGTTTATATCTCATTCTATTCTATTTTTAAACAACAAAAAGAGTAATATAAATTATTTAAAATTTATATCACTCTCTTTATATGCATATGTTAATATAATTAAATAATAAATATTTTATTCCTCTTCTTTTATTTAATGTTTAAATTATGAACTTTTTGGAACCGTCCCAAAAAGTTCGAAAAGTTCATAAAGTTTACATTTTTCTAAATACACCTATTACTTTTCCTAAAATTTCACATGTTGGAACTATAATTGGGTCCATTGTAGAATTTTCTGGTTGTAATCTTATATGGTCTTTTTCTTTGTAAAATGTTTTTACTGTAGCTTCTTCTTCTATTAATGCTACTGCTATTTCTCCATTTTCAACTGAATTTTGTTTTCTAACTAAAATATAATCTCCACTTAAAATTCCTGCTTCTATCATACTTTCTCCTCTAACAATAAGCATGAAACTTTCACTATTTCCTACAAAGTCTAATGGAATTGGGAATGTATCTGTAACATTTTCAAATGCTAAAATAGGCTCTCCAGCAGTTATTTTTCCAATAACTGGAACATCTACCATTTCTTTTCCGTTATATATAGGTTTATCTTCTTGGATTTTTGTTTGACTTGGTATTCCACCTTTTAATAATTTTAAAGTTCTACCTTTTTGTGATTCTTTTTTTACATATCCTTTTTCTTCTAGTTTAGCGATATATCCATGAACAGTAGCTGTTGACTTTAAACCAACCGCTTTTCCTATTTCTCTAACTGATGGTGGATATCCGTTTGCTACAACTTCTTTTTCGATAAATTTTAATATGGCTTTTTCCCTTTTATTTAATTCGTTTGGGTCTTTTTTTCTTCTCATTTAAATCATCTCCTAAATTTTATTTTTTAGAACAAACTTAAGTTTTTTTCTAAATTTATCTCTCTGTTTTAATGCAAACATCTTATCACAAAACAAATCTTTTGTCAAACATTTTTTCGAGTTTTTATATAAACCTTGTAAAGCCTAAATAACTCTAATTACAATTTTTTTAACTAAATTATTTTTACTGATTTATCCATTCTTCTATTATTTCTTTAGAAATATTTAGATTTCCTTTTCCAACTCCTATTTCTATGTCTGGTTTACGATTTCCATGATAATCACTTCCACCACTGATATATAAATTGTTCTTTCTAGCATATTCTACTAAAATATTTTTTTTATTATCATCTGCTGACGATGGATGAAAACATTCTATTCCATCTAATTCTACTTCTTTTCTTAAATCATTTATAAAACTGATTGTATCTTCAAATTTGTATTCGAATGGATGTGCTAAAAATGCTTTTCCACCTGCTTTATGAATAATGTTTATTACTTCTTTATATTTGGGTCTGAATTCTATATGATTCATAAAATAGCTGCTGTCTGGATTTGCTAAACCTTTTCTAAAAAATATACTAAAAGATTCTGTAAATTCTCCTAATATTTTATGATTTTCTTTATGTTTCATTACTTCTTCATAAATTGATCTTTCTACATATTCAGATGCCTTCTTAGGTTTTTTTATTTTACTCATATCATATATAAGTCCATGTTTATCACATATATTAAATAATCTATTTCGAAATATTTCTTGTTGTTTTTTTAATTCATTTTCAGAATAGTATTTTTCACACCATTCATTTATTACACTTGGATTTATATTATAAGCTAGTATCTCAATACTTTTATTTTGAAATACTGCATGTAATTCTGAGCCTTTAATAATTTTTCCATTAAAAATCTTATTATTTTTTAATGCTTTATCTTCATATTGCTTACAAGTATCATGATCTGTTATTGATATATATTCTAATTTTTTTTCCTCACACATCTTTAATATTTCTTCTACTGTTTTATCTCCATCTGAATATATTGTATGCATATGTATATCTATCATATTTTTTCTCCAATCCTAAATATTATATACGAATTACTATAAATTTTTAAATATACTTTACCAATTCAAATTTCTATCATAAATTCTAAATAAGTTATAGATTAATATAAATAACTTAAAATATTCCTTTAGAAATCATAAATATAAGTATAATAATTTCCATAATTAATATAGTCGGAAATCCAATAATAAAAGCAATTTTGTGAGTTTTATGCCTAAACTTATACATTCCAAAAATTGTTCCTATTCCTCCTCCTAAAATTGTTACTAAAAATAATGTTTTTTCAGAAATTCTCCATTTTCCTTTTTGGGCTTTATATTTATCTAAAGCCATAACTAAAACACCAAGTAAATTTATTATTATAAAATATAAAATTATATACCTATGACCCTCTGGAGTTTTCCAAATGAATTCATTCCCATCCATTTAATTATCCTCATATAATGAATATACCATTATACAAATTCCTTTCTTTATTTTCTAGTAATTTAGATATTAGTGATTAGTAGTTAGAAGTTAGTGATTAGGGGTTAGTTATTAGTGGTTAGTGGTTAGTAGTTAGTTATTAGTTATTAATTTCTACCTTCTAACCTCTAACTTCTAGTCGCTAAACAAACAATGACATTTGATTGCTTTGAGTCATTCCTTTTAAAATTTCAAATTTTTGTAAAAGTTCTATTGCAGATTTTCCTATTTTTGCTCTTGCTTGCAAGTCATCTATACATTCAAATTCTCCTTGGCTAGCTGCATTATAAATGCTTTCTGCGGCAATAGGCCCAAGTCCTGCCATTGCCAAAAATGGTGGTCTTAATTTTCCTTCTTCTATTTTAAATTTTGTACTATGTGATTTGTATAAATCTATTGGTAAAAACTCATATCCTCTTTCATACATTTCTAAAACAATATCTAAATCATCTGCCATATCTTTATCTTTTGGTGTAGCACTATTTCCTAACATATCTATTTCTTTAATTTTATTTTTTACTTTTTCTTTTCCATAAATCATATATTCACCATCAAATGCTTTTGCTCTAATTGTAAAATAAGCAGCATAATAAGCAAGTGGCATATGAACCTTAAACCACGCAATTCTTACAGCATTTGTAACATAAGCTGCAGCATGAGCTTTTGGGAACATATATTTTATTTTTTCACATGATTTTATATACCAATCTGGAACATCATGCTCTTTCATTATTTCTTTAAATCCAGCCCATTTTTCTGGGTCTTTTAATGCTTTTCCTTTACGAACTGTTTCCATTATTTTAAATGCTTTATCTGGTGGTAATCCTTTTGCAATTAGATAAATCATAATATCATCTCTACAACAAATTGCCTCTTGAAGTGTTACCACTCCTTCTTGAATAAGAGTTTGAGCATTTCCAAGCCACACATCAGTACCATGTGATAAACCAGATAATCTAATTAATTCATCAAATGTAGTTGGATGTGTATCCAAAAGCATGCCGTCTTGAAAATTTAGTACCAAATTCTGGTATTCCATAAGTTCCAACTTCTGAATGAATTTGTTCAGGAGTTACTCCAAGTGCTTCTGTTGAATTAAATATTGACATTGTTTCTTTATCATCAAGTGGAATATCAGTTGGTGCTAATCCTGTTAAATCCTGTAACATACGAATAACTGTCGGATCGTCATGACCTAGAATATCAAGTTTAAGTAGATTTCCATCTATTGAGTGATAATCAAAATGAGTTGTAATAATATCTGAATTTGCTTCATCTGCTGGATGCTGAACTGGAGTAAATTCATAAATTTCTCTTCCCTTTGGAACAACTATAATTCCTCCTGGGTGCTGACCTGTAGTTCTTTTAATTCCTGTGCAACCTTTAGCAACTCTTACAATTTCAGCACTAGATGCTGGAATATGTTTTTCTTCATAATAATTTTTCACATATCCAAATGCAGTTTTATCTGCAACAGTACCAACAGTTCCTGCTTTAAATGTTGTACCTTTTCCAAAAATTACCTCTGTATATTTATGAGCTTTAGCTTGATATTCTCCTGAGAAATTTAAGTCAATATCAGGCTCTTTATCTCCGATTAAATCCTAAAAATGTTTCAAATGGTATATCCATTCCATCTTTTGCAAGCTTATGTCCACACTTTGGACAATCCTTATCTGGAAGATCAAATCCATTTGCCACACCATAATCACTAAAGTCTGAATACTTACAATTTGGGCATCTATAGTGTGATTTCAATGAATTAACTTCTGTAATACCTGTCATAAATGCAACAAGTGATGAACCAACAGAACCTCTAGAACCTACTATATATCCATCTTCATTAGACTTCCAAACTAATTTTTGTGCTATAATATACATTACAGAATATCCATTACTTATAATAGAATTTAATTCTTTATCTAGCCTTGTTTCAACAATTTCTGGAATTTCTTGTCCATATAATTCATGTGCCTTATCATAAGCAATATTTTTTATATCTTCTTCACAACCGTGGAATATGAGGTGGACATTTTTCAGGAGAAATTGGACTTATTTTATCGCACATATCAGCTATTTTATTTGTATTTGTAACAACTAATTCAAAAGCTTTATCTTCACCAAAATATTCAAATTCCTTTAACATTTCTTCTGTAGTTCTTAAATATAATGGAGCCTGAAAATCGGCATCATCATACTTTTGACCAGCTTGCAAAATTCTTCTATAAAGCTCATCTGCAGGATCCATAAAATGAACATCACAAGTTGCAACTGTAGGCTTTCCTAATTTATCTCCAAGAGCTACAATTTTTCTATTTATATCTTTTAATACTTCTTCACTTTCTACTAAACCTTGTCTTGTTAAATAGTCATTATTTCCTAATGGCTGAACTTCTAAGTAATCATAAAATTTAGCTATTTCTTCTACTTCTTCTTCTGTTTTTCCATCTTGAATTGCTCTATATAATTCTCCTTCACTACAAGCACTGCCTATAATCAAGCCTTCTCTATATTTAGTTAAAATGCTTTTTAAAACTCTAGGTTTTTTATAAAAATAATCAACATGAGCATAAGAAACAATTTTGTATAAATTTTTTAAACCTACATAGTTTTTAGCTAAAATTATCATATGATATGTAGGAAGCTTTTTAAAATCTGTTTCAAATTTATCATTAAAATCATCTATTGTTTTACAATTTTTATCTTTTGCCTTTTCTATCATCTTATTAAAAACTTGAACTAAAGTTTTTACATCATCTAAAGCTCTATGAGCAACTTCAACTACAATTCCTAATTTATCTGCAATAAAGCCTAATTTATATCTACTAAATTCTGGATACATAGCCTTTGCTAACCTTAATGTATCTAGATATGTATTTTCAAATTTATATCCATATTTTTCATAATTATATTTTAAATAAGAAACATCAAAATCTGTATTATGTGTTACAACAACACTATCTCCAATAAATTCAATAACTTTAGGCAATATTTCTTCAATTTTTGGAGCATCTTTTACCATTTCATCTGTTATATGAGTTACTTCTTGAACTCTTTCAGGAATTGACTTTTCTGGATTTACGAATGTTTCGAAAGATGATATTTCTACTCCATTTTTTATTTTTATAATTCCAATTTCAGTAATCTTCTCTGTTATATGTGAAATACCTGTTGTTTCTAAATCTAAAATACAAAATTCAGTATCATCTAAAGTTTGATTTTTAGAACTAAAAACACATGGGTCTTTATCTGGTGCAAAATAGGCTTCAACGCCATAAATTACTTTAATTGCATCTTGACCTACTTTTTGAAGCAAATGATATGCATCTGGAAAAGCCTGAACAACACCATGGTCTGTAATTGCAATTGAATTCCATCCCCAGCTTATTGCACGATTTATTAAATCTTGACATGGAGTAACAGCATCCATTGCACTCATTTGAGTATGCATATGTAGTTCAACTCTTTTATGTTCACTATTATCCATTCTTTTTTCTTTTTTTATTCCAGTAGACTCAAAAATGCTATTAGCCATTATTGTTATTTCCTTAGCAAAATTGTCGTATCCTGCTACACCATCAACTTTAACTCCGTTTTCCATTTATCTTTTTTATTATATCTTTAAGACCTGCTTTTTCAACAAAAGCTTTACAAGTTATTGTACTAGAACCATCATATACATCAAAAATCAAAATAGATTTTTCAGGATTTTTTCTCATATCATTTGAATCAACTCTAATAACTTCACCATCAATCACAACATTTTCATTATCAGTTGTAATATCATTTATTTTTATTGGAACTCCTTTAATCTTATCTGACCTTCCATATATCATACCAGGTGGTAGCTCTTTTAATGGTTTTTCAAATGTTTTATTTTGCGATTTTGGTCCATATCCAAAAGAAGCTGTAATACTATTTGATTTTGAACTTTGTACTGTACCTGATTTTGAAGACTCATTTTCAGCAATAATTGCAGCTTCAATTGCAGCATCTTGAGCAAGTCTTGCTTGATGAATTTTTTGAAGTGCATCTTGCTCTGCTTTCTTTATAGCCTTTTTTTCTGCCTCTTCAATTTCTTTTTCAATATGTTTATAATATTCTTCATCTAAACAGTCTTTTATTTTTACACTATATTTGCTATTATATACATTTTGTAAAAGATGTTCTAAACCTTTATCAAATCTTTTAGAGCATAAAAATTCGGCACCTTTAATTTTTAAATTAACATCTAAATTTTTCTCAGCATCTATTGTAATTGTACTATTTGTTAACATAGCTTTACTTAAAGGTTCCTTTGATGTAATATATGAAATTATATTTCCCCAATTTTCTTCTATATTTTGGTTAATTTCAACATTATAATATTTAATATTAGTTAAAGTCTTATCAACACTATAACGGTCAGTTAAATATGTTTCAAACTTTCCAATATCATCAATTGTAATTGGTTTATCAGAAACTATATCAACTTGAAGTTTATTTAATTTTTTATATAAATTAACATTTTCTATTTTTGCATCTAACATATTCTCACTAATTTTTAAATCAGTAAAAACATCTTTTATGTATTTTTCCATTATTTCAATCTCTCTCCAACAACTATTGATACATCTTGAATAACTCTATCTATGTTATCCACAATTTTTAGTTGCATACCATTTGAAATAATATTTCCTTTTTTTGGATAAACATAGATATTTCCAAGTTTAAATAATTTTTGAAAAAATTTTTCAAAAAAACTTGTTCCTTGTGTAAATACTACATCTTTAATTTCATCATATCTAATCTCTTTATTAGTTTTTATGAAAAGAAATCTTCCTTTAAAAACTATCTTTTTATTATAAAAAGACATATATGTTCCTTTTGCATTTCTTTTAGAAATAATTAAAGCTCCTAATACTATAACTGCTAGTAGGAATCCAAATAAAAACACTCCTAAAACATTTTTACTATAAAAAGATACAACAATTAAAAAAATAAATATTATATATACTTCTATCATTTTTTTAGTTAAAATATATTTTGGTGAATATTTTTGATTTACTCTTAATATTTCTTTATTATCATCATCACATTGAAATTCATTATAACATTCAATGCAAATATCTCCTTCTCCATCTAAAACTCGTCCACATCTTTTGCAATTCATATATTCCTCCTTTTGTTTTCAAAAAAACACCTTTGTATACTAATAAAAATTTTAAAATATTCTTCCTACATCATTTACTGTAGTCATTACTGCAATTGTTA
Organism: Clostridia bacterium; assembly: GCA_022790975.1. Taxonomy (GTDB): domain Bacteria; phylum Bacillota; class Clostridia; order TANB77; family CAG-508; genus Scatovivens. The sequence goes on along the minus strand of JAAVYF010000043.1, from coordinate 43,887 downwards.
ATAATGTAAATAGACCAATTGCTGTAATTGTTAATTCTGTATTTTGTTTTATTGGTTTTCTTCTAATTAATTCTATTAATAAAATTAAAATTTTTCCTCCATCTAATGCTGGAATTGGAAGAAGATTTGTTATTCCTAGTGAAACAGAAATTACACTTAATAAATAGACAAAATCAAATAATCCATTAGTTTTTACTATCATTTCAGAAATTCCAACTGGTCCCATAACAGCTATTTTGTCTTGTGATGACTTAAACAACATAGAAAAACTTTCAAAAATCGACATTATATATCTTTTAGTAACAACTAAACCATCATGTAAATTTTTATTATAAATACTTGCTAATATCCAAAAAACAATAAGACCAAAAACAATATTTACAACAGCTCCAGCAAGAACTATTAAAAGTCTTTTCCAAACTGGAGCTTTATTAAATGCTCTATCATCTTCTACAGCTTCTTGTTCACCAAGCATACTACAATATCCGACCGAAGTGGAATTGCTCTTATTGTATATTTAGTTTCTTTTCCTTGCTTTGAATAAAGTTCTTTTCCAAAACCAATCGAAAATTCAAGTACTTTTACATTACATTTCTTTGCAACTAAAAAATGTCCACCTTCATGTATTAAAACTAAAAAACCTAAAAGTACTATTATTTTTAAAATTCCTATTATAAAGCTCAAGTTTCAAGCCTCCTAAAATTATAATATAAATGTAAATGTTAAAAATGCATATGGTGCTATAAACATAACACTATCCATTCTATCTAGCATTCCTCCATGACCAGGAAAAATATTGCTAAAATCTTTTACATCAAAATATCTTTTTATTGTTGATGCTGAAAAATCTCCAATTTGTCCTATAATGCAAAGAATAAAACTCATTATTCCAATTGATAGATAATTTAAGTTAAAACCTTGAGCTTCATTTATTGCATATGTATAAACTAATGATAAAATTATTGCTCCAACTATTCCTGCAAAACAACCTTCAATAGTTTTATTTGGACTAATTTTACTAAATTTATGTTTTCCAAAATGTTTTCCTATTATATATGCAAAAACATCAGACCCCCAAGAGCACCATACTAAATACCATATTAAAAATTTTCCTGTTACTTCTATATTTTTAAAATTTACCATAATTTCCTCTATTAATGTATTATTTTGTGTAAAACTTAATTCTGTATTATCTCCAATTCCATAGATTAATGGTATAAATATAACAAAAGAAACTATATAACAAATTCCTAAAAATGCAAATGCTATATCTTTAATGTTTATTTTCATATCTGTTAATACTATATGTAAAAATAATATTAATAATACTGTTGGAAGTCCAAATAATAATACTATTAAACTAACTTTAATATTAACTATATGAATTAATGAAATCATAATTGCAATTAAATAACCAACCCAAGAAATTTTTTTTAACTCAGAATTTTTATCTAATTTAAAATATTCATGAATTGCAATACAAGCAATAATTCCAATTAAACAATCCATTAAATATTTATTTCCATATATGATAATTAATGTAACTAGTGGAAAGCCAATTAAAGTTGTTAAAATCCTTTTAATATTCATATAATCCTCCATATAAAATTTTATAGTTAATCTATGATTAATAATTCTATATTTATTTTCCCCCAAATTTACGATTCCTACTCTGATAAATTTCTATACATGAATCTAAATCTTTTTCATTAAATTCTGGCCAATATTTTTCAAAAAATACAAACTCTGTATAAGCCATCTGCCATAATAAAAATCCACTTGTTCTAAATTCTCCAGAAGTTCTTATCATTAAATCTGGATCTGGTACATTTTCTGAATATAAATTTTTTGATATAACATCTTCTGTAATATCATTTATATCAAGTAAACCTTGTTTTACTTGTTTTGCAATTTTTATCATAGCATTTGTCATTTCATTTCTACCACCATAATTTAGACAAATATTAAAATTAACTCCAGTATTATTTTTAGTTCTTTCCATACAATTAATAATACTAGTTCTTAATCCATCATTAAGTGCTGTAATATCTCCCCAAACATTTACTTTTATATTTTCAGAATCTGCTCTTTTTGAGTAATCATCTAAATAATTTTTCAAAAGTTCCATTAAACTAGACACTTCTTCTTTACTTCTTTTCCAATTCTCTGTTGAAAATGCATATACAGTAAAATATTTTATTCCAATTTTATTTGCATATCTAACCATTTTTTCAAGGTTTTTTGCACCTTCTTTGTGACCTAGTTGTATAGGAAGCATACGTTTTTTAGCCCACCTTCTATTACCATCCATTATAATAGCAATATGCTCTGGAAAGTTTTCTTTATTCATGATTATCTCCTATACACTCATAATTTCTTTTTCTTTTACTTCTGATAGTTTATCTATTTCAGCAATATATTTATCTGTTAATTTTTGAATTGAATCTTCATTAGATTTTCTTTCATCTTCTGTAATTTCAGATTTTTTATTTAATTCTTTAACTAAATCCATTCCTTCACGTCTTACACCTCTAACAGAAACTCTAGCATCTTCAGCCATTTTTCTAATATCTTTAGCTAATTCTTTTCTTCTTTCTTCTGTTAATTCAGGAAAATTTAATCTTATAACTTTACCATCATTGTTTGGATTTAATCCAATATCAGAAGCAAGTATAGCTTTTTCAATATCTTTCAAACAACTTGCATCCCAAGGTTGAATTACTATCATTCTAGCCTCTGGAACTGATACAGCAGCTACTTGATTTATTGGTGTAGTAGCTCCATAATATTCAATAGATATTTTATTTAAAATTGCTGGATTTGCACGTCCTGCTCTAACTTCAGAAAGATTTTCTTCAAAAACACTAACTGATTTTTTCATTTTTTCTTCTATATTATTTAAATCAAACATAATAAAAATCTCCTTTTACTTATTTTTTATAGCGATATTCTATCATATTTTTTTATGGTTTAATAGTGTTTTTTTAAAAATTTTGAAAAAGATTTTTATTTTTAAATATAATTTTAATAAATATCGACTTTTGTCAACTGGAATATTAAAGTGTATGCAACTTTTGGTTGACAAGCTAATATCTTTTTTCCCATTTCAATTATTTATACAATTGAAACACAAAAAAAGTAATTATTATTATATAAAAAAATTAAAGCATAGTAAAATTCCCTATAAATAGCAAAAGAGAAATAGCTTTTCTACTATTTCTCTTTTTTGAAATATAAATAAAATATAATACTTAATTTGTTTATAATCACAAATTAATTATTTTTACTATTTTGTAGCAAGTCCTTTAACTTCTTCATTAACAACATTTGCTCCTACTGGGAATGTAATTGTTACTAATTGAGCATCACTACTTGTATCAACAGTTAATGTTGCTCCTGTTCCTTGGAATCCAAAAGAATTAATGAAATCAATTACATTTTGTTTATTAGTAGAATTTACACCTGTAATACCATCAACATTATTTTCTTCCAGACTATAATTTTTTATTTCAACATCAGTTAAATCAATTGGAGCTACCATATTAGATTTAACTATAAGTGTTGTTGGTGTAACATCATTATTTTTAACATTTACTGTTGTATTTAAATTATCACCATTAAAGTTAGATATATCAATATCTCCAGATTTTACATCTATTGTTAAATTTACATTATCAAGTTCAACTGCAGATTGTGATACAACAACTTCTCCACCATTTGAACTAATTGTAACAGTTCCTGTATAAATTCCAGCATTTCCAACTGGTACAAATGCTATATCAACATCTTTTCCTGATTCATTTTTAAATACTAAATCATTTTCTGTTTCTTTAGTTGTTTTTACTACTATATCAGTATTTTTTATTAAAATATTTGCTTCTTTCTTAGCTTCTATTTCAACTCCATTTATTCTAACGCTAGCTCCTGCTTTAATTACAAAATCTCTATCTTTATTAGAAGTTGTATCACTAACTTTAGTACCATTAGCTAATGTATATTTTTCAGCTGATACTCCTGATATATCAAATAAACCAGTATTTACAACTAATTCTTGTAATTTTTCAGAAACTGTAACTGTTTTTGTAAATGTATTTCCTGTTATTTCAAGAATTTTATTTTCAGTTCCAGCAGTTAAAGCTACTGTAGAATTTTCTACTCCTGATTTTAAATCTAATGTTATTTTGTTGTCTACGATTGTAACAACATCATCAGCTTTTAATTTTGCAACTATATTATCAATATTTGATATAAATTCATCAGTATAATTTGCTTTATCATAATTTGCTATTTCTTCACCATTAATATATAATGTTGTACCATTAATTCCTACTTTTCCAGCTTCTGCTACTGTTGGATTTTTTACAACAGTTAAACCTTTAATTTCTGGAGTTTTTATTGTTGTAGCTTTAGCCATTACACTAGTTGCTACTCCTTCGGCATTTCCCATTTTAGCAATTAATCTAAATGCATAATTAGTATTTCTTTCTAAATTTGATATTGTAAGATATTTCTGACCAGCTTCATCAGTTGATATTGCAACATCTCTTGTATCTATTTTTTGAGAACTATAATTTGCATTATCATTTGGGTCAGATACCATTTTATATACTGTAACTTGATATTTAACTTCTTCATCAAGTCCTTCAATATCAATATCATCTAATTCATAAGTTATTGATGTTTCATTAGCAACTGGATTAGATAATAATCCATTAGCATCAATTATAAAGAACATTTCTGATGCTTCAACATCTGAATCAAGCCATTTATATTGATTTGCTTCTTTCTTTACTGTTACTTTTGCTTTGTAAAGAGTATTTGTACTCATTCCAGAAACAGTATTATTTATTTTTACAGTTTTTGATTTTGCATTTTCAATTATTAATTTTGATGATTCATCAGTTGTAAAATCTTTAGTAACTGCATTATATGCATATAATTTTACTTCATAGCTATCAAATGAAGTATTATCATCATTCCAACTTAATACATAGTTATTTGTATTATTTTCTTGTTTTACTTCAAATTCTACATTAGAAACTTTGTTTAATTTCTTTACTTCAACAGTACCAGATAATTTTTCAACAGTATCTTTTACTGTTCCATCTTTAGATTTTATTACTATACCAAGTTTATATGTTCCAACTTCTTGCATATCAGCAGTAAAGTCTCCTGATAAAAGGTCACCTGTTTTTACAGGAACATCATCTTTATATAATGTATAACATAATTTTTGTTTAGAAGTATTTAAAGCACTTCCATTTAATTTCCAAGCAAATTCTTTATTGCTATTATCAACTAATGTTGGAGCTGTTACAAAGTTTACAGTAGTTTCAGAAGCTTCAGCATTACCTGAGGCAATAATAGCACTTTTTATAGCTGATTTATTTCCATATTCATCAACTAATATAAATGATACTGTATATGCTTTAGATTTTTCATAACCATTAGCATATACTAATGATGCTTTTGTTATTTTATTATTAATTGCATATAAGCTTTCTGTTAATTGATTCTCTTGAGTTGCAACAGCACTTGCTACTACACCTTCTTTAACAACATATTTTACATTTTTTAATGTACCATTATTTAACACATCTAAAGATAATTCTGCACTTTCAGTTCCAGGACGGTTAGTAACTACATTTCCTACTTCTGGAAGAGTTATATGAACATCTACTTCTGTTTGACCAACTACTTTTCCACTTGTATCTAATACTTGTATTGTTAATTTTTTATTACTTCCTAATTTTGAACTAATATCAACTGGAGTATCAGATACAGTATATCTATCTTGAACTTTTAATTCAGGAAGAGTAATACCATGTCCAGTAATTTCTTCTCCATCTTCTCCTAATACTTTTACTGTTAAAGTGGTATTTTCGGTAACAGCTTCTTTTGGAGTTGCTTTTATTAATACAGTTTTTTCTGAATTAATTATACTTTTTCCATCAACCATATTTCCTTCATTTACAACTACATCATAATTATAATTATTAACTGGCTCTTCTGGTTTTTTATTAGCATCTGGAACACTATCTACAACTGTTCTTTTGTTTGATACTGCATAATCTTTTATTCTTAAAGAGTCTGAACTGTTTATTTGTCCGTCTCTTGAAGCAACATCTGCTGCTAATTTTTGGTCTGAATTTAATGTTAATGTTGTATCTTTAGTTTTATGTCTTTCAACTAATAAAGCATCACTACTGTTAATTAATCCATCTCCATTAACATCTCCATATACCATAACTGTATATGTATCATTTCCTATCTTAAATGTTTCTCCTGTACCAACTTGATTTTGATTTTTTCCTGAAAAGTCTTTTGCTTCTGGATATTTTGCTTTAATTTCTGTTCTTGTTAAAGTATCTGTTTTTCCATCTAATACAACAGGAACTATTTTCTTTCCGCCTATAGTACTTGCATCAAACACTTGCGTTTTCCCATTTGATACTACATTTACAGCATATAAATTTGAACTTAATATATTTAATCCCATCATACCTGTTAAAGCAATAGTTGAAACAATTTTTATTTTTTTGTTCATTCTAAATTTCCCCCTAAGTTTTTATTTTAAAATTTTAATACTACTTAATTATTTTAATTTTTTGTTTGTAGAAACTAATACAGCTCCTGCAACAATTGCTACTAATACTAAACCAATTGCAACAAAAGGTACTCCTGTTTGTGGTAATTTAGTTGGTTTTTGTATTTTGTTAGAATTTCCTGATTGTGTAGTTGGTGTTGTCACTTGCTCTTGTTTTGTTTCTGTTTTTGGTGTTTCTGCATTATTTGGTTCAGTTGGTGTGTTTGGAGTTGTTGGTTCAGATGGTTTATTTGGTGTTGTTGGTTCTGTTGGAGTTGATGGCTTATCTGGTGTATTTGGTGTTGTTGGCTCTGTTGGTTCAGATGGTTTATTTGGATTTTCTGGTTCTGCTGGTTTTGTTGGTTCTTCAGATTTTTTAACTACTTTTACAGTTTTTGTAGTAGAATTTAATGTTTCAGCTACTTCTGTAACTAAACCTGAAGCTGTGAAAACTGCAGAATCAGCTTCTTTATTTGCTATGAATGTAAATTTCATTCCTATTATTTTTAAATCCTCATCAGCATCTGCCCCTGATACTTCAATAACTCCTGCAACTTTTTTATTTACTGTTGGTTTGAAAGCACCTGTCTGTGAATTTGCAGCAATTGCGTCAACACTATCTATTGAAAAAACATCTTTATCATAATTTAATGTAATATCAATATTACGAGTTGGGTTAACATTAACAGTTACCACAACTTTATCTCCTACTTCATATTTTGCATCTTTAGCATCTATGCTAAATGTAGCGGCATTTGTCATTGGTGTCATAGCTACTAACATTATAACTGCAACTAAAATTCCTAAAATTATTCTCTTCATTTTCATCTCTTAAAATTCCTTTCTTTTTTAAATAAGATTTTTGTATCTATATTTGGATAAAATTTAAATTTCTTTTGCCTTACATATACGCCTTGTTAATCCTCCTGGATTGCATGTAATTAGAGTCACTTCTCTAACATTATTATCTTGTGGAGCATCTAAGCAAGTGGTGTCATAAGGATCACAGGTATATATATTATAAATTTTGTAATTTACTTTTGTACCAGTAGCTCTATTTATTAAATAAAAAGTGTCATTTAATTCTAACTCTTTTACTCTTTTTAATAAACCATTATAATTATGACCTGTAATACTAAAATTTCCTGCTGTATTTATATCTGGTCCATAAAATTTAACAACAGATAAATTAAGTGCACCATTTACAGCTTTTTCATTATTTGGATTTTCAGGGTCCAAAATATTATTTTTAACTCCAATTTTATCAATCACAAGTTCTCCAATAACATTATATTTTCCCATCTTTTCGGGCAAATAAGATACATCAACTTTTTCATCCTCTTTTGGAGGTGGCTCTTCTATTTTTTGAGCAACAGTATTATCCAGTTCTTGAACAGTATTATCCGTTTGTTCAATACAAGTATTTTCTACTAGTTTATTTACTGTATTTGTTTCATTTGATTTATTTGGTTTTCTAAAAAAATAATATAGAAAGAAAATCAAAACAAATAACAAAACAAAATTACAAATAATCTTTATAAAAAATACTCTTTTGGATACCTTTTTCTTTCTGTCTCTTTTTCCATGATGGAAAGGCAGACTCCTTTTCATATTAGAAAATTAAATTCACCTCCTCTTAGATACAAATATAAATGTACTTAAATCTTAAGTTACATTTAACCTGTTTCAGGTTATTTCTTAAGTAATTTTAATCTAAAATAGGTTAAATGTCAATATGTATTTTAAAATATTTTAAAATAATTTTAGTGAATATTATCCATTTTTAAAGGATTTGTAATCTCAAAAATAATTAATTTTTATAATTTGGGAAAAATAAAACAACTTATTTTTGAAAATATTAACTATAATAAAAAGGCGGTGATTAATATATTTACCAACAAATATCCAAGAATTCGTTCTTTGCGTGAAGACCACGATTTAACACAAAAAGAATTAGCAAAAATACTTAATATGTCTCAAACTGGTTATTCTAAATATGAGACAGGAGAAAATGATGTGCCTTCAAAAATTTTAATTGAACTTGCAAAATTTTATGGAACCTCTGTAGATTATATATTAGGAATTACTGATAAATCCTCACCTTATCTTTAATATAATAAATTTTTAAGCAATATAAAAAGACAGAATTTCTTATGTTTATTAGAAACTCTGTCTTTAAAAACTTTTATATATTTATAAATACTACTAATTTAATTTCATTGTCATTTAAATATTCTATAAATTTTATTTTTCTTTTCATTTTTATATTTAAAAATAATAGAATCAAGTATTTTGAGAAATATTTCTGTGCTTACATAGTTTTTATTAAAATATGCAGTTACATCTTTATGTCTTTTGAAATCTATTGGCTCTAAAGCAAAAAATGCTTTGTATTTATATTTATAATAAAACAAAAAAGCAATAAAAAAATCTTTTTATTTTCATTGCTTTTTATAGTTTTATTTATCTATATTAACTAATTAATCATTAAAAAATGCTCTATATGCTCTAAAAGCATCATAAACATCAAATTTACTCGTTAATTCATATGGTGAATGCATTGATAATACCGGTATTCCAATATCTAAAGTATCAATTCCTCTATTAGCAAGTGTAACAGCAATTGTCCCTCCACCACCTTTATCTACTTTTCCAAGTTCTGATGAACAATATGCTACATTATTATCATCAAAAATACGTCTAATATTAGCTACAAATTCTGCTGGAGCTTCAGAAGCACTTGATTTTCCTCTTGCTCCAGTATATTTACAAATACATACTCCATGACCTAATCTACTTGCATTTATAGAATCAAATGCTACAGTAAATGTTGGATCATATCCTGCATCAACATCTGCTGAAATAGCATTTGAATTACTATATACTTTTTCTAACATTCCTGGCATATTTTCTCCTGATTTTTCTAATAGTTCAATCATAAATCTTTCAAAACTATGAGATTCCATACCAGTAACACCACAAAATCCTATCTCTTCTTTATCTGTTAAAACACAAATTGAAGTCTTTACTGGATTTTGAGCATCTAAAATAGCTCTTAAAGATGTATAACAACAAACTTTATCATCTTGTCCATAAGCACCAACTAAGCTTTCATCAAAACCTACACTTCTAGCTTTATAACTTGGAACAAACTCTAATTCCGAACTTGTAAAATCTACTTCTTTTATACCATATTTTTCATTTAAAATTTTTAATATATTTAATTTAACTCTTTCTGAAATCTTTTTATCATAATATGGTATTGTTCCTGCTACAATATTTAATTCTTCTCCTGTAATTCCTTCTGCTAATTTTCTTTCATCTTGAATACCTCTTGATAAATGAGGTGGTAAATCTGTAATATAAAAAACAGGATCTTTTTCACTTTCACCAATTGTTACATTAACTCTTTCACCATTTGTTTTTGCAACTATTCCATGCATACTAAGTGGAACTGTTGCCCATTGATATTTTTTTATTCCACCATAATAATGTGTTTTTAAAAGCCCAATTTCTCCTTCTTCATATAATGGATTTTGTTTTAAATCTATACGTGGAGAATCTCCATGAGCAGCAACAATCTTAACACCATCAGACATTTTTTCTTTACCAATTACTGCAATATAAAGACTTCTATTTCTATTCACCCAAAAAACTTTGTCACCTGGATTTAAAGTACTAACTTCATTTAAATCTTTAAAATCATTTTTTAATAATATTTCTTTTGAAAAATGTACTATTTCTTTTTCTGTTTTTGCTTGATTTAAATAAAACATATACTCATCAGCAAATCTAAAAACTTGTCTTGTATCTTCTTCACTTAAATCATTCCATCCTGATTTTTTCTCATTAAAAAGTTTTTCTTTTAAAACTTCTCCTTCTGTTTTTTCCATTTTTTATCATCCTTCCTTTGTATTTATTATATACCATATACATCAAGTACTCTTGATTTTAATGTAAGAACTGGCTTTTGAGAATAAACAAAAGCATCTGCTAAGTTTTTTATTGCACCATTTGCTTTTTCTTCATCATTAGCATGAACATAAGCTATAATTTCTCCAACTGAAACTTGATCTCCAATTTTCTTTTCTAATACAATTCCAGCAGTATTGTCTATTTTATTTGAATCATTCATTCTTCCTGCTCCTAAGTATCTTGCTAAACTTCCAACCATATCTGCATCAATTTCTTTTACATATCCTGTATCACTTGCAAAAACAGGTAAAACATATCTTGCTGTTTGGAATTTATCAGGACTATCTATATATTCTTCATTTCCTCCGCTGTGCTATAACCATTTGTCTAAATTTATCCATAGCTTTACCAGACCTTATAACTTCTAAAATTCTAGCAGCATTTGTATTTAAATCTTTTTCTCCATTTGTTATATTTAAAGCTAAACTTCCAAGCATAATTACTGTATCTTCAACATCTTTTGTCATATTTCCATTTAATGCTTTTATTGTTTCTTTTATTTCTAAAATATTTCCAACAGCTTTACCAACTGGCTCGTCCATAAGACTTATAATATATCCTACATCTTTATTTAATGATTTTCCTATTTTAACTAATAACTTTCCAAGACGTTTTGCATCTTCACGAGTTTCAATATAAGTTCCGTTTTCCACAGCTTAAGTCAAATATAAGTTTATTACTTCCTGTTGCAATCTTTAAACTCATTAAGCTTATAGCTATTAATGGAATATTATCTCTACAAGCAATTTCATTTCTAATTCTATAGAATTTTCCTTCTGCTGGGGCTAAATTTAAATCCTGACTAACAATACTAATTCCAATTTTTTCCACATTTTCTTTAAATTGATTTATACTTATATTTGAATTAAATCCTGGTATTGATGCTAATTTATCAATTGTTCCGTCCTGATATTCCATAGCCTCTACTTGAAATTTTTGCAACTGGTATACCTAATGCTGCAATAATAGGAAGTAAAATTAAAGTTACCTTATCACCAACACCTCCTGTTGAATGTTTATCTATTGTTTTTGGTGAAATCTTACTTAAATCTAATACATCTCCAGATTTACCAATTTCAACTGCAAATTTCATAATTTCATTTTCTGTTAAACCATTTGTATAAATATAACTTATTAATGCAGCAGCTTGTGAATCTTTAATTTCGCCTCTTGTCCACTTTCCAACAAAATATTTTATTTCATCAGTTGAAAGTTCTCCTTTATATCTCTTTTTTGTTATTATAGTGCTTATATCCATATTATCCTCCCCTTGTATGCTTAAAATCATACCAAATTTATTTTTATATTTTTAACCATTCGTCTTTTATAAATGTTCTTCTATGTATTTCACATAAACCATTTTCATGAATTGCTCCAATATGAAATGCAGTTCCATACCCTTTATGTTTTGCAAATCCATATGCAGGATAAACTTTATCCCATTCACACATAATTCTATCTCTTGTAACTTTAGCAATTATTGATGCTGCTGAAATAGAATAAACTTTAGCATCTCCTTTTACAACAGAAATATATGGTATTCCTAATGTATCGATTTTTGTTAAAGCGTCCACCATTATCATATCTGGTTTAACACTTAAATCTATTAATGCATTTTTCAAAGCTAACTTTGTAGCATTTAATATATTTATATTATCAATTTCAGTATGATCCACAATTCCAACTGCATAACTAATTGCTTCACTAATAATTTTTTCATATATAAGTTCTCTTTTTTTTTCTGAAATTTTTTTTGAATCATTAATTCCTTCTATCATTGACTCTTTAGGAAGAATAACTGCTCCAACTACAACCGGGCCTGCAAGAGGTCCTCTACCTGCTTCATCTATTCCACAAATATATTTTATTTTTTCACTATCATATAACTTATTTTCTTCATTTTTTAATAATTTTAAACGTTCTGCTTCTTTCTCATTCATTAATTGTAATCTCCCATCTGCTCAAACTCACTTAATTTATGATATGTTAAACCATTTTTCTCAGAAAAACCTCTAACACTTGCAACATTAACTTCGTCTGTTGTTGGGCTATATTGAATTATAAATGATTCATTATTTGCAATATTAGAAGTACTTATTCCTTGTTCTTTTAATACACTTAAATTCCATTCACAATATATAAATACTCCACTAAAATCTGAACTTGAAACTTCAAAACCAACAGATTTTACTTTTGCAAAATCTGTAATAACAATTCCCTTTAAATATTTAGCTTTAGTTTCATTAGAAATGGAATTATCTAATGGATTTTCAAAATCAAATAAATAATCTGATAATAAACTTTCTGCTCTTGCTTTAATTAAATACATATTAGTTCTAAGTCTATCTTTTTGAGTATTTCTTAATAAATCATCACCTGTTCGTATTGTTACAGCAAAAATTATTCCCATAATAATTATTGTAATTATTAATACTGTTAAAGTTATACCTTTATCACTTTTGAACATAAAATTTCTCCTAAATTTTAAGTTTATTTTAAACATTTAATAGTATTATATATTTATAAAAAATTTTTTTCAATATAAATTTCAAATTTATATTGTATAAAAAAAGTTTTTTATATATTATAATATTATTAAAATTTTAACAAAAACTAATAATATTATAAACAAAAATCTTTTATAATATTAAATTTAAGGTATAACCTTAATATATTAATTTTATTACATAAATGGAGGTTTATTTATTATGGATAATGAAAATGAATTTAATTATAGTCCTAACAATAATTTTAAACAAGTTCCAAACCCAAAAAATTCTAATGGATTTGGAAAAACGGTTGTAATTCCTTTTATTTCTGGAATTTTAGGAGCATCTTTAATACTAGGAGTTGGATTAGGAGTTCCTAGTATTAGAAATAATATTTTAAATAAAGCAAATATTGCTACTACACAAGAAAATGAAACATCTAATAAAGTAGATTCATCAAAAAATGTTTCAAAAAACTCATCTTATTCAGCAAAACTAATGGATTTAGCACAATACTCAGAAACAGCAGTTGCAGTTGCAGAACAAGCACTTCCTTCTGTTGTTGGTATTACAGTTACTTATAATGTTTCCACTTTTTCTGGTTCCACTACAGCAACAGCTACTGGCTCTGGAGTTATAATTAGTGAAGATGGTTATATTATTACAAATAATCATGTTGTTAATTCTGAAAGTTCTTCTTACTTCTATCAAGTAACAGAAGCAACTAGTATAAAAATACATTTATATGGAGATGATGATGATGTGCTTTATGATGCTAAAGTTATAGGAAGCGATTCATCTACAGACCTTGCAGTTTTAAAAATTGAAGCTGAAGATTTAAATGCAATTGAAATCGGAGATTCCGATAATTTAAGAGTTGGAGAATTTGTTATGGCTGTTGGAAATCCTTTAGGTTTAGACAGTTCTGTAACTAGCGGAATAATTAGTGCCTTAGATAGAAAAGTTGATGATGATGATGGAAATACTTTCATTACAATTCAAACAGATGCAGCAATCAACTCTGGAAATAGCGGAGGAGCTTTAGTTAATAGCAAAGGTGAACTAATAGGAATAAATTCTATGAAATTATCTCGGTGATGGAATTGAAGGAATTGGATTTGCAATGCCAGTAAACTCATCAATGAATATAATAGACCAATTAATTGAATATGGTGTTGTAAAAAGACCATATATAGGAATTGAAGGTCGTAACATTTCAGAAGAACTATCAAAAAAATACGACTATCCTATTGGAATATATATAGAAAAAGTAACACCAGATAGTGCTGCCGAAGAAGCAGGTCTTAAACCTGAAGATGTTATTGTTTCAATAAATGATGAAGATGTTTCTACTGTTGATGAATTAAATGAAGTAAAAAATAAATGTGAAGTTGGAGATGAAGTTTCTTTAAAAGTTTATAGAAATAAAGAATATATTGACATAAAATTAACTTTAGGAGATACCCCATCAGAAGATGGAGAAACTCTTCAAGATTATTATAATAACTACGATAATTATTATAAAAACTATTTTTCTAATCCATTTGGATATTAAAATCTTATAAAAAGACTAGATAAATATATCTAGTCTTTTTAGTTTATTGATAACCCCTAGAAAAGTTTTCTAGGGGTTGTTATTTTTTATTAAATTTAAATATATTTTACTAAATTTATTCAACAGTAACTGATTTAGCCAAATTTCTTGGTTTATCAACATCAAGTCCCTTCTCTTTTGAAATATAATAAGCTAATAATTGTAATGGTATTACCGAAAGAACAGGAGATATAAATGAATTAATTCTAGGAATCTTTATAACCTCATCAAAATTATGTTCATCTATATTTTGATTAGTTACTATAAATGTTTTAGCACCTCTAGTTACCACCTCTTGAATATTGCTTATTGTTTTTGGTGTAAGAATACTATCAGTCATTATTCCAACAACTGTAATTCCATTTTCAATTAATGCAATTGGACCATGTTTTAATTCACCTGCACTATAACTTTCAGAATGAATATAAGAAATTTCTTTCAATTTTAAAGAACCTTCTAATGCAACTGCATAATCTATACCACGTCCGTATAAAAAATACATCCTTTTCCCCACTAATTCGTTTTGCAAATGATTTTATATTTTCTGTATTTTTTAATATCTCTTCAATTTTTGTAGGTACTTCTAATATTTCACGTTTTAAAATTTCTAATCTTTCATCTTGAACTCCTAAAATCTCAGCAAAATAAATTCCTAAAATACTAAGTAATATTATTTGAGATGTATATGCTTTAGTTGAAGCTACAGCTATTTCTGGACCTGCATGAGTATATAAAGAAAAATCAGCTTCTCTTGTAATTGAACTTCCTATAACATTTGAAATTGCTATAGTTTTTGCGCCTTTTTCTCTAGCAATTTTTAATGCTGCTATAGTATCTGCTGTTTCTCCTGATTGAGAAATATATATGCAAAGAGTATTTTTCGTAATTAAAGGATTTCTATATCTAAATTCAGAAGCAATGTCAACTTCTGTTTGAAGTTTGCAAAATTCTTCAAGAATTTTTTTTACTGTCATTCCTGCATGCATTGCAGTTCCACATGCTACAATATAAACTCTATCTACACTTTCTAAATATTCTTTTGTAAAATTAATTTCATCTAATGAACATTTTGAATCTGCAGAAAGTCTTGCACCTATTGTTTCGCGAATTGATTTTGGTTGCTCAAAAATTTCTTTTAACATAAAATCTTCAAAATTGCCTTTTTCAGCTGAGCTCATATCCCAAGCTATATTTTTAGCTTGTTTTTCAAATCTATTTAAATTCATATCATAAAATTCAACTTCGTTTCTTGAAAGAATAGCAAATTCTAAATCATTAAGCAAGAAAAAATCTTTAGTAAAAGATAAAATTGCTGGAATATCAGAACTAATATAATTCTCATCTGTTCCTTTTCCTATAACCATTGGACTATCTTTTCTAACAACAAACATTTCATCCATAAAATCTTTACTCAATACTTCAATTGCAAAACTTCCCTTTAATTTAAGTACAGTTTCTTTCATTGCATTTAAAAAGTCTTCTTTTCCTCTTTTAGGAGTTTTTTCATAAAAATAATTTATAAGATTTGGAATAACTTCTGTATCTGTTTGAGATAAAAACTTATATCCATTTTCTTCTAAAAATTTACGAAGTTCTATGTAATTTTCTATAATTCCATTATGTACTACAGCTATAGTGTTTTTATTATCCATATGAGGATGAGAGTTCTCAGCAGAAGGTTTTCCATGAGTTGCCCATCTTGTATGACCTATTCCTATTGTACCTTTTAAATTATTTTTTTCTGTAATTTCTAATAAAGAAGCCACTCTTCCTTTATTTTTTACAACCTTAATTCCATCTTCTTCTATTGTAGCAATTCCAGCAGAATCATATCCTCTATATTCTAATCTTAAAAGACCATTAATTAATATTGGCTCTGCATTTTTTCTTCCAACATATCCTACTATTCCACACATATATAAATCCTCTCCAATCTTCACTTTATTTTAAGCTTAATGTGTTTTGTATTATTATAATATTCAAAAAATTTTAAAAAGTCAATGTAATTCACATTTAAGTTTCAAACATTTCACATTACTATAAAATACTATACTAAAAATTTTCTATAAAATAAGTAATAATGACTTTTAAAATATATAAAACCTAAACTAAAATATAAATAATTTTTTTAAAAGAAAATTTATGAATTACTACAAAATATAAAGAATTTTTCTAATCAAAAATTAATAATTAATTAAAAAAATATTTAAATAAAAATTATAACATTAAAAAATCTGACTTTAACTACATTTTTATTGTTAAAATCAGACTTTTTATTTTATTCTGTTGATTTTGTTCATTGTACTAAACAAAATTTGACTTTTTGATAATTTTGTTTAGTATACAATTTATGTTTTTAAGAGTATCTATATTAAATTAAACATAACTTATAATTATTTCTATCTAATAAATAACCAAAGTTTTATAGCTTATCCACTTTATATTCCTTATCTAATTTCTCATTCAAATATAACCTAGAAACAATTTCAAATTCCCTCAAAGAATTCTCTGACAAATTAAAAGAAAAAATTTTTTTTGCATCAGCTTTTGTAGAGTAAATAATTGCATTTTTTGTAGCTTCATTCAAAGCAAAACTACCAGCTTCTTGCTTGCTACAATTTTCACATTTAAAACCATTATCTTTAAAACTAAATGATGTTAAATTTTCTTTAGAATGGCACATAACACATTCATTTATATTTGGTGCAAAACCTAAAATTTTCATAAGTCTTATTTTAAATACAGATATTATAAAATCAAGGTTTTTATCTGTTTCAGAAATTGCATATAATGTATTTAAAAACAATTTTAAAATATAAAATGAATTTTGATTCTCAGTAGTAACATCATTTATAATTTTATTTATATGAGAAGCATACATAAGTTTATCTAAATCAGTTCTCAAATTATAAAACATTTCAATAGTTTCACAAGAATTTATTGTATATGTATCTGAACCTTTAAAAAGCATATATTCACCAAAAGAAAAAAGTTGAGTGCCACCTAAAAGCTGACTTTTCGTACGTCTTGCTCCTTTGGCACTACAACTTATTTTTCCTAAATTTGGAGTAAGCAAACTTAACATTTTATCATAATCATTAGAATTATTTTCCGAGATTACTATTCCATTTACTTTCAAATTCTTTGCCACTAATATTTTCCTCCGTATTTTTGTACTTACAAAATTCTAAATAATCGTTAATCTCTCCTGTTTTAAGGAAATTACTCCATGCTACTTTTTTATCCATATTCATTCACTTCCTACGATTATTATTTGTAATTATTTTTAGATTATACTATTTCAATTTGAACTTTCTATTAACTAATCCTTCATTATTTATCCAATCTTCTTTAACTTTTACCCAAACTCTAAGATTGACTTTTGTATCAAACATTTTTTCTAAATCTTGTCTAGAATAAGTTGAAATACGTTTTAACATTTGTCCACCTTTTCCTATTATAATACCTTTATGAGATTCTCTTAAACAATAAATAGTTGCTTCTATATGATAAATATCTTTTCCAGATTTTTTAACATTAGATTCAAATTTTTCTATATCAACATAAATTCCATGTGGTACTTCTTCATTAAGAAGTTTTAGTGCTTTTTCTCTAATAACTTCAGATGCTAATTCTCTCATTGTTTGGTCTGTATATTCATCATCTTCATAATATTTTGGTCCAATTGGTAATATTTTTTCTATTTCTTTTATTACTAATTCAACTCCATCTGATTTTAATGCTGAAATTGGAATAATTGATTCAAAATCATATTCATCTTTATAACTTTCTATTATTTTTAAAAGTTTTTCTTTAGATATTAAATCCATTTTATTAATAATTAAAATAGTTCTTATTTTACTACTTTTTATTTTTTCTAATATTTGTATATTTTCATTAGATATATCTTTTTCTGTTCCATCTACTAAAAATAATACACAATCTACTTCATTTATCATTGAAAATGCAGTATCATACATTACTTTACTTAATTTACTATTTCCTTTGTGAATTCCGGGAGTATCTGTAATTATTATTTGGGAATTTTTATTATTTATTATTGCTTTTATAGCAGTACGAGTAGTCTGTGTTTTTGGTGTTGTAATTGCAACCTTTTCATTAATTAGACTATTTAAAAGAGTAGATTTTCCTGCATTTGTTTTTCCAATTAAACTTACAAATCCTGATTTGAAATTTTCCATATATTCTCCACATTCTATAATATTCTTTTTTAATACTTTATGTTACTTATATTATTATTTTATTTATATATAATTTAATCACAAGTATTGATTATAAATTTTAGATATAAAACTTATATATAACATTAAATTATACTACTTAAATAAAATATCAAAATTTTATTTTCTAGTAATATTAAGAAGTTCTAAAACCTCTTCTTCTTTTTCTCTCATAATTTCTTTTTCTTCATCTGTTATATGATCATATCCCATTAAATGATAAAATCCATGAACAATCATATATGCAAGTTCACGTTCAAAACTGTGTCCATATTCTTTTGCTTGTTCTTTAACTCTTTGAATAGAAATCATTATATCTCCTAAAGGTTCTCTATGATTTCCTGTAATTAAGCTTAGCTCGTCCTTTTCAAACATAGGAAATGAAAGCACATCAGTTTCTTTATCAACTTGTCTATATTCTTTATTTATTCTTCTAATATTTTCAGGATTTGTTAAAATAACACTAAGATATAAATTTTTTGAAAGTAAGTTTTGAATTTCAAAGCATTTATTAGCAACTCGTTCAATAAGTTTAATACATTCTTCATTTTCTTCAATATCTAAAAATTCAACCTCTACTAAATTCATTTCTTATCTAATATAATCAATTACATAAAAAATATCAATTTATTTAATTGATTATCCCTTTCTCCTTAAATTCACTAAAATTAATATCAAATTTATTTTAATATAATAAGGTATGAAAAACATACCTTATTACTTTTTATTTTATCTTATGTCAAAACCACTTTATTTTTTATTTTTCTTTACGCAAAAAATAATTCTATCTTTTCATTCTTTTAAACAAAAAACTATTTCACTTTCTTATATCTTGAAGCTTCACCTGTTATACAAGAATTTTTAAAATTCTTCATAACACCAAATTCCACAAGCTTTGATTTATAAAATTTTCTTAATTCAATATTATTTTTATTGCTCATGTCAATTTGACTAAGTTCTCTTTTTAGAAATAAAATTTCTTTTTCTTCATTATCTTTGGATTTACTATATTTTGACCAAAATTTCTTATAACTTTCTCTTTCATCACTATTATCCCAATAAACTTTAGTTGATAAAAGTTTAACATTATAATCTTCTATAAGTTTTATAAGCATTTGATATGTTTCTTCTTTTTTATTTGCATTTTTTGATGTTACAATTAAATTTCTAACGTCTTTTAGCAATTTATTATAACATTGCTCTGCTGCTACTAATGGTAAACTATGTGTAAATAAAACTCTACTTAGTCCTAATAAAATCATGTTTTTTTCTAAATATTCTTTTTCATCAAGTTTTCCTACACTAAATTTTTCATATTCTTCATATCCGGCTAAAATACTCGCATAATTTTCATTTTCTTTATCTATTTCTAATTTAATTGGTAAAACTTTTTTTATGTATTCTTCAAGTGTTTCAAATATATTTTTATATAAATTTACTAAACCAGTTCCATGAGTTCTTAAACCATCTGCAAGTTTTACAGAATAATTTTTTAAAATGCCTTTATATAAAAGATCCATTTTTTCAATATATAAAGATTTATATTTTTCTACAAATTTCTCTTTTCCTGATTCTTTAAATGTTTCAAAATCTAATTCTATTAGAAATTTTTGCTTTCTATATTTATACTCTAAATATTCTGTTTCTTTTAAATGAACAATATTATAATAACTAGATAGTGCATCTCTTTCATAAACTGATGCAGAACCATTTTTTACTTTTTTATATACTGAATCCATAATAAATTTATCTATTGATTCTAAATATAATGTATAACTTTCTTCATATCTATTTGATGCAGACTCTTTTTTGGCAACATCATTTGATGTTTCTAATTTTTTATAAGCTTCATAATACTTAATAACATTATTTCTTTTCATAGAAATTAACATTCCATTTATTCCAAGTTTTGTTGGAGTAAGCAACTTACTTAAAGTACTAGAAATTTTGCTAAAAAAAGTTGTGTTTTGTGGTATTACTTTTAGACTTCTTTCTTCCATTCGTTTCCTTCCTTTCTTAATAAACTAATTGCTTCTTCATTCCTATTTCCTCTTCTGTTACACATGTTACTTTCCCCCTAATTCCATCTGCCGTAGGTTCAAAGTCATATATAACATCAATTAAATTTTCTTCTGAAATATTGTTTTCATCTAGCAATTCATTTTTTAATTCTTCTTGCAATTCGTTAGAAAGTTCTTCTATTGTATATTCTTTATACTTCAAATTTTTCTCTGTATATGTGGTCTTTACAAATTCGACCGGAATATAGAAATTTGAAAATAATTTTATTTTTTTATTCGTTTCTATTGTATCATACTTTTTAAATTTTGGAAGACTTTTATTAAAATTTATTTTAAAATTATTTATTTTTATTGCAAAATTGTTATATGTATTTTCTGTAGTTTCATAATACTCTTGTACAAGCTTCCTTTCTGCATCTTTAGTGTACCAAACTTTAGCTGTTATAACTGCATTTGCATGAACATATCTAGGTTCTGTATATTTTCCTTCTACAATCCCTTGAACTAAAGTATCCCCAGGCTTTACAGTATCTCCTACTTGAACTTTAGCAGTTCCATTTAATGTTGTAACCTTTGTAATTACAGCCTCTTTATCAGAAACAATGTCACAAACCACTGATGAATCTATTATCTCTGGTTTATCTGTTGCCATTTCTATACTAACAATAACATTTGTACCTAATATTTTTATTCCGAACCCACGATATGTCTTCACGTGCTAAACATATCGCATTTATTGCTTTTTGAGTATCAATTTTAGATGTAGCTGTTCCTTCTTTTATTCCAGTTTCGCTTAAAATTCTCAAAATATCTTTAGAAATTTCTGGATTATCACATAAAATATCAATATTCCATACAAACCTAGTTAGTCCAAAAATTAAAATTGCAACTACCAATAAGGTAATTGCAAAAATTTTTCTCTTTTTATACTTATGTAACAAAAATGGTAGTCCTTTCTTTGAAGAAATTGCTACTTTACATTTTGTTTTTTTAGCTATTTTATGAAGTTTCTTAAAATCAGATATACTAATTCTAGCTTCAATTTGAATACTAGATTTTCTAGAAAGTTTCCACAAAAAAATACCTTTAGCAAAACACATATTTACAAATCTTTCAGTAAAAAAACCTTCTATTCTAACATCTACATATCCAAAAATATATAAATACAATATTTTTAAAAATTTCATAAAAAACTTCATTCCCTTCACTCTAAATTTTTTATTTACATTTTATAACTAGCATTTTTTGTACAAATATTAATGAAATATTTTTATTTCTTTCAAACTAACATCTTTTTTGATTTAAATATTTATACTCATTTAATCTATTTATTTTTCAAAAGATATATTTTCAATTTTTCCTTTTACTAAAATATCTTCTTCATTCATTTGAGTAAGTTTCATATTAAATCCATTTATTGAAACATTTCCAATATAAGTACTAATTCTTACAAAAAACTCTTCATATTCTAAAATCCCCTTAAAATTTTCTATAATAACTTCATCAAAACCTGTAACAGTAATTTTCGGAACCTCACTTACTATTTCGCGAGGCATCTCTAATAATTCCATAGCTTTTCTTTTAAAACGCATAAAAAGAAACTCCTCCTATCCCTACTTAATTGTTTTAATAGTATATATTCGGAATTTCTTAAAATATGCTAATTTTTATTATTAATTTGTAATATATTTTTATATTTTATTTAATAATAAACACTATTTAATAATTCATAAAAAATTAATTTAATAAAACATAATAATATTATTATGTTTTTTATTCAATTCTTGTTCTTTGGTATTTTGAAATGATACTCTCAATTTCATCTGAAATATCTATTGGTATATAATATGTTTTTATTTCATGATTAATATAAGAGCATTTTTTTATAAAATCAGAACTAGTTTGGCTATCTAATTCAAATATATTATCTTTATTAATTTCATCTTTTAATATTTTGTTTATTTTATTAGTATCTTTATTATTAAGTAATTTTGAATTAATTATAATTATTCCTGGTTCTGTAATATATTTCTTTAAAGTATTAAAGTAATTTTCATCTAAACAAATTTTGTTTTTTATATTATTAAGTTCTTTTACAGAAAAGCATAGATTTCCTGAATATATTTTTCCAGACTTTAATTTAAAATTAACTTGAATATATTTTATGCTATCATCTGAATAATTATAAGTACTCTTAGTATTATATATATCATCATATTGATAATTGTTATTATATTCATCATACTCTTTATTATATTCATAATTTTTGTATACAATATCTTTTATTAAATCATCATCTTTAAAATAAATTTCGCCATTTAAGAAATATTTATTGTTATAGTAAATAGAAACAAATGATGAAATTGGTGTATTATTTGTTTTACCAAAAGATACAGATTCTATATCTTCTAAATTTATAGTATTTTCATTAAAATTAGAAAATGCTATATTTATTCCAGTAATTCCTATTTGTAAAAAAATAATACTACTAATAAAACATACCAAAGAAATTTTTAAAGGAACTTTTTTTCTTATAATAAGATCATAAATAAAATAATATAAAGCAAGAAGTACAACTGTTACAATTGATAAACTAATGGAATCTTCAATATTAGCTAACATAAGTATTGGTATTAAAGTAATTGTTTTTAAAATTAAATGTTCTTTTAAACTTATAAAAGATTCTTCACAATTTTCCATTTTTCTTCTTTTAAATAACTGTAAACCAATTATAAAATAAATTATACTCAATACAGCCATTTTTACAACTGTTATATTAGAATAAATATTTTTATAACCAATATATTTTATTATTTTATATGGTATAGTATAATTTTTTAAATGATTTATTTTCTCTATATAAACTTCTTTATCACCATCTATAATAGAAAATTCATTATAAAACATATTATTTGATAATTTAGAAGAATTAAACGAATCTATACAATCAGCACAAATCGGAACTAAAAATAAAATTAAAGCAGTAATTACCACTTGAGTCATTAATGTTCCTGAAATTGTCATTGCTAGGTTTGTAGCAGTAAATACAAAAACATATGACATCCACATCATTATAAACATATCTAATATTACTTGTGGTAATATTACTACACTATTTAATATACTATTACAAATTAATAAAATAATTGCTACAAGAACTTGAATTATAGTAATTAATAGTATTCCACCAATTGTATTAGTAATAAAAATTGTTTTTTTATTTACTGGCATTGAATTTATAAAATCTGTACTCTTTCTCTTATATACGAAACCAAACAGTATATTAGAAAATACAAAAGGTAATATATACATAAGTATAAGATTTAAAGTAGAACAATCTTTCCATGAAAAAACTTTTACTAAGCTATAATCTTTATATCCCATAATCATTATAAGAGCCGTTATAAGCGGAATTATAATAAGAGAAAATATTACAGGTCCTTTAGATTTTTTTAAATTCTCTTTTAAAAAGTTCTTATTAAATGATGTTATTAAACTCATAACCAAGCACCTCCATTTCATAAATAAATACCTCTTCTAGTGTCAATGGTAAAAAATCTAATACAACTGGATTTAAACTTTTTAAAACTTTTTCTGCTTGTTCTTTATTACCTTTTATTATAATTGTTGCTACACTTCCAACTTTCTTAAAGCTCATTATTTCAATAGATTTAAACGATTCTTTTGTAAATTCTCCATTTAGTGAAATTTGAACTTTAAACATATTAGTTTTAAGTGTATCTATATCACTTTCAAATAAAATTCCACCTTTATATAATAATCCTAAATTATCACAAATATCCTCAAGCTCTCTTAAATTATGACTTGTCATAATTATAGTAGTTTGTTTTTTTTCCATTTGCGCTTTTATGACATTTTTTAAAAGATTCCTAACTACTGGATCCAAACCATCAAAGGTTTCATCAAAAAACATATAATCTGCATTAGTTGAAATTGCACAAATTAAAGCACATTGTCTTTTCATTCCTTTTGAAAAACTTTGTATTTTATCTTTAGTATTTAATTTTAAAATTTCAGCTAATTTAAATACATTTTCCATATCAAAGTTTTTATACATAGACTTATAAAACTTAGCCATTTCAGTTAAACTATAATTTGGAAAAAAGAATAAATCATCTGGTACAAAAACCAATTTTTGTTTTATTTTTTCATTATCTTTACTAATTTCACCATCTATTTCCACAGTGCCACTATCTTGCTTATAAACATCTGTTATTATTCTTAAAAGTGTAGATTTTCCTGCACCATTTGCTCCAACTAATCCATAAATAGAACCTGTTTTTATATTGCAATTCAAATTTTCTAAAACAGTTTTATTTTCAAATTTTTTGGTAACATTAGTTATTTTTATCATAAAACTTCCTTTCTAAATTTTTAAAATTTATCATTCACATAATTTTTTTATATCTTCATCTTCTTGCAATTTTTCATCTATATATTCTAAACATTTCTTACTTTGATTAAGCGCTGCTATTGCTACATCTTTATCAGCTCTTAATCTATTACTTGCATATTTTAAAATTATTGACTTTTGACTAACTGCTACTAAAACAACCTCTTTATCATCTCTTAATTCTTGACTTGCAAAATATAATACTTGACCATCATTTTTGGCAGCTGATATCATAACATCTTTATCTGCTTTTAATCTATCACTTGCATAACATGCTGTCCACCCTGCTTGTGAAACAGCCTCTAATAACACATCTTTATCATCTTTTAATCTATCACTTGCAAATTCTAGTGCTCCACCATCTATTTTTACTGCTGTAAGCAATACTTCTTTATCATCACGTATTTCTTCATTTGCCCATTCAATAAGAAGTGGCATTGTTTTTACTCTTTCTAAATAAAATTCTCTATCATTTGTCTTTTGTCTAGCCTCAATAACTTCAATTGGTTCTGCCATTACTTATTTTATTTAACTCCTTAGAATAATATATTTAGGTTTTAAAGTTACCTAAAACTTTATAACATCTTTATTTGTTATTTAAATTCTTATATTTTTATAAAATACTTTTTATATATATTTTTTTATATTTCTTATTTTATAAAATAACACATTCTAATTATTATTTTATAATTTAACAATTTCTAATTCATTTGATTTATTTACTACAATTTTAATACTATCTTTTTTCTTAACTGTATCTGCTACAATTGCACGGCTAACTAATGTTTCAATTTCATCTTGAATAGCTCTTTTTAATGGTCTTGCACCAAAATTAATATCATATCCAACTTCAACAATCCAATTAACAACATCATCTCCCACTTCCATTGTAATTCCTTGTTCTGCTAACCTTTTTATTAAACTTTCCAATAATAATCTTACAATATTATATACTTGCTCTTTTGCCAGTGCTTGGAAGAAAATAGTTTCATCAAGACGATTTAAAAATTCTGGTCTAAATTGTGTTTTTAAAATTGTTCTTATTTCTTCTTTAGTACTTTCTGTAATTCCTCCAGTTTTAGCAATACTATCCAATATTTTTTGAGCACCTAAATTAGATGTTAAAATTATAATTGTATTTTTAAAATCAACAGTTCTACCTTGTGAGTCTGTAACTCTACCATCATCTAATATTTGAAGGAAAATATTAAATACATCTGGGTGAGCTTTTTCTACTTCATCAAATAATAAAACACAATATGGCTTATGTCTAACTGCTTCTGTAAGCTGACCACCTTCTTCATAACCTACATATCCTGGAGGTGCACCAATTAATCTTGTAACACTAAACTTTTCCATATATTCAGACATATCAAATCTTATCATATTTTTTTCATCGTCAAATAAATTTCTCGCTAAAGTTTTAGCAAGTTCAGTTTTACCAACACCAGTAGGTCCTAAAAATAGAAATGAACCTATTGGTCTATTTGGATTTGCAATACCTGCTCTTGAACGAATAATAGCTTCTGAAACTTTTTTAACAGCTTCATCTTGTCCAACAACACTTTCATGAAGTGTATCTTCTAAATGTAGTAATTTTTGTTTTTCTCCTTGAGCCATTCTTGTTACAGGAATTCCAGTCCATTTAGAAACTATTTTTTGAATTTCTTCTTCTGTTACTTTATTTCTAAGTAATGAACTTTTTCCTCCTTGTTCTTTTTCAATTTCTTTTTCTTCTTGTAATAAAACTTGTTTTAAATTTGGTAAAGTTGAATATCTAAGTTCTGCAACTTTATTTAAATCATAGTTTCTCTCTGCTTGCTCAATTTCTGCATTTACTTCATCAATTTTAGCTTTTAATTTTTGTATTCTTGAAATATTTTTCTTTTCTACATCCCATTTTGCTTTTTGAGTTTGAAAAGCTTCACGTTGTTTTACTAGTTGCTCACGAATTTTTACAAGTCTAATACTTGCTTGTTCATCATCATCTTTTGAAAGTGCAGCTTCTTCAACTTCTAATTGCATAATCTTTCTTGAAATTTGGTCAAGTTCTACTGGCATAGATTCCATTTCAGTTCTAATTAAACTACATGCTTCATCTATTAAGTCTATTGCTTTATCTGGTAAAAATCTATCTGTTATATATCTATTAGATAAAGTAACTGCTGAAACCAAAGCTTGGTCTTGAATTTTAACTCCATGGAAAATCTCAAATTTTTCTTGAATACCACGAAGAATTGTTATTGCATCTTCTATAGTTGGTTCAGGAACAGCAACCTGTTGAAAACGACGAGCAAGAGCTGGATCTTTTTCTATATATTCTCTATACTCATCTATTGTTGTAGCACCCATACAATGAAGTTCTCCGACGTGCAAGTTTTGGTTTTAAAAGATTACTAGCATCCATTGCTCCATCTGTTTTACCAGCTCCAACTAAATTGTGAATTTCATCAATAAATAATAAAATATCTCCATCTGCTTTATCTATTTCTTGAATTATAGATTTAAGTCTTTCTTCAAATTCACCTCTATATTTAGCTCCTGCAATAAGAAGCCCCATATCCAATTCAAAAATTGTTTTTCCTTTTAAACTTGTTGGAACATCTCCTCTTATTATTCTATGAGCTAATCCTTCAACAATTGCAGTTTTACCAACACCAGGCTCTCCAATTAAAACTGGATTATTTTTAGTTTTTCTTGTTAATATTCTAATAACATTTCTAATTTCATCATCTCTACCGATTACTGGCTCTAATTTATTTTCTTTTGCAAGCTCTGTTAAATTTTTTCCAAATTTAGCTAAAAGTTCAAAATCAGTTCCAGTTTTTTCTTCTTCATCATCTTCCACTTTTACATTTGAATTTACATCCTTTAAAGCATTTAAAAATTTATGCTTTGTTATTTGATAAAGTTTAAATAATTTTCTTAAATTATCTGGAGCATAATCTAAAATTCCTAAAAATAAATGCTCTGGTGCAATATGGTCCTCTTTCATACTTCTAGCTGTTCTTTCAGCTTCTTCAAGTACCTTTTCTACATCTTTAGAAAATTTCATAGGACTAGTTCCGATTTACCTGCGGAAGTGCATTTAATTCATCTAAATTTAGCTGTTTAAATCTTTCAACTTCAACATCCATTTTAACAAGTAATTGATAAATTAAATTATCTTTTTTCTCTAACATAAGGTTAACCAAATGATATGAAGTAATCTCAACATTTTGATTTTGAATGGCTAAAGTACTACTACCAGTAAGAACTTCTCTAGCTTTATCTGTAAAATTAGAAATATCCATTTTTTATTTTCCTCTCTTCTTTTGTCTTACATAATTATATAAAATTTCAGTATAATTATATATTAAACTTATGGTTATTACAAGATATTTAATTTTTTATTTTTGTAAATATCTGATTCATTTCTTGTCTTGTTTCCATAATATTGAAATTATTCTATTTTAATGATATAATAAAATTTGAAATTATTGGCATTGCCAAAATAAAAGGAGGAATTATATGAAATACTGTAAAAACTATAGCAACATTGGTGGACGGTTCTATGATGGAACCATCATCACATCCATTACAATTCCACCTGGTTGTGGAGAGCAGGCTGTTTCGTACGTGCTTCTCAAAGTCCTAACACTTGGTGGAAAGATCTGGGAAAACCCAGCTATCGGCTCTGATGGGTCTTTTCTTATAACACCCATCACATTCAATAGTGATGAATCACGGACCGAATGCTGTAAAGACATCGAAGCATATATCGAAAGTCAGATGCCAATCTCTATTAACACTGTTGAAGGCAAAGAAAATCAATATAACCTGAAACTCAACCTAAAATATCTCTTTGTGCAGTTTCAAGATATAATGAAGAAAATCAAGCCAGCAATAGATTTTATAGAGAACAACGGTGGGTGGTTTGACCCTGAAACCAAGCAGTTTTCCGGATACGACGCACTTAAAAAAGCGTACCCCAACGGGCTTTCCGAAATAGCTGACACAGACCTGCACGCTGCATTGATTGCCTTTTGCAATTTCATGGGAGCATACACAATTGGTAGTACTTATATGAATGATGAAAACACTACCACTACTATTAACTAAAATCTTTGCAGACCAAAACACAACTCCCCCTGCTCCAAACTAGGAGCAGGGGGAATTTTATTTTTATTAATTTTATTAAAATATATAATAATCTTCACAATTACGCTAAATGTGAACTCTTTTTCACCTCTCCGAACAACATCTATTATTAATAATTCTAACATAATTATCCTCCTTACTATCAAGTAATATTTGATACATTTTTATTATGCAACTTTTTGGCAACAATTTCAAATTATATACCATTAATTCCTTCAGCTCCCCAATAGTACTCGTCTATATCTAATAAATCATTTTTTCCGTTTGGAAAATTTAATATTAAATTATAACAACTATAAAAAGCTCTTTCATCTATATCTTCTACACTATTAGGTATATTAATACATTTTAAAGAACCACAACATGCAAAAGCTTCATATCCAATTGATGTTACTTTTCCTAATATATTTATATTTTCTAAAGCATCACAATATGCAAAAGCATAATCTCCAATTGATATTACACTTTCTGGTATATTTATAGTTTCTAAAGCACTGCAAGACGAAAAAGTAGATGTTTTAATTGTTAAAACACCTTTCGGTATATTAACAGTTTTTAAAGAATCACAAGAAAGAAATACACTTTCTCCAATCGAATTTATATTTTCTGGTAAATTTATAGTTTCTAAAGCATCACAATATGCAAAAGCATAATTTCCAATTGATATTAAACTTTCTGGCAGATTTATAGTTTCTAAAGAACTACATTCACCAAAAGCTTTATATTCAATTGATGTTAATCCTTCTAATATATTTATAGTTTTTAATCCACTACAAAAACGAAATGCTTCATATCCAATTGACCTTACACTTTCTGGTATTACTATTTTTTGCAATGCTTTACATTTTATAAATGCTCTTTTTCCGATATTTGTAACTCCACTTGGAATATCTATACTTTCTAAAGATGTACATCCTGATAATGCCCAATCTCCTAATATTTTCAAATTATTGGGTAAATGAATTGCTTGTGCATCAACAAAACAAAAATCAGTTCCTGGATAAGTATTAAATATCTCTTCTATACTATCTCCATAAATAACATTCTTTATATATTTAAATTCAATATAACATCCTCTATCTCCTTCATTTATAATTGAATTTTTCCAATCAACTTTAACTACTGTTTTTCCTTCAATCTCAGATGGTATAACTAATGTTTCTATTCCTAAAAATGCTTTCTTACTATATGACCCTAAATTTCCTCCATTTTCAATTAAAATATCACTCAAATCAATCCCTGTTATTTCTATATCTCCATTTTCATTTTCTTCATATATCCATTTAATTTCAGTACTACTATTATTTTCTGAAAAAACGTTCCCACTTTTATCTACATTATAGCTTCTTCTACTATCATTATAAGTAACTGTAAAAACATTTGATTCTTCTAATTCATATTTTCCTTCTCCAATTAACTGATTTAATTCCTCTTCTAAATTTTCTCTTTTTACAATATAATTTTCATCTTTCATTAAAGCTCCTGATGCTGCTACACTTACTATTTCCTTTTCTCTTCCTATATTTGTATTTTCTTTCGCATTTTTTGCTTTAGTTAAAATCCCATTTTCTCCTGATATTAGAGTTAAACTAACTCCTGCTAATATTAATAACACTATTACTGTTATTATTAGTGCTATTAAAGTAATTCCATTTTTATTCATCTTTATTTTTTCCTTTCTTTTATAATTTTTACTTATATTAATATATTAGTTAAATCCATTAATACTTTGAATATCAGTTTTTCAGTATTTATATAAAGTTTTAGGTTATTTAAAATTTATATTTTTTAGATTAAGATTTAAATCTTAATCTATTTATTTTTCACATCAAAAAAGAGCAAGAATTTTGTTTTAAACAAATTTTCTTACTCTTCATATATTTTATAGTATTACAAATAAAACTATATCCACATATAGCCTCCTTATTTGCAACTAATGTTATGTTTACCGTGTGTGTGTGTGTGTGTGTGTACAGCCATAAGCATTTGCTGTATTCATTCTTTTCACTTCTCCTTTGTATAAATTTCTCATATTTTTATTATAAATTTATTTCCACATTTTTTCAACAGTTTCTATATTTCTTTTTGGTTACAGGATATATTTCATACAGTGCATTTTAAAGAATATTATTCATATATCTTATTCGCACTAGAATAAAACCACATCCAATAATTATTAGGATTAGTTGCTTTTATTTTTACACTTGAAGAAGTTGGCTCACAATAATAAAGAATTGAATACCACTCTACATATTTACCATTTGCTAATTTATTACTACAATAATCTGTTTTTTTATTTATCACTCTACAATTTGCACCTTCAAAACTAACATTAATATTTTCTGTACTTGAGCTAACTTCCATACCTCCAAGTGTTTGTAATAAATACGGTTCTCCTACAGTAAGTCCTGAAATTATATTCTGAGCAGAACCATTAGCATTTATATATCCTGTACCATTATATATAGTCTATTTCTACTTCTGCTTTTACTAATCCTATTTTTTCTATATAGTCAGCAATTATTGTTTCTTCTTTTGCACTTTTTGCTTTTTTAACAGTAGAATTTTCTCCAAGTAATATATTTATAGAAATTCCAGCAAGAATCAAAAGCACTATAATTGTTATTATTAGTGCTATTAATGTAATTCCATTTTTGTTCTTTATCATTTGTTTCCTTCTATAAATTTTAACTAATTTTCTAATAAGATTTTTTACTATTTGTTTTATAATATCATAATTTTTTATTAGTTTAAAATTTCAGTATAATTATATATTAAACTTATATTTATTACAATATAATCTTTTATTGATTTTATATTGTATATAGTAATTTCAATATTTTCACATTATAAAGAATATTTCAATTTATTATTTCATAATATTTAATAATTTTAATATGAAAGGACGATTTTTAATGAGAGAAAAAATTTCTAGATTAGTTTTTACTTTTTTAGTTATGGCTGTTGTGCTATTTCAATTTGCTTTCATGTCTAAAGCTTCAACAGAACTTTCAAATACTTTAATTTGCTGGGGATTAAGAAGAGTTGAAAATCATGAACAACCAGTACTAGATTCAGATTCTTTAGTTATTCTTAATAAATATAATGGTATTTCTATGGGAAATAAAGATAAAAATTATGTTTATCTTACTTTTGATTTAGGATATGAAGCTGGATACACTTCGACTATTTTAGATGCCTTAAAAGAAAATAATGTTAAAGCAGCATTTTTTATCACAGGTCATTATTTAAATACTCAAACAGATTTAGTAAAACGTATGATTGAAGAAGGACATATTGTTGGAAATCATACTGTAAATCATAAATCTTTAAGTAATTTATCTGATGAAGAAATAAAAAATGAAGTTATGACTCTACATAATGCTCTATACGAAAAATTAGGATATGAAATGACTTATTTTAGACCACCTAAAGGTGAATTTTCAGAAAGAGTTTTAGATGTTGTAACAAAACTAAATTATAAAACAGCTCTTTGGTCTTTTGCTTATGATGACTGGGATGAAAACAAACAAGGTCGTGAAGAATATGGAAAAAGAAAAATACTTGATAACCTTCACAATGGAGATGTTCTTTTGCTTCATGCAACAAGTAAAGACAATGCAGCAATTTTAGATTCTACAATTAAAGAAACTATAAAAATGGGATATGAATTTAAATCTTTAGATGATTTTGAATATTAATTTATAAAATCATCACAAATTTTTATAAATAATATATTTTTATATTATTAAATAATTTTTGCTATATAATAACTGCTCTTAATATAACAACTATTTAAGAGCAGTTTTAATTTATTAATCTAATATCTTCCAACTTCCAATATGCTGTGGTTCACATTTAAATTCCATTCTTTCCTTTGTTATTGGATGTATAATACTTAATGAATAAGCCCATAAAGCTAGCCCTTTTCCTCTACCTCTAGTTCCATATTTTTGGTCGCCACAAAGTGAATGATTTCTAAAGGCAAATTGAACTCTTATTTGGTGATGACGTCCTGTATGCAAATTTACTTTTACTAAAGATAAATTTATTTCTTCATTATATTTAATTACCTCATAATCTAAAATTGCTTCTTTAGCATTTTTAACTTCCTTTGATGCAATCTTACTTGTGTTAGTTCTTTCATTTTTTACTAAATAATCTTTAAAACAACCTGAATTTTCTTCCATTTTGCCATCTACTATTGCCAAATATTGTTTAGAAAATTCTTTATTACGAATTTGCTCAGATAATCTTGATGCTGCTTTTGATGTTTTTGCAAATACCATTACTCCACCTGTTGGTCTATCTAATCTATGAACCAATCCTAAATAAACTTCTCCTGGTTTACTATACTTTTCTTTCAGATATTTTTTTATTATAGTAAGCATATCTATATCTTTTGTTTTATCTTCTTGTGATGGAATATTTGCTGGTTTCTCAACAACTATAATATGATTATCTTCATATATTACATTTAAATTATTCATAATTTCTCCAATTTTTATTTTAATGTTTAATAATTATAACATATTATTTTATTGTTTTCTAGAGTATTTATTATATGTTTTACTATCAAAATCATATAAATCAATAATATATTAGAAAAATACCAAAAGTAGTGTTTTTCACAAAAAGTTTATGCAATGGAAAATATTAATAAAAGTAATATATAGATAAAATATCAAGAGTAGTATTTCTCACAAAAAGTTTAAGTAATGAATAAAAAATAAAAATTTGACATATAATAAAATATGAGCTATAATAAGTACAGCTTAGCAATATATCTCGCATATTTATATTGCAAAAAAAGGACTAGGAATTGCACTTCCTAGTCTTTTCTACTAATCTTTATCATTATCTTTTAAAGTTAAATAAATAATATATAAAGCTAGTAATTTAAGTAAATCTCGCATACTTAATTGCCCCCTTTCTTAAAGATTTCCTTTTTGAAAGGATATTAAGAGTATACTATCTTTTATCCGTAATTGCAATATACTTGCAAAACTAAATATAATTTTTAATTCATAAATTGATTTTAAAATCATAATATGATATAGTAAAAAAGATTTAAAAAAATTTAATAAGGGGGATTAAGTAATGAATGTATTGATTATCGAAGATAATAATACAAAGCTTCAAACTACTATTCGGACTTTAGAAAGTCTTGACGTATCTACTACTTATACTCATATCGATAACTATACTGAAAGTATGAAATTAGTATCAAATGCAATTGAAACTTATGACCTAATTATTTTAGATTTAATGTTTTTTACAACACCTTCAAAAAATACATATAGGCATATATCTAATATAGCAGGATGCAGATTTCTTTCATATCTTGTTTATTATTATGCCAATACTAAAGTTTCAAAAAAGGTCGATGTACTAATATATTCCGAAGAAAAAGATTATACTACTTATTTAAAAAAGCATTTATTTCCAAGTATTCGTGAATATGATAATAAAACAGAGACTTCACATTTTTATGTAACACATGCATTAAAATGTAGGTATGAAGAACTTATTAATCGCAACCAAAAGCTCTTTGATTCTATTGATTTTGTAATAGGTCATGCTCATAATGAAACTGAGCTTTTATCATTACTTACCACATGGGCAGAAAATTATAAATAATATGCCTAGCATTTTAGGAGAAGCTTCTATCCTAACTAAAAAAAGCTGAACATTTTTACCAATGTTCAGCTTTTTTAGGTTATTTTATAAATAAATCTAATTTTCCCATCTTCCAAAAATTCCACATGGTAATACCAAATTTGAATTTTTCATTGGAAGTCCTATTTCTCCTGATGTTACTTTTCCTTTTATTTTTATTTTCAAATTTAAAATATTTTCTAATACTTTACTTGAAATACCTGTAGTATACGAATTTATTAAGAAAAATAATGGATTATCTGACATAACCTCTGTGCAAAGTTCAACTAAATCTGATATATTATTTTCAAATTGCCAAACTTCACCATTTTTTCCTCTACCATATGATGGTGGATCCATAATTATTCCATCATATTTATTTCCCCTACGAATTTCACGATTCACAAACTTTGTAACATCATCTATTATATATCTAATTTTTTTATCTGATAAACCAGATGAAATAGCATTTTCCTTTGCCCAAGCTACCATTCCTTTTGAACTATCTACATGACATACTTCTGCTCCTGCATAAGAACATGCAACAGTTGCTCCTCCAGTATATGCAAAAAGATTTAAAATTTTTATTTCTCTTTTTTCAGATTTTATTTTATTAATCATCCAATCCCAATTAACAGCTTGTTCTGGAAATAATCCTGTATGTTTAAATCCCATTGGCTTAATATTGAATGTTAAATCTTTATATTTTATTTGCCAACTCTCAGGTAATTTTTTATTATATTTCCATCCACCACCACCTAAACTACTCCTATTATATCTAGCATTAGCATTTTTCCACTTTTCTGGAAAACTTTTTTCTTTCCAAATTATTTGTGGGTCTGGACGAATAAGTTGTATATTTCCCCAACGCTCTAACTTTTCTCCATCTGCCATATCTAAAATTTCATAATCTTTCCAATTATTTGCTAAATTCATACTTTTTTCTCTTTCTTTTATAATTTAATAGCAAATGCCACATTGATGTAAAACTTCACTTCAATATGGCATCAAATAGGTTTATTGAATTCAACTAAAAAACTTACCTTTTTAAATTATACATCAATTGCCTTTATATACTGCTTTTATCTTCTCAGTTGATACAACGGAAATATATGATAAAAAATATAATCACTTTTTATCATTAATACGACCACATCACTTTTGTTAATACATCTGTATAAAACTTTGCCAAACTTTTCACAGTCATTTTAAAGTCATTTGTCACTTTCTTACTCAACATACTCAACTCACTATCTAAAATTTCTTTTATGTAATATTCACTACTAATCGTAATAACTCTCAATTTTAAACGATTACGATAAATATTCTTAAAATAAAGGTTGAATAAGCTCTCAAATGACAAAAAATCATGTACGCCAAACACATATAACACTTTTTTTAAATAGAGTTCATTGTGTTTAGAAATGTTAATAGAAATAAAGTCTTCATACACATCCTCAATGATTTCTCTTATACTAGAATCATGTAACCGTTCATCTAATAACTTTTCTAGTTCTACTTCTGTTAAATATTTCTCAGCCTTATCACATGCGTCATACATTATATTATTTCCTCCTATTTTTACCTTATATTTTTTGTATTTATTAATTATAGCAACACTTTTAACTTATGTCAACTAAAATATAACTTTTTAATTTTCTATTCATTTCTCCCTCAACTACTAAGTTCTAAGATAAAATTTTAAACTTATTTACTAATATGTTACTTTAATTATATAAAATATAATATAATAATTTTTTTATATTTAATGGCAAATGCCATATTGACGTAAAATTTCACTTCAATATGGCATCGCATAGGTTTAATTGAATTTTATCAAAGGAAATCAGCTTAGCTTGTATAATACTTACCTTTACCATTAGTATCGAAGATATTACCTGTCCTACTTGCTTCTGCTGATTCCTCCCATTCAATAGGAACAACCACCTGACTGTGCAAATCCTCTGACAGCATTCCTACTAGCAGATTTGCCAGAAAATATGCTGTCTGTTCTACTTCTTTTACTGCCCAACCTTGATCTCTAATACTCCCAGCAACCATCTCCATAAAGATTGCTTTCGCATCTTCATCCATCAGCAGGCTTGATGCCACTTCTAAGCGGTAAGCAAAAACGTACTTAAAATTGGCAACAACGGATCTTTCAAATGCTCCTTCTGGTTTCTCAAGGTCATTTACAGACAGCCATTTCTCAACATATCTTACCATGTCTTCACCATTACTTTGTGGCAAAATATAAACATTGGTAAGAAAGTCTTTATGGATCTTGTAAATAGCCTTTGTGACTTCTGGTCTTTCGAAGATCTCATCTATCAAGCTCCTTAGACCATTTTTTTCGAGATATTTTTCTGATTCTTCCAATTCCCGAAATACATCTGCCTTATCCATAGTGTTTTCCTCCTGTTATTATAAATTTTTTTACATTTATAATTATAACAATATATTAAAATTATGTCAACTTAAATGTGTACTTCTTTAATTTCAATAATATTAGTTCATAAATTTATAAAATTAACTATAAATTTAGACTATATAAAAATAACAACATTTTATTTATATTTTTACAAACAAATTAAAAACCAGCAGATAAAACTTGTACAAAAGTACACATTAATGCAATTAAAATTATTACACAAATTATTGTACAAATAATTAAAGTTATTAAAAATCTTCTATCTTTATTCAATTTATACCTCCTAAAATTAATTTTTGATAATATTTTAATAATTAATTTTAACAAATTATTTTATACTATCATTTACTTATAAATTTTATTTTTATCAATTATACAAAAATAAAATTTAATTTTATGTATAATTTTAGGATATAATCTATGTTTTGAACCAATAAATTCTGCAATATTTGCTTACTTTCTACAATTCTTCTTTTAATTTTTTAGCTAAACCTTCATTTATTCCTTTTACTTTCATTAAATCTTCAATACTTGCTTCTTTAATTTTAGAAATACTTCCAAATTCTTTTAAAAGAGCAATTCTCTTCTTTTCACCAATTCCTGAAATAATATCTAATTTAGACTTTGTAAGTTCTTTATCTCTTATTTTTCTATGATACTCAATTGCTGTTTTATGAACTTCATCTTGAAGATTTGTTATAAAATTAAATAAATTGTTAGAAATTTGGTATTCATTTCTTTTTTCGTCAATTAATGCTCTTGTTGAATGATGTTCATCTTTTACCATACCAAAAACAGGTATATTAACATTACAAGTAGCAAGTGCACTTTTTATGCTACGTATTTGTGTAATTCCACCATCAGCCAAAATCAAATCTGGAATACTTCCAAACCCTCCTTTTGGATTCTCTAAAGAATGTTTAATTCTTCTAGTTACAACTTCTTGCATACATGCTGGGTCATCTTGACCATATATAGTTTTTATTTTAAAACGTCTTGATAAATTTCTTTTTATAACACCATTTTGTGCTACACACATTCCTGCAACAATAAAATTTCCTGAGATGTTTGAAATATCAAAACTTTCAATTTTAAGAGGCATTTTCTCTAAATTTAATATATCTCTTAATTCTGTTAAAATTTCAGTTTTATCTTTTAATTTATTTTCAAGAGTTATTTTACTATTTAGTTCTGCCATCTCAACAAATCTAAGTTTTTCACCTTTTTGTGGAGATTTTAATTCTACTTTTCTTCCTGCCTTTTGCGAAAGCCACTTTTCAATTACATCTTTTTCTTCTAAACTATATCTTAACATAATTTTATTTGGTAAATCTAAATTTGTCATATAAAATTGTTTAATAAAGCCAGCAACAATTTCTTGTTCATCCATATCTTTTAATTCATCAAAAAAGTAATTTTCTCTGCCTAACATTTTACTTCCTCTAACAAAGAAAATTTCTATACATACTGTAACTTCATTTTTATATAAGCCTATAACATCAATATTATTTTCTGAAAAGTTAGCAACTTTTTGCTTTTCTGTAATTCTTTCTATTGCCTGTATTCTATCACGAACCATAGCTGCTTTTTCAAAATCTAAATTTTCAGAATATTTATCCATTTCTGCTTTTGAAGATTTTATAATACTTTCAACTTTTCCATCTAAAAGCATCATAATTTGATCTATTTGATTTTTATAATCTTCTTTTGAAACATATCCCATACAAGGAGCCATACATTTTTTTATATGATAATTTAAACAAGCTCTGTCATTATATCTAAACTTTTTACACTGTCTAATTTGAAATTTTTCTTTTATGAAATTAATCATTTCTTTAGCCGCACTACTATTTGGATATGGTCCAAAATATTTTGAACCATCATTTAA
This sequence comes from Clostridia bacterium, assembly GCA_022790975.1. GTDB lineage: Bacteria > Bacillota > Clostridia > TANB77 > CAG-508 > Scatovivens. The sequence continues at coordinate 4,450 of JAAVYF010000043.1, read as the reverse complement.
TACTCTTCTTGTAATAAAAACATTAGGATAACCAGATTTTACAGTAACACATATATATGGATATGTTTTATCATCTTTTAGTAATACATTAAATTTAGGACGATGCTTTTTTATTAAATTACATTCTAAAATAAGAGCTTCATCTTCACTTCCTACTACTATATACTCAAAATGGTCTATATTTGATACCATTTTTTTTATACGTTCTGTTTTATTAGTTTTTCTAAAATATGACCTAACTCTATTTTTTAAAACTACAGCTTTGCCAACATATATAATATTATCATTTTTATCTTTCATAAGATAAACACCTGGTTTATCTGGAAGTTTTTTTAATTCAGCCTCAATATCAAACATTATTTTCTCCTACTTTTATCTTTAACAAATTATACATTTTTAGGCATATAGCTAAATAGTATTAATATTTTATTAATAAAATAATTTAATTTTCGTTTATTTTATCATCTCATTTATTAAATTTTCTAATTGAGTTTCATTTTCTGTATTCATTCTAGTTTTAATAGTAACTTGAGTATCGGCAATTGTAATATCTTTCATTTGTGATAAAATTTGAGTCATTGCTTTTCCAGAAAGTGGAGCCCATGTTCCATTTTCAATTATTCCAACTTTTCTATTTTGAAAGTTTTTTTCTTTTAATGAATTTAAAAATTGCTCCATTGGAGTAAAAATTCCAGCATTATATGTTGGAGATGCAAGAATAAGTTTATCAAATTTAAAAGCATCTGATATAGCCTCATGAATATCACATCTTGCTAAATCTTTTAATACTACTTTTTCTCCAGTTTGCTCTAACAATGAAGCTAATTTTTTAGAAACCATTTCTGTATTTCCATAAATTGAAGCATATGCTATTAAAGTTCCTTTTTCTTCTGGTTTATAACTACTCCAAATATCGTATTTATTTAAATAATATTCTAATTTTTCTGTTAATATAGGTCCATGTAATGGGCAAATTATTTTTATATCTAATGTATTAGCTTTTTTCAAAACAGCTTGAACTTGAATTCCATATTTTCCTACTATATTTATATAATACCTTCTTGCCTCTTCAAGCCATGGTTCATCAGTTTTTAAATCTCCAAATTTACCAAAGGCATCTGCTGAAAATAAAACTTTTTCAGTTGATTCATAAGTAAACATTACTTCTGGCCAATGAACCATAGGAGCCATAACAAAATTTAATATATGTTTTCCTATATTTAAAGAATCCCCATCTTTAACTAATACTTGTCTTTCATTTAAGTTTTCTATATTAAAAAATTGAGGAAGAAATGCAAATGTCTTAGCATTTCCTACAATTTTCATTTCAGGAAATAACTCACACAATTTTTCAATATTATAGCTATGGTCTGGTTCTAAATGTGAAACTACTAAATAATCTGGTTTTTCTCCATTTAAAGCTTCTTTTAAATTTTTTAACCATTCCCCTCCAGCATTTTTATCTACCGTGTCCATAACTACAGTTTTCTCATCTTTTATTAAATAAGAATTATACGAAATACCATTTGGAACATTATATTGTCCTTCAAATAAATCTATTTTTCGATCATTTACTCCAACATATATAATAGAATCTGTAACTTTATTATTAGCCATTTTAATTTTCATTCCTTTCAATTTATTTACATACATTTATTTTATAAATTTTTACTATAAAGTTTTATCATAAACTTTTGCTATAAGTTTTTGTCATAAACTTCTATCATAAATTTTTATTATAAAATCTCTTTATCAAAAAGTTCAAAAGCTTAATTATTTTTAGTTTCTAACCTTTAATTTATAGAGAAATTTTAACATATTACTACTTAATTTTCAAGACAATTTCTATTGTAAATCTATATAATTCCCATTTTTAACTTATAAATTTTTATCAATTTTTTCTTAAATTGTATAAGTAAAAACTAATTAATCAAAAAAAATTAATAATAAAACAAATATTAAGTAATTTCATTAATTTGCAAGCCTTCTAATTTTATCTAATAAATATTTATGCTTAGCTTCATCTGCCTTAATTTTATAAGAATAATAATCAACTAAATTACTATCTGTTACTAATTGCAAGTTTTTATAAGATTCAGAAAGAGCAGATTCAACTAAATTAATTTCTTCAGTCAAATTTGCTCTTATAATTTTTTCACTTTTATCCATAGCTATACCCTCTTTTTTATAAATATACAGCTATTTTATGCTTTTTAATTTTTAATTATTCAAATATTTTTCAATTTCTTTCCAAGCATTTTCTGTGTAAATTTTACGTTCACTTGAAAATGGAATTACTGTACTATATGAAATTCCTAAAATTTCTTTAATTTTTTTAAGCTCTCCATCTACTTTAGTTACTGCAATTTTATCTGCTTTATTTGTTACTATAATAAATGGCAAATTTTGTTTTAAAATAAAGTCATACATAAGCATATCATCATTGGTTGGTTTATGGCGTATATCTAACAAAAGAACTATACATCTAATATTTTTTCCTTTAATTAAATATTCTTCTATAAATCTTCCTGAATCTACTTTTTCTTTTTTAGACATTTCACTATATCCATATCCTGGTAAATCTACAAAATAAAATTCATTATTAATTTTATAAAAATTTATCTGTCTAGTTTTTCCAGGAGTATTACTAGTTCTAGCTAGTCCTTTTCTGTTTAACATAGTATTTATAAAACTTGATTTACCTACATTAGACTTTCCAACTAAAACAACCTCTGGCATATTACCATCTGGGTATTGTTTTGGATTTACTGCTGAAATTTCAAATTTTGAATCTTTTATTATCATTTCTATTCTCCTAAATTTTCTCTCTTTTATATATGTAAAGGGCTATTTGCAAATAAAATTTATATTTACAAAAGCCCAATAATATACTATTCTAAAACAAACATAAATTTATAAAATCCATAAAATTTTTTCAATAACTTTTTTATTTATCAACTAATATGCTTCATCAACTCTTGTATCAATTTCTTTAAAAGTATTAACTGCTTTTTGGATTTCATCTTCGAAATCTTTATATTTACTTCTTAATGTAACTGCATAAAATTCTATAAAATAATTTTCTGTTTCAATACAATATGCTTTTATATAAAGTTTTGTTCCTCTATAAACAGTATTAAATCCAACTGTATATGCGTCATAATTATCTGTTTTAACTTTTTCTAATGTGCCTTTTTCTTCTGGGTCATATATCTCATATACATATTCTTCTAAAGTTTTTCCAAACTCATCTAATGTAATATCTGCTAAATCTTCTTTAGATGTTGAAATAATTCTTATACTTGAATTATCATCATTGCTATTTAAAGATGTTATATTTTCATAATCACTATCATCTTCTTTAGTCCAATCACTTGTAAGAGATAAAGAAAACTTAAAATCTTGCATATTAAATTCTTTATTTTTTGTTACTGGTTTACTTACTGAAGATTTAGAATTATTTTTTGAATATGAACGTGAATTATTTCCATTATTTTCTGGTTTTATTCCAGCCATTACTACACCAATAACAATTAATACAATTACAGCAACTGCTACACCATAATTATTTCTAGCTAAAGAAATTTCATTTGCTTTGTTATAATAATACTGATTATTATATTTTTGAATTATACCTTTTCCTAAAAATTTATTAAAAATTCTCTCAGAATCTAAACAATTCATTGTTTGAATAATTTTTTCTTTTTCAATTGTATTATCTCTATCTAATGCATTATTAGCTTTAAATGCTTTTCTAACAATCTCTAATTCTTCCTTATTTTTTCCTTTTATGTTACGTTCTACCTGTGCCTCCATAAGTTCCATTTGTTTTTGAGTTACTTCATCTGCTTCTATAGCACCTTTTTCTATTAATTTTCTATTAATACTTGGAAATGCTGCTGAAACTCCTAATATAGCAAAAACAGTTGAAACTATTATATCTTGTGTTATTGCACTAACAAATTCTTTAGAATCATAAAGTGTACTAAAATCCACATCATTTTTATCAGCTAACAAACGAGGAATAATTTCTGCTGTTGCAAAAATTACTAAACCAACACTAATTATTGCAATTATTGGTTTTACTAATTTTGTCATTTTTCCCTTACATAATTCATAACCTTTTAATGCTCCAAAAGCAATAAGAATAGCAAGCGCTGATAATATATAATTACACTCAACATAAACTAAAACCCATGGAACTGTTGCGATTGCTCCTCCTATAAGAGCTCCTATAATACCACTTATGTAGCTTCCTTTTGGTGCGTCTTTAATAACATTATTATTATTTTCTTCCATAATTTTCTCCTAATATTTTAATTTTATATTTGATTTTACATATTTAACATTTATATTTAATATTTTTATTTAATAATTATATTTAATATTTTTATTTAATAATTATATTTAATATTTTATTTAATATTTTATTTAATATTTTATTTAATAT
>JAAVYF010000080.1 GCA_022790975.1 Clostridia bacterium | reverse complement strand
GATGTAGCAGGAAATCAATGGGAATGGACTCAAGAATCTGCTTATTTAACTAATAATTTAAATTTGGTTTATCATGTTCGTGGAGGAGGATTTGGAGATGTCTATAGTGACTACCCAACTTGTTATCGTTCTTGTCTTCAATTGGAACTTACTCACACACACCATGGATTTCGTCCAGTTCTTTTTATTAAATAAGAATAAAGTTAATAAACCATGTAAAAACTAAAGAGAAATAGGAGGAAAATAAATGAACAAACAAAAAGGAATTACTTTAATTGCCTTAGTAATCACGATTATTGTATTATTAATCTTAGCAGGAGTAAGTATTGCTACACTAACAGGAGAAAATGGAATATTGAAAAAGGCACAGTTAGCTAAGGAAATAACAGACCAAAAACAAGAGGAAGAAAATGCCATATTGAAGCAATATGAGGATTTGTTAGGAATTGAAGGGAATACAGAGTTACCAGATAACACAGAAACAACAGAGGCAGGAACCATTGTAAAGTTACCAAATAAGTGGCTAACAACCATACCAGATGAAGTGTCAACAGATAATGGGAATATTGTAATACCAAGTAAAAAGATAGCAAATGTCTATGCCATATCCGATGGAGCAGGAAATACAGTACCAGTGCCATATGGATTTTATTACGTAGGAGGAAAAGTAGAAAGTGGCGTTGTGATATCAGACAATGCAACAGACAAAAATAAATTTAAAGGACAAGAAGATGTGCCAGCAGGAGCAAGTTATAATAATGATGGGACCGTCAATCAAGAAAACAGTGAATTGAAGGGAAATCAATTTGTATGGATACCATGTGAAGCAAAGGATTATGCTAAATTTAATTTTGGATTACAAAATGCGACAGTATGGGATACTTCGACTAATACAGGAGAAAAAATACCTATTAAAAAATATAGTGGATTTTATGTAGGAAGATACGAGGCAGGAACCAGTGAAGTAACCTTATCAGGAAATGTAAAATGGGAAAATGCTTCAACAGGAAGTAGCGATTCACAAGGATGGGGATGGCAAAACGAAAGTTTTGTATCAAGTAAAGTAACAGAGGGAAAAATAACAAGTAAAGCAGGAGAAATCCCATATTATCATGCAGATTATACAACAGCCATAGAAATGTCAGAAAATATGATAAATACAGACTATGTACAAAGTGGTTTAATTACAGGAACTATGTGGGATGCTATGATGAAATTTATAGCAACCGATAAAAGTAATTATTCTGATTTAAAAAGTTCAAATTGGGGCAATTACAACAATAATACAGTTATAACTTATACAGCGGGAAGGGGAAGATATTTAACCGTGAATTCAAGTAACGGTTCTACTTCAAATGTTGCTGTATCTGATAATAGTTATCATTATGGAATTCGAACAACAGCCTCTAGTGAAGAAGTAAAGAGAAAAAATCTATATGATGTAGCAGGAAATATGTGGGAATGGACGCAAGAAACAGCGTATCTAATGAATGACTCAAATTTAATCTATAATCTTCGTGGAGGGAGTTTCAACGATGTTTACACTGGTGGTCCAGTATGCTACCGTGCTTACGGTCGAGCAAATCTAGCCGCTACAAACTATGGGATTCGTCCTGCACTTTTCATAAAGTAATATATATAGTAGATAGTATAAGCAGGAATATGAAAAAATAAAAGAATAAAAGACTTAATAAAAGTAAAAACTAAAGAAAAATAGGAGGAAAAAGAAATGCACAAGCAAAAAGGAATTACACTAATAGCATTAGTAATCACAATTATAGTGTTGCTACTATTAGCAGGAATTGGTATTGCTATGTTAACAGGAGAAAATGGAATATTAAAAAAGGCACAATTAGCTAAAGAACTAACAGAACAAAAACAAGAGGAAGAAAATGATATATTAAAACAATATGAGAAATTGTTAGGCGTAGAAGGAAATTCAGAATTACCAGAGAATACAGGAGCAACAGAGGCAGGAACGATTGTAAAATTACCAAATAAGTGGCTAACAACGATACCAGATGAAGTATCAACAGATAATGGAAATATTATAATACCAAGTAAAAAGATAGCCAATGTTTATGCTGTATCAGATGGAGCAGGAAATACAGTACCAGTGCCATATGGATTTTATTATGTAGGAGGAAAAGTAGAAAGTGG
>JAAVYF010000042.1 GCA_022790975.1 Clostridia bacterium | reverse complement strand
TTATAAAACTTTAATTTTATTTTTACAATCTATAAATTTAAATAATATTAATATTATTATAAATTAATCTATAATCTCATAAATTAATTGAAGCTTATCTACTTTGTTTTCCGAAAATTCTAAAACATTTATATATTTTTCTATTACTTCTTGTTCTATTCCTTTTTTATTAGTATACATACAAGCTAAAACATCTCCGAGCATTTACAAAATCAGATGTCTTTTTATATATAGAAATTCCAGCAGAATAATCAAGCATATCATCCTTTTTTTCTCTTCCTGCTCCTAATATACAACTTATCTTTCCAATTTCTTCTGTATTCATATATTTTATAAATCCAGTTTTTGGAGATTTTATTTTAATTTCATATTTGGCTTTTGGAAAATTATCAGTATTTTCAATCCAGTCTACATTTCCTCCTTGAGCTTTTACAACTGACTTTAATTTATCTAATGCTTTTCCATTAGATATTACTTCTCTTACTTGTTTTTCAGCCTCTTCTTTTGATATATTCTTACATAACATAACCATACATGAAGCTAAACAAATAGAAATATCTGTTAAATCTTTAGGACCATTTCCTCTTAATACTTCTATAGACTCAATTACTTCTAATGAATTACCTATATTAATTCCCAAAGGTACATCCATATTAGTGATTACCGCTATTGTTTTTCTTCCAGATAACTTACCAATATTAACCATCTTACCGAGATAATTCTTTAGCAGATTCTAAATCTTTCATAAAAGCTCCACTACCCATCTTTACATCTAATACAATATAATCTGCACCAGATGCAATTTTTTTACTCATTATGCTTGAAGCTATTAGTGGAATACTTTCAATTGTACATGTAACATCTCTTAATGCATATATTTTTTTATCAGCTGGAGTTAAATTTCCAGATTGACTAATTAAACCAATTCCTATATTATTTACTTGATTTATAAAATCTTCTTTTGGAATATTTATATTATATCCTTCAATTGATTCTAATTTATCAGCAGTGCCACCAGTATGCCCTAAACCTTTTCCACTCATTTTTGCAACTTTACAACCGACAACTAGCAACAATTGGAGCTACAATTAAAGTTGTTTTATCTCCTACTCCGCCTGTTGAATGCTTATCTACTTTGGAACCTACTATTTTAGATAAATCAACTTGCTCTCCTGATTCTGCCATTATCATAGTAAGAGCTGTTAATTCATCATCATCTAAACCATTAAAGCAAATCGCCATTAAAAGACTTGCAACCTGATAATCTGGTATGTTTCCATTTACATACCCCATTACCCAATACTTCATTTCTTCTTTAGATAGTTTTTTATTGTGTTTTTTTTTCTCAATAATATCATACATTCTCATAATATTTCTCCACTATTAAGACATTTCAATTTCTTTTAAAAAGCTTGTTCCTTCAATTTCACATTCTATATTAAAAATATTATCTATTGTTTTTCCTATATCACAAAATGATTTTCTTATTCCTAAATTTACTGGTTTTACTTTTTTACCATAAACTAATAATGGGATATATTCTCTTGAATGATCTGTACTAGGAGTTGCTGGGTCACATCCATGATCTGCTGTAATCATTAATATATCGTTTTCTTTCATTTCTGGAATAAATTTTTCAAGCCATTTATCAAATTCTGTAAATGCTTTTGCATACCCATCTATATTATTTCTATGTCCATATAACATATCAAAATCTACTAAATTAGTAAAACAAAGTCCAGTAAAATCTTTTGAAAGCATTTCAAATGTTTTATCCATTCCTTCAAAATTGTCTTTGGTATAATATTTTTCTGTTATACCAGAACCTGCAAAAATATCATTGATTTTTCCAATAGCAATAACCGACTTTTCATTATTTTGTAAATCATTCAACATAGTTTTTGGTGGCATTAGAGAAAAATCATGTCTATTTTTAGTTCTAAAAAAGGTATCTTTTGTTTTACCATCAAATGGTCTTGCTATTACTCTTCCGAACTGAATTTTCTCCTACTAAAATTTTCCTAGCTATTTTACAATATTCATAAAGTTTTTCTAGTGGTACAATTTTTTCATGAGCTGCAATTTGAAATACACTATCACTTGATGTATAAACAATTAAGTTTCCTGTTTTTAAATGTTCTTCTCCATAATCTTTTATAACTTCTGTTCCAGAATATACTTTATTACATAAAACTTTTCTCCCTGTTTTTTCTTCAAATTCATGAATTATATTTTCTGGAAAACCATTTGGATATGTTGGTAGTGGCTTTCTTGTAATATATCCAGCTATTTCTAAATGACCTGTTGTTGTATCTTTTCCGTAATGATTGTTCTGTTAATTTACAATATGCAGATATTGGAGAAACAACTGGACTTTCAAATCCTATATCATTTATATTAAAAAGTCCCATTTTTCTCATCATATTAATATCAAAATTCTTTGATTTAGAGATGGAAGCTATTGTATTACTTCCCTCATCTCCAAAATTTACACTATCTGGTTGTTCTCCAATTCCGCACACTATCTAATACAATTAAAAACACTCTTTCATAGTTCATTTCAAGATAATTCCTTTCTGATATTTTTAGAATATTTTCATATCTAAAAAATATTTTATACTTATTTCAAAATTTATATTAAAGTTTGTATTCTAAATTAAGATATTATAAAAACATTTATTTTTAAATAAACTTTTAATCTTGAATTGCACTATTTAAGCTAAGCAATATCATATTATCTAAAGATTTCTCTCTTTCTTCTGAAGTTGCAATACCATTATGAAAACGATCATCAACAACTGTTAAAATACAAGCTGCTTTTTTTCCTAAAACTTTAGCATTATAAAATAAAGCAAAAGCTTCCATTTCAGCTCCTATTATATTTAAGTCTTTAGGTAACCTTTCAAAAATATTTGAATTTTCTGTTACATATTCATCAAAAACTTCACTACATAAAGTTGTTCCTTTTTTATATTTTATACTTAAATTTTTTGCTGTTTGTTCAATTAATTTATTGCTTTCTAAATCTGCTTCGCATATATGAATATTCTCATTATTCATAGCAAGAGCATAATTTCCTTCTGTATAAGTTTTATCGACTAAAATTAAATCTAATAAATACAAATCTTCTGTATAACTTCCACAAGACCCTATTCTTATAATTTTGTCTACATCAAACACTTTAAACAATTCATAAGAATATATTCCCATAGATGGCATACCCATTCCACTAGCCATAACAGAAATTCTTTTTCCTTTATAGGTACCTGTATATCCTAAAATTCCTCTAACATCTGTTACTAATTTTGCATCTGTTAAATATTTAGTTGCTATTAACTCTGCTCTTTTAGGGTCACCTGGCATTATAACAGTTTTTGCAAAATCTCCATAATTTGCATTATTATGTGGTGTTAAATTCGCCATTAATTTTATTCCTTTTATTTATTATTTAGGTTTTTATAGGAACTACCTATAAACCATATTTACATTTGAATTTATGTTAATGATAATCTAAAATAATTCTTTTATATCATCAATATTAGATAAGTAGCCATTTCCATATCTTTTATCTGATGTTACATCTTTATCAAACCAGTAAGGTGGAATAAAAGCATTTGCCTCTTCCTCACTTTTAAATTCAACCTCAACCATTTTTAAACCTGTTAAATATCCTTTAAATATATCTATTTCCGCTTTTAAATTATTTTCCAGTGGAAATATATATCTAGATTTTTCAACTAAATTTCCTTCTATCTTTGTTTTTAAATATTCATATGCTTCTAATGTTAATGGTAATTCTTCTTCTCTACATATTTTAAGGCTTTCATTATTACTTTTTATTTTAGATTTATATGTTAATATAAATTCATCTCCATATTTTCTAATTCTTATTATCAATCCTGAAATATTAGGCATTAGATATCCTTGTTCTATTTCAAACTTTTTATACTGTTCTAAATTATCAGGTAATTTTTTTATTAGAAACTTTTTCTCTATCTCTTTCATTATAATTTTCCTTAACGAACTAAATAATTATATATTCTTTTTCTTTTTTACTTTTATATATCTATTTTTTATATATTTACTTTACTATTTAAATTTATTTATTTTGTAAAGCTTCAATTCCTGGTAATTTTTTTCCTTCTAAAAATTCTAAAGAAGCTCCTCCACCAGTTGAAATATGTGTAAATTTTTCTGCTAAACCAGCTTTCTCAACAGCAGCTGCAGAATCTCCTCCACCAATTATTTTAACTGCATCTACATCAGCTAAAGCTTTTGCTATGCTATTTGTTCCAACTGCAAATTGGTCAAATTCAAATAATCCTACTGGTCCATTCCAAATTACAGTTTTAGCATTTTGTAACTCTTTTGAATATATTTCTATTGTTTCAGTTCCAATATCAAAACCTTCCCAACCATCAGGAATCTCTGTATATTTAACTATTTTGCTTTCTGTATTAGCATCAAATTCTTTTCCAACTTTTGTATCAACTGGAAGCATAAATTTAACACCCTTTGCTTTAGCTTTTTCCATAACCTCTTTAGCTAATTCTAATTTATCTAATTCACAAATTGAATTTCCAACTTCATATCCCATTGACTTAAAGAAAGTATAAGCCATAGCTCCACCAATCATTAAAACGTCTACTTTTTCTAATAAGCTATCTATAACACCTATTTTATCTGAAACTTTCTTTCCTCCCAAAATAGCCATAAATGGTCTTTCTGGATTTTCTAAAGCTGTACCTAAAAAGTTTAGTTCTTTTTCAATCAAAAATCCTGATACAGCAGGTAGAAAACTTGCAACGCCTGTTGTTGAACTATGTGCTCTATGAGCTGTTCCAAATGCATCATTAACAAATACTTCTGCTAAAGAAGCAAATGCTTTTGATAAATTTTCATCATTTTTTTCTTCTCCAGCTTCATATCTAACATTTTCAAGAAGCATAATTTCTCCTTCTTTTAATTCTGAAGCTAATTTCTTTGCATCTTCTCCTACAACATCTTTAGCTAGTTTTACTTCTTTGCCTAATAATCTTGAAAGTTCATCTGCCACTATATTTAAAGAAAATTCTGGTTTAACTTCTCCCTTTGGTCTTCCGTAAATGAGAACATAAAATAATTTTACAATTATTTTCTAATAAATACTTAATAGTAGGAAGCGCAGCTACTATTCTTCTATTATCTGTGATAACTCTTTGCTCATTATATGGTACATTGAAATCACATCTAACCAATACTTTTTTTCCTTTAACATCAATATCTTTAACAGTTTTTTTATTCATTTTGTTTTTCCTTTCTTTATTTAAATTATATAAAACAAAAGCGGAAGCTGATACCACCAACCTCCGCACTTATTTTTATTCATTTTGGTTAATGGTTAATTAAATTTCTGCAAAATATTTAATTGTTCTAACCATTTGGCTTGTATAAGAATTTTCATTATCATACCAAGATACTACTTGAACTTGATATAATCCATCTCCTACTTCAGTAACCATTGTTTGTGTTGCGTCAAATAATGAACCATTTGTAATACCAATAATATCTGAAGAAACAAGTGGTTCTTCTGTATAACCAAATGAAGGACTTGATTGTTTTTTCATTGCTTCATTTATTGACTCAACTGTAACATTTTCACCTTTTACAACAGCTATTAAAATAGTTGTTGAACCAGTTGGAACTGGAACCCTTTGAGCAGAACCAATTAATTTTCCATTTAATTCTGGAATAACTAGTCCAATTGCTTTAGCTGCTCCTGTTGAATTTGGAACAATATTTACAGCTGCAGCTCTTGCTCTTCTTAAATCATTTTTTCTATGTGGTCCATCTAATACCATTTGATCTCCAGTATAAGCATGAACTGTTGTCATAATACCTGATTGAATTTTTGCATAATCATTTAATGCTTTAGCCATAGGTGCTAAGCAGTTTGTTGTACAAGATGCAGCAGAAATTATTTTATCTTCTGGTGTTATAACATTTTCATTTACACCAAAAACTACTGTTGGTAAATCTTTTCCTGCTGGTGCTGAAATAACAACTTTTTTAGCTCCTGCTGTTATATGAGCTGATGCCTTTTCTTTTGAAGTGTAAAATCCTGTACATTCAAGTACAACATCTACACCAATCTCTCCCCAAGGAAGGTTTGCAGCATCTTTCTCTGCGTAAATTTTAATTGTTTTTCCATCAACTGTTATAGAGTCTTCTCCAGCCACAACTGTGTCTGCCTTATCATATCTCTTTTGTGCAGAATCATATTTTAATAAGTGAGCCAACATTTCAGGACTTGTTAAATCGTTTATTGCTACGATTTCATATCCCTCTGCTCCAAACATTTGTCTAAATGCTAGACGTCCTATACGTCCAAAACCATTTATAGCTACTCTAACTGCCATTCTTTATTCCTCCTATTCAAAATACTTTAACCTATATTATAAAGCATCTTATTAAATTTTGGTCTATTTTTGACCAAGAGTATTGTATATCAAAAAAAGATATTTTTCAAGTACTTTTTTACAAATATTATCTCCTTATCACAATTTTTTATGTAATAATTTTACATACATTTTATTAATAGGTTATTCAAACCAAAACACCGTATTATAATATTTTAAATAGAATTTTTTTACTATATCTACTATATAAATATAGAAATTATATAATATTCAAATTCTATACTTTTTCTTTCCAATAAAATAAAAAGTATTGCAGAAAAAATCTACAATACTTTTTATAATTATATTTTTACTTATAATAATTCAAAATACTTTAATCTATATTATAAAGCATATTACTTAAATTTTGTTTATTTTTGATTTACATCTATATAAACATCTAATATCTAACTACTAGCATCTAAATTAATTTGCTTTTCTCTTTTCAGCTTTTCCACTTAAAATATAATGTTCATAATAAGCTAATATATTTCCTCCAAATGCACTTCTTAAGTCTGCATAATTAGTTCTATATTTATAAATGCTAAATGTACTACTTCCAATTCTTGATTCATTCATTCCACAATTTACAAAATGAATTAGTCCTGAAGAATATGATTTTCCAAAGACATTTGTTAAATCTTTATATTTATTTAAATAATATCTAGCATCAAAATATTCTGAAGCTTTTCTTCCTTCATGAATACCATTAGCTATAAAGTGATGATAAGCTGCTTCATAATTTTTACTTCCAAATGCATTTCTTAAATCTGCATAATTATTTAAATAATATCTAGCATCAAATACAACTGATGCAACTCTTCCTTCTTTAATACCACATGTTAGCCAATGTTCTCTAAGAGCTGATTCATTATATCCTATTACAGAACGTAAATCTGCATATAAATCATAATAAAATCTAGCATTAAACAATGAATTTGTTATATCTTCTTTAGCATACATTATATTTACATTGCCTTCATTTGCTTTTCTTCCTTCATTTCTTCCATATCCTAAATAATGTACCATTAAAGTATATTCATCCATATGTCTTAAATCTGAGTTTTTATTTACATAATAAGCTCCCCAATATTCATTTGAGCTTTTCCTTAATTCTTTATATCCACAAGAAATAAAATGATTTAATGCTGCTTCATAATTTTTATTTCCAAAGGCTTTCTTTAAATCTTCATTATTTGATAAATAATAGCTAACATCAAATACTGGTGATGATTTTCTTCCTTCTTTAACACCACATGTTAAGAAATGATTTCTAAGAGCTGATTCATTATATCCAAAAACAGCTTTTAAATCTCCATAAGTATCTGCATAGAATTTATAATCAAATACTAGATTCATAAGTTGTTCTGATGAATAACCACTATTATTGTTATTTCCTCCATTAGAATATCCATTTACAGTAACTGGGAAGCTCTGACTTGCACCTGCTAAAGTAATTGTTATATTTGCATTTCCAGCTCCGACTGCTTTTAAATCTCCATTTTCTGAAATTGAAACTACAGATGAATTAGAACTTGAAAATTTAACTTCACTTCCTGTAACTGTTACTCCTGTATATTCCCAACCAGAATTAACTAAATATGCGTCAACTTTTTTTGTATCTCCTACATTAAATGTATTTGAACTTTTTGATAAATTAGATGATAATTTTTTAACATAATTCCAATAAATTGGTTTTGTTTTTGTTATTGCTTTAGAACCTGATTCTACATTTCCAGAACCTGCTGAATTTCCAAATAATTGAACCCAATAAAACATTCCATCTTCTTCAAAACATCCTATACCAATAGAATTATAACTTGAACCTAAAATATTTGCTTTATGTCCAGAAGAATTCATCCAAGTGTTCATAACAGCAGTTGGTGTTCTTTGACCAGCAGCTATATTTTCTCCATTTGCTTTTGAATTAATTGAAAAACAATCTGATGTTGTAGGTCTTGTATGGTCAAACAATAATGATGTTTCTACTGCTCTTTCCATAGCAGATTCTGTTAAACTTTGGTCTAATGTCAATAACCCTAAACCAGCTTTAGCTCTTTCACTATTTACTATATTTAAAACTTCTTTAGCATAGTCATATTTTAAATTTCCTGAAACTGTAACATTTACAGCTTTAACATATCCACCTTCTCCATCTGATAACAAACCATTAGGTACTTTATAATTTTTTAAATTTGGAGATTCATATGCAAATTTTCCACCTATTTTTATAACTGTTGATGGAATTGAAAGAGTTGTTATTTTATTACAAAATGAAAATGTATAATCTACTAAATTTTCTAATTTATTAGGTAATTTTACAGTTGTTAAATTAGGGCATTCATAAAATACTCTTGAATCTGTTATTTTTGCACTACAATTTGAAAAGTCGGCACTAGTTAAATTTGTACACTCTTTAAACATTGAATATGATAATTTAGGTATATTACAATTAATTACAGCTGATGTTAAGCTTGTACAATATTGGAATGGACCATTTCCTAAATTTGTTATAGTATTTGGTAATGTAATACTTGTTAAAGCAGTACAATTATTAAATACCCAATCTTTAATTGTATTTACACTTCCTGGAATTGTAATAGAAGTTAAATAATTATTAAATCTAAAACTTTCATTTTCTAAAGTTTTAACTGTACTTGGAATTGTGTAACTAGTATTAGTTTTAGCTTGTGGATATTTAAATAATGTAGTTTTATCTTTGCTAAACATTATGCCATCTATAGAAGTGTAAGTAGCATTTGAACTATCAATATCAAATTTTGCTAAATTATTACAATTAAAAAATGCTGATGCATCAATAGAATTAACACTTGCTGGTATTCTTATTTCAGAAAATTTATTTTTTTGGAATACATAAGCTTCTATTTTAGTTACTGAATTTCCAATTGTAATATTAGATAAGTTTATACAATCTGCAAATGCTCCCTCTTCTAATGTTTTTACTGTATTTGGTATTTCTATACTTGTAATTAAAGAGCTTTGATAAAATGCAGCTTTTCCAATAGATGTTACAGTTTTACCATCTATTGTACTTGGTATTGTAACCACTGTTTCTGTTCCAGAATACTTTGTTATTTTAATTGTTCCATCTTCATTATCAGAATAAGTATAATCACTTAATGCAAGTGTCATTATTCCGTCATCTTCTAAGACAAAATCATTTGATTCTGAAATTTCATTTTCTTCTTTAATTAATGCTTCAGAAATATTTTCTTCTGTTTCAGCGTATGAAGCTGTTATTAACATACATGCCATTAATAAGAAGACTAAAAAAACTTTTAAAAATTTCTTCATTTTTTATTTACCTCCAAATTATTTATTTTTTATGAGCATATTATATTACTTTCTTATAATTTAATCAATATATAATTTATTTTAATTTATGAAATTTTAAAGTTTTGATTTTATTGAATTATAAGGTGAATTTTAAATTTATTTTATTCTATTATTTTATTAAATTAGTTTTTATTTAGCAATTTAGCAAGAAGTGAATTTAAGTGTTTAGATATTAATAAAAATTTAGAGATTAATTTTTAACGTCTGACGGAAGCAAGAGGCTCGCTTGTATCTTATATACTTTTTCTACCTCCTTGCTGTCGTCCTTCGGTTGGTCGCTGCGCGTCGTACGAAAAAGTATATAAGATACAAGCTTTTTGAGTTTTTTTAATGTCTTCTATTTATTTTATATTTTAATATTTTAGTTTTATATTTTGTTTTTTATTTTATATTTTATTTTTTATATTTTATATTTTATCTTTTATATTTTATATTTTATCTTTTATATTTTATCTTATATCATATATTTTCTATATCTTGGTTAACCTTTAGCTTATACTCAAAATAATAGTTAAATTTAAATATATTAAAATAAAAATCTTAATTCCATACTAATTAATAAATACAAAACATTTTAGAATCTAAAATAGATATGTTCTTAGTACAAAAATCCCTTAGTTCATATTTTTAACTAAGGGATAATTATAAATATTATATAATTTTAATATTCAACAAAACTATCTATTTCTACTCCTGTAGGAGTTTCTGATAAAGTTGCTTCATATATAGTATCTTGATTTTCTATTAATGTAATTAATATTTTCTCCTTTTTTACAATATATTCATTCTTGTTTCCAGAATAAGCTTTTCCTGAAGAGTCACAAATCATAAATCCTAATTGGTCTAATTCTTTGCTAATTTTTTCTATTGTAAAATAATCTGAAAGTTTAATAGCATTACCCTCTGCCAAATCATCCATATAATCATATCTACAACTTGAAATAGCTAATTCTAAGCATTGTTTAGCATTTTCTTTATAAGCTTCATCTACTGCATTATTTGATTTTGGCATAACATGATCATCATCTGAATTAGTTTCTTCTATATAAACTAAAAAATACTTTCCATTATTTTTAGTAAAATATAATTCAAATGTTGCTTCTTCTGTTGATTTTTCTCCATCAACTTTAGCTTCAAGAGAAAGTTCAGCTTCATATTTATAAAGATTTTCTGATATTTTTTCTTCTTTTGATAAATTTTCTATTTTCAATTTTATAAAATTTTCTTCTAATTCACTTTCAATTAATTCTTCTAATTTATCATCAAACTCTTCAAAGCTTTCTTTTAAATATTCAACATTATCTTCACTGCCATCTAACTCATCTATTAAATCTTCATATTTCTCCATAGTTTTATCAACAGTATTTTTTGAAAGATATGTTGTAAATTCATATACATCATCAAATCCATAATCACTATTAGATTTCAAATTAGTATATAAAGAATATGCACTTATTCCACATACATCTATGTAGTCTACAATTTCTTTATAATCTCCATCATTAATACATTTTGCAATTCCATCTAACGTTTCTTCTACTGAATTATTTTTACTAACATTTTCTTTTGAGTCTTCAGTGTCTTTTTCACATCCTGTTAAAGTTATTAACATTAAAAGTAATATTATTCCAAATGCAAAAATTTTCTTTTTCATATTAAACAAATTACTTTCTTTTAAGGTTCCTAAGTAATGAAATATTTTTACTTATTTCAAACTAATTGTCCTATTTTATTAGTTTAGACAGTATTTTAATTTAACAAATTACTTTATACTATCATTTTTGTAAATTATTATATCAAACTCAAAACACATTTGTAAATACAATATTAATTAATTTAATTTTTTATTTTTCTAAAAACAATAATTTAATTTTACCATTTATAATTAATTCTACTTTCATATTCATATTTTTATGTCTATAACATAAATTTATCCAATATTTAATTTAAGTTTTAATTCATAATCTCTAAAAAATCTGTAAGCCCATTTTTATTTGTTATAGCCCTAAAGTTTAATTCTTCTAATTCATCTTGCTTTATATAATATCTTCCAAATTGTTCTTTCATTTTTTCCCAAATATGTATATCTATTTTATAAATTGCTCCATTAGCAAATCCAACCAATACAAATGCTATTGCTCCTAATTCATCATATTTTAAAAGTGTTTTTCTTTGATGTTCTGAAAGTACTTGATATTTTATTCTGTCTGATTCTGTAAATTTGGCATCAAATACAACACATTTTCCTCCTTTTACAGTTCCTTTAAAATCTGGCTGAGCAGATTTTTCAAATACTGTTTCAAAATGACCGCTATCAATATGCTTTAGTATTTTCATTGGTTCTGGAGTTTTTTCAATTCTTGCTAAATTATTTAATTCATAAATTTCGCAAATAGTTTGAACTTTTTCTTCAAACATTTTTCCAATTTCTCTAACAAATTTTCCTTGAGCATGCTTATCATGATTAAAACCATTCTTACATCTTGAATGTTGTTGATTTCCAAGTATTTTTCTATATTCTTCAACAGATATTCCCATAAAAGTTTTGCTCCCATAAATTTAAAATTTTTATATTATTTTAAATTATATCATATCGAAAACAAAATTCAATAATTTTATTTTTTTATTTAACGTCTTCATAACTATTCCTTGAACTTTATGTAAATTTATAATATAATATTAATCATTATTATAATTAAAACCAAAATATAATATTACATTATTTAAATTATAAAAATTTTATTTAAAATTAGTTTAGAAAAATATTTCATTACTATATGTACATAAAAAAGAATAGGAGATTTTATGAAAAAACCAGAATTACTTTCTCCATGTCGGAGATATGGAATGTTTAAAAGCTGCAGTTCAAAATGGAGCAAATAGTGTATATTTAGGAGCTAGTAATTTTAATGCAAGAGCTAGAGCTAAAAATTTCGACCTTGAAACCTTAAAAGAAGCTATAATATATGCAAAAATTAGAAATGTTAAAGTTCATGTTACTTTAAATATTTTAATTAAAAATCAAGAATTTGAAGATGCAGTAAAACTTGCAATAGAATTATATAATTTAGGAGCAGATGCTTTAATAATTCAAGATTTAGGATTATTAGATTATCTTTTAAAAAATTATCCTGAAATTCCTATACATAGTAGTACTCAAATGACAACACATAACTTATCAGGAGTAAAGCAATTAGAAAAAATGGGAGTTTCAAGAGTGGTTTTATCTCGAGAACTTTCCATAAATGAAATTAAAAATATTTGCGAAAATACTAATGTAGAAATAGAAACATTTATACATGGAGCATTATGTATTTGCTACTCTGGACAATGTTTATTTTCTAGTATAATTGGTGGTAGGTCTGGAAATCGTGGATTATGTGCTCAGCCCTGCAGGCTTCCATATACTTTAATCGATGAGGATAATAACATTTTAGATAAAGGTTACCTTTTAAGTCCTAGAGATTTAAATGCAATTAATTATTTACCAGAGCTCATTAGAAGTGGTGTAAGCTGTTTTAAAATTGAAGGTAGATTAAAATCGCCAGAATATGTTGGTATTATTACAAGATTTTATCGAAAATATATAGATATTGTCTGTGATAATCCAAGTCTTTCTAATGATGATTTACTTAACATGATATCTAAAGAAATGAACAAAATAAATACTAAAACAAATATGACTGATTTAGAAGAAATTACTCAAGCTTTCAATCGTGGTGGATTTTCTGAAGGACATCTTTCAAATTTGCCAAACAAAAAATTAATTTTTAAAGAAAAACCAAACAATTATGGATTTTATCTTGGAAAAATACAAAAATTAAATTCAAACAAAGGATATATTACATTAAAAGCCAATATTCCTATTTCAATTGGAGATAAAATTGGAATTGATTCAAATACTTATACAATTTCTGAACTTATGATAAATGGAAATAATATAAGAGAAGTAAAACCAAATGATATTATTACGATTGGAAGAGTTAAAGGCGATATTAATATTAATCAGGAAGTTTACAAAATTCAAAGTAAAATACTAAATGATGATATCTCACCTACATTTAAAGAAGATAAAGAATTTAGGAAACAAAAACTTGATTGTAAAATATATGCACACAAAAATGAACCTATTAATATACAAGTATTTTGCACAGATAAAGATTCTATATATTTTAATGAAAATATATTAGTTTCATCAAATATAATTCCAGATGAAGCTAAAAACACTCCTACTACTAAAGAAAAAATTATAGAACAAATATCCAAAACTGGAAATACTCCATTTGAATTTGAACATATAGATGTTGATGTAGAAAAAAATTTATTTATTCCTGTAAGTATTTTAAATGAATTAAGAAGAAGTGCTTTAGAAAATCTTAAGCAAAAAATTATAGATAAAGAAATTTTATCTATAAATTTATCTTTAAAAAGTAATACATTCGAAAGTTATAATAAAGAAAGTTCTTATAATTCAAATAAAGATCCAGAGATTAATTTACTTTTAAATATATTAAATAAAGATTTTAACTACTCTAATATTCATAGTATTAATAAATTATATATACCATTAAAATATTTTTTATTATCTGAATTTAAAAGTATAATTGATAATATTTGTAATAAATTTAATACATACATTTATATGCCAAATATATTAAGAGATAATATTAAAATAGATTTTGATAATATAGTAAACACTTTTAATTTAAAAGGATTTGTTATTTCAGCCATTAATCAAATTGATATTCTTAAAAAATATAATTTAGAATTACTTGGAAATTATACTTTAAATGTTTATAATATTTATACAATTCAAACTTTAAATAATTTAGGAATAAATCAAATTTGTATAACACCAGAATTAAATAATGAAGATACAAAAAATTTAATTTCATCATCTCAAGTTCCTTTAGAACTTATGATTTATGGAAGAATTCCTTTTATGACAATGAATT
Source organism: Clostridia bacterium (assembly GCA_022790975.1). Lineage (GTDB taxonomy): Bacteria > Bacillota > Clostridia > TANB77 > CAG-508 > Scatovivens. The sequence continues at coordinate 20,538 of JAAVYF010000042.1, read as the reverse complement.
ATTGTTTGCTTGGAAATTCTAATAAATGTTATAAAGAATGTACTCATCTTTGTACAAAACCTCAAAAATTTTATATTAAAGATAGATTAGGTTTAGATTTTAGAATTGTTCCTGATAATAGTTCTACAATAACTACTATTTATAATTCAAAAATTACTTCTTTTTGCCCTGATGAATTTAACTGTAAAACATTAAGAGTTAGTATATTAGATGAAAATATAGATGAAATTCAAAATATTATAGATACATTAATATCTTCAAAAAAATTTGAGGGAAAAGAATTTTGTCGGTCATTTTAATAAATAAGAAAATAGCCAAGATTTATTTCAATCTTGGCTATTTTCAAAGATTAATTAAACTAATTTATTATAATTTATCTCATTTATATTAACGCTTTTTTATTTTTCTACTGAATAAAATTCAGAACCAACATGTTCTATCAATTATTTCTATTTTTTACTTTTATTTTTCTAGTTTATATTCTTTATAATATATATACTTTATTATATATATATTTACAAATATTTTTCAATACATATTATATTTCATTTCAATTACATTTTTCTTTATCATTTTATCCAGATTTTACATTAAATTATTATCAAAATTATTCAACACAATTTTTATATTTTAATTAATACTATTTTATATTATTATCTATTATTAATTAATAAAAATCTACTTCTTATTTTTATGTATTTCAAATTTGCTTATTATTTTAGATACAAAAAAAACTATTTTTGTAGGATTTCTTTTTGCAATTTCTTTAGTAAATGCCTTTCCTCCAACAGTAAGTGCAGCAACTAATGCACTTAAAAAAACTTGAAAGCTGGCTTCTACTCCAAAATTTTCTGTTAATTTAAGCATTATCATTGCACTTAAAGAACCGACTAAGTACTCCACATATATCTCCGAATTACATCAGCACAAATATTAGAAACTTTTGGTGAATTTCTAATTAAATTTATTGCTTCTCTAGAACCAGCAATTTTTTTAGTTGCCATTGCGTGAAATTCTTCTTCTTTTGCAATTGTAGTAGCAACTCCAATTAAATCAAAAATTATACCTACTAAAATTACAAATAATAAAACTAATATTGCTGGAATTACAGCTAACCCATTTATTGCTACATTTGAAATAAACGAAAATAACAATGATAATGAAAACGTAAGTATTGATACTGTTATTACCCATTTAATATGACTATTCTTTTTTGTACCATTTGACACAATTAGTTTTTCCTCCATTTTATTTTAAATTTAATTTTTATAAAAATAAAATAAGCTGGTAAAATAGTAAGTAAATTCTACGTTTTAGGTCCAGCAGAATTTCTCTATTTTTCACTAAACATTACTGTTTAGCCGTTTCCATTTAAGAAAAATACCTTTAGAAAAGGAGCCGAATCGCCACTCAAGTCCGTACCTTAATCCTTACTATTTCTTATCTTTCAATTAAGATAAACATTCTAGAAATTTTCTTTAAATACCAAAGCTATTACTATCCTCTTTTGCAAGCATAGTTTCATTAAAATATAAATTATAAATCCCCTATACTCACTCAAGGCGAAACATTACGTTATACATTTCTGTATAATTTTACTTTAAAAACACATAAACAACTTTAAAGTCTCAATGAAAAAAGGAATCAAACATATGCCGTTACATCCTATCCTTAATTCTTTACTTCCCAATAAAAACGCAAAACTGGGCGTAATACGCAAATATTAGGAAACTTCTATATTGCAACATTTCTTATGTAGATTTTTAGGCCTACCCTCATAATAGTTTAGTACACTAGAATAATGCACCAGCATAGAAAATTATACCAGATGATAATTTCTTTTTCAAGCTCATATTTATATTTTTTGTTAAAAATTATTACTTAATTCTAAGAACAAATTTTAAACTTATTTTACAATACTATATATCCAAAGCTTAACTAATTCACCCTAGCCTTAATTATTAACCTTCTATTTTTATCAAAAGTGCATGTACATAAAGTAAGAGTTTTATAATTTCCATCATTTTTTTGTACTTCTTCTATTTGTTTTTCATTAATTTCATAAATATTATATACTGTATATTTATATTTGTTTCCATCTAAATCTTCCATTATTATAATATCATTTATATCTAATTTATTTAAATTACTAAAAAATCTATTATCAAAATAATTATGTCCTATAATACAAATATTTCCTGGATGATGTAGATTTCCTCCAAAAAACTTACATGGCAAAACTTTTAAAAGTTTATCTGAATACGTATTATATACAAAATAATCTAAATTAATTTTATCAATTTTTATTCTACCTAAATAAGTTTCTTGAATATTCTCTGAAAAAACTGAATTAAGTTTAGCATTTAGTGAAATTACTTTAGAAATATTATTTTCTTTACTTTTATTGTTCATTTGAGATAAAAAATATACTAAAACTATAATCATTAATCCAAAAGAAAGTATAAATTGAATTTTAAATAACATTTTTAATTTTAATTTTTTTTCTTTTACATCTAATATTTGATTCATATTATTATTATTTATAAATTATAATTTTTTATGTGTATCATTTTAATTTAAAAAACTAATGCATACATTAATTTTGATATTATATAAGATAAAATAAAACAAACTGGAAAAGTCCATATCCATGCTTTAAAAATATTTAAAACACTTTTCTTATTTGTAGTTTCATCTCCTAAGCAAATCATAGACATTGTTTTAACATGTGTTGTACTAACTGGAATTCCAAATAAACTTGCTACAAATAAATTTATAATTGTACATAAATCTGTAAAAATGCCTTTTACATTATCTAATTTTACTGTATTATTTCCAAGATTCTCAACTATCTTTTTACCTCCTATGCATACACCTAAAAACATTATAGCTGAAACAAATACTATTATCCAAATACTATTTAAAGCTGTAATATTATTTGGGATAATTCCACCTTTTACTATATACATAAATAAAATTACAACACCAATAAATTTTTGTCCATCTTGAGCTCCATGAACAAATGAAAGACCATATGCTAAATATTTTTGATATTTTTTTATTTTTTCAAGTTTAATTTCATAAAATCTTTTTTTTAATAATTTATATATAATTTTTACTATAATCCAAGTTCCTAAAACAGACCATACTAAACCAATAATTACATCTATCCACTCATTAATATTAATGTTAGAAAAATTACCAATTACAATAGCAGAGCCTGTAAGACCAGCTATTAATCCATGTGTTTCACTTGTTGGTATTCCAAATATACTTGCAACTGCTGAAAAAAATATAACTGAAATCATTGCACTACTTAATGCAATAAGACCTCTATTTCCATTTTCTAAAACTACAATAGAACTAATACCATCAGCAACAGCAAAGTTTATTAAGCACATTACAATAATTCCAATAACATTAAACACTGCACTTAAAAATGCTGCTTTTTTAAAACTCATTACGTTAGTAGAAACTACTGTTGTAATTGCATTTGGAGCATCAGTAAAGCCATTTATAAATACTAAAACCATTATAACTATAAATGTAAATTTATAAAGCATTTGCTAAAACCATCCTTTTATAATATTTAATATTAGATTATAATCATCAATTTATATAAAATTAATATTTATATAAAAATGTTGTTATACAAATTATATTTATTTACATAAAAATATATAAATTAAATATAATATTTTAAATTAAACTACTAATAATACTTAAATAACAAATACTTCTAAATAATATTCTTTTTAAAATAATCCTTTTATTTTTTCCTCTATTTCTCTATAATTTGGCATAAATTTTTCTATTAATTTATAAAAACTTTTAGTATGTGTTTTATATTTTATATGACAAAATTCATGTAGAACAACATATTCTAATATATCTTTATTATATTTTACTATTTGAGGATTTATTATAATATTTTTATTTTCTTTTATAAATTTGCCAAGTAATCCTGAAATTTCTTTAATTTCATAATCATCTGGAGCAAAGCCAAGAGAAACTCTTGTTTTTTCCATTACTAATTCTACTTCTTTTTCTGAAAGCCTTTTATAAAATTTTTCTAATATTATATTTATAATTCTAGTATTATCGATATTTCTATATTTTACTGGTAAGTCAATTTTTATTAATTTATTTTCTAAATTTAATTCTGGATTACTAATTAATTTATAAGAAATATTTAAAGCATAATCTTCACCAAAAACTTTAACAGATTTTATCTCCAAATTAGACTTCTTTATTTTAGTTTCTTCTTCATATTCTCTCAATTTTTTTAATATCCAATTTTTTTTGTCTAAAATAATTTGATCTATTTGTCTTTTACTACAGTACCATGGAGCACTAACTGCTACTTGTCCATTTTGAATTGAAATTGCTAAATTGCGTGTTTCTCCTTTATCTATTGTATATGAAATTATTTCATTATTTTTACTAAAAAATCCCATTTAAAAGCCTCCTATAATAAAACATTTGATTGCGAACTTTCGTTTGTTACATTTTATAATTAAAACGTTTGTTTGTCAATATGTTTTTACAAAAAAATGTTCTCTTTTTAAAATTTATAAAAAACAGTGGCCTATACATTTTATTGCATAAGCCACCATTTTGCTGTTTTGTGGTTTTAAATGAGATCTAAAAGATTCTCGTTTTTATAGTATAATATATTACTCCGATTGCAACACAAACTATAAGACTAGCTAATGTGCTTAAAACACATTCAGCCATTAATCTTATAAAATATTTTACACTCTTCCGCTCCCTTACACAATAAATTAAACAAAGAGCAGATACTGCTAAAACAGCAAAAATAGAAATTATAACTATAACCTCCATAAATAAACCTCCATTCCTAGAATGCTTTTTAAGTTAACGTTTGTTATTTTAACACAATATATATCTATTGTCAAAAAAGTATACCTTATACATTTATAAGGTATACTTTTTTTAATCTTTATAAAATTCATCTCCAACAAATTTGCTTTCCATTACTTTTAAACTATCTAAAAATTCACTATATCTTTGAGAATATGAAATAGTTTCATCTCCAGAAATATAATAATATTTATTATAAATCTGTTGTAAACCATCACATATAATATTTCCATCAAAGTTTACCATTCTTAAATTCATATTTTCAGTATAATCATAATCATTAAATGATATTGCATTTGTACTTGTTCCAAATATTACAATACCTAATGAAATAAGTGATGTATCAACAAAATCCCATTCATCATTAGATACTTTATTAAACTCAGAATCTATAATAGTATATTTATTATTACTTTGTTTTACAATATATCTTTCTTCATTACAAATAAACAATTCTTTGTATACTCCAGAAACATTATTACCTTCACTATCTATAAAATATATTGAATTATCATTATGATTTTTTATTAAAATATAATCTCCCATTATTTCTAATATTTGTGCTTTACCACTTAAGGTAACTTTATTACCAAATCTTGTAAACCATCCTTGCTTTTTGCTTGAAACATCATAAAATGGTATAGTTCCATTACTATATATATATAAATAATTTTCATCATAACAAAGCTTTTCACATTCCAACAGTATTCTCAAATTTAAATTGTTTTTATCTGCAAATTCATATGTATCTTTAAAACCTAAATTAGATTTTGTTATAATTACATCATATTCATCGTTATAATCATATCTATAAGTATTTTCAATATCATCTTTATATACTGGAACTTTATAAATATTATCTACTTTTTTTGGAATTTCATAATGCATAGTAGTAGTTTGCTCAAGTGTATTATAATATACATCTTCTAATTCTTTAAGTTTTGCTTCATAGTCTTCATCCATAGATTGACTTCTATAGGTTAAAACTTTTCTTTGGTTTTTTAAAATAATCCATGTACTACCATCTTTGCATACTAAAGCTATTTCAAAATTCTTATCATATGCAACTATTGGAACAAATGGACTAGCATAATCAAATTGATAATCAATTACTACATTTCCATTTGATGTTACATAGCCAAATTTGCCATCTTTTTTTACATTTATATAAGCCTCAGATATTCCAAGTTCTGTTACATATTTAAAATAATCTTTCTTATATGGTGTTTCATTAGCATTTTCTTTATCTAATATATATAATCCTAAATTTTTATAAATAAAGCATGTTCCTAATATCAAGACATTAATAACCCCAATTACCCCAATTATAGAAATCATTGTTATACTATTAGTTTCAACCCAACGTTCTCTAAAGGTTGCAACTATTATAATTAAAGCACCTAAAATACTAAAAATTGCTATTGGTAACTCTTTTATAAATAAGAAAGCAATAGAAAATACTGCAATTAAATATCCTATTTTTCTCATGCCATCTCTATTGTTTAAAAAATAATTAATTATATTTAACAATGTTGTTAAACCAAATGAAGCATACATTACTATTTTAATAATACTTATTATTTGATACTCTTGAACTGTAAGCTCTGTTATATCTCTTGGTATTTTAATTACATAAACTATAATTGTTAAACCAATTAAAAGATTAAGCAAAGCCATACAAAAATTTACAACTTTCCCTCTCATAAATCTCCTCTATTTATATAATCCGATTTTGAATAATATAATCTATTACAGAAGGAAGTAATATTTTAGATAAGTTTTCTCCTGATTTAATTTTACCCCTTGCAATAGTTGAACTAATATTTTGATTTATATCTAAAAATTGAATATTCTCATTTTCTTCTTTTACTTTTATATTGTTTCTTTTAAAAATAATATATTTTCTATTTTTAATAAGTTTTTCTGAATCTTTCCAATTAGTTATATTTACAAAATTATCAAGTCCCATTATAAAAAAACGCTCATCATTTCTATATTTTTGGTCTATTATTTCAAAGGTATCTATTGCATAAGTTCTAACTTGCTGATTTATTTGAATACTCGAAATTTCAATATTATTGTAAGAATCAAACATAATGTTAAGCATTTGATATCTATATTTAAATGGAATCAAATCTTTTTTATTGTATTTATCTCCCATTGGTATTATAATAATTCTATTTAAATTAAATTCTTTTAATGCAGTTTTTACAATTTCAAAATGTGCAATAGTTGGAGGGTTAAAACTCCCTCCAAAAAAACCTATTCTACTCAATTTATTTCCTCTTCTAATTTATTTAATATGTTTAATTACTTCATTAAAAATTTCTTCATGAATGTCTTCAATCGTTCTTAATTTTTCATTTTTTATACATTTTACTTCATACCAGTTATATTTTGAAACTAGCTCACATGCAGCATTATAACTGTCTATAATATGTTCTGGATTTCTTTCATGTATATCTTTTTCAGCAGTATGTGAAAATTTATTTTCTCTATTTTTTATTAATTCTAAAGAATTTTTTGGTGGCATATTTAAAAAGAAAACTTCTGTTGGTTTGGGAAGTCCAAATATATTAGTTTCTAAGTCCCAAACCCAATTTAAAAATTTCTCTCTCTCATTTTTATCAGAAATTTTTCCTGATTGATGTACCATATTTGCAGTAATATATCTATCAGCTAAAATAATCCCATCATTTTTATAATATTCTTCAAATTCTTTTTTATATGTAGCAAATCTATCAACTGCATAAAATGTTGATGCCACATAAGCACTAACTGATTTAGGGTCTTCTCCAAATTCTCCAGATAAATACATCTTAACCAAAGCAGATGACGGACTTTCATAATTTGGAAAAGAAACTGTTTTATATTCTATTTTTTCTTTATCTAATCGTTCTTTAAGCTTATCAAATTGTGTTTGTTTACCACTTCCATCTGTTCCATCTATTACAAATAATTTTCCCATATATTTTTTCCTTTTAATATATAAAATTAATATTTATTTACTAGAATTCAAAATTTAAATTCTAGTAAATAACGGTTCTATATTTTCTAAAGAAATATCTTCTGCAAGTTCTTCAATTACATTCCAACTTGAATTATTTAATTTTAAATATTTCTTAAGTTTACTACAAGCTTCTGGCATAACTGGTTCAAACAAATTAGAAAGATTTGCTATAATTACACTGCATGTATAAATAGTATTATTAAATCCAGTTTCATCTTCCTTTTTTTGTTTCCATGGCTCTTGTGTATCATAATATTTATTAGTATTTTCAACTAATATCATAATTTCACGTACAGCCTCTCTAAATTCTAATTCTTCAATTAACTTTCCTACTTTTTCATAAGTCTTTTTACACATTTCTAGCATTTCATCGTCTAGTTTTCCTTTAGGAAGTACAGTTAATCCTTTAAATTTTAATGTTCTATTTACTAAGTTTCCAAATTTATTTAAAATTTCATTATTATGAACTGCTACAAATTCATCTGACGAAAAATTTGTGTCTTTTTTTTCTGGACCATTTCCAATTAAATAATATCTTAATGAATCAGAATCGTACATATCTAACGCTTCTAAAGCTGTTATTCCTATTCCCTTTGATTTTGAGAATTTTTGATTATCATAATTTAAATACTCTGCCGAAACAATAGTATCTACTAAATGATAATTATCTTCTTGTCCTAAAAGAAGTGCATTTAAAATAATACTATGAAATACAATATTATCTTTTCCATGACACATATAAATTTTATTATTATGACCTTGTTTCCAATACTCTTCCCAATTTAACCCATTTTCTTCACATATTTTCATTGTATTTGTTAAATATCCTAAAACAGCATCTATCCACACATATAACTTTTTTTCTTCATATCCATCAATTGGAACATCTACACCCCAATCTAAATTTCTTGTAATTGCCCTATCTTTTAATCCTTGTTTTAAATATTTAGAAGTTTCATTTTGGGCATTTATTCTCCATTCATGATTAACATTTTTTGTATGTTCCTCAATTTGCTTTTGAAATTTTGATAAAGATAAATATAATACTTTATTTTCTTTTTCAGATATTTTTGAATTACATTCTATACAGTTTCCGTGCATTAATTCTTCAGTAGTTGGAACATGAAGGCATTTATCACATTGATCTCCTTTAGTATCAGTTCCACACTCTGGACATGTTAATTTAATTTCTCTATCAGATAAAAATCTACCACAATTTTCGCAATATGGCTCTTTTTCTATTTTTTCATATATATATCCATTATCATATAATCTTTTTACCAATTCTTTTACTTTATTTTTATGGTATTCTGTATCAGTCTTTGAATATAAATCATAAGAAAAATTATATCCATCAAACATCTTTCTAAACTCTTCATCATATTTACTTGATATTTCACGAGGAGTTCTCTTTTCTTTTCTAGCTCTTTCTGTTATTGGAGTTCCATGGCAATCTGAACCAGAAACATATAAAACATTTTCACCTTTAAGTCTATAATATCTTGCAAGTACATCTCCTGAAATTAAACCAGCAATATGTCCTAAATGAAGGGAGCTATTAGCATAAGGCCAAGCTCCACCAATTATAATGTTTTTTTTCATATAAAATCATCTCCTAAAATTTATGCCAAAACCAACATAAACTATCATCATAACTCTTTAATTTCTTTTCTTTGGCAATTATATCATCTACCCATAAATATGAAATAAATGTTAATAATATTAATATTAAATCAACTGCAATACAGTGATAATATTCAGAAATCAACTCACTACCACTATTCAATCTATCTAAACTTATTGAATGGAAAATTAACAAACCTATAATACTTAGCATCCAAATCATTATTGGCCAAGCTTTCATTGATCTTTTTGATAATAAAATAATTCCTGCTGTAAGTAAAACACTTAAAATTATAAGTATTGGGTTTCCTGTGTTTAGTAATTCATTCATTTTTTATTCCTCCTTAGTATTTTTTATTTAAAAAGATAATCTATCTTTAGTTAAATACATTTTTATCTATATCTACTCCATGGTCCCCAATCATCATCTTCATCATGCTCTTTATTAATAGACATCCCATCATCATCTTCTACAATATCTTTTGCATTTTCAAGAGATTCTTTTGTAACATCTCTTTGTTTTTCTAATACATCATACTTTTTATCTACAGCAACTCTATTTTTCATTGCCTCTTTTACTCTTAAATGACTTTCTTGTGTTGAGGTTTTTTCATGTTCTTCTATAGCATCTTTTAAAATTTCATCTGCTTCTTCAACTTCTGCTAAATACCTTTGACGTTCTTCTCTAGATAAATCATTTTGCTTACCATTATTTATATATCTTAATTCTTTTATATCTCCATTTTTATCAATATATGTCATATACGAAATTTGTCCTTCTACTTCTTTAGGTCTTTTCATTGCTTGTTTAGTATCTAAACCAGGACGCCAATCATATTTAAATATTTCTTCAACATCATCAACATTTTTTTCTGGACTATTACGAATTGTAATTCTTTCTCCTGTTACAATATTTGCAAGATATAATCTATCTCCACCAGCCATTTTAGGAACTCTAATTGCCATAACCTGTCCTGCTCTATAACCTCTTAAATTAGCACCTGTTAATTCTTCGGTATACTCTAAAGCTTCTCTACTGCCTAATATTCTTATATTTATTTGATCTAATTGACAACTATTTCTCTCAAGCAATGTTTTTAAAGCATTATCATTTATGCCAGCTTTATTAAAAATATCTTTTAATCTTTCATTATTTTCAAGTTCTAATGGTTTTTCTAGATTATTATTTTTTTGTTCTAAGTTTTCATAATTATTCTGCCTTACTCTACCAGGATTTTCATATTCATCTAATTCATAATCTTGAAGAGTAGAAATATCTTTGCCTCCAACTTCTTTATCTTCATATGTTGAATCTGTAATAATTTTTGATAACATAAAATTATCTATAGCTTTATCAATATCTTTTAAAGAAAAGTCATTTGAATCCATAAAAACAGCTAGTTTATCAATATTATCAAAATTTAAATGTTCTAAAACATCATCTACTGTAACTAATTTTTTTTCTACTGCTCTTTTATAATTTGTCATAATATAATTTTTAGTTTCTTCTCTTAAAACATTAGACATTGACATTCTGCCATCTTCCATTATTGTATATAAACTATATCCATCACTATCAACAAGAGCGTGAGTTTTAACTATTCTAGTAACTTCTTCATCTCCAATTCTAACAACTTGCTTATTTTGCATTGGAATCATATAATAATTAGAAATATTTTTATTTAATACTGTATTACTATTTCTTTTTTCAATTATATATTGTTCTAAAGTTTTTATATCTTCAAAATCTTTTTCATTAAAAGTTTCTTCATCAACTAATGTTCCTCTACTAGATTTAGAAGCTACCATTATATAAAGTTTTTCATATTCATCAATTTTCATAATTTATAACTCCAATAACTTTTAGAGCAGTTTTCAATTTCTGAATTAATTATTTTAATTCAGCTTTATCTATAGAATCTCCTCTTTATTTAATAACTATTTTAACATTTTATTTAAAACTGTTCCTATTACATTTCCGCCAACATCTTCTATATTATTTTTAGCTTTAATCACATTTGATAATTGTGTTTTTCTTTCTAAACAAACCAATACTGAAAATTTTGCAATTTTTGCCATAGCTAAAGTATTTGCAGATTCTAGTACATTTTCAGTATCTATTATTATAACATCATAAATTCTCTCAGCATCTTTCAAAATTTCTGCCATTCTTGGCGATTCTAAAAATTCTGTTATTCCATCTACTTTTTTTCCAACTGGTAATACACTTAAATTTTTATTTTTAGTTTCTATTGCAAATTTCTCTATAAATTTTTCTTGACTTTCTAAAAAATCAGATAAGCCAACACCTTCATATTTTTTTAATAAACTACTTTCATTTTTTGTTAAATCTAATAACAATACTCTTTTTCCAAGTCTTGCAAATGATTTTGCTAAGTTTGTTGCTACATAAGACTTTCCAGATTCTTTTTCAGCACTAGTTATTAAAATAGTTTTACATTCATTTATATTTACTCTAAGAATTCTAAATTTATTTTTAACATCATTTTCATCATTTTTAATTGTAGTTAAAGTTTTTAATTTTGTGGCTTTTTCTAACTCTTCTTGATTTTTTATGGTCGAATCAAATAATTCTATAACAACTATAACCCCACAGCTTAATATAAATCCAAATGCAGTTACAATTATTACTTTTTTTATTGAAATACCACCTTCTTTTGGTTGTACTACTGGAGCACTAGTTCCATTTGTAGCTGTTTGATTTGTATTTAAATTTCCTTTTAATTTTTCTATTTCTTCTTCTTCTAATATGCTAGATTTATCTAATATTATTCCATCTATTTTATATATTTCTTTTGATGTTTCAATTAATTTATTTAATAATTTATCTGTTATTTCTAAAGCTAATCTTCCATCTGAATAACCAACATAAAGTTTTAATAAATTACTAGACTCAGCTCTAGTTAATAATATAGATTTACTTAATTCTGTTGCAGATATATCTAATTTTAGTTCTTCTATTACTCCATTTAATATTTTTTTAGATTTCAAAATATCTGTATATGTTGCAACCAAAGCTCCATCTACCACTACTCTATTTTTGGACATAGATGTTGAATCTGTTGGAACTGTTTCTCCCGAATTCAAAAGTGCACTTCCAGATGATTCGTTTACTTTTTCTTCATTTCCAACTATAAAGCTTGCTTCTGCAGTATATTTTCCAAAATTAAAAGAGTTATTGCCAATATTACTATTATTTGGTACTACTTTACTTGCTCTACCATATTTAAAAAGCCCGAATACAAAAAAAATAATTGTTACTATTAAAATTATTTTCTTTTTTCTCCATAAAGTGTTAACTAAATTTTTTATATCAAGTTCATCTTCCATAATATTATCCCTTCAATTTACATAATAATACATTTTTATTTTTTACATATGCATTATAACAGATTAAATGCCAGTTTTCAATAGGAAATTAATTTTATTTTAGATTTACTTAAAATATATTTTAACTTAAAAAAAGCCAGATAAATCATCTGGCTTTTTTTGTTTAATTACATATTATAATCAGAAACTTTTTTATAAGCATAAACTGCTGAAACAACTAAAGCTATTATTATAAAAACAATTGAAGAACTTACACCTGTATATGGTAAGCTACTTGAATTACTTGTAGTGTTTGCTGCATTATTTGTATTATATGAGCTTGTTAAACTTGTAGTATTATTTTTTGCTTCAGTATTAGTTTTATTTGTTGAAATTGGAGTACTTTGATTACCTACATTATTTGAAGATGCTGTTATTTGAGTTGTATTTCCTGTACTGCCTGTATTATTGGCTGTTATAGTTGTTATAGTTGTTGTTCCTGTATTTGTTGTTATATCAGTTGCAAATACTGATACACTACATAATACTAATAATACTATCATAACTACAAAACTTATAATAATTTTTTCTCTTCTCATTTTTTAACCCTCACTTCACTTTTCTTATTCAAAATCTATTACTATTATAAACAATTAAATTTTATAATGCAAGCAAATTTTGATATTTTTGTATTACATTTTTGTAACATTTATAACCTTTTTGTAACATTAAACATTAAACCTGAATAAGACAATATCTCCATCTTTCATAACATATTCTTTACCTTCTGATCTGACCAAACCTTTTTCTTTAGCAGTTACCATTGAGCCATTTGCTGGATCTATAAAATCTTCATATGAAATTACTTCAGCTCTTATAAAACCTCTTTCAATATCTGAATGAATTTTTCCTGCCGCTTGAGGTGCTTTAGTTCCTATTTTTATTGTCCATGCTCTAACTTCTGGTTCACCTGCTGTTAAAAAAGACATTAATCCTAATAATTTATAGCTTGCTTTTATTAACTTATCTAAACCAGATTCTTTTAATCCTAAAGCTTCAAGCATTTCATTTTTATCATCTTTTTCTAATCCACTTAATTCTTCTTCTATTTTTATACATAAAGGAATAACTTCTGCATTTTCTTTTTTTGCATATTCTGTTAATTTCTGAATATTGCTATTTCCATTTGGATTTTCAATTTCATCTTCCGAAATATTACCAACATATAATACTGGTTTCATTGTTAATAGGAAGCTATCCTTTATTATTTCCTTTTCTTCATCATTTAATTCAAGTTTTCTTGCTATAGTTCCTGCTTCTAATCCAAGTTTAATTTTTTCCCAAACATCAACTTCAATTTGAAATTTTTTATCAGCCTTTAAAGATTTTTTTGCTCTATCTAATCTTTTTTCTACAGTTTCTAAATCTGCTAAACAAAGTTCAAGATTAATAGTTTCAATATCTCTAATTGGGTCAACTGCCCCATCTACATGAACTATATTTTCATTTTCAAAACATCTTACAACATGAGCTATACTATCTACTTCTCTAATATGTGATAAAAATTTATTTCCTAAACCTTCTCCCTTACTTGCTCCTTTTACTAAACCAGCAATATCAACAAATTCAATAGTAGCATAAGTTGTTTTTTCAGGTTTATAAATTTCTGTTAATTTTTCTATTCTTTCATCTGGTACTGTAACCATTCCTACATTTGGTTCAATTGTACAAAATGGATAATTTGCACATTCAGCTCCTGCTTTTGTAATACTATTAAATAATGTACTTTTTCCAACATTTGGAAGTCCTACGATTCCTATTTTCATTTATATTCCACCTTTTATTTTTTCTTATACTAGAACAATTTTCTAGTTTTTAAAATTAAAAATTTCTCAATTCTAATTTTTTATTTTAATGTTTTAAATTATAACATAAAGTATTTTTAAATTAAAGTATTTTATGAAAATTTTAATTAGTTATTTTAATCAATTATTTAAATATAACAATATCATTAGACGCTTATTATTTAGAACTTTATCATTAAAATTAAATACTTACTTTTAATATGCAAAATATTTAAATTCAATTGTTAGGAGATTTACTATAAATCTTAACCTCACATATAACGTGTGGTTTTCTTGTCCAAAAAAGTGCTGGCAAATATTTTGCTAGCACTTTAACTTTATTTTCAAATATTTTAAAAATAAACAAATATTTATAATTCAAATGTTATTACTAAATTACTTTCTATCAAAGATTTCTACTTTTTGTACATTATATATCTGGCTTGGTGCAGATTCCATTATTCCACCATTAAAATAAATTCTAATCACATCTCCTTCTTTAAGCTCAAATTTAGCTACAGATGAATCTTCTGAAAATAACAATGTATTTTCATCAATTCCAAAACTATATTCTCCATAATTATCTTCAAATAAAACATTTGCATTTGGTCTAGCTCCTATGTAATCAATAGATGTTATTACACCAATTTTAGTACTTCCATCCCAATTTTTATCTGAATTAGGAAATGATAATAAATATCCTTTTAGTTTAACTTTTGAATTTAAATTTATAAATCCGTAAAATTATTAATCCAATTGTTTCTAAACAAATTACCAATAATATTATTCTTTTAATAAATATCTTATTTTTCAAATTCATTCTATTATTTCCTTTTAATATTATAATTAGTTATTATTCATTTTGTCTTATAAATAAATTAGCCATTGTTATAATATCTGACGAAATATTACAACCATAATTCCAACCTTCTGTACTTTGACTATGAATTCCAGCAATAGCATGTGTGTCTAAAGTCATAATAGGACATCCACTTTGACCACCATCAGCATCAATCCAATATGATAACCATCTAGGCTGTGCAAATTTTATAGGACCTGTATGTGTCCATTGACGAAATTGTTCATGATTTCCATTTCTTTTTACATATTTTGGATAACCACATAATTCAAAATTTATATCTATCATATCAGTTGAATTTATATAATAACGAAGTTTAGCCCAACCAGTTTTCTCTCCTAAATTATCTCTTAAAACTACTATTCCCCAATCATTACTACTTTGATCTGAATCACTTTGCCATTTAGGAATACTATTCATATAATCTTCATAGTAAATTTCACTAGCCCATGAATGTCCATTTGGAGGAGTTGTTTTATGTGGATTCTCTACAATTCCTGGACAAAACAATACATATTCAGCCTTTTTTTTATGTTCTCCATCATATAACATATGACCTGCTGTTAATACTATATTTTTTCCTATTAACATTCCTGTTCCTCTTCTAACACTTCCATCTTCTAAAGTAACTTCAAGATATCCAATAGCTGTATATGGAAATTTAGAAATATTTGAACTACTAATAAATGTTCTATCATCATCTCCAAAAATTGTAAATGGAGAAATTTGAGAATTACTATCTGCAATTTCTATATTCTCCGGAATATAGCCTTCTGTTTCTATATATCCTTTTTCAGTAACAATATTATCCTGAATATCATTACTCATTAAATTAAATTCATTTTGATTAATTATCTTTTCTTTTGTTATTACTTCTACTTTAAAATCCGGTTTTGGGATTTCTTCTATATTTTCATCATCTAAAAATGTTGCCGAAACATTTGAAAAATCTAAAATTATTATAGCAAAAAATATTATAATAAAACTTTTTAATTTATTTTTTCATATACATTACTCCTATTATAACTATTTAAATATTAATTGTCGACTATTAATATATTCTCATTATACATATTTATAATGTATATGTCAACTAATTTTTCATTTTACCAATTTTAACTTAATTTTATTTTCTTATAACTCCTCTATTCTTTTATTCTTTCTGTTCTAATATTTTATCAGCTTCACTTTGTGTAAGATATTTATATTTTATCATTTTGTTTATTACTCGTTTTTGTCTTTGTTTTGCTAATTCTGGATTTTTAGTTGGAGCATATATTGATGGTGCATTTGGTATTCCTGCAAGCATAGTTGCTTCATAATCTGTCATCTGGTTTGGCTCTTTTCCAAAATATCCCAAACTTGCTTCTCTTACAGTATAATATCCCTCTCCAAAATAAATAGTATTTAAATATAATTCTAATATTTCATCTTTTTCACATTTATTTTCTATTTTAAATGCCATAAATACTTCTGCTATTTTTCTTTCAACTTTTTTATCTTTTGTAAAATATATATTTTTTGCTAATTGTTGTGTTATTGTACTTCCACCTTCTACAAACGCCATAGCTTTTATATCATTTATTGTTGCTCTGCCTATTGCAATTAAATCTATTCCAAAGTGTTTATAAAATCTATGATCTTCTATTGATAATACTGCATTAATATAAATTTGTGGTAAGTCTGAAATTTCTGTGTAATTTTCTTTACTTTTTATTTCTTTTATTTTATTTTCTATACCTATTTCTTCTATTGCTTCTTTATATAATTTATATCCCTTTCCTATAAGCATAAATACTATACTAATTATTATCAATAATAATAATAATAACACTATTTTTTTTAATTTCTTCATATTTACATCCTCTTTTGCTACTCTTATTCATTTTTATAAATTACAACAATAATAATTATTATTATTTCTCTACTAGTCCCTAATATTTAATAACCAAAAATCTTTTATTGATTGAATCACTCTATTATGCTTTATATCTAAAATTTTTTCTATTCTGCTATAATATCGATATTTCCTTTAAAATCATCTAATTTAATCATTAAATAATAACTAACACCTTCAACATAAATGTTATCTTCATATTCTCCTGTATTATTAATTAAAGTAGTTTCATTATTTCCTAGTTTAGCGATTACATCTATGTTACCATTTTCTTTTTCTACTTTTATTTTTACTTTTATATGACTTCCATTTTTTCTGTTTAATGCTGTTCCACCAAATATCGTTTCTTCTGCTGAATAATTATCATAACTTGCTACATAAGTTCCAACATATTTATCTATTCCATATTTTCTTTTACCTTTTAATTGCCAATTACTTGTTAAACCTGCTGTGTCAAAACTTTGTATAAATGAATCATAAATATTTATAATTTTATCTTTTGGATTCTCTGCAATTCCTGTATTAAAAATTGTAATGCATAATATTATTACTAATGCTATGATTACTAAAAATACCATTTTAAATATTCCAAACATATCCATTTCTCCTCTTTAATAATATTTTTGCCTTCAAACTGTTTCAAACACTTTGTGTTTCTACAATAAAAAATTTCTTTTAATCTACTATTATTATAACTTCCTTTTCTGATAGTTCATAGTGATTTATCTTACATTACTCTTACGATTTTGTAAGTTTTCTTCTTTATTAAAAAATATTGAGATGAATATCTTTTACAAAATCCTTCCCCCAACTATTGACAAAGAACCAAAAAACTATCCTGCAAATATAACAGAATAGAAATTTTATTTTATATCTATATAATTTTTATAGTTCTAAAAACACAAAAATAGCTCAATCACATTTATAGTAATTGAGCTATTTTTTGGAGCCACCTGTCAGATTCAAACTGACGACCTATTGATTACTAATCAATTGCTCTATCAACTGAGCTAAGGTGGCATTAACTACATTTGTAATTATAATTAACAAAAATAAATTTGTCAATAGAAAATTTTATTTATATTTTTATAATTTATCCAATTATTTAATTTACT
Source organism: Clostridia bacterium (assembly GCA_022790975.1). Lineage (GTDB taxonomy): Bacteria > Bacillota > Clostridia > TANB77 > CAG-508 > Scatovivens. The sequence continues at coordinate 1,976 of JAAVYF010000042.1, read as the reverse complement.
TTCAAAATATCAAAAGCTAATATAAAAAATACAAAAAGACGCTAGAAAAAATCTAACGTCTTTTTGTTTTATTTTGCATAATCTATTACACGAGTTTCACGTATTACATTTACTTTGATTTGTCCTGGATATTCCATTTCACTTTCAACGCGTTTTGCAACATCTCTCGCCATAATAACCATATCGCTATCAGAAACTTTATCAGGTTTTACTATTAACCTTACTTCTCTACCTGCTTGAATTGCAAATGAAGTTTCAACACCTTCAAATGAATTTGCAATTTCTTCAAGTTTTTCTAGTCTCTTAATATAAGCTTCTAATGTTTCTCTTCTTGCTCCAGGTCTTGAAGCAGAAATTGCATCAGCAGCTTGTACTAAAATAGCTTCTATCGAAACAGGTTCAACATCACCATGATGGGCTTCTACAGCATTTATTACAATGTTGTTTTCTTTGTACTTTTTAAGTACTTCAACTCCTATTTCAACATGAGTTCCTTCCATATCATGGTCTAATGATTTTCCTATATCATGCAATAAACCAGCCCTTTTTGCAATTTTCGAATTTACCCCAAGCTCGTCTGCCATCAAGCGGGCTAAATTTGAAACTTCAATTGAGTGATTTAAAACATTTTGGCCATAACTTGTTCTATATTTTAATTTTCCAATTAATTTAACAAGGTCTGGATGCAAATTATTTACACCTGTTTCTAATAAGGCTCTTTCACCTTCAGATTTAATAATTTCTTGAACTTCTTCTTTAGCTTTTTCTACAACTTCTTCAATTTTTGCTGGATGAATTCTTCCATCATCAATTAGCTTTTCTAAAGCTATTCTTGCAACTTCTCTTCTTAATGGGTCAAATCCTGAAATAATAACTGCCTCAGGAGTATCATCTATTATTAAATCAATTCCTGTTAATGTTTCAAGAGTTTTGATATTTCTACCTTCTCTACCAATTATTCTTCCTTTCATTTCGTCATTTGGAAGTGCAACAACTGATACTGTTGTTTCTGAAGTATGATCTGCTGCACATTTTTGAATTGCTAAACCAATAACTTCTTTTGCATTTTTTTGAGCTTCATCTTTTGCCTTTTGCTCAAATTCACGAATTAATGATGCTTTTTCCATTGACAATTCATTTTCTAATTCACTAAGTAATTGTTGTTTAGCTTGTTCAACAGTTAATCCAGAAATTCTTTGAAGTTCTTCCATTTCTCTATTATACATTTCATCAAGTTCTTGACGTTTTTGTTCATTTTCTGTATATTTTCTTTCTAATTCTTTTTCTTTTCCTTCAAAAACTGATGTACGTTTTTCAAGATTTTCTTCTTTTTGAATCAATCTTTTTTCTTGTAATTGAATCTCGCCTCTTCTTTCTTTAATCTCTTTGTCTAAATCATTTCTTATTTGTAATACCTCTTCTTTAGATCTAATAACTTCTTCTTTTTTTAAGTTTTCGGCTTCATTCTTAGCATTTTCAACTATTCTTTTAGCCTCTTTTTCTGCACCTTCAATTTTAGATTCTGCAATTTTTTTCCTTATTGTAAATCCTACAAATGTAAAAATTACAGCTGAGACAAGAAAGATGGCAATGTAAATAAGTATTTCTTGCATAATATTTTACCTCTTTCTATTAAATTTTCAATGTACAAATAAATTATATATTTAATTTATATTGTATTTTGTTATTCTATAACAATTATATTGTATATGTATTATTCAATATTGTCAAGATATTTTTCACTTTTAGGGTTAAAATTACACTTTTTTTAATTGCAACTTAAGTCATAAAAGAAAATTTTAAATTTATCCTTAACATTATCTTAAATCATTTTTATTTAATAAGAAAATATTTAAGTATAAATTAAAGATTAATAAAAATAAGGAAGACAAGAAAAATTAAAAAAAGCTTGTATATTATATACTTTTTCGTACGACGCGCAGCGACCAACCGAAGGGCGAATGGAGTGCTTGCTT
>JAAVYF010000041.1 GCA_022790975.1 Clostridia bacterium | reverse complement strand
TAATCCTTTTTTTCAGGCTTTTCTTCAGGCTTCACGATTTCGAGAGTTGCCGTCATATCCGAAACCGAATTATAATCTTCAGGCACCTCGAAATGAGCTGTTACTAAAGATGTTCCTACCTCAGTACGACCATTGTTGTCATAGGTTACTTTTACCTCTGACGGAACGCCTGTTACAAAGATACTGTGCTCCTGTCCATCATAAAGGAATTTCTGACTTTCAAATCGCCATTCGCTTGTATCATAATCCTTTTTCTCTGGAGTAGGATTTGGAGTAGGTCTACCACTGCCTCCACCGGATCCACCACCAGAACCGCCTGAGCCTCCGCTACTCGTTACAATCTTTGCTTTATTCCGTTTTTCAATCTTTACGATTGCAGTACGGTCTAAAATAGGGTTGTAACCATCTGGCACATAAAAATGCGCCGTTATAGCATACGTTCCAGGAGCAATGTTCCTGTTATTGGTATATGCAACAGATACGCCTTCTGGTACACCTGTTGCAAAAATACTTCTCTCCTGTCCATTATATCTGAAAGTTGCATCTTCAAATTTGATGCTACTCTCATCAAATGACTTAAGGTTCGGATCTGGTCCAGTCATGATATTTAACCACGCCTGCATTGGCGGAATGTCGTTCCAGCACCCAGCGTCATCTCCAGTATTAGCAAAGTATGCAGTAATAAGGTGCCAGCCGGGCTCCTTTACATCATTGCCTTCATACCGAACTACGCTTACGTTTTCCGGAAGTCTTGTAGCATACAATGAATGGATTTCTCCATCATATGGTATGTTACTGGACCAAAACTCAACACCAGACATATCTTTGGTGCCTTTATTGATCCTCAAGAAACAAGAACTATCTGGAATCAAATTGTGGTTTTCGTCACCCTGGAACTTAACTACAAAATTGTAGTCACCAGGATTTATCGTACCCTCTTCGTTTCCAATCACAGTTGCTGTAACGCCTTCTGGAAGATTGTTTACAGTCACAAAATATGGCTTTCCAGTGTACGAAACACCGGCTTCGCCATACTCAAAGTACTGCTCGCCATCAAAGATCCCATAGTTAACTTCAGACATATCATAGTCTTCCAGCACCTTCGTTTCTTCTTTCTGGATGCTCACAAAACCAGGACCATAATTATCTTCCCGCTTAGCCGTACCCACAATTACAACTGGAGAAGTCTTAGCTTCTTCTGTTGCAAAAGCTGGCCCAACCTCTGCTTCTGCCACTTGCTCTGTTTCTGTTACTACAGCTGCTCCGGGTCCTTCCACTTCAGCTGCTGGTACAGTTGTTCCTGCGGTCATTGAAAATAATGCCGCAAACAGCATCGCCTTGATGCCCCACTTACGTGGTTTGTTGTTGCTTTCTTTTCTCATGGTTTTCCTCCATTTTAAAAAAATTGTCAATGTGCTACATAAAACCTAGATCGTTTTTTAGGTTTTGCTGAGATAAATCTATCAGCTAAATATATAATTAAAGGCGCACTCCTACACCTGTACTACATTATTATAATATGTTTTAGATAAAAAGTCAATATTTGTAATATTCTTTTTATAAATTTTTCCAATTTTTTTATTTTATTTTATTAATTCTAAACTAATTACTTTATAATACATCAATTTTATAAAATATTTCATATTTTAAGAATTAAGAATTTTTAATAAAATTTTTATATTTTTTAATATTAACATTATAAATGTTAAAAATTATTGATATTTTTTCCTTTTTCTATCTAAATCTTAATAAAAAAGCACAGAAATAAATTAAAATTTATAACTGTGCTTTTTTATTATTCTTCTTTTTTTTCTTCAGCCTTAACTTCTTCTTTAACGTCTTCTGCTTTATTCACTTCATTTACTTCTTCTGCTTTTGGAGCTTCAACAACTTCTGTTGTTTCTGCACTTTCAGCAACTTCAGATTCACCTGGTACAACTTCTTCTTTTATAGTAATTTCTTTAGTTTCAATTCTTGCACCAACTTTTTCTTTAGTTTTAGCAGCTTTACCTACTCTATCTCTTAAGTAATATAGTTTTGCTCTTCTTGCTTTACCTACTCTAACTACCTCAACTTTTTCTACTAATGGTGAATGAACTAAAAATGTTTTTTCAACCCCTACACCATATGAAATTCTTCTAACTGTAAATGTAGCGTTAACTCCGCCACCTTGTTTTTTTATAACTATTCCTTCGAAAACTTGGATTCTTTCTTTATTTCCTTCTTTTATTCTAACATGAACTCTAACTGTATCACCAATTTTTAAACTAGGAATTTTATTTTTTAATTGTTCATGTTCAATTGATTTTATAATATCCATTTTTCTTCTCCTTTCCTTAAAAACAATTCATAAAATCTTTCTAACTTTTATTTATAAATTTCATTTTTTATTAATCTGACAAAGATATATTTAGCTCTGCTAAAAATTTTTTATCTTCATCTGTTAAATTAGCTTTTTTTAGAAGTTCTGGTCTTTTATTATATGTAATTTCTAAAGCTTTTTTCCTTCTCCATTTATTTATATTTTCATGGTGTCCGGAAATCAAAATATTTGGAACTTGTATTCCTTCGAAAATTTCCGGTTTTGTATATTGAGGATATTCTAAAAGTCCATCTCCTTCAAAAGATTCTTGATAAGTTGAACCTTTACTTAGAACTCCTGTAATATATCTTGATACGCAATCTATTAAAACCATACTAGGAAGTTCTCCTCCTGTTAATACATAATCACCTATTGAAATTTCTTCTGGACTTATTTTATCTATAACTCTTTGATCAATTCCCTCATAATGACCACATAATAAAATTAAGTGTTCTTCATTTGCTAATTCCTCCACTTTTTTTTGAGTTAATGTTTTTCCTTGTGGAGTTAAATAAATTACTTTAGCATTTTCATGATTTTCTATAGATTTAAAACTACTATAAACCACATCTGGCTTTATAAGCATTCCAGCTCCTCCGCCATATGGTGTATCATCAACATGTTTATGTTTATCTTTAGAAAAATCTCTAATATTTACTAAATTAATTTCTAAAATCTTTTTTAATGTTGCTCTACCAATAATACTTTGTTTTATTGGCTCAAACATTTCTGGAAAAAGTGTTAAAACATCAAATTTCATTTTATTTCCTTATACTAAACAATAATTATTTTAAAGCCCTGGAATTAATGTTACTACAATTTTTTTATTTTCAATATCCACTTGTTTTATAACATCTGGAATACCTGGTAAATATCTTAACTCACCTAAATTATTTCTCACAACATAGACACTATTACTTTTAGTATTGAATACATCATCTACTAATCCTAATAATTCATTTTTATCTGTATAAACTTCTAAACCAATTAGATCTGCTATATAATATTTTCCTTCTGGAAGTTTTTCTAACTCTGAACGTTTTATATAAATATAAAAGTTTCTAAGCTTTTCTGCATAATCTATATGGTCTATACCTTTAAGTTTCAAAATTACTTGATTTTTTGAATAACTAACTTTCTCAATTTCATATTCTTGAAATCCTGATTTTGTTTTTACTAAAATACAAGAAATTTTTTCAAATCTGTGACTATCTTCTGAAAAAGAATTTACTTTAACTTCTCCTCGTAATCCTCTAGTATTAACTATTTGTCCTATTTCCAAAACATCTTCATTGTTCATACACATTTACCTAATCTAAAAATTCAATAGTAACTTTTTGATGTTCTTTAACAGCAATTGCTTTTATAACACTTCTTATAGCCTTTGCCATTTTACCTTGTTTTCCAATTACTTTTCCCATATCATTTTTGGCAACTTTTACTTCATAACATACAGATTTGGCATTTGCAACTTCATTAATAGATACTTCATCTGGATTATCTACCAAATTTTTAATTATTACTTCTAATATCTCTTGCATAAATATCATCCTTTCTTACATCTGCTATTATGAAATTACTTTGTAGCTTTTTCAATTAATTGTTTAACAGAGTCTGTTGGTTTTGCTCCATTTTTTATCCATGTAGCTAATTTTTCATTATCTATAACTACTGTTGATGGATTTGTCATTGGGTCATATGTTCCTATTTGTTCAACTATTTTTCCATCTCTTGGACTTCTAGAATCAGCAACTACTATATGATAGAAAGGTGCTTTTTTCTTTCCTTCTCTTTGTAATCTAATTTTTACCATTAAATTCACCTCCGCATTTTTTATTTATTTATTTAAATTGAAAAAATTTTATTACCAAAACTTATTTGATTTTTAATTTTTTCAAATTAATAACTATTTTAAATTATCGAAATCTGATGTATCCATATTCATTTTTTTCATCATTTGTTTCATCTTTTTAGGAGAATTCATCTCCTTCATCATTTTTTGAGTCATTTCAAATGATTTCATAAATTGATTTATACCTTGAACTGTAGTTCCACTACCATTTGCAATTCTCAAACGTCTACTTCCATTTAATATATTTGGATTTCTTCTTTCTTCTAAAGTCATTGAACAAATCATTGCTTCTATTTTTAAGAATTCTTTATCATCTATTTGAATATCTTTAAGTTTACTCCCTAGTCCTGGTATCATTTTTAATATTGATGAAAATGAACCCATCTTTTTCATTTGTCTTAATTGAGCTAAATAATCCTCTAAGTCAAATTTATTTTTCTTAAGTCTTTTTTCTAATGCTTCTGCTTGTTCTAAATCGAATGTTTCTTCTGCTTTATCTATAATTGAAAGAATATCTCCCATTCCTAAAATTCTTGATGCCATTCTGTCTGGATAAAATTCTTCAAAATCGCTTAATTTTTCACCTGTACCAATAAATTTAATTGGTTTACCAGTAATACTTTTAACAGATAATGCTGCACCACCTCTGGTATCTCCATCTAATTTTGTAAGTACAACTCCATCAATTCCAAGTTCTTTATCAAATGTGTCTGCTATGTTAACTGCATCTTGACCTGTCATTGAGTCTACTACTAACATAATTTCATGTGGTTTTACATTTTTCTTTAAATCTTTAAGCTCATTCATAAGAGCTTCATCAATTTGCAAACGACCTGCTGTATCTATAATTACAACATCATTTAGTTTTGATATTGCAACATTCATTGCCTGTTTTGCAATTGAATTAACATCTTTACTTCCTTCATTCGCATATACAGGTATATCTAAGCTTTTTCCTACTACTTGTAATTGCTTAATAGCTGCTGGTCTATATACATCACATGCAACCAATAATGGTTTTTTTCCTTGTTTTCTAATTCTATTTGCAAGCTTACCTGCTGTTGTTGTTTTACCAGAACCTTGAAGTCCAACTAACATTATTACTGTTGGTGGATTAGGAGTAAAATTGATTTTACTTTCAGAACCTCCGAAGCAAAGCAGTTAATTCATCTCTAACAATTTTTACAACTTGTTGACCTGGAGTTAATGATTTTAATACATCTTGTCCAAGGGCCTTTTCTTCTATAGTTTTAACGAAATCTTTAACTATTTTGTAGTTTACATCTGCTTCTAACAATGCGAGTTTTACTTCTCTTAAAACTTCTTTTAAGTCTGATTCATTAATTCTAGACTTTCCACTTAACTTTCTTGTTATCTCTTGTAATCTATTAGATAGTCCCTCAAATGCCATATCATTTCTCCTCCGCAAAAAATAATTTTATCTGTTTTATTTATATTAAACTAAATTTTTCCAACTTTTGTTCTATAAGTTTTAATTTTTTTGAATTATCACCATTAGAACAATTTTCTACTTTTTTTATTTCAGATAGTATTATTTCTAATTCACTTTTTTGCATTTCAAATTTTTTCATAAGCTCTAATTTTTCTTCATATTCAAAAAGTTTATTTTCACCTTTTTTTAAATTATCTCTAACAGCTTGCCTTGTGATTTTCTGATTTTCTGCAATTTCTGATAAAGATAAATCTTTATTATAATAATCATCTAATAATACAAATTGTTTTTCTGTTAAAAGTTTACCATATATTTCTAATAAAATACTTATCTTAACTGCATTTTCCACTCAGATTATCACCCCTTAATTTGTAATGCTATTATACTTTACATCACTTGAATGTATTTGTCAAGAGTTTTTGTTAAAAATTTAAAGTAAAAGATAACCTTTTTATCATCTTTTACTTTATTCTAAATATAACTTTTCGACTGTTAATTTTCATTTTTCCATTGAGCTTTATATACTATATCACCTGTAACAAATGGAGATACTTCTGGTAACCATCCTATAAAAGTATATCCATCTCTTTGTGGACAATTACCCAGAAATTGAGGAGTTTCATTTCCCCTTTTGAGCCCTTCGAAACCTTGATCTGGGAACACTACTGTACCATATACATCGTCCGTATATGTAACAGTATAAGTATTATCATCTTTTTTCCAAGTAGCAGTATAATGAATTATCCTATCAGAATCTCCATGCTCTTTTGAAATTTTACTATTTATCGCAGGAGCCCATCCCAAAAAAATATATCCTATTCTATTTGGAGTTCCAACAAATATTGGAGTATCATCATTTTCTTTTAATCCATTATAAACTTGGTCAGAAAAAACCACTTCAGATTCTGCTCCGTCTGTATAAATTACAGAGTACAAATCTTCTTTTTTCTCAAACACTATTGTTTTATTTCCTATTGTAACTTCTCCTGTTTCTTCTATTTTTGTTTTTTCATTATTTGTTAATGAACCATTTTTTACTAATCTTTCTAATAATTCTTCTTGTGTTTCAACTTTTACACTTGAGTTCTCATCATTTTGCGCCATTTTCTTTTCATTTTCCCATAAATATTTTTCTTCTTCTACAACTCCAGCTCTTGTATTTTCTGAAGCATCTAAAGCTTTACTTAATATTCCACTATCTCCTGCTACTAAACTAATGCTTACTCCAGCTAATATTAAAAGTACTATTATTGTTATTATTAATACTATTAATGTAATTCCTTTTTTACTTTTTAACATTTGTTTTCTCCTTTGTATAAATTTCATGTAATTTATTATATATTTATTTCAATATTTTTTCAACACATTTTTTATATTAATGAATAATACTTTTTCAAAAATTCAAAATTCTAAAATACATCAATAATTCCTGTATATGGAGAAACTAAATAAAGTATTAACATATGCACAGGATAAAACCAATAATAAAACTTTTTTAACTTTGGACCTTGTTTTCTATTATATAACAATATAAAAATTAATGAAACTAATGTAAATAAGCACATTTTTATCATATATTCACTAAATCCTGTTTTATAATACCAAATTCTAAATAAATATCTTATTGTTACAACTAATATAAATGCAATTGTTTTTTTTAATTTGCTATCTCTAAATAAATATAAAACAAAAATTATCATAACTCCATACATTTTATAATCTGCCTGGACTATTAATGATAAAATTCCAATACTAAGAACACAAAAGTATTTTAAAAATGTGTTATCAATAGCTTCATATAACTTTATTGCTATAAGACCAAAAGCGAGTGTAAACATAACATTTAGCTCAAACCTATTTAATTCTGGCAAACTATTAAATAACATACATGGAATCTGTGAAAATATAGCTGCAATAATAATTCTAAACAAATAATCCTTAAAGCTTCTAGTATGCACATATCCTTCAACTATTGTAAATGCAAATAATGGAAATGATATTCTTCCGAAAATACAAAGTAAAATCATTCCAAGTAGAAGGAATTGCATATTTTATATGATCTACTACCATAAAAATACATGCTATGATTTTTATTATGAATATTGGCATTTTTTCCTCCGTTATCTAATCCAATTTAAAATAATTACAACTTTATCTAAATTCTATATAATAAATAATAAAAAATAGATAAAGTCTTTATACACTTTTAATTTAAAAATTTTAACATATATATTATTTTATTGCAATCCTAAAACAAAATTAGTAACAGAAGTATCTACAACATAGTCTAAAACTTCTAAATATGGTTTTAGTCTAAAATTAACAAATCCATCTAAAATCATGATTTTATTATCATCTAAAAAATATTCATATACAAGCCCTTTTAAAATTTCATTTTTATATTTAAAACTAGTTTCTTGAAGCTCTATAATCTTTTCACTAATTTTAAGTATAACATCTCTTTCAAAAGTTTCAAAATAACAATAATTTTCATCTATAATTTTATCTAAAATTTGTTCTTCATAGAAATTTTCAATTATATAACTTATTAATTCTGCTATTTTAAGTCTAAAACTTTTTTCATTTTCTCCAATATAATGCACAATAACATTCTTGTATATTTTAAATTGATTTGAGGAAATAATAATATCTTCAAATTCATCTTCTAGTTTTCTTATCATACAAGAAATTATTTCATCATTATTTGTTTTTAGACAAATAGATTTCATAAGACATTCCTTTCACTATAAATTTAAAACTATTCTACATGTATAATACTCAGATTTTTAAAATTAGTGTATGTCTGTATTTACAATATTTTTCAGTAATTATTTTTAGTTATAATGCAATATTTATTCCATTAGCTACAAATTTAGATAAGTCTTCCATAAGTTCATCTATTTCTTTTGGAGTTACAATTAAATTATAATCTTGTGGATTTAAGGCTTCTTTTATTTCTTCATAATTATCCTCTTCTTTTAATTTATTAAGATAGTCATTTGATTTAGCCTCATCTTGAAGTTTTCCAATAAATAAATCTAAAGAATCATTAACAATAACAGCTGTTTCAACTGCTGTTGGTACTCCTAGGGCAATTACTGGAATTTTTAAGGTATCTTTTGTAAGACCGAAGCCTAGTATTTCCAACACCACCACCTGGAACTATTCCTGTATCAGAAATCTGGATTGATTTACTAATTCTTTCAATACTTCTTGACGCTAAACTATCTATTACTATTAATGCTTTTGGTTTTATACTTTCAACTAAACCTTGCACCACTTCAAGTGTTTCAATTCCAGTTTTTCCCATAACTCCTGGAGCGATTGCACTTATACTTCTACTACCTTCTTTTAAAAATTGAGGATAATATTTTTTTATATGTCTAGTAACTTCAATATTATCAACTACTTTAGAGCCTAATGCATCTGCAATTAATTCATCATTTCCGAGTCCAACAACTAATATTTCATCTTCTGGATTTATGTGTTTTTCTAAGACTTCTTTTAATTCTTTTGCTATAACATCTTCAATATGCTCAGCCTTTTTATCTGGTAAATTTGAAACTTTTTTCAAATCAATTGTAATATAATTTCCAATTTTTTTATTTAAAGCATTTTCTCCATTTTCATTTAAAATTTTTACTCTTGTTATTCTAATACCTTCTTCTTCTTGAACCTCACATTCAATCCCATCTATTTCATTTTCTATTTGATTGGCTTTTCTATACAAATCTCTTCTTTCATCAGCCATATCTGTTCTAAATTGCATAGCTCATCCCTCCTTAAATTTTTCTTATTATTTGTTATATTGGAAAATTTATACAGACTTTTGAACTTTTAAGAACAATTTGAAGTGCGAAAAAAGTTTAAAAATGCAAATTTGAAAAAGTGAACTTTTTGGAACCGTCCACGAAATTCCGAAAGTCCACGAAAGTTTAGGAAGTTTTTCTGGAAGTTCAAGAAATTTTTAAAAATACTACACAAATTGAACTAAATGTGATAAAATGTTTAAATAATTGAAATTAAAGGAGGAGTAAAATATGTCAGGACATTCAAAATGGCACAATATTGCAGCAAAAAAAGGAAAAGCAGATGCTGCAAGAGGAAAAATTTTTACAAAATTAGGTAGAGAAATAATGGTTGCAGTTAAACAAGGTGGCCCTGACCCCGCTGGAAACTCTAAACTAAAAGATATTATTTCAAAATGTAAGGCTAATAACATGCCTAATGACACAATAAACAATGCAATTAAAAAAGCTGCTGGAGAAGGAAATTCTGCTAACTATGAAGATATGACTTATGAAGGATATGGAACAAATGGTGTTGCAGTTATTGTTAAAGCCAGTACAGATAATAAAAATAGAACTGCTGCTGACGTTAGACACATTTTTGATAAAGCTGGTGGAAATTTAGGAACAAGTGGATGTGTATCTTATATGTTTGAATCAAAAGGCGTTATAGTAATTGAAAAAGAAGGGTGTTCTCTTTCAGAAGACGATTTAATGATGGAAGCTTTAGAAGCTGGCGCAGAAGATTTTTCTTCTGAAGATGAAGTTTATGAAATAAAAACATTGCCATCTGACTTTAGTAATGTAACAGAAGCTTTAACTTCTAAAGGATTATCATTTTTAGAAGCTGGTATTCAAATGATTCCAAGCACTTATGTTGAACTTGATGAAGCCTCTGCAGAAAAAATGCAAAGATTAATTGACAATTTAGAAGACTTAGATGATGTTCTTGAAGTTTATCATAATTGGGATGAATAATTAAAATTTAATAAATATTTTAATATAAAATCTTAATTATTAAAAATTTCTAATTATTAAGACTTTATAAAAAAATGATATATAATTTATAAAAAATTGAGTTATAAAATTAGATTTTTATAACTCAATTTTTTAACATTATTTATTTATATTATTAATATTTTTATATTGTGAATATTATCTATGGTATGTTTCACCATTAGAAATCTTAAAAGCTCTAAAAAGCTGTTCTAATAAAAACATTCTAATTAATTGATGAGGAAATGTCATTTTTGAAAAACATATTTTTTCATTGGAAATACTTAATATTTCATTACCAATTCCTAATGTTCCTCCTATTATAAATGTAATATTACTATTTCCTTCAACTTTTAATAAATCTAATTTTTTAGAAAATTCCTCTGAAGAATATTCTTTTCCTTTTAAATCTAAACAAATTAAATATGTATCCTTTTTTAAGTTTCCTAACATCTTTTTTGCCTCTTCACTTTTTATAGATGTTATAATATTATCATTTAATTTTTCTGGAAGCTTTTCATCTGAAACTTCTATTATATTTAAATTACAATATTTAGAAAGTCTTTTTGAATATTCATTTATACCATCTTTTAAATAATTTTCTTTTATTTTTCCAACACATAAAACATTTATTGTTAACATATTTTATTCCTAATCTTTTATTAAAAATTTATTATTTAAATAATATCTAATAACTTCAATATTAAAATTCTAACAGATATTAAACTAACAATTTTTATATTACTAATATTTATTATTTTAAATAATATATAATAGTTTAAATATTTAAATTCTAACAAATGTTAAATAAATTTACTAAACTCTTATATATAATAATTTATATATAACTTTTAAAATTTAATAATTTGTTCCCATGGCAAACTTTCTTTACCAAAGTGACCATAATTTGTTGTTTTTCTATAAATAGGCTTTCTTAAACCAAGTGTATTTATTATTCCTCTTGGAGTTAAATTAAATGTACTTTCTATTTTCTTAACAATTTCATCTTCTGGAATTGTAGCAGTTCCAAATGTGTCTACATAAATTGAAACTGGTTTTGCAACTCCTATTGCATATGAAAATTGAATTTCGCATTTTTTTGCATATCCATTTGCTACAACATTTTTAGCAATATATCTTGCCATATATGCTGCTGACCTATCTACTTTACTTGGATCTTTTCCTGAAAAAGCACCTCCTCCATGACGGCTATATCCACCATAAGTATCTACTATAATTTTTCTACCTGTTAAGCCACTATCACCTAAAGGTCCTCCTATTACAAATCTTCCTGTTGGATTAATATAATACTTAGTTTTATCATCTAATAATTCTTTTGGAACTACTGCATTTATAACTTTTTCTTTTATATCTTTTTTTAAAACATCTAAATTTGCATTTTCTAAATGTTGTGTAGAAACAACTATTGTATCTACTCTAATTGGTTTATCATTTTCATATTCTATAGTTACTTGAGTTTTTCCATCTGGTCTAATATAATCTATTTCTCCATTTTTTCTAACTTCTGTTAATTTTTTAGAAAGTTTATGTGCAAGAGAAATTGGAAGTGGCATCAATTCTTTAGTTTCATCACATGCAAACCCAAACATTAAACCTTGATCTCCAGCACCTTCAGATTCAACATTTTCTCCTTCTTTATCTTCATAAGATTTATCAACACCTAATGCAATATCTGCTGATTGTTTTGAAATATTTAACAAAACTTTACAAGTTTTATAATCAATATCTGTATTTTCATTATCATATCCAACTTCTTTTATAGCATTTCTAACAACAGCTTCAATATCAATATCTTTTGAATTACTAGTAATTTCTCCTGTTACAACTACTTGTCCTTTTCCTGCAACAGTTTCACAAGCCACTCTAGAATTTGGATCTTGTGAAAAATATGCATCTAATACACTATCTGAAATATAATCGCATAATTTGTCTGGATGCCCTTCTGTTACGCTTTCTGATGTAAATAATTTTCTCATTTTTTATTCCTCCTCTTACTATAACTAAATGATTATTCTTGATACAATCATTTTTATTTGTTACTTTTTACTTAATCATGATTTTATATTTCAATATTACAATTTCTTAAAATAACTATCTTCTGCTTAATTTTAAATTTTTAAACAAAAAACTCTGTACATGTGTACAGAGAGCTTGAAATCTTGATTTTACTTTATAAAATCATCACTCAAAGCCTCTGCTTTGTCGGTTTTAGCACCTTGCTATATAATAAAACAGGTTGCTGTGGAGTCATCAAGCCGATTCTCTCGTCCACTCTTGATAATGGTTATATTTTACTATCTATATACTTAATTGTCAATACATTAATGCTATTTTCATTAAAATATTTTTTCTTTTTTACTATAAAATATTGAAGAAAATTACTAAAATATAGCATTTTATCCAATACATTCATTTTTTTACAATGAATGTTAGAGCTACTTTTTTTAACTAACCTTTTAATTAAATTTCACAATTATTCTTTGCTCTTACTTTTAATATACTAAATTAATCAAAAACATCTATAATATATTTTTTATGCTTTATAATAAATATTAAATTTTTATATGTGTTATTGTTACTTTAATTAAAATTATAATGCAATACATTGTTTTAGTTTAAGATTTTCTTTTAAAAATATTTTAAATGTTTTATTTTTGTAATTTTCCTAATTTTTACATTTCAGGATTTCAAATTTTTCCAAAATATTTTATTTTATTTTAGCCATAATAAAATAAACATCTAAAATTAAAAGATGTTCCTTTAATA
Source organism: Clostridia bacterium (assembly GCA_022790975.1). Classification (GTDB taxonomy): domain Bacteria; phylum Bacillota; class Clostridia; order TANB77; family CAG-508; genus Scatovivens. The sequence continues at coordinate 24,448 of JAAVYF010000041.1, read as the reverse complement.
ATATAAACCTGAATTTTGGAAAGGAAGTAATTTTAAAATGGAAGACCATCAAAAAATTAATTGTACAGTTTCTAGCTGTTTATATAACGGAAAAGCAACAAAAGAATGTTTATTAACTAACATTTTAGTTAAACCATGTGAAAATTGCCATTCTGAAACAAGTACAGAAACTGTATGTGGAAGCTATAAAGCAAAACACAACTAACAAAAATATGATATGCTTAAGTTTTATTTTAAGCATATCATATTTTATTTTTCTATTCTTTAATTTTGCCTTAAAATTTTTTGATATATTTTCAAATATTCAACTATTTAATGTACTATTTTTGATATTGAATTACTTTTTAAACTGTTTTATTTTTATAATTCATTATTTGTATAATATAACTTTTTATCATCCTATATTATTATTTATAAAAGTCCATTTAACTCAAAATATTCATCAATAATCTCAGCCAAATTTCCATCTTGAACTGCCATTTTAAATTTTTGAAGTTCTAAATAAATACGATTTACTTTATATGAATTTTCTTCTATATATTCTTGCGATTTAACTAATTCTGAATAAATACTCTCCATTTGTTCTAAATACTTTTTATTACTCTCAAAATCGTTTATATTTGAATAATATGTTGCAAACAGCAAATTACCTTTCATAGATTTTATTTTCGTTATAATCTCATTTTGAGAGCTTTGTTTTGAAAATTCTGGCAAAAATCCATATAAGCTACATATATTTTTTATAAATTCATCTAAATTTTGTGAAGTTAGTGCAGTTTGAGCATCATTTATAATTTTTTCAAACTCTAGCATTAAATCATTATTAACTTGTGCCGAAACTAAATCCATAATAATTACACTACTACTTCTAGATATTAAAGCAAAATCCACATTAATATTATTCCATTCTATTTTTTGTGAATCATCATAATATTCATCATTTAAATAGTTATTAACTATGAATAAAATTTTCGACTCTAAATACTCAATTTCTGAATTTATTTTACTTTTTTGTAAAACTTCTTCACTTTCATCTTTACACCCACACAAACTAAAAAGTAAAATTATTAAAATAACCACTGAAAAACAAATTTTTTTCATTCTCATCCTACTTTCATTTCTAGTAATTTACATTTTATTATGCTCATAAAAATAAGTTTTATGTATATAATAAATTTTAAGAGGTGATAAAAATGTATTCAGCAAATTTATTTACTGAAAATAGCAAAAATTTAAATGACTTCTTAAATAAATTTTATGAAAAAGAAATAAAATTAAATGAAAACTTAAAATTTGAAGCTGAATTTGAAAATCCAGTAGATATGATTGAACTCATTAGCACCTTGATTGATAATAATGAAAAATTCAACATAGGAATCTGGATTTCTATAGACCCAGATCTTTATATAAATATAACAGAACAAAATTTAGACAAAGTAATAAAATACATTTTTGAAAGATATCCATACTAAATTAACAAAAACAAAAAGCCTTAATATTTTTAGAAGTAAATTATAATTGTTAATTAACTAGCAATTTTTATTTACTTCATTTTTTATTACAAGGCTTTTATTTATAATTATTTTTCTAATTCAATTGTAACTGGACCATCATTTAAAAGAGAAACTTTCATATCAGCACCAAAAATTCCATGTTCTACATGAATATCATATTCTTCACACTTTTTCAAAAAATACTCATATAAAGGTTCTGCAATTTCTGGCTTAGCTGCATCTATAAAACTTGGTCTATTTCCATCATGAGTATTTGCATACAATGTAAATTGAGAAATTATTAAAAGTTCTCCTTTTACATCTTTAATAGATAAATTCATCTTTCCTGCATCATCTTCAAATACTCTTAAATTTATTAATTTTTTTGCTAAATAATCTGCTGTTTCTTTAGTATCTGTATGAGTAATCCCTAATAATACTAAAAAACCTTTTCCAATTTTTCCGAATTGTTTTTCCTTCCACGACTACATCTGAATGTGCAACTCTTTGAACTAATAATTTCATAGTTTTATCCTTCTTAATTTAAATTTTATAACATAGTTTTCAATACTATAATTTTTTAATAATTTAATTTTTAGTAATTTAATTTTTTTAGTAATTTAATTTTTTATAATTTAATTTTTTATAATTTAATTTTTAATAATTATAATTTTTTATAATTTAATTTTTATAATGCAAATTTTAATAATTATAATTTTTGTTTTTTTATATTAATCATTTTAACTAACCATTATTCTGATTTTCATTGTTTTCAAATGTATTATTTTCTACTGAATTGTTAGATTCTCCTGAAGAATTATTTGAATCTGTATCATTTTGCATTGTAACTTCTGAAGATGGAACAATGTCAACAAGAACTTCTGTAGCATCTTGAGGCGCATTTTCTACTACAATTATTTGTTTAACTCCACACTTTGGACAAAATTCTGAATTAGCTGGAACTTGAGCTCCACAAGAAGTACAAACTTTTATATTTTTTAATGCTAATAATTCTTTATTTATTCCTTTTAACTCTTCATTTATATTTGAAATCTCTTTACATTTATGATTAATAGTGTCTGTATTGTTTTCAATTCCTTTTACATAATTTGAATAAATTTCTTTACCAATCTCATTATAAAGTAATATTATTTTATCTTTCTTATCTGCAAATTGTGATTTTAGTTTCATTTCAGTTGAAAGCTTACTTGTTTTATCTTTGGCTCCTTGCACTGTTTCTACTGCTTTTTTTCCTATTTGATCAAAAAATCCCATAAAAATACCTCCTAAATTATATTATTTTTATTGTGCTAAATTTGCTCTAAATTATTCTGCTTTTAAATCTCTTGTCATTAATTTATCTACTGCTACTTTTGGATCTAAATTGTTATAAAGCACATTATAAACACCTTCAACAATTGGCATTTCTACATTATATTTTTTTGAAAGTGCATATGCTACATCTATATTATCAATACTCTCAATAACCATACCTATTTCTTTTCTTGCTTCTTCTATACTATGACCTTTACCAATCATAACACCAGCTCTTCTATTTCTGCTATGTACACTTCCACAAGTTACAATTAAATCACCTAATCCTGTTAATCCATAAAAAGTTTGTTCTTTAGCTCCCATTGCAGTTCCAAGTCTTACTATTTCAACTAATCCACGTGTTGCTAATGCTGCAAATGTATTATCTCCCAAATCTAAACCAACTGAAATTCCGGCACAAAATGCTATAATATTTTTTAATGCTCCTCCAAGTTCTGCACCTTTAACATCATCTGTGTAATAAATTCTAATTTTATTGCTTTTAAATAACTCTGAAACTTTTTCTATTAATTCATCTTCTTTAGAAGCAATAACTAATGCTGTTGGAACTCCTTTTGAAACTTCTTCTGCATGACTTGGACCTGAAAGAATTCCATATTTAATTTCTGGAAGTTCTTCTTCAATTACTTCATCTAAAGTTTTTAAGGTTTCTCCCTCAAATCCTTTTGCACACATAACTAACATCTGATCTTTGGTAACAAATTTTTTATAATTTTTTATTGTACTTCTAACAAATTTTGAAGGAGTTACATGTAAAATTATTTCTGCATCTTTAATTGCTTCTTCATAATTATTTGTACAAGTTACTGTATTTGGAATCACAACTTCTGGTAAAAATTTGCATTTATGTTCTTTATTTATCATATCTTTTTCCTCTTCTGTAAATGACCATATACAAACATTTTCACCTTTATTACCTAAATAAATTGCTAAAGCAGACCCCCAGCTTCCACTTCCAATAATTGCTACTTTTCCCATTTCTCCTCCTATCATAATCTTAAAGATTATATTTAATTTTATATCTTATAAATATTCTTTAACTTATTATTTTTAAAATCTAAAAACAATTTTTTACATAACATTATTTATTTAATATTTTACATTTTATAAATTTATAATTTATATTTTATATTTCATAATTTAAAATTTTAAATAATAATTTCTCTACTTTCTAAAACTTATTCTATTTTCAGTTCCTTCATTAAGTCTTTTTATATTTCCTCTATGATTATATAATATAAATACTGCCATAATTATTCCAAAAACTGTATAATTAAATCCTTCGGATATATAATGCATTCTTATAAAAATTGTTAAAACTGGAAATAAAATTGCTGCTGTTATAGAACCTAAAGAAACCATTCTAGTTAAAATAACCATTATAATACCATACATTAAACAAATTAAACCAATCTGCCAGTTTAACACAAGAAGTATTCCTATACTTGTTGCCACTCCTTTTCCACCTTTAAATTCAAAAAAGATTGGAAAACAATGACCTAAAACAGCAAAAAATCCTGATATTTGACAAGCTATCGCAGAATTTACATTTCCACTTATTAATTTAGCTATTATAACTGGTACAACTCCTTTTAAAATATCACATATTAAAACTAATGCTGCACCCTTTTTTCCAACAGTTCTCAACATATTAGTAGTTCCTGCATTTTTACTACCTTTTTCCCTTAAATCAAATCCAGCTAATTTTTTACTAAATATTACTGAAAAATTAATACTTCCTATAAGATAGCTAATTGCAGCTATTGCAATATATATTCCCATAATATACACATCCTTTCTTTAATTTATATAAATAAAATTACTTTTATTAAATAACAATAAATTTAAAAAAGCTATTCCCCTTTTTCTCTAATTATTAACCTTACTGGTGTTCCCTCTAATCCAAAATTATTTCTAAAACAATTTATTAAATACCTTTGATATGAGAAATGAAATAATGACTTATTATTGCAAAAAATCACAAAAGTTGGTGGTTTTGTACTTGCTTGAGTTCCATAATATATTTTCAACCTTTTTCCTTTATCAGAAGGAGGTTGAACAACTGAAATTGCTTCATTTATTACATCATTTACAACTGAAGTAGAAACTCTTAATGAATTCATTGATGCCACATTATTTATCATTTCAAATAAATTATTAACTCTTTGCCCAGTTTTTGCAGATATAAAAATTATTGGGGCATATGCTGCATAACTTAATTGGTTATATACATCTTTTCTATACTTTTCAAGAGTTCCTGTTTCTTTTTCTATTTCATCCCATTTATTAATTGCTATTATAATTCCTTTTCCAGCTTCATGAGCCTCTCCAAGAATTTTTGCATCTTGATCTGTAACTCCATCATTTGCATCTATCATTACAATACATACATCTGCTCTTTCAATTGCTAAAAGAGTTCTCATAACACTAAATTTCTCTATTGATTCATTTACCTTACTTTTTTTTCTAATTCCAGCAGTATCAATAAATACATATTTTCCATGTTCATTTTCAAATTCTGAATCTATAGCATCTCTAGTAGTACCTGCTACATCACTTACAATTGCCCTATTTTCTCCTAATATTTTATTTAATAATGAAGATTTACCAGCATTTGGTTTTCCTATAATTGCTACTTTAATTTTATCATCTTCTACTATTTCTTCATCATCTTTAGGAAATTTTTCATATATTGCATCTAAAACATCTCCAATTCCCAATGCATTTGAAGCTGAAACTGGATATGGATCTCCTAAACCTAAGTTGTAGAATTCGTAAAGTTCTGGTGGAGGTTCACCTATTCTATCAGATTTATTGCAAACCAAAATTATTGGCTTTTTTGATTTTTTTAAACTAATTGCAATATCCATATCATCACTTGTAACACCTTGTTTTATGTCTGTCATAAATAAAATCACATCTGCAATAGAAATTGCTATATTTGCTTGTTCTCTCATTCCAGATAAAATTACATCATCAGTTTCTTTTTCAATTCCTCCTGTATCTATTAATGTAAATGTTTTATCTCTCCATGTTGTTTCTGCATAAACTCTATCTCTTGTTACACCTGGTGTATCTTCTACTATAGATATTCTTTGACCAACAACATAATTAAAAAATCTAGATTTTCCAACATTTGGTCTACCAACAATCGCGACTGTTCTCTTCATTATCTCACCTCTTTTTTATTTATTATATAGTAAATTTAGTTTAATATTTTAAACTAAATTTATTCTTTTTTTATATTTTAATATAAAATTTAAATATTTTTATATTATATACTAAGTTATGTTAATTTTCAAGATTTTTATTTAAATCATTATCTTGAGTTTTAAACGATTCACAAATAATCAAAACATAAGCAATAAATAATATAAAACTTATAATACTAAAAATTTTAACATAATTCATAATATTAGTTCCTTTATATTCTACTGAAATATCTGATTTTGAAATTTCATCTAAAGAAATAGTTAAAAAACCATTTTTATTTTCATAAGCTTTTATATCACTTCCATCAAGAGTCACTCTATATCCTGGATAATATATATATGGAAGCTCTATAACTGTTTCATCTTCTAAAACTTCTAATTTAAATGTTAATTTATTTCCATTTTTTTGTACATCTTCAATTTTTCCATCTCCCTCTAAAATAATTACTCCTTTATCACGAGTTGCAATATAAAATGAATTATTATATGCATTTTTTGGTAAATATTCAGATTTTCCCATCCCTGGTAGTGTATCTTCTACTCTTCCAGATACAAATCCTATACTCTCATAATCTTCAACTTTAGTTATTTCATTAGGTGATACTGGTATGAAAGATTTTAATACAAATGCATAAATAATTGAAATAACACATAAAATCACAGCATCTTTAAAATTAAATTTTTTTATTACAATTCCCATATTTATTCCACATATTATTGTAAAACAAAAATTTGAGATAGTCATCATTCTCCATGGAAATTGAATTAATGCTACTCTTTCACCTAAAAACTTCCATGGAAAATATTTAGTTGCCATAAAAGTTGAAATTATTCCTAATATTAAAAAGAATATATATTCTTTTTTCATTTTTGGTATAATTCTTCTAAAGGCAGCTATTGTAAAACATATCATAATTAAAATATGAATACCAATTTCAAAAACACATCTTTCATTATTTGATGTTACTATAAGTTGCTTTAATGTTAACCCTTGTCCAGCAACGCTCTCTGATGTTGCCATCTTTCCAGATTGATATACTTCATAATTTGTTGTAATTGATGTTTGAAATACTGAAAACCAATAAAAACTACTAATACAAATTATAAAAATTATATTAAAAAATAATCTTTCTATAATCTTTCTATCTTTTAATTTTGGTAAATTCATAAGCACATACAAAAGAGCTATTATTGCTGTAATTACTGTCATTAAGTTATGTGTTATAATCAACCCGAACACTACCAATTACAAGTAGCCAATCTTTTTTATTTTTATTAAATAAATTATATAATCCTAAAAATACTAATGGTATAAAAATATATGACAAAAATTCTCCTAATGAATTTCTAATATACATATCATTTAAATGATATGGCATAGTCATATACAAAACTCCAGAAAACATTCCAACATTTTTATCTTCTGTAATTTTCGTTACAAAAAAATACATTGTAATTCCAGACAAAAATAATCCCAAAAAAAGAACTAATTTGTATGCATTTATTATATTATGTGTAATAAAATTTAAAAACACAATCGACATACTTGAAAATGAACCATAAAATAAATTCCAACTATATCCGAAATCCATTTGAAAGTTTACTTAAAACAGTTGTACTTTCTCCACTTTTTACTGCTTCACTTGTTAAAAAGCCTCTTATTAAATGTTGTATACCATCATCAGCATAAACGTCTAAATTTTTCCAAAATAATGGAATTGAAATAACTAATGCACTAATAAAAATTATTAATATGAATTTACTTTTTTTAATTTTCTCTTTCATTGATTTATCTCTCTTTATTTTCTATGTATATTTTGGTTATGTTATATAATATATTATATTATTTTAATATAATATTTTTCAAGAATTACTTTATATAATAGATTTTGCTTAATATTAGAAAAAATATTTTTATTAATATTCCAACTGACCATTTAAAAGTTCATCTTCTTTTATCCAATCGCAAACTAAAAACATTCTGTATTCATTTTTATTAATCCTAACATAAACTTTATCTATACCAGCATTTATAATCATTTTTCTACAAAGCAAACATGGAGCAGCTCCTTCTTCATAATCATGTGTTTGCGTTCTATATCCAACTAAATATAAAACTCCTCCTAACATATCACTTCTAGAAGCACTAATCATAGCATTTTGCTCACTATGAACAGCTCTACATGCATCATATCCACCATGTCTTTGATTTGGTAATAATTTCTTTTTTACACAATATCCTAAATCTGAGCAATTTACTCTACCTCTAGGAGCTCCATTATATCCGTGTAGAAACTATTTGGTCATGATTTACAATAACTGTTCCATATTTTTTTCTTAAACAAGTTGCTCTAGATGCTACTGTTTCTGCTATATCTAAATAATAATTTATTTTATCTATTCTATCATCCATAACTTATTATTTTCCTTTCTAAATTTCTAGCTACTAACAGAATTTAATAAATATATATTATTTTTTCTTAAATATTTAATTATATTTAAAATTTATGAGTACTTAGTTCATTTCCATCTATATCATAAATTATAGCCTCTACATTTGACATATATAATGCTTTGAAATTAGGATTGTCAAGAGTATATCCACTTTCTTCTGCCCAGTCGAACTCATTTATTATTGCTTGTTTTGCTTCTATATTTTCACTATCATCTATTAACTTACAATTAATTCTTATCCAAGTTTCATCTGTATTGTCATATGCAACTATGCAAACATTATTATTCTTTTCTATTTGTTTTGCTACATTTTTAGTTGCCATTGTCAATACATAAATTCTATTATTAAATAATACTGGATCTCCAAATGGTCTATTACTTGGTTTATCTCCATTTATTGTTGAAACAAAATTAACTTTTGTTTTTTCTTTTAAAAAATTAAAAACTTCTTCCATAATTTTATTTGTATGATATTTTTTTATAATCATACACTCCTTATTAATATATTTAGGTTTTTTATGGCTACCTATAAACCTTTTATTATAACTTTATGTAATTATTTGGTTATAACAACTTTAAAATAAATATTCATTTGATAATATTTTTCTATATAATATTATTAGAAATTTTTAATGACTCTAATATATCAGATACATTTTCAAAAATTTTACTAGCAACTTTTTTTACATCCTCTTCTGCTGTTTTCATTGAATAACCATTATATTCTTTTATCATTTCAATATCATTTCTTCCATCTCCAATAGTCAAAGCTTTATCTTTTTCTAGATTTAATATTTCTAGTAATTTCTTTATTGCATTTTCTTTTCCAGCTTTTTTTGAAACAATATCTATAAGTACAAAATCATGATTATCATAATACATACCTGGAAATGTTGAACATGCTATTACATCCTTTTTAAAACTACTATTTATATCATCTTCTATAATTTGAGCTAACTTATAATCTGATGTTTTTATTCTTATTTTTAATAAATTTTGATTATTATATTTTATTTTATCATTATCATCATAAAAAAATAATTCTATATTTTCTTTTGTTTCTAAATAATTTAATATTTTATTAGTAATATCTGGTACTATAACTTGTTCATATATTTTTTCTTTATCTTTATTTAATATAATAGAACCATTATTTGAAATTATATAGTCATATGGAATATTATATTGACTTATTACTTTACTAACACTTGTTTTACTTCTACCTGTGACAATTACAAATTTTCCACCTAATTTGTTGTATTCTTTGATAGATTTTACATTTTTTGGCATACTTTCTTCTGTTATATATATTGTACCATCATAATCACTAAATACAATTTGTTTTTTCAATTCATCAAAATTCATTCAATTTCTCCTAAATTAATCTTACTTATATTAATTTGTAATATAATATCATACTAATTCTTTTTTTTCAACAAAAAACAGACTAAAATAATTAGCCTGTTTTCTAATAAACTTTAGAGTAATACTACAATTATGCTGAAAAATTATTATTACTCAAAATTACTTTTATTTAAATTGTTCTATATAATTATGTGGGTCAACTGCCTCATTATTAACCCTTATTTCAAAATGTAGATGAGGACCAGTTGAATTTCCAGTATTTCCAACAGTTGCAATTATATCGCCTTGATTTACTATTTGCCCTTCGCTAACATATAAATCACTACAATGCTCATAATATGTTTTTACTTCATTTTTGTGTTCTATAATTACAGTATTTCCATTTTCTTTGTCAAATCCTGAATAAATTACAGTTCCTGAAGCAGAAGCTTTTATTGGAGTTTCTTTTTGTGCTGCAATATCTATACCTTCATGGATTTTATTTCTCATAGGACTGGTTTTTCCATAGTCAGATGAAATTACACCATCTACTGGTACTATAAAATTAGTTTGATTTGTATTTGCTTTTAGCACAATTTCTTCTGTTAAATTTTCTTTTGGATTTGCACTAACATTTTTATTTGAATCCAAATTTGTATTTGCTCTTAATACAAATTCTTCTGTTAAACTTTCTTGGCTTGACAAAACATTTTCATCTGAACCTAAATTTGTGTTTTCTTTTAATACAAATTCTTCTGTTAAACTTTCTTGGCTTGATATGACATTTTTGTCCGAATCTAAATTTTCTTTTTCTGATGTTTCTACATTACTTAACTTTGGATTTTTTTCACTTGAATCTAAAGAATCAGTTTCATTTGTTAATAATAAATTATTTGATTTTTCTTCATTTTTAACTGTTTCTGTTTTTGCAATATTAATATTTGGTGTAAATATAATTAATAATAATGATGTAATTATAAAAACAATTAAAATAATACTAATTATAAGAGCTTTTTTCTTCTTAGGCTCATTTACAATATTTGAAAACCTTTCCATTATACTCCTCCTTGAACTTGTAAAGTTCATTACAAATTTATACTTATTTCTTCTGTTTTTTTCTATCTGATTTAATAAGATATTTCCGTATTGAATTCTATAATCCATAGTTTCTTTTTCTAAAATATTGTAATCACAATTTAATTCAATTATTTCATCAATTTGTTTTATTAAAAAATATGTTATAGGATTAAACCAATAAATACAATTTAAAATAAGTAATAAAAATTTGTATTCAATATCTTTATTTTTTATATGAAATATTTCATGTTTTAATATATATTCATAATCTTTTATTTCAAAATTATCAATAGGGATGATAATTTTCTTTTTTAAAATACCTATTGTAATAGAAGACATTATATTATAAGAAAATGCATAATCTATTTTAGTTTTAAGTTTCATTTTACTTTTTATATTATTTATATATTTTTCAATATCTGGATTTTTAATAACTTGAAGCTTTAATTTATATCTATAAATCATATAAATAACTATATTATATATAAATAAGATTATAGAAACACTAATCCAAATATATGGTAAATATGGATATATTTTTGATATATTATCATTTTTTATTTCTATATCTTTATTAAAAATATGATTAGAATTATTAATAACTGGCTTTAATTCTTGATTTACTTTTGGCATTGTTTCTTCTATAATAAAACCATCATGATTTATATCTATGTGTGGACTTTTTTCAATATTATTTTGAATTACAATTTTACCTTTATTTTCATTTTTTAATGGTTTTAATTTTAAATTAAAAATAGGTAAAAATAAAATTATAGATATAATTAAAAATATTTTATAAATATGTTTTATATTATAGTTATTTTTAAATCTTGATAAATAAAATAATAGTGGTAAAATGCAGATACTAATTATGTTTCCTATAATAAATATATTTTGAAAACATCTTTGTAGCATTTTACTTACCTCCTTTATTTAACATGCTTCTTATTTCTTCAATATCGTCTACTGTTAGCATTTCATCTCCTTCGATTAATGAAGCTATAAGTTTTTTACTAGAATTATTATATAATTTTTTTACAAAGTTTTTGGTTTCAAATTCTTTGTACTCGCTATATTTTATAAGTGATGAATAATAATTATATCTTCCTATCTTCTCATTTTTTAAAAATCCTTTTTCTGTTAATCTTGTTAAAATTATTTGTAATGTAGATAATTTCCAGTTAATTTCATCTTTTAATTCAGATAATATTTCTCCAGTTGACATTTTTTCAGAATTATTCCATATTACCATCATTACTCTTAATTCTGAATCTGGAAGACTTTTTAATAAATCTTTCATATAATACCTCCTACATACAGACAATTGTCTGTTATTATTATGACACATACATTTGTCTGTGTCAATAGTTTTTTTATTTTATTTTTAATATTTTTATAAAACCCTTTATTTATTACTATTTTCATTTATATAAACTACATAAAATACATTTTTACATTTTCTTTTATTTCTTATAATAAATTTTATATTTACTTTTTTATTTATAGAAAAAGTTCACCATTTAGTGAACTTTTCTTTTTTAATTTTATTTTATTATTTCATATGGTTTAAAATCGAAATCAAAACCTGTATATGTAGAAGCTTTAATATTAAAATATTCATCTATATCACTTTTAGCTAATTTTGAAACATTGTCTATTCTATAAACACTTTTATTATATTTTGTTAAAGGAATAATATATCTTTTCTTTGCTTTAACACTTATACAATATTTATCATGTATTGGTATATCACTTCTATAAATAGATGTTGCATTTTGAAACTTAATAAAATTATCTCTTATATATTTATCTTCACAATTTAATATTTTTTTAATGACATCTTTTTCTGATAAATTATATAAATCATCAATTGTTAAATATCCTTTAACATTCATAGATTTAACTATATCTGCCCAAAATTGCATAACTGTTCTATCTTCATCACTTATCCATTCTGGCCATAATTTAGAAATAATGTGTATATATTTTTCACAAATTTTAAAATCATTAAATCCTAATTCTGGAACACCATCTTCATTTTCTAATATACTTACATTATCATATATTTCTTTTATTGTTTCTAAATCAAAAAAATGTCTATTGTTAAAAAATAGTCCACCAGAAAATGTATATTCAAATCTATCTGCACTTAATTTTGGTGTATCATTATCTGCAATTGGATATATATGATAATTTGATACTTCCTCTACTTTTATTCCATCTCTATGTAATAACTCCATTATTTTTTTGGAGCTTCTAATTATTTGTTCTGTTCTGGCTTCTGTAGATTCTTGATGTTCTGAATCTCCATTCATAAAATCTATACAATGTTTAAAAGTTGGAGTAGCTATATCATGTAATAATCCTGCTATAGTTTGTTTTTTATCATGTGTAAAATGCCATACTATTAAAGCTACACCTATACTATGTTCTAAATTAGAATAAAACTGTTTATGATTAAATATTTTAGAATAATCTGTTCCACAACACATACTTATGCCATTTATTCTTTGCATTTCTGGAGTTTCAATATATTCTAATAACCAAATTGGAAATTCTGATGATAATATTTTAAAATATTGTCTTACTTCTTTATTTATAGTATCTAAATAATTCTTCATTTCTATAATTGTTCCTTTTACCAAAAATATACATTATAATTTTTTATATTTGTAATTTTTTATATTTGTAATTTTTATATTTATAATTTTTATATTTGTATTTTTTATATTTGTATTTTTTATATTTGTATTTTAACATAAAAATTTAGTTTTTTAAATATTTTTTATAAAATAATTATTTAATTTATTTCTAAATAATGGCTAAGCTTATCAATTATTAATTTTCATTATCAAACAAAATATAAAGTATTATATACAAATAATATATATTATTGAATCTTATTTTACTTGACTTTTATATCTCAAATGATATTATATATTATAATAAAATACATTAGAAAGAGATAAAAATATGAATAATATTATTGTTAAAGTCTTAAAATTATTTTCAAAATCTATTAAAAACCATACTAACCAAAATAAAATAACTAAAAATAAAACTATAGCAACAAATATATTAAATAATATGCTCGAAAGTGTTTTGCTTTATGAAGATACTTTAGCAAGTAACCTTTTAGAAATATCAAAAGGTTTTGAAATTAATTCAATTTTATGTAAAAATAAAAATAAATATCCTGAAGATTGTTATGAACTAGTTTTCAAAAGTACTAATAAATATATTATAAATGAAGTTCACAGAAATGATCATTATTTTAGATACAAATCTAATAACCTATATAATGCTTGCATTGTTCTTTCTTTATTATCTATAAAAACTAAAATTCCAAATATTACAAAAGAAGAAAAAGAAAAAAATCCAAACATAACTATAAAAGAGCTATATAAGCAAAAATATATTCAAGAATTTGAAAGAATAATGCCAATTCTTTTAGGAAAAGAACACAATATTGAAAAGAAAGAATTAGAAAATATAAAAAATATATTTTTAGGAATTTAATAAAAAAATGGAAAATTAGGTTTTTATAATATAAATCTAATTTTTTATATTATGTTCATAAAAAAACAGACTTACTTTTTTACAAATCTTTTTTATGGCTTCTTTTGCAAGTGATTTTGTAAAAAATCATTAATTTTAATATACTTTCAAAATTTATAATGTGCAATTTGTGTGTTGCCTTAATAATATTAAATACCATTAAAAATTCTCCGCTCCTATACAATCAGCATCAATCATAATATCTATATTTTCTTTTTTAAATATTTTAGAATAATAAAACAGAATGCTAATACTTTAGCATTCTGTTAATTTTTTGGCTCCTCTTATAAGTGATTTCAAAAATAAATGCTTATTTGAATACACTTTCAGGAATTACTCCGTGCAATTTCCGTGAAAATTAAATATTGCTAAAAAATGATATATAATGTTTTGTCATATAAATTGTGATTTATTCTTCTATCAAAGAATAAAAAAATTGCAAATCTTCATTTGAAATATTATAATAAAATGTTAAAAATTCCTCTGGCAATGAAAAACTTTTAATGCTATCATTTGATACTGTCATTTTTATAATATTAGAATTCTCGAACAAAGTAATTATTGTATTTTCTTCCAGTTCTTTACTTCCATATTTTGCAACAGGAGCTTTATATGAAACAAACTTATACTGTTCTTTTAAATTGTGTACGCTATCTTTCAAACTATCTTGATTTTCCTCATAATCTTCATAAAATGAAAAATTATTATTATAATTTTCGAGTATTTTTTTATCACTTATCACTTTCAAAAGTTCATTATCGTTAGCAGAATATATTTCAACTTTAGCTAAATTGTTATTTGCGTTTTTTTCTCCCTTTTGAAATATATTACTATATGTACATATACCTAACAATGCTATAAATATTATACTTATTATTATACAAACTTTTTTATTCATTTTTGTCCTCTCTTTCTAAAATAAGTTTACAAGTTGTTACTAATAAAACACAAAATAAAATGATTATTGGTGCATAAGGGCTCCAAGCATTTGAAAATATACCAATAACTACTGCAACAATAGTAAAAGGTAATGCTACATATACCCAAGAATACTTTCTTTGCCTACTATTTTGATTATTTTTAAAATTCTTAATAACAATAGTATCTGCATACATAGACATA
Organism: Clostridia bacterium; assembly: GCA_022790975.1. Classification (GTDB taxonomy): domain Bacteria; phylum Bacillota; class Clostridia; order TANB77; family CAG-508; genus Scatovivens. The sequence goes on along the minus strand of JAAVYF010000041.1, from coordinate 8,853 downwards.
CTAGCCCATACCAAAAGTGATATGCTTATTGCATCACACCCCCACTCAAAAATATTATAAAAGGTATTTCCAAAATGTTGTAAATCAAATTCACTACTTAGCAAAAGAATAATAATTCCTACAATAATTATTGCAATATATTTTTTTCTTCTACTTTCTCTTTTATTTTTAAATTCTTCAAAAACCTTATTGTCTAATACAATATTATTTAATTTGATTTCTTGATATTGTTTTGTTTGAAAAAAATATGTTAATATAAGAATTAAGCCAGTAATAAATGTAAGCCAATATGATATATTCATTACTAAATTTTGATATTCAAAACTATAAAAAATGTTTGATAATATAATTAGACTAATACCAAAAGTAATTTGCATTATATTTTTTCTATTATAAATATAGAAGTTATCAAGCATTTCCTTACTTACATAATATTTTTTGTTTGAAATATTTTTTTCTTCAATATTATCTTTTAATAAATAGTCTAATGATACTTCAAATAAATTACTGATTTGAACTACTTTTTCAATGTCTGGTGTACCTTTATCATTTACCCATTTTCCAACAGCCTGTCTTGACACATATAGTTTTTCTGCTAAATCTTCTTGTGACATATTCTTTTCTTTTAGCAATAATTTTAATTTTTCACCTAATGTCATTTATTTTACCTCCTGAATGTATTTTACTTTTGCTAGATACCAAACGCAACCAACTTAGAGTTTCATATTGTCAACTTTGAGTTTCAAATAAGTAATTTAATGTTTTTCTGTAATTTATAAAGCAAATAAGAGAGTAAAAATTTCTACTCTCCCATTTACCGTTTTACTCAATAAATATGATTTGTATTACTTTTTGTTTTCTCTTATTGCTTTTTTACTATTCCTATATAGCATAGCAAATATTAAACCAAATAACATTGGTATTACTGCATAACCTGCATTACTTACCTTATGAGTAATTACCATAAATGCTCCAACAAAAGTTAAAATCAAAAATAAGACATATAAAATCAAAAACACCTTCATTTTTACTTGTTCTTTTTTCATATTCTCAATTACCTCCAATTCTATAAATCACTTAATTATTGAGTTTCCAAATCTGTACTACAATAACATTATACTACAAAAACACTTATTAGACAAATATTATCTATACTTTTCAATTATTTGGTTAATTATTTTTAAATCTTCATCACTTATATTTGCTTGTTTTTCCCCTTTTTGTATCTCTCTACAACTTTCTTTAATATAATAAATTTCATTATTTAAAGTTATCTTATGAGTATTTATTCCATCACATATTTCGTTATTATATTTTGAATTTACCAACATATTTTCAATAATTCCTATATCTTTTATATTATTTATTGTAACTATTTTCCCTTCATATTCAATTTCAATGTTTTCTACTTTTGGTAGTTCATATTTCATAAACCAACTTCCCATTTTTGCACCTATATTACTTTCATAGGGTTCATTTGCAGAAACTCCTACATATCTAATTACTTTATATCCTAATCCCCAATAAGTTACCTTACTTCCATTATTGCTTATAGTTTTTATACAAAATTTAGGCTCGTGATTTGTTGTAACTCTACCACTATCAATATAATTAGTAATCACTCCTACTATGATTAAGATAAATATTAGGATAGATCCAATTATCAATATTTTTTTATTTTTCATAAACTACCTCCATCTCGATAAATTACTATTTATCTAACAATTATGATATCAAAAAAGCAAACAATAATCAACTAATTGTAAGATTACTGTTTGCTAGTTTTCGTATTGTATTTTTATAACACGAGTTACTTCCTCTATAATAGTTTTATTTGAATAAAAATCTTCGCTAAATTCTAAATCAAAAATTTTTTCAAAGTTTTTCTTGAAACCTGTTCCCGCTAAATGCTTTAATGAATATGAAATAGCATTTTCAATATACTTAGGAGATAATTTGTATTTATATGAAAGTTGTTTATAGATGTCATTTAATATTATGAAATCGTCAGTACAAGTCAAAGCAAGCATAACTGCACTTAGTAAAATCTTAGTACCTTTTAGCTTAGTGCTTAAACCTATTTGTCTTAAAATGTTATGAACTATAATCGCTTGGTTCTTTTGACTACCTTTCATAAAATTCTCCTAAAAACTAAAATAGAAGTAAAAATTATTTTGAACTTAACAATTATCATTGGTAACTACAATATAAATATATCAAAATTATGTAAACAATTCAAAATAACTGATTTTGCACTATGCGCATAAGAATTTGCACTATATGCAAACTTTTAAGCAAAAAATAGTTATATTCTAGTATTTTCAAGAGATTTTATTATCATTTTAATTGATTTCTACAAAATATTGCACTATGTGCAAATTTTAAAATAAAAAATAACACGGGAGAATAAGCAAGTTCCCGTGTTTTGTGCTTTAAACCTTAATATTTAAAGCTATAACTACCTAAACTATTGCAACTAGCTTAGAGTAATTAACTTAATTATAAAATAAATCTATATAAATTTCAATGATTTTTATTAGAATTTGGGGGAATTTGTCCCCCAATACCGAATGGCTCCTAGTAGTTTGCTACTGGAATTGGGCACCCACCTGGGCAACCGTCCGCCATAAAAAACATTGTGTTCCATTTGCTTATTCTCCCGTGTGTAAATTCTTCAAGTAAATATTCAATATGCACTATACGAGAGAATAGCAAAGCTAAAATCTTATATAGAAAATTCAGGCAGTTGCAATGCCTGAATGTTATAATTGAACAATCAAGCATTACGCTTGCGGAATGAATTTCTTATTAAGGTTGAAAGCCATTCTATTCACTATGAAGTTATATATATTATACCATATTTTTATGCAAAAATCAAACGAAGTCCTACTCTGTAAAGCTTTTGATAATTTTTAAGTTTGAAAAAATATACAAAATGTGCTATAATTAAAAGTGTATATGCTTTATTAAAGGGGGGATTTTATGGCTGAATTTAATAGACAAGAATTTGCAGAACGATTAAAGAGAATTAGAAAAGATAAAGGACTAAGCCAAGAAAACTTGGCACGAGCAATAAATAAAGATACTGCAACAATTAGTAGATTTGAAAGTGGAAAGCTAATTCCTGATGCAGAACAAATAACTTTAATGTGTAATGAATTAGAGATTAACGAAAGTGATTTGTTTAATTCTTCAAGTAGACCAATTAGTAATAAAGAAAGCATTAACCCCTTTGGTGTAAATACTTTATATGCATACTATTATGGTTACTTCCCTACTTCTAAAAAGTATGGAAAATGTAAATTCAAATTGAATATATTACAAAAAACAAGTTATTGTGCCGTTGAAATGGTTGATTATAAAACAAATAGAATATATCTCAGTGGCTATATAGAAACAGACAATTTTATGGCTTTTATAAAACTTAATAACTATAAACCTACTAGCCCTCGATTAGAATGTACTCAAATTGATATAAATATTGCAAATGGTATTGATAGGGTTATACGTGGTGCTTGGTTTTGCACAAACGGCAGATATGAGCCAAGTTGCAGAAAATGTTTTATATCAAAAGAAGATTTAGAGTTCACAGACGAAATGCTTGAAGATTTAAAAATAACAGAACAAGAACTTAAACAACAAAAAGATATAAATATTTGGTATGTAGATGTAGAAAATAAAGAAGATTTTGAAGAATAATAAATTTAATAATATGAGCCTTATAAGTCAGTTATATACTGATTTATAAGGCTTTTTTAATGTAAAAAATACGATAATAAAATTTTTAAGCTCTGTAAGTATTGAATTTTATATACTTGCAGAGTTTTTAATTTTTTATTTTTAGGGGTTTTTGTGGGTTTTTAGGGGGCTTTTACTTTAAGAGCCAATATCGTTGTATCATAAAATCAAGCTTAAGCCTAACGGCTGTCGACAGTCAAAATAATTAAAAGTGAGGAATTTTTATGAATTGTTTTGACGATTTTATTACAGAAGAAGAATTGAAAGAAATTGAAAAACACGACTGCCTATTCTCTTTTAGAGTAATTAGTTTAGACGACAAGAAAAAACGTAAATATCTTAACTCTTTTGCATATCAACAATATCTTAAACAAAATGCAGAAGATAACAAAGGTGGTGCAGACAATGAATAAAAAAATAGTTGTTTTATACAAAGAAACTGGTCAAGCCCCTGTTATTAAGATTATAGCAAATATGTTTGAAATAAAAAAAATGATAGTAGAAAGCAATTTAGATATGGTTAGATATGAAAATTGTATCATTGTATGCAGTAGTCTTAATCAAAATACAAATCAAGTTCCTAACATTGTTTTAGATTTTAAACATATAACAGGAGATCTCTTCTTAATCGGCTATAACCCTAAAATTAAAGATTTTAGGAGCCTAAACAAAGACGAAGTTAAATTCTATAAAGACGCATTAGATAGAAAATCTTTTCAATACGATAAATACAAAAAATGGCTTGAAAAATGCAAGTTTATTGCAGAAAGTTCAAGCAATAACAAAATCTTAGTACCTAAGTTAAATAGTGAATTAGGAGATAACGAAGAAAATAAAACTACTTCTTCTCTCCAGAACGAGAAAATGCTTGAAATGATTTTGAATATTCAAGCAATTCTATTGAAATATCTTAAAAATAATAATGAAAGTGAGTAAAAATATGGAAAATATATTAAATAAACTTACTGAAGATACGATAAATGAAATTAAAGGTACAGAAGTTAAAAAGATAGTAATTGAAGATGAAGTTACACCAGAGCAAAGAGCAATAATGGAATGTGTAAAAAGATTAAAAAACCCTTTTAAAATGTTATGTGTACAAGATGTTATGAAAGACTTAAATATTTGTGAAACAGTTGCTTATAAAACGTTTAAACGACCTGACTTCCCCTCTATCAATGTTGGAAAAAATAATCAAGTTATGCTTATAGCCTACCTAATGTGGAAAATGCAAAAACGAGCTTAGGGGGGGTGTCTATATGAGAGATAATAACAAAAATAAAATTGGTAGTATTTACTATGACAAAAGAGATAACAGATATAGATGTACTTACTACATTATTGATAAAGAAAATTTGACTGAAACAAGAAAAACGAAATCTTTTCTTACAGAACAAGAAGCAAAAGACTTTTTGGCTACTGTTCAATGTCAAAGAGGAAACGAACTATTTATTAAATATAATGGCATACCTTTTAATCAGCTTATGAGAGCAACTGCTCAAAAGAAATTTGATACAAACTTAATAGAAGAACGACAATTTTCAAGAATACTAGATACAATAAGTTGTATTGAAAAATGCCCTGCTATGAAAAAGAATATTGAAGATATAACAAGCGAAGAAATACAAAGTTACTTAAATACATTAACAAATTACAGTTATTCGACTATTAGTAAGATTTTTGAACAATTCAAACAAAACTTTACATACGCATACGAAAAAGGCTTTTTAAGGCAAAATCCACTTATAGATGTTATAAAACCTAGAAGTCAGCAAGTAGCAAAAAAAGTTAGAGCCTTAGAAGTTGAAGAACAACAAAGTTTGACTAATTATTTAATGAATACAACAACTGAAATAGAACCTTATAAGGTAGCATATTTAATTGAAATGTATTTAGGTCTGAGAGTTGGAGAAACTTTAGCTTTAAAAAGTACAGATATAGACTTAAATAAAAATTTAGTAAATGTTAATAAAACTCTAACAACTGACCAAAACCACAAAGTTGTAATGGGAAAATCAACAAAAACTTATGCTGGAATAAGACAAGTTCCTATTCCCACTTTTATAAGAGGTGAAATCATAAATCAAATGAGGTTAGCTGAAAATAATAAGGACAAGCAATTATTTGTAAATACAAAAGGAGATTATGCCAACCCTAGAACTGTTAATCGTTTCTTAAAAAGAACTTTAAAAACTATGGGCATAGACGATATATCAACACATAGTTTAAGACATACATACGGTACTAGATGTATTGAAGCAGGTATGAGAGGTGTTGCAGTTCAAAGACTTATGGGACATAGTGATATATCTGTTACTTTAAACACCTACACTTCTGTTTTCAATAAATATAAAGAAACAGAACTTGAAAAAGTAAACAATTACTATATGAATAACGAAATCATAAACTCAAAACAGCCTGTGCTTTTATTAGAAGATAATATTATTAGTCCAAAAGAAAAGAAAATATTAGAACTAACAAAAATGGTCGAAACATCTTTTGCAAGAGGCTTAATACCTATTGAAGAATATAGAGAAAACATAGAATATTTACAGGAGTTAAAAAACAGTTTAAATAACGAAGAAAAAGGAGTAATTGAAAGATGAACAAAACTGAAATAATGCAAAGAGTAAATGGACTAAATGAATATATGTTATCAGATAGCCCAAAAGAATTATTGTTATTAAAAAATTCTAATGACTATACATACAATAAAGGCATAGCACTTATTGAAAAGAATACCAAAGACAAAAGCTGGTACGCAGTAGATAGAAAAAATTGTTATAAAACTTGGGCAGAAATTGAAGCTTTTATTGACGGACTATGTTTAGGAAAAAATACTGACTTTGCTGAACAAGATGTGAGGTAATCAAAATAAGCAAATTTTATTTGATTATTTTGATTAGCATAGTTGGAAGAGTTTGAGAAACCGACACAGGTTTCTCAAGAGATAAATTAAATTGTTAATTTATCTACTCTCAAAACAGATCAAAAACGATAAATTTTGGATCTATTTTGAGAAAACAAGATTATTTTATAAAATTATTTAACAATATTCAAAAGAATATACGGCAAATAATTTTAAATAATCTTGCAAGGGGTTTAGAAAGGGGAATTTCTCCCCTTTCTCATACAGAACTTTGTAGAAGTTCTAGTATGTTAGAACTTCAAAAAAATTCGTATAAGCAAAACCAAAGTAGAAAACTTAAAATAGAGTTTCTACGGAGCATTGCTTAAAGGAAAGGAATTAAAAATGTGAGTTATGCTATTTTAAGAAATAAAAACTATAAAAAAGAAAATCTTGCAGGACTATATAAACATAACGAGCGAAAAAATACGCACTATTCCAATAAAAACATCAATAAAGAAATTTCCAAAAATAACTACTCTATTAAAAAATGCAATACGACCTATCAAAAGGCTATTAAAAATTTAATTCAAAAATACAATATGAAAAATAGAATAACTAAACAAACAAACTTAATTTGTGAATTTATAATCACATCTGACAAAGAGTTTTTTGAGAGAATTGGAGAAAAAGAAACAAAAAGATACTTTGAAACTGCATACAAATTTGTAGCAAACTATAAAAACTTAGGAGAAGACTTTATAATATCTGCAAGAGTACATATAGATGAGGAAACTCCCCACCTACATCTTGATTTTGTTCCAGTAGTACATAAGACAGATAAAACGGGAAAAGAAATTTATAAAATTGCTTGTAGTGAATATTGGAAAGGTAAAGATAGTTATGCTAGATTACAAGATAATTTCTATTCATATATGACAAAAGCAGGTTTTAATTTAGAGCGAGGAAATACAAAAAACAATGAGCATATTGATATAGAAAGACTAAAACAATTAACCAATTATGAAGTGCAACAGTATGAAAAAAAGTCTATACAAAAAGAAAAACCACTTGAAACAAATAACATTGAACTTCTGCAAAAACAAAATAGACGAGTTATAAATAATTTCAATACCCTATCTAATCAATATGTAAAAATTAGAAATAATGTCTATATGATACAAAAAATAAATAAAAAATTGCAAGAAGAAAATAAAAAATTAAAAAGCAAAAATGACAACTTGATAGAAGAAAATTACAAAATGCAGAAAGAAATATATCACTTAAAAGACTATATAAGTAAAACTTATGAATATATTAGCGTTTTAATAAATTTACCTATAAAGTCTATTAAAAAAATGATAGATAATTTCTGCACAGAATTTAAGGAAAGGTTGTAAAATATATGGAAAATAAAGAAGAAAAAAACTCTTTAAAAAGTTATAACGAATTTAAAGAAGAACATTACAAATATAGAATTGACGAAATACTTGGAAATATTGAATATAACAACAATGAATATTTAGATTTCAATAAGAAAAGTGATAAGCTCTATAATGAGTTAAAAGGAATGCTTGGAGATAAAGGAAAAAGATTATTATTAAATTATGCAGACTTTGAAATTAGTAAAAAAGACTGTGAATTATATGCACTAGCAGAACAAGTCTACAAAGATTTAAAAGAAGAAAGATAAAAATATAAAAAATATATTTTTAAGGAATTGCTAATAATTGCAATTCCTTTTTTATTATCTATAAAAATGCTTATTTTTATAGACTTTCGTACATCAAACAATTTTCTGCACGGGAATACACGAATAAAGAAAATCTCTGTAATTATATTAAAATAAGTAATTACAAGCACTTTTTTATTAGGTCAAAAAATAGTCCGTGCAATTAAAGTTTATAAAAATCGCTAAAAGTATTGATATTGTAATACTTACATCAATTACACGATTTTTCGTGTCCGTGCAACTCTCCCGTGCAAATTCCGTGCAAAAGCAAAATATTGACGAATATTTTTGAATAATGTTAAGTTATATTTGAATAACGAAAAAGGTATATAGTGCAGTTGTATCAATACTTTCAAATAATGTTAAATAAAAATAAAAAATGATGAATTTGGTTAAAATTCATCATTTTTTGGCTCCCCTTGTTGGACTCGAACCAACGACCTATCGGTTAACAGCCGAGCGCTCTACCAACTGAGCTAAAGAGGAATATAAAATCTGGCGACTTCCTATCTTCCCAGCAGGGTAACCCACTAGT
>JAAVYF010000040.1 GCA_022790975.1 Clostridia bacterium | reverse complement strand
ATATTATAATAAATTTTATAAAATAAGAAATAAATAATTTGAAATATTTTTACATAATAATATTGTAAATTTAAAGTAATACAAAAATTAAAATGAGAAGTTAATATATTATACAATTTCTCATTTTAATTTTTTTAATATTATTTAAAATAATATTAATTATTAATATAAGTAATTTTAACTAAAAAAATACTTGACAATATCTAAAAAAAGTATTATTATATATGCAAGCTAAAATAATTGCAAAATAATAATGCTTTTTATTAATTGTATCTTATATTTAAAGTTATATTTTTATATTTATTTTAGAAAAACTTTGTAATATAAAGTTTCAAGTAAAATTTTTATTCACAAATTTTATTTTCTTAAGGCAATTTCTGCCAAGAATAATCATTAAAATTTTATATTGGAGTATAGGAGGTGATGATTTTTGTTTTAAATTTAGTAAGATTTTTATAAATTCTTTAAGCATTATACTTAGTATTATAATTATATTTAGTTTAACTTTTATTACTAGTAAAATTAAATATATTTATAAAAATAGCAATTTTAATAATAGAATTTTGGAAGTTACTAATGAAAAAAATAAGAATTCTAAAACTGAAAATTTGTCTAAAAAAGATGATGAATCTATACAGATATCTGAACGTAATGTTCAAGAAGAAAAATTAGACTGGGCATTAAAAATACCAAAAATTGATTTATATGCTGGAATAAAAGAGGGAACAGATGATGAAACATTGAATACTGCTATAGGACATTTTGAAGAATCAGAAATTGAATTTGGAAATGTTTGTTTAGCTGCTCATAATAGAGGATATAATGTTAATTATTTTGAAAATATTAAAAATTTAGAAATAGGAGATATTATTTATTATATAGTAAATGATTATGTATATGAATACAAAGTTTCTGAAATTTTAGTAATATATGAAACAGATTGGTCAATGTTAGAAAATACTAAAGATAATAGAATTACACTAATTACATGTATAGAAAATAGAGAAGAATATCGTTTGTGTGTTCAAGCAATAGAAATATAAATAATTAAGGAGGAAATATGGTAAAAAAATTTTTAGTAGGTATAGTAATTTTTATACTTTTAATAAATAGTTGTATTCCAAGTTCATTAGCACTAGAAATTTCAAGTGCAGAACTTATCAAAATAGGAGATGCTGATTATCATTTAAAATATTATAATAGTGACAAAGGATATCATACTTATATTATATGTTCAATAGTTGGATATAATAATAATGGAAAATTTTATCCTGCATATTGCATGAATAGTAATTTACCTGGTGCAGAGAATGGTTCTTATACAGTTAATATTTCTGAGATGATTAATAATGATGCAATTTGGCGTGTTGTTACTAATGGTTATCCATATTTAAATGCTAGTCAAATGGGATTAGATAATGATTTTGATGCATATGTAGTTACTAAAATGGCTATTTATTGTATTTTAGGTCAATCTAATATAGATGATTTTTCATATGATGAAGGAGATTACACTGGTCATAGGATGTATGATCTTTTAAAATTTTTAGTAACAGTAGGGCAAACAGGGAGCGATACAAAACAAACTGGTACATTATCAGTAAATAAATCTGGAAATTTAATTGAAACGGGAAACTATTATTACCAAGAATATTCTGTTACTTCAAGAATTAATATGAAAAGTTATACAGTAAGTGATATTTCTAATTTTCCTAATGGTACTGCAATTGTAAATACTCAAAATAATGCACAAAATGTGTTTAATTCTGGGGATAATTTTAGAGTTTTAATCCCAAAAAGTGGATTTAATAGTGACATAAATGGAACAATCAATCTAGTTAGTAATGTAGAAAATTATCCAGTATTTTATGGAGAAGCGCCAAATGGATTTCAAAATTGTGTTATTACATATGATACATATGGGGAGGAGAATACTTCTATAAATCTAAATATTCCAGTAAATACAGGAAGGCTAAAAATATTAAAAGTAGATGATGAAACAAAAGTGCCAATTTCAGGTGTTGAATTTTTATTAACTAAAAAAGATTCTCAAGAAAAATATAGAGTTACAACTAATGAAAAAGGAGAGGCTATTTTTAATAATTTATTTCAAGGAAAATATACATTACTTGAAGTTAAAACAGGAAATTCATATATATTAGATTCTAATTCTATAGATATTAATATTGAATATAATAAGATTTTAGATATAACTGTTAATAATACTATAAAAAGAGGTCAAGTTAAAGTAATAAAAAAAGATGCAGATTCAGGAGAATCGTTATCTAATGTTACATTTGAAATATTGAATGCAGATACAAAAGAAGTTATAGAAAATTTAGTTACAAATGAAAATGGTGAGGCAATAAGTTCAAAATTAAGAGTAGATAGAAAATATATTTTAAGAGAAAATTGGAAAGATGATTGCTACAAAATAAATTCTAAAGAATATCCATTTTCAGTTCAAGAAGATTCTGTAATAGAAATAAATGTTGAAAATGAAAAAATAAAAGGAAAATTTAAAATCATAAAACTTGATAATGAAAATAATGAGATAAAACTTTCAGGAGTAAAATTTGAACTTTATGATGAAAATATGAATTTGTTAGAAGAATTAGAAACAGATGAAAATGGAGAAGTAATTTCCAAAGAATATCCAAGTGTTGGCACAAAATATTATTTAAAAGAATCTCAAACATTAGATAAATATTTAAACAATGAAGATTTAATAGAAATTGAATTAAAAAATGATGAAGTTATAGAGGTAATAGTTACAAATGAGAAAATTAAGGGAAAAATAAAAATTATAAAAACTGATGAAGAAGATAAGAATAAAAAACTTTCAGGAGTAAAATTTGAGCTTTATGATGAAGAAATGAATTTGTTAGAAGAATTAGAAACAAATGAAAATGGAGAAGTAGAATCTAAAGAATATCCAAGTGTTGGAGTTAAATATTATTTAAAAGAAATACAAACTTTGAATGAGTATAAAAATAATGATAATATTATGGAAATAGAGTTATTAAATAATGATTGTAAAGAAATAATAATTACAAATAAAAAAATCAAAGGAAAAATAAGAGTTATAAAAATTGATGGAGAGGATAAGAATAAAAGACTTTCGGGAGTTGAATTTGAACTTTATGATAAAGATATGAATTTATTAGAAAAATTAAAAACAAATGAAAATGGAGAAGTAGAATCTAAAGAATATCCAAGTGTTGGAAATAAGTATTATTTAAAAGAAGTGAAAACATTAGATGAATATAAAAAGAATGATGAATTAATAGAAATAGAATTAATTGATGATAATGTTATAGAGGTAATAGTTGAAAATAAGAAGATTAAAGGAAGTATAAAAATAATAAAAAGTGATTTAAAAAATGATAAAATTAGACTTCCAGATGTAAAATTTGAACTTTATGATGAAAATATGAATTTATTAGAAGAACTAAAAACAAATAAAGATGGTGAAGCTATTTCTAAAGAATATCCAAGTGTTAATAAAACTTATTATTTAAAGGAAATAGAAACAATACATGGATATTATTTAAATCCAGAATTAATAGAACTTAACCTTTTAGATAATAAGGTTCTTGAAGTTCCTGTTAAAAATAAGGCAGTTGAAATTTTACCTATTCCAAAAGTTAGAGAAGAACTAATTGAACAAGTTTCAATAGTAAAGAAATTACCAAAGACAGGCTTCTAATTTTTTTTTATGAAAATTAATAAAAAATTAGAAATTTACAATAATAATTATATGAATGATATATAAAATAATTAAAACAATGCAAAATGCGAATGTATAATGTTTTTATGTTTTTTAAATATTTGTTTTTTTATAATCCTAAAATTTTTTCTGCATTTTTTATATCTTCTTCTGTTGCAGTTCGTATTCCTTCAAGAGGATATTTCAAGCCTAAATCAATCCATTTATGTTTTCCTAAATCATGGTATGGAAGAAATTCTATTTTTTCAATATTATTTAAAGTGCTTAAAAATTCTTTTAGTTTGATTAAATCATTTTTGTCATCTGTTATTGTTGGGATAATTACTTGACGAATCCACATAGGAATATTTTTGGAATTTAAATATTTAGCAAAATTAATAGTATTAGTATTTGGCATACCAGTTAATTCTTTACATTTTTTATTATCTATATGTTTAATATCAAGTAAAACTAAATCAGTATTATTTAAAAGTTTTTCAATATCTTGTGTTATAGGTAAACTTCCAGCTGTATCAAGGCAAGTATTAATACCAAGGGAGTGAAGTTTTTTAAAAAGCTCTGTTACAAAATTTGCTTGAATTAAAGGTTCTCCACCAGATACAGTAACTCCACCATTTGATGCATCCATATATGGTTTTGATTTTAATATTTTTTTTATTAAAGAATCCATAGATGTTTTTTTTCCAGAATTTTTTTCCCAAGTATCTCTATTATGACAATATTGGCATTTTAAAGGACAACCTTGTAAGAAAATTATAAATCTAATTCCAGGTCCATCTACAGTTCCTAAAGTTTCTATTGAATGAAGATTGCAAAATAATTCCATATCTAAGCTCCTAATTTTGTATATTTAATAAAAAGTAATTTGTTTAGTTTTCTGTTTAAAATTAATGTTGGTATTATATTAATAAAGTGTTATGTTGTAAGTTGAAATATGTTTTTATAAAAGGTTCAACTTTTTAGTTGAACCTTTTATAAATTTAAAGATGTTATTTATATTTTATAAATAATATATATTTTTAATTTATTAATATAAAAATGTTATATTTTTTCATGAATTGTTCTATTTATAACATCTAATTGTTGTTCTCTTGTTAATTTAGTAAAGTTAACTGCATATCCAGAAACTCTAATTGTAAGTTGAGGATATTTTTCAGGATGTTCCATTGCATCAAGAAGTAAATTTCTATCAAATACATTAATATTAACATGATGTGGATTTTGAATAAAATATCCATCAAGTATTGATGTTAAATTAGTTATTCTTTCAGCATCAGTATGACCAAGTGTTCCAGGAGTTATAGCAAATGTATAAGAAATACCATCTTCTGAATGTTCATAAGGAAGTTTGGCAATTGTGTTTAATACGCTAATAGCACCATTTATATCTCTTCCATGAATTGGATTTGCTCCAGGACCAAAAGGTTCACCAGCTTTTCTTCCATCTGGAGTACTTCCAGTAGCTTTACCATAAACAACATTCGATGTGATTGTTAATATTGACATAGTAGGTTTTGAATTTCTATAAGTTGGTAATTTACGAAGCTTATTCATAAATGTTTTTTCAATTTTTACTGCAATTTCATCTACTCTATCATCATCATTGCCATATTTAGGAAAATCACCTTCAACTTTATAATCTACAACAAGACCATCTTCATTTCTAATAACTTTAACTTTAGCGTATTTCATTGCTGAAAATGAGTCTGCAACGACAGAAAGTCCAGCTATACCACAAGCCATTGTACGTAAAATTTCTTTATCATGTAATGCCATTTCTAAACTTTCATAACAATATTTATCATGCATATAATGAATTATATTTAATGCATTTATATATGTTCTAGCTACATAGTCCATCATTGTATCAAATTTTTCCCATACTTCATCATAGTCTAAGTATTCAGAAGTAACAGGAGCAAATTTTGGAGTGATTTGTTTTCCTGATATTTCATCTCTACCACCATTTATAGCATATGTTAATGTTTTGGCTAAATTGGCTCTAGCTCCGAAAAATTGCATTTGTTTTCCAATTTTCATGGCAGAAACACAACATGCAATTCCATAATCATCTCCCCAATACTCTCTCATTAAGTCATCATTTTCATATTGTATAGCACTAGTTTTTATAGACATTTTTGAACAGTAATTTTTAAATGATTTAGGAAATTTTGTTGACCAAAGAACAGTTAAATTTGGTTCTGGAGCAGGTCCTAATGTTTCTAAAGTATGAAGAACTCTATATGAGTTTTTAGTAACTAAAGTTCTTCCATCAATACCCATACCACCAATGCTTTCAGTTACCCAAACAGGATCTCCGACTAAATAATTCATCATATTCAGGAGTTCTTAAAAATCTAACAAGTCTTAATTTCATAATGAAATGATCCATTAATTCTTGAGCCTGTTCTTCTGTTAGAGTACCATTTTTTAAATCTCTTTCTATATAAATATCAAGAAAAGAAGAAGTTCTACCAATACTCATTGCAGCTCCATTTTGTTGTTTAATTGCGCCAAGATATGCAAAGTATAACCATTGAATAGCTTCTTTAGCATTTTTGGCTGGTTTGGAAATATCAAATCCATATTTGTTAGCCATAATTTTTAATTCTTCTAAAGCTGCAATTTGGTCATGAATTTCTTCCCTTGCACGAATTAATTCTTCTGTAATACATTCACAAGAAGTTTCATTAAATTGTTCTTTTTTATCTTCAATTAGAGCGTCAACTCCATAAAGAGCAACTCTTCTATAATCTCCGATTATTCTTCCACGTCCATATCCATCTGGCAGTCCAGTAATTAAATGAGAACTTCTAGCAGCTCTAATTTCTGGTGTATATGCTGTAAATACACCATCATTATGTGTTCTTCTATAATTATGATAAATATCTTCAATTTTATCAGAAACTTTTCTACCATAAGCTTCACAAGATTTTTCAACTATTCTTATACCACCTTCTGGCATAATAGCTCTTTTTAGAGGACTATCAGTTTGAAGTCCAACTATTTCTTCTAAATTTTTATCTATATATCCAGCATCATGACTTGATATAGTAGAGGCTATATCACAAGAGATATCTAAAACACCTCCATTATCCTTTTCTTTTTTATAAAGCTCTAAAACTTTGTTCCAAAGTTTTTTTGTTTTTTCAGTAACATTAGCTAAAAATGATTCATCTCCATCATATGGTATATAATTTTTTTGAATGAAATTTCTAACATTAATTTCTTTTTGCCATATTCCGTCGTTAAAATCATGCCATTCTTCAAATTTCATTTGATTAAACCTCCTTAAATATTTATGTTTCATTGTATATTATTCTACACTCTCAGTAAAATATTCTAACATACAATATAAAAAAAAACAACAAAAATGATAAAAAACAAAAATAATAATAGAATAAAAAATAAAAACAAAAAAGTAATAAAACAGAAAAGTAATAAAATAAGAAACTAAAAAAATAATAAAAATAAATAATAGATAATAATATCAATAAAAATATTTAAGAAAAATTATAAATTAATATATTTAAAAACATACGTTTGACATAAGTCTAACATTAATATATAATAGCATCCGTGGAGGTAAGATATTTTAAAACAATGCAAGAAGAGAGGCAAGTATATGTTTAATATTAGTTTTATGAATGGATACTTAAAAAATAAAGTATCTAAAAAAGTTACTATTAATATATTTGGAATTTTAGAATTTGATTTAAGTATATCAAAATTTGAATTTGAAATTGATAGTAATACGCTAAAGATAAAAGATAAAAATAAAATTGTTTTAAAAATTGAATTTAATGAAGTAAGAAATGTAGAAGTTATTGATAATGGCAAAATATGCATATATTTCAATATAAATGAAGTAATAATTATAAAATAAAAATAGAAACAGTTATTTTTAATAGCTGTTTCTATTCATTTTATGCAAATGTATCCCCGTATACATTCTTTAAAATGCATAATATATTCTAACACAGTTGTAATTATAGTTCAACAGTTATAGTTTATTTTTATTAATAATTTTTTTGTATAAAATATAAAATAGGTTGAGGAGTATAATATGGTAGATGTTGATTATGTTGAAATTGGGAAAAGAATAAGGAATGCAAGAAAGAATTTGAAACTTACTCAAGAAAAGTTAGCAGAAAAGATTGATGTTGCACCATCATATATTAGTGAAATAGAAAGAGGAACTAGTATATGTAGTTTATTTGTTATTGTAAAGATAGCCAATATATTAAAGTTGAATTTAGATAATCTAATTTGTGGGATTAATTCTTCAAATGTAGATGCTACTTTTAAAGAACTATTGAAATCTATTCCTAAAGAAAAACATAAATTATTTATGGACTTGTGTATTAGTATTGCAAATGCATTAAAAGAAGATTAACTAAAAATATATTAATACTAGAAAATTAGTTGTAAATATTAAAATAATATGCTAAAATCTTTAATTAAATATAGGAGTGCATATGAAAACAGAATATGAAATTAGGATATTAGAAATAAATAAAGAAGAAATTATAAAATCTTTGGAAAAATTAGGTGCTGTAAAAAAAGGAGTTTATAATCAAAAAAGATATGTTTATGATTTAAAACCAATACAAAAAAATAAATGGATTCGATTAAGAACTAATGGTCAAGTAACAACACTTACATATAAAGATATAGAAAGTAATACAATAGGTGGGACTAAGGAATTAGAGATTCAAGTAGAAGATTTTGAAAAAACAAATGAATTTTTAGAGAAAATAGGATTTATTAATAGAAATTATCAAGAAAATAACAGAATTCAATATATTTTAAATGGAGTTGAAATAGATATAGATTCATGGCCAATGATACCAACATATTTAGAAATTGAAGGAAAGAATGAAGAAAGTGTTTTTAAAGTTGTTGATTTGTTACAAATAGATAAGTCAAAAATTTGTGAGTTGAATTGTAATGACATTTATAAAGAAATATATAATATAGATATATCTAAAATAAAGGAATTAAAGTTTGAATAATTTGAATATTTGAATAAATTAAATAAATGTTTAAAAATATAAGAAATTAAAAAATAGGGAACTTTAAAAAGTTTTAAAGTCCCCATAAATTATTTTTTTGTATTATTTTTGTGTTTTATTATAGCGTTTTTATCTTCTTCATCTAAATTATCTAAAGCAAATTTTACTAAAAGGATTGTAATTTGATTTAAAGATGTATTTTTTATTTCTGATAAAGCTTGGATATCTTCTACGATATCTGCTGGTAATCTTAATGTTTTGCTTATTCCAGCGTGGCTTTGAGGAATTTTTAAACCATCCATTCTAATACCCCCGTATCTAAAATATATTCTTTTTCGTAATTATTATACACTAATAAAAACATAAAATCAACAATATTTTTGCAATTAAAGCTGAATTGTGTTTTAAAATGTCGAAAGTTCTTAATTACTAGTTAAAATATAAAATAAAAAAAACTAAAAAATTTTTTTCAATTTTAATATTTTTTAGTTTTTCTGTTTTTTTGGGAAAAATATACAAAAAATACTTGACTTTTAAAGACAAGTGTATTAAAATAATAAAGCATTGTATGGATATATAATTTATCTTAAGCTTTTCCCGGTAATTTTGAGTTTAAGATTAAATATATAATATTCAATTTAAATTTTAGAATGGAGGGTATTAGGTTACCATGAATAATACTACATATAGCCCAAAAGCAGGGGAAATCGAAAGAAAATGGTATGTAATTGATGCAGCAAATAGACCTTTAGGTAGAACTGCTACAGAAGTTGCAAAATTATTAAGAGGAAAACACAAACCAACTTATACTCCAAATATGGATATGGGTGATTTTGTTATAGTTATAAATTGTAAAGATGCTATATTAACAGGAAGAAAATTAGATTCTAAAATGTATAGACGTCATTCAGGATATATTGGGGGAATGAAAGAAACTCCAGCTAGAGTTATGATGGAAAATAAACCAGAAGAAGCTATGTATTTAGCAGTTAAAGGAATGCTTCCTCATACAAAACTTGGAAGAAAAATGATAAAAAAAGTTAGAGTATATGCAGGTAGCGAACATGAAAATGCAGCTCAAAAACCAGAAGTTTGGGAGGTAAAATAAGACATGGCTAATAAGAAAAATATAGAATATCTTGGAACAGGTAGAAGAAAAAGTTCTATTGCAAGAGTAAGATTAACAGAAGGTACTGGAAAAATCCTAGTTAATAATAAAGATTTAAATGAGTACTTTGGAACAGAAATATTAAAAGTTATAGTAAACCAACCATTTGCTGTTACAAATACAATTGGAAAATATGATGTAAAATGTAAAGTAGTTGGTGGTGGATTTACAGGTCAAGCAGGTGCTATTAGACATGGTATTGCTAGAGCATTAAATGAAGCAAATTCTGAATTTAGACCAGCATTAAAATCAAATGGATTTTTAACAAGAGATCCTCGTATGAAAGAAAGAAAAAAATATGGTTTAAAAAAGGCAAGAAAAGCACCACAATTTTCAAAGAGATAAAAAAGAGCCCTTTTGGGCAAGAGGTCAAAAAAATATATACAAAGCGGTAATCATTGGTATTACTGCTTTTTTTATTTATACAAAAGTCATTAAAAGCTGATAAAAGCAGTCAAAAGCAACTAGCTAATATACACACAATATACATACGATATATAAATTTTAAAAAGGAGGTCATTTTTTATTAATTGACCTCTAATAATTATTACAATTACTCCAAAAATATTTTCCAAATTCATCTCTGTAACAATCTAATTTTATATAATTTGATTCTTTATTGTTATAAAAACTTTCTATCATTATTTTATCACTTTCTATAATAGAATTGGATTTTACTAATTCTTGTTTTGAAAACTATTTATATTCAAATTCTGGATTTGATATTTGTTGATTTATATCCATTAATAATTCACAACAATACAATAAGTAGTAGAATTTTTATCATGCATAATTTCTGTAGCAGTGCCTAATAACCTATTAAATTCTAATTCTAAACCCAGTTCTTCATTAATTTCCCTTTTTACTGCTACATCTATGTGCTCACACTCTTCAACTTTTCCGCCTGGTAGACCATAAAGACCTATAAAATCTCCTCTTTCTCTTTTTATCAGTAATATTTTATCTACATAAGTAATTATGCTTATTACTACATTAATCATAATAGACCACATTTCTCATAAAATATTTGACATTATAAATTTTACATATTATAATAATTATAGAAAATAAGGAACCATCAAATATGGTTACCAATATGTTTATAATAAAAAAATCATATCTCTATTGGTCAGCAGAGATATGTTTTTTTTATATGTAATTATAGTTATAACTATAACTAATATAAATGAGATGATAGTAAGAGCAATATTTGTAAACAATGATAACATTAATAATTGTAAAAGTATTTCTTCTAACGTTCTACACTACCTCGCTTTCTTTTGTAAAATTAAGATGGCAACCACATTCTACTTTTCCTTATTTTCATTACTAATTATATATTTTATATTGCTTATTGTCAATGATTTCTCAAAAACATTTGTTTATATTGTAAGAAAATTATTTCCGAAAATATTTTCCAGATTCGTCTATGTAATAATCTGATTTTATATTATATTATATTTCAATTTCATCTCTATAAGATAAACCTTTTACATTACATTGTTCATATGCTGCAATTTGTATTTTTGACATATTTTCAATTGAATCAATTTTAATACCATTAAAATTGACATCACTATAATCTCTAACATATGCAAATGCATAATAATTTTCATCTATATTTCTATTTTCTCTGTTAAATCTATTTAGTCTAACATCTCTTACATCTTGAACATCCCTATCAGAATCAATACGTATCCAATCATATTTTCCTGTAATATCTTTCAAATAACATGCAACAAAATAATGACCTTGTGTTCCAATTTTTTCTCCTTTTTCTAATTGTTTTGTCCAATTTTTACTTAAAGTTATAATTTGCATAGTTGGTATATATTTACTTCTTGCTAATGCAGTAAATAATGTAGAACTATCACAACAACCAGTTCTTTCTCTAGATTCTAGAATTTCAGTTGCTGTTCTTTTGAATTTTCTATTATCACCACTATTGTGTAATCTTGTTGTATTTTTATGCATCCATATTAATATTTGTTTTACTAGCATACCATGAGTATTACCAGTTATATTTTTAGAAATTTCTTTTATTTTTTCTGTTATTAATGTTTTCTCACCTGATTGTAAGTATTTATTTATGTTATCAAATTCTGGTTTTATTAATAATCCTTGATTTATCAAATTATATTCCTTCTTTCTTATATAATTAATATAAATTATTTTATTTTTTATTAAAGTAAAACGGGCAGAGAGAAAGCTCATCTCTGCGCCGTTGGACTGAAACTTATTCGTTTTCAACCTGCATTTTGGCAAGTGAAAACTTTCTGAGAGGCAGATCTTTTCCAAGGATGTAGCATTTATCAATGTTGGTAAATCCTACGACTAAGGGGATTAGCTTTCCTGGCGTATCTTCTGCGATTATCCGCATTGTTTTATTTACCATTTCGTCAGGAAAGTGTTCAACCATTGCTATCTCCATTAGCTGGCGAAGCATCACAGAGTCGTTTTTGTCGGAGGAGTCCAGAACAAACCCCAAATTTCGGGGGATTGTATCCAGAGTTGTTGCAAAGGTTATAACAAGCTTGTTTTCAGCTTCTTTGTCATTCCCATATATGTATTCAGGAATGGCTATTTTGCAACTTCCATCTGGTTCTACAAGATTCCGGACATAGTTTACGGTTACGATAAGATCCACTGTTGTTTTCATAATAAATAAGTCTCCTTTTTGTTTATTGTTATTGTTGTTTCCACAACATACTACTTAAATTTTAATATACTTTACATAAAATGTCAAATTACGTAAAAATTTAGATTTAATCTGATTTCTTTGTAATTTGCAAAAAACACTTGCAATGCTACAAAATTTGTGCTAAAATAATCTACGTGAATTAGGATATTTTTCCTAAATCCTTGCTCATAGTATATCTATGGGTTTTATATCCAAAGGGGAGGTGAAATATAATGAATAAATATGAAACTGTATTCATTATTAATCCAAATGTTGAAGAAGATGGTATTAAAGCTTTAATTAATAAATTCTCTGATTTGATTAATAGTGATGGTAAAGTTGAAGAAGTTAACGAAATGGGAAAAAGAAAGTTAGCTTATGAAATTAAAAAAAATAAAGAAGGATATTATGTATCAATAGAATTCGAATCAAATCCTAGCTTAATAAAAGAACTTGAAAGAGTGTATAGAATTACAGATAACATTATGAAATTTATAACAATTAGAAAAGAAGAAGAATAGTTCTAGAAAGGCGGAAAGATGAATAAAGTTATTTTAATGGGAAGACTTACTAAAGACCCAGAAGTTAGATATACACAAACTAATAATACTTTAGTAGCAAGTTTTTCTTTGGCAGTAAATAGAAGATTTGCAGCACAAGGTCAAGAAAGACAAGCTGATTTTATTAATATAGTTGCGTGGAATAAAACTGGTGAATTTTGTAGTAAGTACTTTAAAAAAGGTCAACAAGTTGCTGTTATTGGAAGAATTCAAACAAGAACTTGGGATGATGACCAAGGAACAAAGCATTATGTAACAGAAGTTGTTGCAGAAGAAGCATATTTTGCAGATTCAAAAAGAGAGAATGGAGATTCATCAAGCTTTGAAAATACTTTCGGAACTAACTTATCTGAGAATACAGAGTTTCAAGTAAATTCTTCTGATGATGATCTACCATTTTAACATACAAAAATAAAATGGGAGGTATTGAAATGGCTGATAAAAAACAATCTAAAAAAAGAAATAATAATCAAGATGATGATTTTAACCCAAAATTCAGAAAAGCTAAGAAAAAAGTTTGCGTTTTATGTAGTGATAAAAATTTTGTTTTAGATTATAAAAATGCAGAACAATTAAAGAAATTTATAAATGAAAAAGGTAAAATATTACCAAGAAGAGCTACTGGAGCTTGTGCTAAACATCAAAGATTTATTACTTTAACAGTAAAAAGAGCAAGACATATTGCAATTATACCATATACACAAGACTAATTTATTAGTTACATATGGTTTTTAAACACATCTATTAAGTTAGATGTGTTTTTTGATTTTTTGCTTCTTGTATTAAAATAATTAAGTTAATTTTTAAAATTAAATAAGTTATGATAAAATAAATTTATGAAAAAATTATAATGAAGCTAGTTATATAAAATAAATTTTTATATAACTAATTTATTTTATATGTATTAATAGTAAATTTATATTGATATATAATGTAAATTAATTTTTGATAAAAAATTTTAAAGATAGAATTATAATTATTAAAATTTAAAATAAAAATTAAAATTAAAATGTGTTTGTTTTCTATTGAAAGTTTGCAATTTACAATATATAATGAAAAAGGATAATATAAAATGAAGATATTGTCAAAAAATGAAAAAAACAAAGGGAGAAGTACTATGGAAAGAAAAAGAGGATTTGAAATTGCAAAAGGATTTGAAAACAAAGGAATAAATTTACCAGTTAGAAAAACTAAAAATGCAGCTGGATATGATATTGAAGCAGCAGAAGATACTATAATTCCAGCATTTAAACCAGGTCAAAAACCAACACTTGTAAAAACTGGTTTAAAAGCATATTGTGAACCAGATGAATTTTATATGTTATGTAATAGAAGCTCTAACCCAGGAAAAAGAGGATTAGTTATGGCAAATAGTGTTGGAATTATAGATAGTGATTATTATGAAAATGAAGATAATGATGGTCATTTTATGTTTTCATTTTTTAACATTTTTGATCATGATGTTGAAATAAAAAAAGGAGATGCTATTGGACAAGCAATATTTATGAAGTATTTAACTGTTGATAATGATGTTGCAAATGGAGAAAGAAAAGGTGGCTTTGGTTCAACAGATAAAAAATAGAAAAAATAAATTTAATTGATAAAACGCCCTGAAATCAGGAGATATTTATAAATCCATGATTTTGAGGCGTTTTTTCATTGACTTTTTCCATATTTTGTAGTATAATTCTAACGTAGTAATTTTTTAAATTACTTTGGAAGGAGTGACGATATAATGTTTAATATAGGAGATAAGGTAGTATATCCATTACATGGAGCTGGAATTATAGAGGCTATTGAAGAAAAGTCTATATTAGATGAAAAACAATCTTACTACATAATCAAAATGCCAGGCGAAGTAAAAGTTATGGTACCAACTGTTAAGGCAGAAGATATTGGAGTTAGAAATATTATAGACAAAGATTCAGCATTAAAAGTAATAAAAGTATTAGAAGAAGAAAGTACTGAAATGTCTATGAATTGGAACAAAAGATATAGAGATAACATGGAAAAAATGAAAACAGGAAATATATACGAAGTTGCAGATATAGTTAGAAATTTAAGCTTTAAACAAAGAGATAAAGGATTATCAACAGGTGAGAAAAAAATGCTATTAAATGCAAAACAAATTCTTGTTAGTGAATTAGTTTTAGTTGAAGATAAAGATAAAAATGAAATAGAAGAATTAGTTGAAGGAAAAATAAATGAGTCATATGAAGCTCATTTAGAGTCAATTGGAACAGCAGAACCAATTGTAGTAGGAGGAGAGAATACTCCAAATATAATGAAAAAATTTATTCCACAATCTTAATATTAATTAAAATTTTAACAAAAGAAAGCAGATGAGTAAAACATCTGCTTTTTAAATTTTAAATATATTTCTTGAAAATAATTGTGATAATATTAATAAAAGCATACATTATATTTAATATTAGAATAAAATATTAGATATGAAAATAAAATTTCTATTATAAAATAAGAAATTGGCAAGTTTTTAAGGGATTAACGTAATATCTGTCGAATAATATAATGTGAAAGGTCTGATTTAATGAATGGATATAGTGATGATATAAAAGAAGAAGTGCGAAATGCAAACGATATTGTTGATGTTATATCAGGTTATGTTCAATTAAAAAGAAAAGGAAATTATTATTTTGGATTATGTCCTTTTCATTCTGAAAATTCACCATCATTTTCTGTAAAACCAGATCGACAATATTTTCATTGTTTTGGATGTCATGCTGGTCGGTGACGTTTTTACTTTTATACAAAAAATAGAAAATAGAACATATATAGAAAGCTTAGAATTTTTAGCAGAAAGAGCAAATATTAAATTACCAACTTTAAATAGTATAGATAATCCACAAGTAAAATTAAAAGAGAAAATGTATGCAATATATGCAGATTCAACAATATTTTACCACGAAAAACTGTACAAGCCTTTGGCAAAAAAGGCTCAAGAATATGTAAAACAAAGAAAATTAAATAATTTAATGTTAGAACAATTTAAAATAGGTTATTCTAGTGAAAATTGGAATGATTTATATAAATTTTTACATAATAAAGGATATACAGATAAAGAAATAGAAAGTACAGGATTATGTATAAAATCTAAAAGAGGAGAATATATAGACTTTTTTAGAAATAGATTAATGTTTCCAGTTATGAATGTTTCTGGTAAGGTAATGGCTTTTGGTGGTAGAAGATTAGATAATAATGATAAGTCTCCAAAATACTTAAATTCAAATGATAGTTTAATATTTAAAAAGAGGGAAAATTTATTTGCTCTTAATTTTGCAAAAAAATCACAATCAAAAACGATTGTATTAGTTGAAGGATATATGGATGTTATTTCTTTACATCAAAGAGGGATTGATACTGCGGTCGCTTCTCTTGGTACAGCATTAACAGAAGGTCAAGGAAAACTAATTAGAAAATATAGTGATAAGCTTATATTTAGTTATGATGCAGATGATGCTGGAAGAAGAGCAATTCTTGAAGGGGATAAAGTACTTGAAAAAATAGGAGTTGAAGGTAGAGTTCTTCAAATGGAAAAATCTGAAGCTAAAGATCCTGATGAATATATTATAAAATATGGTAGTGGTCGTTTTAAAATGTTAATGGATAATGCTATTTCTATGATAGAATATAAAACTCTAATGTTAAGAAAAAAATATAATTTGGAAATAGCAACAGATAAAATTTCATTTTTAAAAGAAGTTGCAAAAATGATTGCTGAAATTGATAGTAAAGTTGAACGTGAAATTTATGTTGATAAAATAGCGACGTCAAATAATATTTCTAAAGAAGCAATTTTTGCTGATTTAAATAAGTTATTATATGGAAAAAAAGAAAATTCTGTTAAAACATTAACAAGACAAATGCCATTAAAGCAACAAAAAGAAACAAATTTAGATATAAATAAAGTTGAAATTGAACGTGAAAAAATGATTTTGTATTTTTTGATTAAAAATTATGAAGAAATAGGGGAAAAAATAGTTTCAAAAGTAAAAGTAGAAGATTTTAAAGTCGAAAAATATAAAAATATTTATAATAAAATATTAGAAATCATAAAAAATGGTAATAATAATATTTATAATATTTTAACTAATATAGAAGATTCAAATTTTCAGGCTGATTTTAGTGAAATAATGTTTTCTGAATATGAAATTAATGTTCAGAAATTTACAGAAGATATAATAAATAATTATGAAAGAACTAAATTAAGTTTTAGAAAAAATGAAATTTTGAAATTGGTTAGTGACAAGAATTTGGCACCAGAGGAATCTGCTAAATTAATTAAGGAATTAAATGAATTACTTATAGAGTTAGCTAAAATGAAGTAGGAGGTAAAATTTTTAGAAATGAAAAATGAGGAAGTAGAAGAAAAAAAAGAGGTTAAAAAAACTAAAACTACTACAAAAGCTAAAGATAAAAAAGAAAATGAAGAACAATTAAAATTGAAAGAAATAGAAGATAAAAAAGAAATAAAAAATTCAAAAAATAAATCTGCATCAAATAAAGTGTCTTCTAAATTAGAAAAAGAAGATATAGAAAATATTAAGGAAGAAAATCCACAAAAGTCAAGAATAAAAGAAATTTTAAAAAATGCTAAAGATAAGGGAAAAATAACATATGGAGAACTTGCTGCAAGTTTAGGAGAAGTTGGACCAGAAGAAATTGATAAGGTATTTGAAGCTTTTGAAGAATTTGGTATAAATATATTAAAAGATGATGAGGATTTATTAGAACCAGATCTTGAAGATTTAGAAGAAGTAGAAGAAATAAAATTAGAAGATATAGAAACAACAGCTTTAGATGGTATTAATGTTGATGACCCTGTTAGAATGTATTTAAGAGAAATAGGTAGGATACCATTGCTTTCTTTTGAAGAAGAATTAGAACTTGCTAAAAAAGTTTTAGATGGAGATGAAGATGCTAAACAAAAATTAGCAGAGTCTAATCTAAGATTAGTTGTAAGTATTGCTAAAAAATATGTTGGAAGAGGAATGTTATTTTTAGATTTAATTCAAGAAGGAAATATGGGATTAATTAAAGCAGTAGAGAAGTTTGATTATAAAAAAGGCTACAAATTTAGTACTTATGCAACTTGGTGGATTAGACAAGCTATAACAAGAGCTATAGCAGATCAGGCAAGAACTATAAGAATACCAGTTCATATGGTAGAAACAATTAATAAATTAATTAGAACATCAAGACATTTACTTCAAATATTAGGAAGAGAGCCAACGCCAGAAGAAATTGCTGATGAAATGGAAATCACTGTAGAAAAAGTAATGGAAATTCAAAAAATAGCACAAGATCCCGTTTCATTAGAAACTCCAATTGGAGAAGAAGATGATAGTCATTTAGGTGATTTTATTCCTGACGATGAATCTCCTGCACCACATGATTCAGCAGCATATACGTTATTAAAAGAACAATTAGAAGAGGTTATGGGAACTTTAACTCCAAGGGAAGCTAAAGTATTAAAATTAAGATTTGGTTTAGAAGATGGAAAAGCAAGAACACTTGAAGAAGTTGGACGTGAATTTCAAGTTACAAGAGAGAGAATTAGACAAATAGAGGCAAAAGCATTAAGAAAATTAAGACATCCAAGTAGAAGTAAGAGATTAAAAGACTATATGACATAAAATATAAATAAGAGGTGATAAATTTGGGAAAATTAGGTAGAGATATAAAAGATTTGCTAATTGGCAATGATGGTTCTGATAAGGAAGCAAATGATTTTAAAACAGAATTACAAGAGGCTATAGAAAAGGGAATTATTTCAAAGTCTGAAGGAACATTATTAATTACAGCTAGGATTAAAGCAGATGAACTTGGAGAAAAAATTATTAAAAGCCAAGAAAAAGATGTTACTTTAGCTAAAGAAGGAAAAGTATTTGACTCTCCAGAAGAAGAGCTAGAATATAGAAAGAAAAAAGAGGAAGAAAGAAGAAAAAAAGAAAAAGAAGCTGAAATGGTTAAAATGCAAATGCAAAATATAAGCAAAAAGAAGAATGGAGTTGGAGGGTCAACATCCAAAGGAAGACCTTTAAGTGATGAAGAAATAGAAAATATGGAAGAAAAAAGAGAAAATAGGTAAAAGTGGTTGACAAACCACTTTTTTCATGTTAAAATATCTAACTGTAAACTGCTTAGCTATGGTTTGTAAATGCTATAAAAGCTACCAAAGTGGAGATTAGTTAGCGAGTATACAAAAAGGGAGGTGCATTTTAGATGTACGCAATTATTGAAGCATGTGGAAGACAATACAAAGTTCAAGAGAATGATGTAGTATTTTTTGAAAAATTAGATACTGAAGAAGGAAAAACGGTTTCTTTCGATAAAGTAATATTAGTATCAGAAGAAGGAAAAGTACAAGTTGGAAATCCTTATGTTAAAAATGTTAAAGTTGAAGGAAAAGTAGTTTCTCATGGTAAAGGAAAAAAAGTTCTTGTATTTAAATACAAAGCTAAGAAAAATGAAAGAAAAACTAGAGGACACAGACAAGAATACACAAAAGTAGAAATTACATCAATTAAAACTTCTACAGCAAAAGCATAGTTAAATTTTTTTAGAGATAAATAAATATTAAAAGCGAAGGGAGTGACTTAAAAGATGGCACATAAAAAAGGTCAAGGTAGTGTTAAAAATGGAAGAGACAGTGAGTCAAAAAGACTTGGTGTAAAAAAATCTGACGGACAAATCGTTAAAGCTGGAAATATTCTAATTAGACAAAGAGGAACTAATGTATATCCAGGATCAAATGTTGGAATTGGTAGTGATGATACACTATTTGCTTTAATAGATGGTAAAGTAAAATTTGAAAGAAAAGGTAAAGATAAAAAACAAGTTAGTGTATATACAGCAGAATAACAAAAATGAGATAGTAAAAATGCTATCTCATTTTTTTATTTATAAGATTTGATTTTTTGCAAATATTATAAAATAAGTAAAAATATTTTGTAAAATATTTGAAAAAAAAATATTTATATGTTTTAATATATAATATTAATATATTTCGATAAAGGAGATTTTGTTATGCGAAAAAAATCATTAATTTTAATAATTTGTTTTATAGTAATAATTGTTGTAATTACATTACTAGCTGTATATTTTATTAAGGGAAGTCGGAAATGGTAATAAAAATGGAGGAAACTCAAAAGTAAATTCAGGTACATCTTCTGGTTTGCTAGGAAATGTTGTATGGTCTATTGAACCAGATGATACAACAGATGGAAGTGTTACTATTAATATAGAAGCTAGTGTAGCTGATGCTGATAGTATTGAATCAATAACATTGCCAAATAAACAAGTAGTAACATCTTCAAAAGCAACATATGAAGTTAATAAAAATGGAGAATATACATTTATATTTAATAAAAAAAATGGAGAACATATATCAGAAAATATAACAGTAGATAATATTTCTGAAGTTTCAGCAAATACACCATATATTCCAACAGGATTTACTCATGTAGAAGGAACAGAAGTTGGTACAGGATATATAATAGAGGATGCTGTTGGAAATCAATATGTGTGGGTTCCATTAGAATCTGGAAGCTTAGTTAGAAATACAGAAGGAAGCTCACAATATGAAGAAACAGATTATACAGCAACAGGTTTTTATAATAGTGCTGCTAAATATTATGGATTTTATATAGGAAGATATGAAGCTAGTCAGTCAAATGAAAAAGGATTAGCAATAGCCAAAAGTATTGATGGAGAAATTCCATGGTCAAATGTAACATATGAAGAGGCATATAATGCAGCTTTAAATACAGCAACAGCTTATGATTATAGTGGAGTAAAAACAGCATTAATTAATAGCTATGCTTGGGATACTACTCTTTCTTGGATAAATAAAACTATAGTAAATTATTCTTCAAATACAAGTTATGGAAATTATAGTGGAACAATAATGAAGACTGGAACTACTACGAATGATCAAGTAAATTCTATATGTGATTTGTCTGGAAATTTAAGAGAATGGACTACAGAAGTTTATTATCCAAACTTACCTGAACCAGTAGATGAAAATACAACAAATACTACTAAGAAAAATAATGACAATCAAAATACAGTAGAATTAGAAGATAATACAAGATATGGATATAGAGTAGTTCGTGGAGGTAGTGCTGTTATTAATAAAGTCGCTAATAGTCATATTGGACAAGCAGAGAATTTATCTGATCCATATTGGGGATTTAGAGTTATTTTATATAAAGATTAATTTAATAAACTAATTATATATTATTATTTAAACAGTTAATTATATTTAGTATAAAGAACCTAAATTGTTAGACAAAAAAGTTTAATAATTTGGGTTTGATTTATAAGTATAGCTAACTGTTTTTATTATAATATTATTTTGTGAAATTATTGTACTTTGAAGTTGACAATATTAGATTTGAAAATGTTTGTAAAAATCATTGACAAAGTACTTTTAAAGTGATAAACTAATCACAGTTTAATTGTTTATTTTTAGACAGTTGAACTAGACACTAGTTGTATTCAAAAATAATTAAAAAAACTTATAATTTTTTATAAAAAGTGTTGACAAAAAATATAGCAGGTGTTATAATAAAACTCGTTCCGAGTAAATAGGAACAAAAATAAAAAGTACATTGAAAAGTAAACAATAAATTCCTTTAAGAAACAAAACCAAGCGGTAGAGAAATCTACCAAAATGAATTAAAAAAAATGAGCTATAAGCTCAAACTCAAAACGATTTATATTTTATAAAGAATATAGATACCAAAAACATGAGAGTTTGATCCTGGCTCAGGATAAACGCTGGCGGCGCACATAAGACATGCAAGTCGAACGGACTTAATCCATTCTTTTAGATTGGAAGCGGTTAGTGGCGGACT
>JAAVYF010000039.1 GCA_022790975.1 Clostridia bacterium | reverse complement strand
CGACAGGCGCCTCCAAGAAATTAGCATTTTAAGCCACTTGCACAGAATATCACAAAGTATCATGTAAAGGCACAAAATGCAGAAATACTCTCTTTGTAAGGGAGTATTTTTTGTTTTATAGAATAGATACCTATCATGGATTATCACAATTTAGTATAAAATTTGCTGTACAATTGCTGTACATTATTGTAAGCAAATTTTTATAATATAACTAGTAATAATTACATTGTATATTTATATTATTATTTAGTGTTTTATTGCTCTTTATTTAGATTTTTTGATAGCATACTTCGTAAATTGAATTTATTACTTTACTTAGCTACAAAAAATATGCAAATTTTTGTTTTGTTTGCTTGTATTATTATAAAATATGTAGTATAGTACTGGTTATAGGAAATGAGAATAAGCAGATGTGGTTTGCCACTTTACATATCAGAGTTTTGCCTCTGGGAAAGTGAGGTGGTGTTTATTGGATTTATATTATTTTTAATATATGCTTTGGGATTTTCCCTAACTGTAAACGTAACCTTATTGACAATTATATACATAATTTGGACTGATAAACAATTATAAAAATACACCACATACGCTTTCTCCGAGCTTTGTGGTGCATTCTCAATTTAATTTGGTAACACACATTGTCTGTGACTACTCATTTTCTATCTATATTATACACAGATTTTTAGAAAAAGTCAAATAGAATTTTTAGTCTAATTTGTAAGATATTTAATTTATTGTGAAAAAATAAAATGACGATTATAATAAGTGTAAATGATTTAGGGGGAACTATGCATACTCAAAATTTAAGAGAAAAATAAAGAGATGAACAGACAATTAGATAACACTATAATATTTAATTTTTTATAGTATAAAATATAAAGGAGAATATAATATATGAGTAAGGAAAATGAAAAAACGCTTGAAGTATATAAAAATAAGGCTACTGTATATTTAGAAACTAGCATTAAACATGACAATCTTTTCCCAGAAAAAGCAAAGAAAAAACGAGAAGAATTGGAAAATTTTATTAAGAGAAATATGGAAACATTACCAAAAGAAGGAAAAGTTTTTGAAATTGGCTCTGGTGATGGTTCAAATGCAAAGTATATTGAAGAATTAGGATATAAAGTAATAGCAAGTGATATAGCAGATGGATTTATTAATGAAATAAATTCTAAAGGTTTAAAATTAATTAGATTTAATGCATTAAAAGATGAGTTTACAGAAAAATATTGCTCTGTTTTTTGTTGGAGAGTATTTGTTCATTTTACTAAAGAAGATGCATCAATAGTTTTAAAAAAAGTTTACAATGTTCTTGAAGATGGTGGTTTATTTATATTTAATGCTATGAATCGTGAAATAAGAGATGTTGATGAGGAATGGGTTGATTTTTCTAATGAGTATCATATGGGTGCAGAGCGTTATTATAAATATTTTAGTGAAAAAGAATTAAATGAAATTATTGCTGAAACTGGATATAAAATTTATAATTTCCATAAAGAAGGTGGAGAAAGTAATAATAAGTGGTTAGTTTATGTTTTAAAAAAGTAAAAGTTTTATTATTAAATAAGTAATTATATTATTGCATTTGGTGTAGTGATTAAGTTTTTATACATATAAAACACTAAGTAATTAGTTCAAATATTTAGCTAATTATTTAGTGTTTTATTAATATTTATTTAGACTGTTAAACTTAATTTTTAAGAAATTAATATTTAAATTTTGTATGTTTAAATAATATTTAATATGTAGTTATGTAATATAATTTTAGTCTTTTTGAACTCCTAATATATGTATAAATCTTATTTTCTTATATGAGTATGAATTAATATTTCTACCATATGTATCAAAAGTATGTGAAGCTACAAGTGTCTTGTTATTTTCTTTTTCTACAATAATTAATGAATGAGAAAATGTTGTATTATCAAAAGATAATTGTATTATATCTCCGATTTGTACATCAGTTTGATTTGAAACATTTGCAATTGGACCTAAACCTTTATTATTTATTAAAAAATTATATAAAAATTGAACTCCTGTCCATGAAGGTGATTTATCATTAGCACTTTTATAGTACCATCCATAGGTATTAGTATAATTCATAGTTTTACTTCCTTCATATAAACATTGTGATATAAAATTTGTACAGTCACCACCAATTGAATCAAAATTGTAATAATTTGGATTCCTTTTAAACGCCCATTTTTTAGCATATTCTATTGCCTTTTGTCTATTATATTTGTCAATATACATATAAATTCCTCCTTATAAAGTATATTCATAAGTATATTATTAGATACAAAATATAAAATTTTTTCGTTAAATAGGTACTAAATTTATTAATAAAGAATATATTAAAATATAGTTATTTTGATTTTGATATTTAATTTAAAATTTAAAAACGGCGCTATAGCCAAGTTGGTAAGGCATGAGTCTGCAAAACTCTGAGCATCGGTTCGAGTCCGATTGGCGCCTCCAAAATAAAAAGCAAGAAAATGTTGATGTATCAATGTTTTCTTGCTTTTTATTTATCTGGTTAAAAATTAAGATATTGAATAATTAATATTTTTAAATTATAATTAATTTAGTTATTTATAAATTAAAAGGAGATAAATTAGGGTGTTAAAATTTAATTCATTAACTAAAGTACCACTAGCATTTATTATGGGATCTTAAAATTATTGGTGAAATTGAAAATAGCGATGAAATAAAGAAAAAAATATTAGACTTAATTTATAATTTAGACAATACAAAAGATTATAATTCTATTAAAGGTAAATTAGATAAATTAAAAATTGTAGAATTTGACTTTATAAGAAAGCATGATAAAGATGGACTTGCATTAACTATAGATAATAATACTATTTATATATATAGTTATTTACCAGCACAATTAGAAACAATTTTACATGAAACAATTCATACATTTCAATGTGAAAAGCCTATTGGTTCTTTAATTTTTCAAGGGAAGTTAATAAAAGGCTTTATTGAAGGAGCAACTCAAAGTTATACAGATAAAGCGCTTGGTCATTTAAATATTTCATCTCAATTAAAAGATGATTTTCAAATAAATATGCCATAAACAAGTTATATGTTTGAAAGAGCAGTATTTAATTCAATGGAAATTGCACTTGGTGGAGATTATATGAAAAAATTTGCACTTAGTGGTGAGCCAAGTGGACTTAAAGTCTTTCAGGATTTATATGGAAAACAATTATATGAAAAAATGCGCAGATTTACAAATAGAACTACAGGAAGAGACTCTAAGAAATTTATTTATCAGTATGAAGCTATTCAAAATGAATTTTTACATACCGTATATAATAAAAAATTTAATTCTATAAAAAATATTGATGATGCCAAAAAATATTTTTCAGAATTGAAGCAGATACAAAATTTTAGAGTTTTTCGTAAAAAAGATAAGCATTTTGAAATATTTTATAAGACAAGGTACAATGCGATTAAAAAATATTTAAGTACAAATGGAATTGATACTAAATCTCTTGAAGAATTTTCGTATAAAGATATAGAAATACATCCTATAAGAACTGAAAAAAGTAAATATTCGTCATTAAATATAATGCTTTTATCAAAAGCAGAATTTTCATCATTAGAACAGTTTAAAAGATTTAGATATATAAAAGATGATAAAATTATGGATGTTGTTACTAAAAATGGTACTCCAATTGCTTATGGATATTGTGATGATTTTAGTAAATTTATAAATGGTAGGTTTGTAAAAAAAGAAGGTACAGATAGTTTTAAAGATATAAAGTTTGGTTTAGAAGTATGTTTTACATCAGATGGAAAATTATTAATGTCATCTGCAAATAAAGTAAATGAAAATTTAGATAAATCATTAATATTAGAAGAATGTGAAATTGATATTACTCCTAAAGATTGGGAGAATGAAAGACTAAAAAATGAATGTTCAAGAAAACAAATAGAAAATAAAGGTATTTTTAATAAAATAAATAATTTTTATAAAAATTTAATAAATATATTAAGAAACAAAGATGTAAAAAGACTTACTTCAGGAGAAACTTCTAAAGAAACTAGAGAATCTTCTTTAAATGATTCAGGAAGTATGATAATAAAACCTGATGATAATGATTTTAATAAAAGATTATCAAAAGGTGCTCCATCTTTAGAAGAGCAAGCTAGACTTGCAGAAAAATGGAGAAGAGAAGATAATAATAATCAAGAAAATGAAAAAAAAGAATTTAATAATCAAGAAAATAGGAAATGATACAGTCATAATTGAAGCATTAATTTATAAAAGAAAATGGAGCAATTTATGAAATTAAAAGAACAAGTAGAAATAGAACAAGTAAATAATGATAATGAAAGTAACCTTAGTACTTCTAAAAAAGAGTATGTGAATGAAAAAATTTCTCTTTGTAGAATATTTGCATATTTTATTATTTATAGTTTTTTAGGATTTATTATTGAAACTTTATTTGCTCTTATTAATTATGGAGTTTTAGAAAGTAGACAAGGATTTTTATATGGTCCATTCTGTTGTATTTACGGAGTTCGGAGCAGTAGCAATAATTGTAACTTTAAAAGCTAAATTTACTAAAAACAATTATACACTTTTTTTAGGTGGATTTTTGATGGGTTCAATTACTGAATATTTAGTAAGTTTTTTTGGAGAAATTATATTAAACGTTAAATGGTGGGATTATTCTAATAGATTTTTAAATATTAATGGGAGAATATGTCTTATGTATTCAATATTTTGGGGACTTCTTGGTTTGTATTTAGTAAAATCAATTAATCCTAAAATAGACAAATTTATAAATTGGATAAAAACAAAATTTAGTTTTGTCTTTTTAAAAGTAGTAACATATTTAACAATGATATTTTTACTTATAGATTGCATTTTATCTGCATATGCAATAAGTGTTTTTTTAATAAGAGTTGCAGTTGTAAATAATTTACCAGTAGAAAATCCAGAAGCAGTAAGAGAGGCTTATTATAGAATATATGGTGATGAGGAAAAAGCAAATTTTATTTATAAATATTGGGATACAGATACTATGCTTTTAACATATCCAAATTTGACTATTACTTTAAAAGATGGAAGTTCAAAAAGAATAAAAAATCTTTATCCAGGGTGTAAAGTATATTATTATAAATTTGATAAAAATTTGAAAAGAATAATACAATAAAATATAGTATTAAAAAATTAATTAAAATTTAATTATTAAAGATTTAATTTTAATTAATAAGTAATGTTAGTTAAGAGAAAAAATTTTTTATAAAATAATTATATAATTATTTTATAATTTAAGGTTAATGAATATTTTTAGTTATATATTTTGAATTAATAGCAAATAAAATAATATTTGTAGTTTCTATAATATAAAAGGAAAGATAAAATGGAAGATTTAGAGAGGTATAGGCATTTAAATAAATTTCTTAAAGATAAATTTGGAGAAAGAACTTTAAAAATATGTATTGATGGTGGATTTACTTGTCCTAATAGAGATGGTAATGTAGGAAGAGGAGGATGTATTTTTTGTAGTGAGAAGGGTTCTGGAGAACATATAAAATCTATATTAGATATTGAAAATCAGGTAAATAGCTATTTTAATAGTTATAAATCAAAAAGGGCAAATAAATTTATAGCTTATTTTCAAAATTTTACAAATACATATGATAAAATTGAAAATTTGAAATTAAAATACGACTCTGCATTAATTGATAAAAGAATAGTAGCTTTAGCAATTGCAACTCGTCCTGACTGTATAAATGAAAATGTTGCTAAACTTTTAAAGAGTTATACAGACAAATATTATGTTTGGGTTGAATTAGGTTTACAAACTTCAAATGATGAAAATGGAAAATTAATAAATAGGGGATATACTAGTTTAGATTTTATTAAAGCAGTAAATATTTTAAATAAATATAATATTGATGTTGTTACACATATTATTGTTGGACTTCCAAATGAAACAGATAGTGATATAAAAAATACAGTTAACTTTTTAAATAAAAATAATATACAAGGTTTGAAAATTCATTCTTGTTATGTTATAAAAAATACAATTCTTGCAAAGATGTATGAAGATAGAAGATATAAACCAATATCTTTAGAAAATTATTTAAATAATTTAGCTTATATATTAACTAATATAAATCCAAAAGTTATAATTCATAGAATTTCTGGAGATGCACCAAAAGATTTATTAATAGCTCCTAATTGGAATTTGCATAAAAAATGGATTATTAATGGACTAGATAAATTAATGAAAGAAGAAGATTTATTTCAAGGTATGTATTATAAAAAAATTTAAATTTATAAATAAGAGAGTATATTATAAAGTGCACGTAAAATGTTAGATAAATAAACTTAACATTTTTGATATGCTTCATATTATACTCTCTTAAAAAATATAACAAAATAAATTATTTATTCGAAATTATAATTTTCTAAATCTTTTATGCTAGGGGAATCTATACTTTTTCCAGTATATTCAAATCTACTTCCATGACATGGGCAATCCCATGTTTTATTTAATTCGTTCCATGAAAGTTCACAACCTAAATGAGTACAAAATGGTTTTATTGCGTATACATTTCCATCTGGGTCTTTATAAATTCCTACTTTTACATCTCCAAACATAACAATTTTTCCTTCATCATTTTTTACATCATTAAGAATATCTTTTGAATTTTTGAATTTATCTACAACTAGGGATTTAATAGATTGTTTAATCATATTATTTAATTCTTCACGATTTTTAATTGGTTCTAATCTTGTTGCTTTAAAAATCTCTTCATAATTATTTTGTTTATTGATAATTTTGTCTGTAATTATATTAGCCGCAATATTTGAAGTTGTCATACCCCATTTTTTAAAACCTGTAGCTAAGAATAAATTTTCTGTAAAATTTGAAAATTCACCAATGTATGGAATTTTATCTAAACTTATACAATCTTCAGTATTCCATTTATATAAAATATCAAAATCTCCAAAGATTTCCAAAGCTTTTTTTCGTAGATTTTCATATTTATATCTTAAATTAATATCATCTTCGGTTCCAGTTTTATTTGTATAACCTCCAATAAGAATTATATCTTCATCATTATATTTAGCTGTTTTTATAGATAAAGTAGGTAATTCTGAATTTATATACATTCCATCAATTGTAAATTTATTTTTTGGTTTAATTGCAAGTACATATGATATTTCTTGATACATTTTTAGAAAATAATATCCAGGAAAATTTATTATAGGGTATCTTGTGGTTAATACTAAATATTTAGAATTTATAGAATACTTTTTGTTAGTAAATATTTTAAATTCATCATTATTTTTTTCATAATCATCAAATCTTGTGTTTTCAAATATTTCAGAACCATTTTGAATAATGCTTTGAATTAGAGCATTTGCATATTTTATAGGATTAAATTGTGCTTGATTTTTAAATTCAATTGCACCTTCTATATTTAAATTTAGATTTATTTTATTTATATAGTTACAATCTACAATTCCTAGTTTTTTTACAATATGAGCTTCTTCTTTTAATTTTTGAACTTCAGTAGTTTTTTCAGTAAAAATATAAGCATTCTTTTTTTCGAAATCGCAGTCAATATTTTCTATATTAATAATATCCATTATATTTTTTATTGCTTCTTCATTTGCGGATAAATACTTTTCTGCAAATTCTTTTCCTTTAGAATCTAATAAATATTTATAAAATATTCCATGTTGACTAGTGATTTTGGCTGTTGTATGCCCAGACGTTTTAGACATTAAATTATCTTTTTCAATTAAACAAACTTTGTAACCTTTTTTACTTAAATAATAAGCTGTAGTAATACCAGTTAATCCTCCACCAACTATACATACATCTGCATTAATATTTTTATCTAATTTATTAAAATTAGGTAATTTAAAAGAATTTAACCAAAATGAATTATTATTTTCCATATAACACCTCTTAAATATAGTATGTCTAATAATTTTATAATTATTTAATTTAGATTTTGGGTTTTTTTGTAATTTATGTTTTTACATATATTGTTTATTAATGAAATTTTAATTTTTGTTTTATTTAGTAGATGTACTTTATGCCAAAAGTTATATATTATATATTTTTTTTAATAATATAAAAAATATGAAGCTTAAGATAATTTATAATAGAAATATTTTTGGTATTGTGATAAAATTATAATACTTTATAAAAGGGGGGAATATTATGGAGTTAGTTAAGCTTGGAGATAAAACTTATTATATAAAAAATGCTACTAATATTGGAGTATATAAGATTGATGATAGTAATGTTTATCTTATAGATTCAGGAAATGATAAAGATGCTGGAAAAAAGATATTAAAAATTGTTGAAGAACAGGGCTGGAATATAAAGGGGATTATTACAACACATTCAAATGCAGATCATATTGGTGGAAATAAAATAATTCAAGATAGAACAGATTGCAAGATATATGCTAATAATATTGAAAAATGTTTTACGGAATATCCAATTTTAGAGTCAGCATTTCTTTATGGTGGATATCCATTTAAAAATATTAGAAATAAATTTTTATTAGCAAAAGAATCAAAAGTTGAATTAATTAAGAATAATTTAATTGATGGACTAGAATTTTTTGACTTAAAAGGTCATTTTTTTGATATGATTGGAGTAAAAACAAGTGATGATGTTTATTTTTTAGCAGATTCTTTATTTAGTGAGAAAACAATTACTAAATATCATTTATTTTTTATTTATGATGTTAAAGAATTTATTAATACTTTAAATTATTTAAGTAATTTAAATGGAAAAATATTTATTCCTTCTCATATTGAAGCAACTAAAGATATTTCAGATTTAATAGAATTAAATAGAAATAAAGTTAATGAAATTATTGAGAAAATTTGTACTTATTGTATTTATCCAAAATGTTTCGAAGAAATTTTAAAGTATATTTTTGAAGAATATAAATTAATAATGAATGAAAATCAATATGTTTTAGTTGGAAGTACTATAAGGTCGTATTTATCATTTTTATATGATGAAAATAGAATTACTTATGAATTTAAAGATAATAAAATGTTATGGAAAGTATTAAATTGTTAATAAATTTGTTCTTTTTTATTTTTCTTAAATATGTTATAATGATAAAAATTAAAGAGGTATTTAGTTTGAAAGAAATAAAAAAACTTTCATTACTATGTTGCCTTTAAAGAAAGGAATAGAATTTAATATGCAATATAAAAAATTTAATAATACTATAGTAGCAAGAATAGACAAAGGAGAAGAAATTTTAGAAAAAATAAAAGAAATAGCCATTAATGAAAATATTAAGTTTGCCAATATAAATGCTTTAGGGGCTACTAATGATTTTACTGTTGGTGTATTTAAAACAAAAGAGAAAAAATATTATTCTAATACTTTTCAGGGAGATTTTGAAATAGTTTCTTTAACAGGAACAATTAATACAATGAATAGTGAGTTTTATTGTCATATTCATATGAGTGCAGGAGATAGTGAAGGTAAAGTATATGGAGGACATTTAAATAAAGCTATTGTAAGTGCAACTTGTGAAATGATTATAAATATTATTGATGGAAATGTTGATAGAGAATTTAATGAGGAAATTGGTTTAAATTTATTTAGATTTTAATAAAAAAATTCTTTATAAATTATTATAATATATTTAATTATATATAGTTTTTATTAAAAAAATATATATAATTATTGTATATAAAAGAGTAAATAATAGTTGATAATTACTTGTTTTTATGTTACTATATTATCATAAAAAGGAGGTACATATGAAAACTCAAACAAAAATTATCATTTTAGTTGCAATAGTTGCATTGATACTAGCAATTGTAGCTATTGTTAAATTAAATGGAAATAAAACCAAAGATTCTAAGGCTT
The DNA here is from genome assembly GCA_022790975.1 of Clostridia bacterium. Taxonomy (GTDB): domain Bacteria; phylum Bacillota; class Clostridia; order TANB77; family CAG-508; genus Scatovivens. Next base: position 7,632 of record JAAVYF010000039.1, on the reverse strand, counting down.
CAACATTAGGTGAAGTAAATAGTGCAGAAGATTTAGTTAAATTAGTAGAAAAAATATATGAAGGAAAAGATGAAATATTACCTTCAGTACAAACAAATGTAATAGATTTAGAAGATAATGTTACAGTACAATATTTAACTGGATTAGAAAATGGAAATGATTTAGAATATTTGGTTGTTTCAGAGCCAATGATGAGTTCACAAGCTTATTCATTTATATTGGCAAAAGCCAAAAATGGGGCTAATGCAAACGAAATTGCTAAAACAATGTCAGAAAAAATAGATCCAAGAAAATGGATTTGTGTATCAGCAGAAAAAATATATGCAACAAATTCAGGTGATATTATATGTTTAGTAATGTCTAGTGAAGAGTGGGCAAAACCAGTATATGATACATTTAAAAAATTAGCTGGAACAGTTGGAAAAGAATATGAAAAAACAGAAACTGAAGCTGAATTACCACCTGAACTTTATTAATAAAATTGCTACAAAATATAGCAAGAAAATTAAAAATAAATAAAAATAAAACCTTGTTAAGCAGGGTTTTATTTATTATTTAAATTTATTTAATAAAATTTAAATTATTTATAAATTAAAAAGGAGAAAATTATGGTATTTTCTAGTACAGTATTTTTATTTTATTTTCTTCCAATTGTATTATTTATATATTATATAGTTCCTAAAAAATTTAAAAATATAGTGTTATTAATTTTTTCAATTATTTTTTATGCTTACGGAGAGCCTAAATTCATATTTATTATGATTTTTTCTATAGTGTTTACATATATTTTTGGAATATTAATTAATAAATATAAAAATACAAAATATTCAAAAATAATATTAATTATTTCTATTTGTTTTAATTTAGGAATATTAATTTATTTTAAATATATTGATTTTATTATAGAAAATATTAATTTATGGTTATCTTCAAAAATAGATTTATTATATGTTTTGTTACCAATTGGAATTTCATTTTATACATTTCAGACAATTAGTTATCTTATAGATTTATATAGAGGAAAAGTAGAAGTTCAAAAGAATTTCTTGAATTTAGCTTTATATGTTTCTTTATTTCCTCAATTAATAGCAGGTCCAATTGTTAGATATAAAGATATAAAAGAACAATTAGAATATAGAAGTCATACAATAGAAAAGTTTGCATTTGGTATAAGAAGATTTATAATAGGACTTAGTAAAAAAGTTTTAATAGCTAATTTATTAGGAGAACTTGTTAATATTTTTATGATTAGTAATGAAAAAAGTGTTATTTTTTTCTGGATATATGCAATTTCTAATATGCTACAAATTTACTTCGACTTTTCAGGATATTCTGATATGGCAATCGGTTTAGGAAATATGTTTGGTTTCGAATTTCCAGAAAACTTTAATTATCCATATAGTGCAACAAGCATTACAGATTTTTGGAGAAGATGGCATATATCGTTAAGTTCATGGTTTAGAGATTATGTATATATTCCATTAGGAGGAAATAAATCTAAAAATATTAGAAATATTTTAATTGTTTGGATATTAACTGGCTTGTGGCATGGAGCAGAATGGAATTTTATTATTTGGGGAGTTTATTTTGGAATTTTATTGATTATAGAAAAGAAGTTTCTATTTAAATATATTGAAAAATTTCCAAAAGTATTAAGGATTATTTACACAGATTTTATTGTTATGATGAGTTTTATTATTTTTAGTGGAACAGATGTAAATCAAATATTAGAAAACATTAAAGGTTTATTTGGGATAGGTAATATTTCATTTAAATCTAATGAAAGTATATATTATTTAAAAAGTTATTTTGTAATAATTGTGATTGGAATAATTGCTTCAACTACAATATTAAAAAAAGTTATAAATAAATTTAAATTTCAAAAATTTATAAATTTATTAGAGCCAATAGTATTAATGATTTTATTTATTGTATCTACTAGTTATATTATTGATGGTTCATTTAATCCATTTTTGTATTTTAGATTTTAGAAAATGTAGTTTTAAATAAAAAATATTTTATTACTATATATGCATTAAAAGAAAGGAATGGAATTTAATATGAAAAGTGAAACTAAAAATATAATTATTGTTTTTGAATTTATAATAATTATATCAATATTTTTTATTATAAATATTTTAAAACCTGATGATAAAATATCTGTTTATGAAAGAAGAAAATTAGCAAGTTTTCCTGAAATTAGTTTAGAAAATATATTTGAAGGTAATATATCAAATCAATTAGAAGAATATGCTATGGATCAATTTGTTAGTAGAGATGTATTTAGAAAAATAAAATATTATTTTAATACTAATATTTTAAAGCAAAAGGATACAAATAAATTTTTTATTAAAAATGATGGAATCTATAAAATAGAATATCCTTTAAATGAAATAGCTTTAAAAAAGTCTACTCAAAAAATAAATAATGTTATAGATAAATATTTAAAAGGCATGAATATATGTTATGCTGTTATTCCAGATAAAAATTATTATTTACAAGATGAATATTTAAAAATAGACTATGATAAATTTATTTCAATAGTAAAAGATGAATTAAAAGATATTAAATATATAGACTTATTTTCTGAATTATCAATTGAGGATTATTATAGAACAGATTTACACTGGAAGCAAGAAAGTTTAGAAAATGTAGCAAGCAAAATAAGTTTAGAATTAAATTCACAAAATAGATTTAATAGTAATTATGAAAAAATTAAATTGGGAAATTTTTATGGTACATATTATGGACAAGCTTTAGTAGATGTTAATCCTGATAATTTAATATATTTAAATAATGATATTATTGAAAATTGTATAACTTATAACTATGAAAATAAGAAGGCTAATAAAGTATATGATTTAGAAAAATATGAAAATTCAAATGACAAATATGATATTTTTGTGTCAGGCGCAACATCATTAATTTCTATTGAAAATCCAAATGCGAAAACAAGTAAAGAATTAATAATATTTAGAGATTCTTTTGGAAGTAGTATTGCACCATTATTATTAGAAAATTATAGTAAAATAACTTTAATAGATTTAAGATATATAAATAGTAAAATTTTAAATGATTTTATAGAATTTAAAAATCAAGATGTTTTATTTTTATATAGTACAATAGTGTTAAATCAAGATATATTAAAATAAGTTATAAATAAAATTTATTTTTATACTTTTAAGATTTTTTATAAAATTTTGTAACCTTTTTTCAAAAAATGGTATTATATAGTTGAAAGTACTTTTTATGAGGAGTTTAGATCTAAATTGGATAATAAAACTATAGGAGATTTTGAAGAAAACAATATCTTAAATATTGAAGCTATAATACAAACTTATAATTCTTATATTTATACTATATTAAAAAATTGTATTAGTAATAAAGAAGATATAGAAGAGGTATTATCTGATGTATTTATGATATTATGGAAAAATTATGAAAAAATTGATAAGAATATCCACATAAAACCTTATTTAGTAGGAATAACTAGAAATCTTATAAGAAAAAGATATAGAATATCAAATATAATTTGTAATTTAGAAAATATTGATGATTATGAAAATAAAGTAAGTAATTATATTGATATTCAAAATCTAATGGAAAAAGATGAAAAAAGTAAAATTATTTCAACTCAGATAGATAATATGAAGCTAGAAGAAAAGAAAATATTTATAATGTTTTATTATGAATCAAAAAAAATTAAAGAAATATCAAAAGAGCTTAGTTTATCAGAATCAAAAGTAAAAATAATTTTACATAGGTTAAGAAAAGTTATAAAAAAGAAATTAAAAGAAAGAGGGTATGACTATGGAGAATAATGAATTAAATAATAAAATATTGAGAAATGTTAGAAATAAAATAGTTGTATCTAATTTAGAAAGAGAGGAAAGTATGAAAATAACTAAGATGAAAAAAATAGTTTCAGTATGTGCTGTATCAATGCTTGTTTTATCAGGAGGATTCTTTACAGTAAATGCAGCAACAGATGGTAAACTAGTAGAAAATATTAAAGATGTTATTGTTGTTAAAGTAGATGAAAGTAAATATAATGTTACTAAAATGGATACTAATGAAAATGGAGAAGAACATGTAAAATATGAAATTGAATCAAAAGATGGTGAAGAAGAATTCAAAGCTGATATTAATAAATCTGCATTAGAAAATGAAAATCTACAAATGGAGTTTAATTCTATCCAAACAGAAGATGGAGTAGAAGCTAATTTAACATTTTATGATTATAATCCATAAATGTATTTATTTTTACATTATATAATAATGTAAATTATAAAATTTTCCTATTATAGTGCTAGTAAAAAATCATTTTAAATGTTAGATTTTTAAAGTGAATCTAAATTTTTATAATGATATTAACCCAAAGTGTTTTATGTAAAACATGGAGGGTTTTTATTATGTTAAAAAAATAAATTTAATAAATATAATATTTTAAATATGTTTATAAATTAATTATAAAGTTACATTTTGTAAACAAATAGATTAAATATAGTGTTTTATGAAAAATTATGATATAATTTATTATAATGTATATTAAAAAACTTGAAATTATGTTAATACAAAAGTAAAGAGGTTATTAATTATGGGAAAAATTTTAGAAACTATTAAAATAAATGGAAATCATAAAGCAATAATTGAATGCACAGATCTTTTTACAGATATAGATGAAGAAATAAAAAGATTAGAAATAAAGGGAATATCTCGAAATAATATACAAATTAATATTGTAGGTTTGGACTCTCTTGCTATTGATATAGATGATTATAAAAAATGTGGAGAAGCATTAAAGAATCTTATGTCAGATGTTAAGCTTACAGATAACCAAGAGGAAAGGTTTGCAAAAATAATTTCTGCTATTACTAAAAATATTACATATAATTATGAAAAAACAGGTGAAAATCATGCTGGCTATACTGGAAATCTTGTTGAAGGTTTGTTAGAAGGAAAATGTGTATGTGTAGGTTATTCACATATTGCAAAGGCTGCTTTTGATATGTATGGAATTGAGAGTAGAATAGTATATAATGAGGATCATTCTTGGAATGAAGTAAAACTACTTGGTGATTGGTATAATTTTGATATAACTAATGCACCTAATCATGCATCATTTAATAAGATGGGAAAATGTTTGAGATCTGATGAACAATTAAAATCAAGGAAAATATATGAAGGTAAGAAAGATTCTATTGGCTGTACAAAAGTTCCAGATAAGGATTTAATAAATGATATTAATAAATATATAAAAGAAAATAGAAAAAATGTTCCGCAAGTATTTAAAAAACCAAATATAAAAACAAGATTTCAAAATAAAGTTAGAGAAGTTTTATATAAGTTTGGAATTAAAAATAAAAAAATGTTGCCTGAAAATAGTATTATTCAAATGGAAGATTCTGAATATGATAATTCAGAGTCATCTCACACAGATAGTATAAAAAGTGATAATAATTTAGAATTTACAAAACTTGAACCTATAGTAAAATTTGATCATAGAAAGTCTATAGTTTGGGGAATTCAGTCATGGGATAAAAGTAGTGTTGATAATAAAGTGAATACTTCATTTATAGAATTACCAGATACTGCAAATCCAAACTCTCTTATGATGGAAAATAAAGAAGAATTTCTAACTATTTATAATGCATTAATGCAAGAAGTAGGAGAGCAGAATTCTTTTATAGGGAAAATTGATTTAATAAAGAATGAAAGAGGGGAAAGTAGTTTTATAGGATTTTCTACAACTTCAAAAGAATGTCAAGAGGTTATAGAACAAGTACAAGAGAAAATTGAAAATAATAGTAGGTTATATAAAAGTAATAAAATTGAAGATAGAAAAGATGATAAAACCAATGATGAAAAAAGAGCTATACATCAAGATGGAAATGGTGATGGAAGAATTTAATTTATTTTTCTTTAAAATTATGAAAAAATAGGAGATAAAATGAGTAATTTATTATGGAACCCTTGGCATGGATGTCATAAGTGTAGTCCAGGGTGTTTAAATTGTTATGTATACTATTTAGATAAAAAAAGAAATAAAGATTCCAATATTATTACAAAATCTAAAACTAATTTTAATTTACCTTTAAAGAAAGATAGAGAAGGTAAATTTAAAATATCTTCAGGTAGTGAAGTAGCTACTTGTTTTACATCTGATTTTTTTATACAAGAAGCTGACAATTGGAGAGATGAAGTTTGGGAAATTATTAAAAAGAGAAGTGATGTTAATTTTTTAATTTGTACTAAAAGAATAGAAAGGTTTAATGAGTGTATACCTAAAGATTGGGGAGAACGGTTATAATAATGTTATAATTGCAGTTACTTGTGAAAATCAAAATAAAGTAGATGAACGTCTTCCAATTTTACTTGATATTAAGGCAAAACGTAAGTATGTTTTTGTTGCTCCAATTTTGGAAGATGTAGATTTAAGTAAGTTTTTAAGTACTAGAAAAATAGATTTAGTTTCTGTTGGTGGTGAGTCATATGAAAATGCTAGAGTATGTGACTTTTTATGGGTAAAACATATAAAAGAAGCTTGTGATAAATATAATGTCATTTTTGATTTTCATCAAACTGGTTCTAATTTTATTATGAATGGAAAACAATATAAAATAAAACATCATGATGAGTATGCTCAAGCCAAAAAAGGAATGAAATATTTAGAAAAAGTTTAAAGTATAATTATAAAATATTTATAATTATTTTATAAAACTATTTATTTATATTTTATAAAAGATTATGTTTTATAAATAATATTTTAAGAAAGGTAAAATGAAGTGAGTATAACACAGCCAAAAATATTTATAAACTATTTAAATAAAGTAAGTGATTTATTATATGAAATAAATAAAAGAGAAGAAATAGAAAATATAATTATTGAAAATTATAGAGTAGAAAATATAGAATTTAATGATATTACTATTGAAAAATCTATAATAAATACTACTAATATTACTAGTAGTAATTTAGATAAGAATACATTTATTGATATTGAATTTAATAATTGTAATTTTTCAAATACTTCATTTGAAAATTGTGCTTTTATAAGATGTAAATTTAATAGTTGTAAAATGACAGGATGTAGTTTTATAGAAAATAGATTTTATAATATTTGTTTTATAGAAACAAATTTAAATTATGGAAATTTTTCTATGGCAAGTATGGAAAATGTTGAATTTGTTAATACAAGTTTAAGAAATTGTAGTTTTCAAGAAAATAAATTAAAAGATATTAATTTTAAACAGGCAGATTTAACACAAGCTCAATTTTTTAAAACAAGTTTAAATAATATGGATTTATCTGATTGCATTATAGAAGGAATTGCAGTTTCTATACAGGATATAAAAGGTGCAATAATAAATCAATTCCAAGCATTAGATTTATTATATTTACTAGGAGTAAAAATTAAATAAATTATAAAAAAGATAGTTTATTGAAATAGGATTTTAATAATTAAAATTTTTACTTATATATTAAATATGAATATTTTAAATATTTTATATAATAAGAATTTAATTTATAGATTATATTATATAAATAATTTGCAAAACTTTATATAAATTTATTATAGATTAAATTCTTATTATATAAAATATTTAAAATATTCATATTTAATATATAAGT
>JAAVYF010000079.1 GCA_022790975.1 Clostridia bacterium | reverse complement strand
CAATTGCATAAGCTACTTGTATCTCACATTTACTTGCATATCCATTTGCTACAATATTTTTTGCAATATGTCTTAGCATATATGCTGCACTTCTATCAACCTTACTTGGATCTTTTCCAGAAAAAGCTCCTCCTCCATGTTTTGCATATCCTCCATATGTATCAACAATTATCTTTCTACCAGTTAAGCCTGTATCACCTAAAGGTCCTCCAATTACAAATCTTCCAGTAGGATTTATATATATCTTTGTATTTTTGTCAATCATATGTTCATCAATAGTAGTTTTTATTACTTTTTCTACAATATCATTTCTTATTTGTTCATTCGTAACATTATCTAAATGCTGAGTAGAAATTAAAATAGTCTCAACTCTTTTAGGTTTATCGTTTTCGTACCCAACTGTTACTTGAGTTTTCCCATCTGGTCTTAAATAAGGAATGCTACCATTTTTCCTTACCTCAGTAAGTTTCCTTGAAAGTTTATGTGCTGCTGAAATTGCATAAGGCATATATTCTTCTGTTTCGTCACTTGCAAAACCAAACATAATACCTTGGTCTCCAGCTCCACCTACATTAACTCCAAGTGCAATATCTGGGCTTTGTTTAATTATATCAATTTCAATTTTGCAAGTTCTATAATCCATATCAGTATTCTCATTATCATATCCGATTTGTTTTATCTTTTCTCTTACTAATTCCTCAATCTTTAAATCAGCTGTAGTTGTAATTTGCCCTGCAATAGTAATATTATTTCCATTTGCAAAAGTTTCTACTGCAACCCTAGACTCTTTATCTTGTCTTAAACATTCATCTAAAATACAATCAGATATTGTATCACATAATTTGTCTGGATGTCCTTCTGTTACACTTTCAGATGTAAAAAAATAATTTTTCATATTTTGCTCCTTATTTTGCTCTATTTTGTATCATATAAGTTTATCATATTTTCAATATTAAAGCAATATTTTTACAGATTTTAAACGGAAATTTCAATATAATATATATCTTTTCAAAAAAATACTGAGAGGAATATTATCCCCCCAGTTTATATTTATCCTAAAGCAATATCTAATACCATCATAAGCACAAAACCAATTGTAACTCCAATAACTCCAAGCTTTGACTTGAGTCCAGTATGCATTTCTGGAACTAGTTCCTCAACCACAACAAATATCATAGCACCTGCCGCAAATGATAATAAATATGGAAGAAGTGGAACAACTGCATTTATCAAAAGTACTGTAATTCCTGCTGCAATTGGTTCAACGATTCCAGAGAGTACTCCTGATAAAAATGCCTTTCCTTTGGATTTTCCCTCCATCTTTAATGGCATTGAAATAATTGCTCCCTCTGGAATATTTTGAATTGCTATACCTATTGCAAGGATAATTGCCTCAAAAAGTGCAATTCCAGAATTTCCAGATAAAAACCCTGCAAAACATACACCTACTGCCATTCCTTCTGGAATATTATGTAGTGTAACCGAAAACAGAAGCATATTAAGCTTTTTGCCATTTTTTCCTTCTTCAATTTTTTCTGCAACTTTATTAACTACTAATAAAAACACAACACCTAATATTAGACCGAACCGCAGCTGGTATCCATACAAACTCATATGTTTCTTCTACCATTTCAACAGATGGTAAAATAAGAGACCATACAGAAGCTGCTAGCATAACTCCGGCAAGCAAATCCCACAATAATCTTTTGGAATTTCTCATTCATATGATTTTTCAAAAAAAATACTAAACTACTTCCTAAACTCGTTCCAATAAAAGGTATTAAAATTCCTGCTATACTATATAACATATTAGTCATTTTATTTCCTCCTATGTTATATAATATGCAGGTGTTATATATTATGT
>JAAVYF010000038.1 GCA_022790975.1 Clostridia bacterium | reverse complement strand
CCTATATGAAAATTGTCAACAGCAATTTGTTGACAATTTTCGTAATTATTGATTTATAAAGCTTTTTGAATATATCCTTTACCTTGAACTTTGGTCTTAAAAAAATGGCATTTTTTGTTGACTAAATTGTTGACAAAAATGCAAAAATTCACAAAAAATCACAGAGTGATACCAAATAGAATAACTATTAAAAGTGGCTATTTATAGGCATTTGTTTAGTGGTACATAAAAATAGAAAAAGACACAAAATGGTTAATTTCGTGCCCTGCTTGGTGGAGATGACGGGAGTCGAACCCGTGTCCGAAATTCCTTCTATATAAACTTCTCCGAGTGCAGTTTATTAAAAAATTTCTTCTAAACCCTACTAACAAACAAATTTGATTTAGAATATCTCTTTAAAAATCCCATTAGCATCAAGAGCATATACTAATTTCGTTTCTTGCTGTAATTCACGCCTTATCTTAAACCGCAAGTCGTAAAAGTAAGACGTCACTGCATTTAGGCAGCGAATGCTAATTCTTCATTATCAGCGTTTATATTTATTAGAGCCTTTTTAAGTGTTCTGGCTACTACCCACTACTCGCTATTTATACAGTCAAAAATACCGTCGAAACCAAATACATCCCCATGTGTTACTAATTTAGTATACATTATTTTTTATAAAATATCAACTATCAAGTCCTAAAAAATATTTGAAATATTTTCCTTTTATGCTATAATAACATCATTACTTCATAATCTCAGATTATTAAATATCAAAATATTAAAATACTAATACTTTTAATTTACTAAACTACTAATTTACTAAAAATAGAAAGGAATTATGCTAATTATGAAAATAGGTTTTTATGCTGGTAGCTTTGATCCATTTACAAATGGTCATTTGCATGTTATAAAAGTTTCAAGTCAAATTTTTGATAAAGTTATTGTAGGAATTGGTGTTAATTCTTCCAAATCAAGAAGATTTGATAAAAATATTATGAAAAATGCTATTGAAAAAGTTTTAATTTCAAATAAACTTACAAATGTTGTTGTTATAACATATTCAAATCTTTCTGTTGATGCTGCATTAGAAAATGGAGCTAATTTTCTAATTAGAGGAATTAGAAATGGAATGGACTATGATTATGAAGAAAATATAGCTTTAATAAATGAAGAAATTTCTTCACTAGATACTATATATGTTAGAGCTGGACGTTTGGGAGCTTTAAGTTCAAGTATGGTAGTAGAACTTTTGCAAAATGGAAAAGATGTATCAAATTTATTACCAAAAGAAATTTTAGATATTGTTTAATTTATGATATATTACGATTTTCCAAACAAATAACAAAATTTAATTTACATATAATACACATTTAAAAATTCAACTTAACTAATGCCCATAGCATAGTTAAAAGTTTAATTAATGTTAATTCAAAAAACAACTTTTAGAACAAAAATCTAAAAGTTGTTTTTATTAATTTTTTTATAAACTAATAACTTTCAATAAACAAAGCTTTTACAACATAAGGTAAAATTTCATCTAAAGAATACCAGCCAGAAGCACTTAAAGTTCCATCTTCTCCATTTGGATTTGAAACATATACTTCTCCTACTTCATTAATATCTAGTAAAACCATATAATGTGATGCTTGTGTCCAACGATTTGGTTTAGAATTATCAACACAAATAAGCACAGGTCTACTAGTTCTAAGCCATTCTTTTATATACGACTTAGATATATGAGATGAACTAAAATAAAAATCTGTACATTTAATTCCCATCTTTTCTATAGCTTTTTCCATATCAGCTCCATTTAAATGAGGATAATATTTTTGTCTTAAATCTTCTGGTGTAATTTGCAAACCATATCCACTTCCAATTATCGCCATAGATGTAATACCACATCCATTATCAGCCATGGTTCCTCCCCAATATGATTTTTCACTCCAAGAGCTATTCTGATTTTGTTTATATTCTATGTATGTCTTTTTATTTTTTTCTTTTAAAGTCGTAAAGGTAGTTTTATAACCATCCATTCCTTCTACTTTTGTTTGACCGACTAATTGTATGTTCAGAAGAAAAAGTGTTTTCAGTAGAACTAGATATAACAGCAAATTTCTCTTTTATAGCATCCATATTTTCAAGATTAGTATATTGATATATAAAAAATACTATAGAAGCTATAAATATTAAAAAGAAAAGTGTTCTGTATTGGTGAGTTTTCTTCTTCTTTCTCTTATAAATCATTCTATTCATAAAAACTCCTACATATTACATTATTGTTTTAATCTAATTAGTATTGCAATAGCTAAAAGAATAATTATTACTCCAATAGCAATTAAAATTACATTTAATATATTATTCAAGCCTAAATTAGCTTCAGGCAAAGAATCTACTGTACTATAACTACTAATTTGCTTTGGTGTTTTACTTGTTGAACTAGTAGGTGTGTTTGTTTGTGATGGTGTATTTTGAATACTTGAATTTCCATCATCTTCTCTAGCAATTTCATTAGTACTATTAGTGTTATTAGAATTTTCATTAGTATTATTTTGTGAATTTGTTTCATTATCTGCATCAAGACTATCATTATCTCCAACTACAGTTTCATTTACAATTGGTTCCTCATCAGCAAATACAACTCCACTATAAAAACATAATGCTCCTAAAATAATTATAGAAATAATTGTAAAAAACTTTAAAATATATTTTTGCATATTTTCCTCCATCATAATTTTATTACTACATTAATTTATATAGTAAAATTCACATAATTTATAGATAAAATTTGCTTTGCAAATTTCCATTAATCTTAAAAATAACCATATTCCTTTATTATTTTTTTATTTTATATATAATTTTCTAAAAAGTCAATATATATCTATAATTTTTGATTTTTAATTTTTTTGAACTCAATATTTTTTAATTTTTCAATTATATTTTTTGTTTTAAATAATTTAATATTGAAAATTTGTAATATTATTTTATACTTTCATACAACTTTATTTTTTTTTAATTTAATGATAAAATATAAGATATTAAAAAACAAGGAGGAAATTATAATTAATACATTTTACATGTTTTAATTATAAAATAAAAATATGATTGATATAAATACTATAGAAAATGAATTTGTAAAATATGTTTCAAATTATAATCCATCTAATGAACGAGTAAAGCTTAAAATTGAACATATAAGAAGAGTTGCTAAAAATGCTAAAACTATAGCAAAAAATTTAAATTTAAATGAAGAAGATACAAATTTAGCAATTGCAATTGGATACTTTCACGATTTTGGAAGATTTGAACAAATAAAGCGAGCAAATACTTTTAGTGATAAAGAAAGTGGAATTAATCATGGAGAATTAAGTGTTAAAGTTCTTTTTGAAAATAATCTTATTAGAAAATTTATAGAAACTACTGAATATGATAACATAATTAAAGTAGCCATTCTTAATCATAACAGACCAACAATAGAAGAAAATTTAAATGAAAAAGAATTACTTTTTTCAAAAATTATTAGAGATGCTGATAAATTAGATATTTTCTATACAATATCAATTCCAGATTATTCAATGGAAAGTATATTTTGGTATAATACTTGGAATCAAGAAGAAATTGATCCTGAAATTATAAATGACTTCTTTACTACCAACTATATTTTTTATTCTAAAATAAAAAATAATGCAGATGTAATTTCAATATTTTATGCATACATTTTTGACTTATATTTTCAAATTTCATTAAAAATTGTATCAGAAAAAAAATATTTAGAAAACTTTACTAAAAGAGTTTGTAATAAGTTTAACTCTTTAAACATACACTATCAAACTAATCTACTATTAGAAGCTTGCAATAAATATTTAAATGAAAAAATTAATATATAGTTTAAATAAAAATAAATATTTTATGATTATCTTAAAAAAATAGTTTTTTTAAAAATACAATTCAAAGTTTGCAAACCGTTGACATCTCGTAGCATTACGAGTTTTACTATTAAAATTTGACCAATTTTACAAATGCACTTTCATATGTTATAATTAATTAAGATTTGGAAGTAAGGACATATACTTACTACATAATCCCAAATCTCTTCGTAGCTGGGATGAAAGAACGTCACAATACTAGCTTGGAAGATTAGTTAGTCGGACTTGAATGTTCGGTCCCCAGAAATCTAAGTTTTAGGAGGTTTTATGGAAGAGATGCTTTAGAGGCTAAACAATTTTTGATTATGTTTAGCCTCTATATTTTTATTTTATTTTTTGTAATAATAATTATACTTTTATAACAAAGCAAATTTATAAAAATTAATTAATAGCATTTAAATAAATTTTACTCATTTTACTTTCTATTTTATCTAACTTTTTAGCACATACAACCAATTCATCTGACATTTTCTTTGTTAATTTATTATTAGATTTATATTTAATGTCATGTTCAATGCTTGCCCATAAATCCATTACTTTTGTTCTAATTTGAATTTCTATTTTTATGTTCACTATCTCTCTACCAACATTTACTGGTACTTCACACAATATATGATAACTTGAATACCCACTCTTTTTAGGATATGTCACATAGTCTTTTTCTTTTAAAATTTTTACATTTACTAAATTTGAAATTAAATCTCGAATCATAAATATATCATCTTTAGTTGTACAAATAATTCTAACTCCAGCTATGTCATTTATATTATCAATTAAATTTTTATATGTTAATTCTATATCTTTATTTTTCATTTTCTTCAAAATGCTATCTGGTGCTTTAACTCTTGAAGTAATTTGATTTATTAATTCATAATTATATAAAACTTTAAATTCTTCTTCAATAATTTCAAGTTTTGTAGTTAGTTCTTTTATTGCCATTGAATGTATAAACATTAAATTTTTAAAAACTTCATCATTAATATTAAGCTCATTTTTAACTGTTAAAGTCTTATTTAATTCTAATAAATTAGCATCTATATAATCCAAATTCACATTTCTCCTTTCAACTATATTTTCAGTTTCTATATACATCACTCCTTTCATATTATGGAATCATTTTATATATATAATCTTAAAATAACGTTAAAGAAATATGTTTTTTGTGTGAATTTTTTTATTTTAAAAAAATTATTTTCATTAATCTACTTATTTTTTGGAGGATCTTTTTTATTTTTTTCTAAAGATTTTTTAAGTAAAATTTTTCTTTTTTCTCTTTTTTGAAGAACTAATTCTTTTCTTCTTCTCTTTTTTAATTCCAAAACTTGTTCTAATCTAGCAAGTTCTTCTTTTGTTTCTTGGATTTCTTGCTCTGTTTTTCTTATTGGCATAAAGTTTTCTGCAAATTTATATTTATCTCTATTTTTAATATATAGCCATCCAATTATAGAAAAGCTATATGCTCCTAAAAAATTTACAAACAAATCATCCATTGTATCTCTTAATCCAATATCTAAATACCCACCACTAATTTCTGTAATATAAGTATTTCCATCTTTCTTAGCATATATAACAGTTTTTTCTATATTATCTACAGTTATTGGAATATTAGAATTCGTTTCATCTAAAACAACTGTAGAAATTTTTGTAACCAATTCATCTTTTTGCATATCTTTATTGAAAAATACATCCATTCCAAATTCAAAAAATTCCCATAAAACGCCTACTGTCATTGAAAAACAAAAAGCAATCATAGCAACAAAAATTGGGGCTAGTTTCATATGAAATCTTTCTGACCTATTTAAAATATCAATAAGAGAAAATCCTATAGCTGCACATAAAAATCCATTTAAAGTATGTAATATAGTATCCCAATTTTTAAAATAAACATAAAATTTAGCAACTTCTCCTAAAATCTCTGCAGCAAAAATAAACAAAAATATTATAATTTCCAAAACACTTGGAAGCTTTATATTTAATTTTTGATCTATCCAAATTGGTATCATAAATAATATTAAAGTTAATATACATAAAAAAACATTTTCAAAATTTCTATTTAGAATCTGCAATATCATCATTGCAATTACCAAAGTTCTAAGAATAACATATACAATTAAATCTCTTCTTTTATTTTTACTCCATACAATATTCAATTTTTTCTCCTTATATAATATGTTTTTAATATTTATTTTATATAAATTTTATAAACATATTTAATATTGCTTTTTTAATAAATTAAGGTCAGAGCCAATTTTCTCTGACCTTGATAAAACCAAATTATTCTGTTCTAAGAGCTTCAACTGGGTCTTTCTTTGCTGCCATTTTAGCTGGCACTAAACCTGCAATTACTGTTAAAATCATACTAATTAAAATTAAAATAATAGCTCCAATAATTGGAAGACTAGATAATCCACTAATTCCAGTTATATGTTTAATAACAATATTTATTGGAATGTTTAATAAAATAGTAACAATAATTCCAATTGCTCCTGATGTTAATCCTATTATAAAAGTTTCAGCATTGAAAACTCTTGAAATGTCTTTTTTTGAAGCTCCTATTGACCTCAAAATTCCAATTTCTTTTGTTCTTTCTAATACAGAAATATATGTGATAATTCCTATCATAATAGATGAAACTACAAGTGATATTGCAACAAATGCAATTAAAACATAACTAATTACATTTACAATTTTAGTTACAGAATTCATCAATACTCCAACTATATCTGTATATTCTATTGCATCTTCTTCCTTTCCTTCATCTTCTTGCTTTTTATTGTATTTTTCTATCTCACTTTTTATTGAATCTTTTGCTTCAAAACTTTTTGGATAAATATTTATTGCAGATGGTTCATCTAAGTTTACTACACCTAAAAGAGATAAATTATCCTCATAAGTAGAATTAGCATTTCCTGTATAAGCAGAAAGATATGCCAATTGTTCTTCTTCTGTCATTGTACTTAATGCTTGTTTTTGTTCATTTGTTAATGTATCTAAAGTAACAGCCTGTGTTCCTGTCGCTGTTTTTATAGTTTCTGCAAATTTAGAACCTGTAAAAACATTTATTTCTGGATTATTAACTTGTTCTTTAACTATTTCAGTATCGTTTATTTTTTCTATTACATATTCTGAAAGTTCTTTTAAATATCCTATTTCTCCATAAGTAGATGAGGTTATATTACTTTGTTCATTTGGTTTAATAATTCCTACTACAGTAATTGTTTGAGCATCTTCAAGTTTCTTTTTCATAAAAGAACTGTCAGCTGATTTATTAACCCAAATTCCATTTTCTTTTTGATAGTAGTCTGTATTTAATAAAACTTTAAAATTTAATCCTACAAATTCACTATAATCAAAACTTTCTATCTCTCTTTCTGGCACTTCTTCTCCATTCATAAGTGTTTCAAACATTTTTGATACTTCTGAAATATCTTTTAATCCTAAAGAATACAATGTATAATCACTTATTCTATTGTTTTCATCTACCATTAAAACAACTTCGTTATACTTTTCTGGAAAACGTCCTTCAAGCACATCATATTGTGTTTTTAATAATTCTTGATTATCTAACATTTCAGACCATACATCTGTTGAAGTAGCAGACATACTCATCATACTGTTTTGTGTAGATATCATATCTCCCATTTCACCAAAAGAATTTAATACTTGACTTGGATTAACTTGTTTATAGCTACCATCATTTTCTAATTTAAATAAGTTTAATGTTAAATCATAACTATATTGAATAGCATTTGAATTTTCATTTATGATTTTATCTTCAGTTTCTAAATATTTCTTAAAAGCAGTTAAATTATTAGATTGAACAGATTGAGATACAGTACTAATTATATCTGTCATAATATTCATACTATATAATTTTCCATCTTCTTTTTCAATATCATCTTCATTTTCTCCCATCATTGCTTCCATCATACTAGACATATCCACAGATTCTTTTTGAATAGTAATAGGATATGATGAAAGTGTATCTTCTTCTACTTTATTTATATAATTCTGAACACCTGATGAAAGTGATAAAATAAGTGCAATTCCAATAATTCCAATACTTCCTGCAAATGCAGTTAAAAATGTTCTTCCTTTTTTTGTCATTAAATTGTTTAAACTAAGAGAAAGTGCTGTAATAAAAGACATTATAGTTTTGCCTTCTTTAACTTTTTGGCTACTTTCTTTTTTTCTATCTTCTTCTGTATATGGATTTGAATCATCTATAATATTTCCATCTAATATTTTTACTATTCTTGATGAATATTTTTCTGCAAGTTCTGGATTATGAGTTACCATAATAATTAATTTCTTTTTTGAAATTTCTTTTAAAATTTCCATAATCTGAACACTAGTTTCTGTATCTAATGCTCCAGTTGGTTCATCAGCTAAGACAATATCTGGATCATTAACTAAAGCTCTTGCTATAGCAACTCTTTGCATTTGTCCTCCAGATAATTGATTTGGTTTTTTATTAATTTGGTCTTTTAACCCAACTTGTTCTAAAGCTTCTATTGCTTTTTTTCTTCTTTCTTGCTTCGGAACTCCATCTAAAGTTAATGCTAATTCAACATTTGATAAAACAGTTTGATGACTAATTAAATTATAATTTTGAAATACAAATCCAACTGAATAATTTCTATAAGAATCCCAGTCTTTGTCTTTGAAATCTTTTGTTGATTTTCCATTTATTATAAGATCTCCAGATGTATATCTATCTAGCCCTCCTATAATATTTAAAAGAGTGGTTTTTCCACAACCACTATGTCCTAAGATTGAAACAAATTCAGATTTCCTAAATTCAATACTAATCCCTTTTAAAGCTTTCACTTCAGCTTCTCCAGACAAATAGTTTTTGGTAATATCATTTAATTGTAACATTATGTATTCTCCTCTCTATTTTGTCCCCTAAATAATATTAGTATTATATTATCTTTTTTATAAAAAATCAACGATATTTTTTAAGAAATTAATAAAACTTAAACTTAAATTTAAACTTATACTTATACTATAAACTACTAGGATATTAATAATAAATAAAAATTTTATAGTACCTTTAGCATTATAATATATTTTTATATTTACAATATTTTATAATATATTTTTTAACTAAATTAAAATTATATTCATATTATGTATTAATACGCAATATTTTATGTCGCTTTAAGTTATAAAAATATATAGTGAAAGGTGAATTTTATTATGGAATTTGAAAATTTTGAACAAAAAAATATGAATATTGAAATGACAGGATTTATTGAAAACGGTAAACAATTTGATGTTGAAGTTAGAGTACCAAAAGATAATAGAAATGTTGCTTTTGGAATTGTTAAAGACGAATATGGAGATTATATTGAAGATGCTGTTGTAAAATTAATTGAAGTTGAAAGAAAAATGGGTAAAGAAGAAAGAAAACCTGTTTCACACACATTTACAAATGAAAATGGTGAATTTGTTTTTGGACCTTTATGTCCAGATAGAAACTATGAATTACAAATTTGGGTTGATAGAGTAAAACATGTAAAAATATGTCATGTTGTAAATCCAAAAAAATTAAAATGTTTAAAAGGTGTTAAAATTGATTGTAAACACCCAGAAAAACCTTGTCATGAATGTGGTGAAGAAATCAAACCTAGTTGTCCATTATTAGATATGTAGTTATTAATAATAAAATTATAAATAATATTAATATTCTATAATTTTATTATTTTAAAAAAATCCTTCCATTTAAAGAATTTTTTATGGAAGGATTTTTTAATCTTTAATAATTATTTACTATTATTTCTAATTTTTAAACAAAATTTTAATAATATAATTTAAAGTTTACTTATATTTTTGTTTTAATAATTATGAAAGTCCTATCTTTCTAGCAAATTGTTTTCCTTTTTTTACCATTTTCTTTTTTTCATCATCTACAGTTTCTGAATATAGTAGCATTGCTCCAGCAGTAATTATTGTTCCTATCATTACACCTTTTACAAATTTCATATTTCTTACCTCCTTATTTACGTTTTCTTAAAATATTTTTAGATTTTTTATCTTTTTTATACTGTGAAATAAAGGTCAATGTACCATTTATTGCTATAATAATTAGAAATATTCCAAAACATCTTTTCAAGATTCTACTATTAATTTTACTTGTAAGAAATGCTCCTAAAACAGCTCCAAAAATTCCACTAATTATTAATTTTTTTGATAATTTAAAATCTATTAATTTATTTTTACAATTCATAAAAATTGAAACTAAAGATACTGGTATAAAAAATATTAAATTAATTCCTTGAATTTCATGCTGTCCTATATTACTAAACCAATTTAGAAGTAATATTAATATTGTTCCACCACCAAGTCCAAGAGCAGAAATTATACCTGCTATAATCCCAAAAATTATATTAATCATATTTTTATTTTTTCAAAATTTATTAAAATTATTATAATTTAACTCAAATTTGATTTTGTATTTTATTTAAAATTAATTTCATATTTTCTTATATAATTATTTTAAGTTAATTTAACTTCATAAACTTTCAAAAACATTTATTTAATAAATTTTATACCACTATAAAATAAAAACAAAATAAAAATCAAGTTCAAAAATTTAGAATTTAATTTTACTAAAAGTTTTGAGCCTAAATAACTTCCGGAATATTCCTCCCATTGCACACTTGATTCCTAAACTAAAATTTATATTTCCATCTTTAAAGTAAAACACTGAACTTATAAGCACTAAAAACATAATTACAAAAATAGCAGTTGCTCTTGATTTAGTTTCCTCCATATTTAAATACTTTCCAAAGAAAGGAATTAAGATTAGTCCTCCTCCTGCTCCAAAAAAACCTGAAATCAACCCAGCCAAAAAACCGTATTATTAATAATTTAAAATTACTCTTCATACGGTTATTTTTTACATATTTAAATTTTATATTCTATTTTATTGGCTTAATATTTTCATCTTCAATATAATATTTTGTTCCAAGCATTTTATATGGCAAATATTGCTGTTCTACTTGATGTTTTGGATAATTATGAGGATATTTATATCCTTCTCCTATACCAAATTGTTCCATTCCGTTTGGCTACTGCATTTCTTATATGGTTTGGAATTAAACCTGTATCCTTACTTTGAACATCTTCTAAAGCTTTATTTATTGCTAAATATGAAGCATTCGATTTTGGAGATTTTGCTACATACACTGCTGCTTCTGAAAGAATTAATTTTGACTCTGGCATTCCAATCATTGTTACTGCTTGCATAGCTGCTGTTGCAACTACAAGCGCCTGTGGATTTGCCATACCAACATCTTCTGCACTACATATAACAATTCTTCTTGCTAAAAATACAGGATCTTCTCCTCCATTTATAGCTCTAGCTAAATAAAATATTGTTGCATCTGCATCACTTCCACGCATTGATTTTATAAAAGCACTAATATTATCATAGTGACTATCTCCATTTTTATCAAACATAGCTTTTGGTTTATTTAAACTTTGACTAATTATTTCATCTGTAAGTTCTATTTCACCATTTGCATTCATTTTAGTTGTAAGAACAGCTACTTCTAATCCATTTAAAGCAGTTCTTACATCTCCATTTGAAATATCAGCAATTTTTTCAATTGTACTATCAGAAATTTTTATAGAAAACTCACCAAGCCCTTCTTTACTAGAAAGAGCTCTTTTAACAATTTTTATGATATCTTCTTTTGAAAGTGGTTCTAATTTAACAACCATAGAACGAGAAATTAAAGCTTTATTTACTTCAAAATATGGATTTTCAGTTGTTGCTCCAATTAAAATTACTGTACCATTTTCTACATACGGAAGTAATGCATCTTGTTGAAGTTTATTAAATCTATGAATTTCATCTATAAATAAAATACATTTACCACTTGGATTCAAAAGTGGATTATCAGCTTCATTTACAGCATTTTTTATATCCCCAACTCCAGCAGTTACTGCATTTATTCTAACAAATTTATATTTAGTTGTTTCACTAATAACTTTAGCAAGAGAGGTTTTTCCACATCCTGGTGGCCCCCACAAAATAAGACTCGATAATCTATCTGCTTTTATTGTTCTATATAATAATTTGTCTTTTCCTATTATATGTTCTTGTCCTACATAATCTTCTAAAGTTTTTGGACGCATTCTAAATGCTAATGGTCTATCATTCATATTTTTCTCCTTAAATTCATACTAAAAATTATATGAAATTTAATTTTTATTGTCAAGATTTTTATAATTTAAGTTTTTATATTTTAAATTTTATATTTTAAATTTTGCTTTTAACATCTAGATTTTCTTATAAATTGCGTTTAATATTTCTCTTGACACTTTTAAATTTTATATTACTTGATTTTAGAAATAGATGTTAAAATTTATTCTATCCTTTTTGACTAAATCATTTTTTATTTTTTGTATAGAATTAAATAATAATTTAGAATGTCTGATGGAAGTGAGTGCCTCACTATTATTGTATTGTGTATACTTTTTCGTACAACCACAGCGACCATCCAAAGGGCGACAGCAAGGAGTAGAAAAAATATACACAATACAATAATAGCTTTTTATGTGCTTAAAAAACTTTAAGTTTAATTTTAAATTTTACTATAAATTTTTACTATTCCATCTTAATATTAAATTTTAAATTTATCATATAACATTATTTTAGAATATATTTTATATACAAAAAAATCTCAAAACTTAAATTATAAAAAATAAGAATAATTTAAGAAAAACAAAATATATTTTAAAAAAAGAGGTTTATATGATTAATTTTGCTGTTATTAATTTAAAAAATATTATAAAGAATTTTATAAAATTAGGAATTATTATTACTTTAGCTATTGGCATTATGAATATAGGAGATTTAGTTGTACAAAAGTGCAAAAAGTTTAGTTACGTTCAAATATTAAAAAATAATTTAGACTTTAGTAAACTTTATGGAAATTCAGAAAATAAAAATATATTTGCAAAAATAATCAATTCTGAAATTCCATTATTTTCAAGTAATAATAAACTAGAAAACTCGAACAAGCTTGAAGATTTTACAATTGCTGAAACACCTATTCCTTCTGAAACAAATTCTACAGAAAATCCATCTGAACCTGTGGCTATAGAAACTAATAATACTGAAAATTCTGATGTTCCAGTTAATGTTACAACATCTGTAATTACTGAAAATAATTTATCAGAAAATTATAATGTTACTTATGGAAGTGTGAAGATAAAAAATGAAACAAATTATTATTTATCAGATGCAATTTTAGAACCAAATGTACAATATTCAGATACGAAAAATATATTGATTTTTCATACTCATACTTGCGAAAGCTATACACAAACAGAGGCAAACCCTTATACACCTTCAGGAAACTTTAGAACCATAGATTTAAATCATTCTGTAGCTCAAGTTGGAACAACTTTAGAAAATAATTTAAAAAATAAAGGTTATAATGTTACACATTCTCTTACATTTCATGATTATCCTGCATATAATGGCTCTTATAATCGTTCTTTTTCTACTGTAAGTAATTTATTAACAACATCTCCTTCTACTCAATTAGTAATAGATTTACATAGAGATGCTATTGGTAGCATGAGTCAATATGCTCCTTGTGTTAAAATTGGTGATGAAGTTGTGGCTCAAATTATGTTTGTAATTGGTACTAATGGTGGCGGTCTTGAACATAATAATTGGCAAACAAATTTAAAATATGCTATAAAGATTCAAGAAAAAGCCAATGAAATGTATCCAGGTCTTTTTAGACCTATAATTTTAAGGAATTCTAGATATAATCAAAACTTGGCTAATAATGCTTGTATTATAGAAGTTGGAGCTACAGGAAATACATTAGAACAAGCAACTCGGAAGTATGAAATATTTAGCTCAAGTTATTTCAGAAGTTATGAAGTAAATTTAATAATATATTTTTACTAACTTAATTAAATTATATATTATATATTTTTAATTTAAAACTACAAATAAAAAAATAGTCAATTATATAAAAAATGGTATTAAATCAAACTCATTTTAAATATAATTGGCTATTTTATAATATACTTATAAAATTTAATTATCTAAAGAAAAAATTTAAAATTAAAAATAATATATTTATATTTTCAATTTTAAATTAATTTTCATTTTATAATTTTATATTAAATTTTTGAATATTTATTTTATTTAAAAATATTTAAACAACAGTTTTATTCTTATCAAATTTCTCTTTTGCAAGCATCATTTTTCTTACAGTATCATTTACCCAATAATCTCTATAAAAATCTGATAAAATATTTTTTGCGACTTTAGAAATATTTTGTTCATTAATTGGTTTATTTGTATCAAATCTGAATTTATAATCGTATCTTTTTACTCTTTCCATAGATACAATAACATTTTTAGGAATTTTATCTACTTTAGTTTTTGGAACATGTTTTAAACATTCTAATACTTCAGTACAAGCCATTCTATATTCTAAATCTTGATTATTCATAATATTTCCTCCATCTTCAAAATATTTATGTATTTAAATACAATATTATTATATCATATTTTTTAATTTATGTAAATTATTTTTTGAAATTTTTTCCAAAACATTTTACACCTAATACTATTGTCCCTAAACGTTGCAAATATAAATTAATAAAGTTAAAAGAGGCTAACATAATAAAAATGGTAAACTAACATAAATTATAATACCTGTAATTTTTTACTTAAAATATTTTTATAATACAATTTTTTATATAAATAAAAAATTTAATTCTCAAAAAAATTTAACAAAAAAAGAAGCCTTATTTTTAGCTTCTTGATTTATTCTTTATTATTCTTCATCTTTTTTTACTGAAACAACTTCTTTTCCATCATAATAACCACAATTTGAGCAAACAGTATGTGGTAATATTGGTTCATGACAATGAGGACATGTTCCATATCCTTTCTCATCTAATTTCCATGTTGCTCTTCTAGTATTTGTTCTAGATTTTGACCATCTTCTTTTTGGTTGTGCCACTTTAATCCCTCCTTTAAGTTTTAACGATATGTATATATCAAAGTTTTAATTTATTTTTTCACATTTACTCAAATAGTATATACTCATTTAGCTGATTTGTCAAGCACTATTTAGAATTTAATTATATCATTTTTATACTTTTTATAAAACAATTATTTCTTAAGTAGTTGTTTTTAAAGGAATCTTTCTATAATTTAATGGTAAAGTATGATATAATACTCCATCAACATCTACTCCTTCTACATAATAAATTGTATGGCTATTTGAATTTATAATAAATGAACCATCTTTATCATAATTTAATGAAAGGTTTTTTAATAATTTAGTATCTAATTTATAATATAAAACACCTTCATCCCCATTAGAATTTATTACTCCAAAATCATTTGGATTTAATAAATCATTTTCATTTCTTAATGTTGTTACTCCATCTTTTAATACAAATTTTATAATTTTTTCATTAGTAGTTTCATTTACTTTAAACCTATATATGGCAGAACTTTGAACTGGTAAAGTTCCATTTTTCAAATAATAAACAGCAACCGCATCATTTAATTGTCTTATATCATTATATAATTTATTTAATCTTCTAATTTTCATACTATTAAATGCCGAATAAGTTATTGCTGATAATATAATTAATATAATTAGAACTGTTACAACCATTGTTGTTAATGAAATACCTTTATTATCTTTTAACATTTGTATCTTCCTTTCTTAGGAAATATCTAAAATTATTATATACTTAATGTAGATTTATTTCAAGACAAAAAAGCAAAAAATAATGACGCTTCATTCTATTTTTTTTAACAAAAAACAGAATGAAACACCATTATTTTTATATTTAAACTTAAATTTATGCATTTGCTGTTTTTGCTCTTTTAATTTTTCCTGAACGTAAACATTTTGCACAAACAGACACCTTTTTAACTTCTCCATTAATTTCAGCTTTAACAGTTCTTAAATTTGGTTTTACTGGTCTAACTGTTCTTTTACTTATATGAGAACGAGTTATACTTAATTGATTTCCAAAAGATGTTTCTTTTCCACAAATTATACATTTTGCCATTTCTAAAGCCACCTCCATACATAAAATAAACTGACTACTTGATAGTCTAACATATTTTACATTAAATTGCAAGCATTTTCAAAAAATTAATTTAAACTTATAGAAATATAAATTTTCATCAATTACTATTTAAAGCTATTGTCTATAATCATATTATTTTTCCACCTCCAAGAACAATATCACCTATATAAAATACTGCTGATTGTCCTGGAGTTATCGCTCTTTGTGGTTCATAAAATTTTACCTTTATATATTTATCTTCTTGAATTATTTTTGCCTTTGCTTGTTTTGCAGAATATCTTGTTTTTACTTCTACTTCAACTGGTTCTTCTATTTTATCAAATAATAATAAATTTATATCTGTAACTAAAATTTCATCTTTATATAGTTCACATTCTTCTCCAACTATTACTTCATTTTTTTCTTTATTAAAGCCTAATACAAATAATGGTGTAGGATGTGAAATTCCTAAGCCCTTTCTTTGCCCAATAGTATAATTATATAATCCTGTATGTATTCCTAAAATATTTCCATTATTATCTACAATATTTCCTTTTTTAGGAGAAACTGTAGAATTAATTTCTAAAAACTTTTTATAATTCCCATCTGGTATAAAACAAATATCTTCACTATCTGGTTTATTTGCAATTTTTAAATTTTTTTCTTTTGCAATTGTACGAATCTCATCTTTTAATTCAAAATCGCTTAGTGGAAATATTACATGTTCTATTAATTCTTTTGGAATATTCCATAAAACATAACTCTGATCTTTTTTGCCCGCTTTAGATTTTTTTAATACCCATCTTCCATACTTCTCACTATATTCTGTTTTAGCATAATGACCAGTAGCTATATAATTACAACCAAGTTCTTTTGCTTTTTCATACATTATTCCAAACTTCATAAATCTATTACATTCAATACAAGGATTTGGAGTTTTACAATTAGAATAACAATTTATAAAATCATCTATTACATATTTTTTAAATTCATTTTTATAATCATATGTAAAATGAGGAATCCCTATTGAATTACAAACAGATTTTGCATCTAAATATGTATCTATATTACAACAACTACTTCCAGCAAAAAGCTCTAAAGTAGTTCCTATAACGTCATATCCACTTTCCTTTAAAAGAACAGCAGAAACAGAGCTATCAACGCCTCCACTCATTCCAAGCAATACTTTTTTTTCGTCCATTTTTTAGTTCCTTTATATTTTATTTTAATTAATATTTTTAGAAAACATGTGTTAATAAAATAATTTTTAATTACAACAATTAATAGAATTTGAAACTGAACCAGAACCTAAATTTTTTTCTAACATATCTTCTAATGTATGCCATGCTAAAAGAGCGCACTTCACTCTAGCTGGCATATTAGCAACATTTTTAAATGCAATTGCTTCTTCTAATTTTTTTAAATCATCTTCTGTTCTAATTTCTCTTTTTATCATTCCTATAAATGTTGAAATAATTTCCTTTGCCTCTTCTACAGTTTTTCCTTTTAATGTATCTATCATAATAGAAGTAGAAGCTTGTGAAATTGCACATCCATGTCCAGAAAATGCCATATCTTCTATTACATTATTATTTAATTTTATTTCTAATGTGATTTCATCTCCACAATTTGGATTATGTCCAATTTCAGAAAAATTAGCATCTGTTAACTTTTTCTTATTATAAGAATTCATACTATGTTCCATTATAAGTTCATTATAAATCTCTTCTAAACCATCCATTTTTTATATTCCTTTATTTAAATATTTTTAAGATTTCAAAATTATTAAATTAATATAATATAATTTAGTCTATTTTAATAAATTTGATTTAAATAATTTAGTTCAATTAATTTATTTTAAATAATCTAGCTTAATTAATTTATTTTTTAAATAATTAAGTTTTATTTTATATATTTTTTAAACATCTTGTAAGCTTTATTAAGAGCAAAAATCAATTTATCTACATCTTCTTTTGTATTATAAAAATAAAAACTTGCTCTACATGTAGAATCAATACCTATAAATCTTAATAGTGGTTGAGCACAATGATTTCCGAGAACGTACACATACACCTTCAGAATCTAAAATACTTGCAACATCATGTGGATGTACACCTTTTATATTAAAAGATATAACACCTGAATGTTTTTCTCTATTTGAAGTTAAATATAAATCTAAATAATCTAATTTCGATAATTCACAAATAGCATAATTTATAACTTCTTTTTCTATTTTTTCTATATTTTCATATCCAAGTTCATTTATATAATCTATTGCACTACCCAAACCAACTACTCCACCTACATTTTGAGTTCCTGCTTCAAATTTATTTGGAAGTGGAGCATAAGTTGTTTCTTGCTCATATACATATTCTATCATATCTCCTCCCATTAAAAATGGAGTCATATTATTTAATAATTCTTTTTTTCCATATAAAACTCCTATTCCAAGTGGAGCTAACATTTTATGTGCTGAAAACACAAAAAAATCTGCATCTAATTTTTGAACATCTATTTTTTTATGTGGTATACTTTGAGAGCCATCAACAACTACTATCGCTCCTTTTTTATGAGCATATTTTATTATTTTTTCTACATTATTTACAGTTCCCAAAACATTTGAAATGTGAGTAATACCAACAATTCTAGTTTTATCTGTAATTTTATTTTCTATTTCTTCATCTGAAATTTCAAAATTTTCATTTATATACATAAATTTAAGCTTTGCACCAGTTCTTTTTGCAACCATTTGCCATGGAACTAAATTTGAATGATGTTCCATAATTGAAATAACAATTTCATCTCCAGCTTTTAAATTATCTAATCCATAAGAATAAGCAATTAAGTTTAAACTTTCAGACGCATTTTTGGAAAAAATAATTTCTTCTCTATTTCTTGCATTTATAAAATTGGCTATTTTATCTCTAGTAGCTTCATAGATTTCTGTTGCTTCCATACTTAATGCATAAGCTCCTCTGTGAGGATTAGCATTATATTTTTTATAAAAATTATTTATTTCATCAATTACTTTTTTCGGTTTTTGAGTTGTAGCTCCACTGTCTAAATAAGTAATTTTTCTATCTTGTAAAAGTGGAAAATCAGATTTTATACTTTCTATATCCATATTTTATCCTTTCATAGTTAATATTTTACTAATTCTCAAAAAGATTTTTTGTTAATAAATTATTATATTTATAAATTCTTTCTATAATATTCTAATTTAATCTTTCATCTATTTCTTGTAAAATTTGTTCCTTTAATTCTTCATTTAAAATATTTTCCAAAACTTTATTAAATTTAGCTCTTACAATTAATTTTATTGCTGATTTTATGTCAAACCCTCTTGTCATAATATAAAATAATTCCTTTTCATCTACCTTACCACTACTTGATGAATGATTTCCTTCAACCTCTTCTTCAGAACATAAAAGCATTGGAAGTGCTAAACTATGAGATGTATCTGATAATAGCATACAAGATTCATTTTCATTACCTTTTGATTTTTTACAACCTTTTTTAAAATCTATTGTACCTTTAAAATTTTTACGACTATTATCTTTTAAAGCCCCTTGAACTTCTATATTTATATTAGATTTTTCACCTCGTAATTCTCCTATATAATTTAAATCAATTAATTGTTTTTCTTTTCCTAGATATATAGTATTTACAAGATTTTCTGAATTATTACCTAATAAATTTGAATAAAAGTTTACTATATTATTTTTTCCACCAAATTCAATCATATTACATATAAGTTTACTATTTTCCTCTAACAAATTTTCAATACTTACAAAATTATTAGCTTTCTGATTTAATAAATTTACAATTATTACTGTAATATTAGAATTAGCTTCTCCATGAACTTTTATTATTCCATTATGATAAAATTCTAAATTATCTTTTGACATATATTTTAAAATAACTATTCCTTTAGAATTCTTTTTTACAGTTATATCAATATTTTCAACTAATTCATTATTATCTGAATTAAATAAAAAATCTATTTCTAAAGTTTTATTCTTTTTTCCATCTATTGTAATTTTTAAATTCTGATTAGACTTATTTTCTACTTGATTTGTCAAGAACGTATCTAAACCATATTTTAAATTGCATTTTGTTTTAGAATTTTCTACTTTTATATCATCTGATTCATTTATAATTTTAATATTAGAAAAACTTCCAATTTTTTCTGGAATATTAACACTTTCAAGTTTAATATTATTTATATTAAAATTTCTAGAAGTTCTTACAGGTGTTTCATTTAATTTTAAATCTTGCATTTTATTTCCTTATATAATGAATTTAGGTTTTTAAGGTTTTACCTATAAACCTTTATTTCTTAACCAATAGCACCTTCTAATTCCATATTTATAAGATTATTCATTTCAACCGCATATTCTACTGGAAGCTCTTTTGAAATTGGATAAGCAAATCCTCTTACTATCATTGCCTTAGCATCTTCTTCAGATAACCCTCTACTCATCAAATAAAAAATAGTTTTATCACTTATTTTTCCAATTTTGGCCTCATGTGAAAATTCAATATCATCTGTTTTTATATCGCTTGTAGGAATCGTATCTGATACAGAAATATCATCTAGCATTAAAGACTCACAAGATACAGATGATTTAGAACTTTTAGCATTCTCATTAATCCTTACTAAACTTCTGTATGTGCATTTTCCACCATTTTTAGAAATTGATTTTGCATTTATTACACTTGATGTATTTGGGCTATTATGAATCACTTTAAATCCATTATCTAAATTTTGTCCGACCTCCTGCAAATGAAATTCCTGTAAATTCTGTTTTTGCTCCTTCACCATTTAAAATACTCATTGGATATAGCATCGAAATTTTAGAACCAAATGAACCAGAAACCCAATCCATTTTAGAATTTTTACCACATATTGCTTTTTTAGTATTTAAATTAAGCATATTTTTTGACCAATTTTCTATTGTTGAATATCTAAGATATGCATTATCTTTTACATATAATTCCACACATCCAGCATGTAGGTTTACTTTATTATACTTTGGAGCAGAACATCCTTCTATAAAATGAAGACTTGCACCTTCATCTACTATAATTAATGTATGCTCAAATTGACCTGATTCTGGCGAATTTAGTCTAAAATATGATTGAAGTGGAATATCAACTTTTACATTTTTAGGAACATATACAAATGAGCCACCTGACCAAACAGCTCCGTGAAGAGCAACAAATTTATGGTCATATACAGGAACACATTTCATAAAGTGTTCTTTCACAAGTTCAGGATATTCTTTAACAGCAGTTTCCATATCTGTATATATAACACCTTGCTTAATTAAATCTTCTTTCATACTATGATATACAACTTCTGAATCGTATTGAGCTCCAACTCCTGCTAAAGATGCTTTTTCTGCTTCTGGAATTCCAAGTTTATCAAATGTGTTTTTTATATCTTCTGGAACATCTTCCCAAGAATTTGAAAGTTTAGTTTTTGGTTTAACATAAGTTGCAATATCACTCATATTTAGCTCAGATAAATCAGGTCCCCAAGTAGGAAGTTCTAATTTATTATAAACTTCTAATGCTTTTAATCTAAATTCTCTCATCCAGTCAGGATCATCTTTCCTGTTTGAGATCTCTTCAATAATTTCTGGGGTTAAGCCTTTCTTTATTTTAAAGTCATATTCATCTTTATTTTTTATGTCATAAATATTTCTATTTATCTCGTCAATATTACTTTTCATAGTGGTTTCCTTTCTTGAAATAAAATATGTTTAATGCTGTACTTAGCTTTTATATTTTATATATCCACTCTCCTCAATTTCTTCTGCAAGCTCTTGACTACCTGTTTTTACTATTTTTCCATCAACTAAAACATGTACATAATCTACTTTTAAACTATGCAAAATTTTTGTATTATGAGTTATTATTAATACTGCATTTTCATCATTTTTAAACATTTCTATTCCTTTTGAAACTGTTTTTATAGCATCAACATCTAAGCCAGAATCTGTTTCATCTAAAATAACAAGTTTTGGATTTAACACAAGCATTTGCAATATCTCATTTTTCTTTTTTTCTCCACCAGAAAATCCAACATTTAAACTTCTTTCCATGTTTTTTGAATTCATATTTAGTTCATTCATATAATTTTTTAATTCATCTTTAAATTCAAATATTTTTACTGGTTTTCCTGTAATTTTGTTTTTAGCATATTTCAAAAAATTTGTAACTGAAACACCAGGAATTTCTTCCGGTAATTGAAAAGACATAAAAACTCCTTTTCTTGCAATTTCATCTGTTTTTAAATTCCCTATATCTTCTCCATCAAAACTAACTTTACCACTGACTTTTTTATAAGCAGGATTATTTAAAATAGCATTTGCTGTAGTTGTTTTTCCAGAACCATTTGGTCCCATAATAACATGTATTTCTCCTTTATTAATTTTTAAATTTATTCCTTTTAAAATCTCTTTATCTCCAGCATTAACATATAAATCTGTTATATTTAATAACTCTTTACTCATAATTAAAATTCCTCTCTCATATCCTATAAATAATATATCTTTTAAATTGTCATAAAAACTTTGAATGTAGCTTAATTTTTGTCCTTATTTTTATATAATTTGCTATATTTTAATTGGTTATTCTATAATATTTTTACTTCCTGTACGTCTTGTACATTCTCTACATTTTTCTTTATTTATATCATAATTACAATCTAAATTATTTAATCCTAATTCTTTATGAACATATTTAGCTAATTTATTTATTGTATCATCACTTATTGCACCTTTTATTTTTTCAGCTTCAGCCCTAGCATCAATTTCTTCTAAATTAAGAACATCTTTTAAAAATACATAAACAATATCATATGCTTCAAGTATTTTTTTGGCAAGATTTTCGCCTTCTTCTGTTAGTTCTATTGTTCCATATAATTCATAATTTACTAAAGAATTTGCCTTTAAATTATTTATTGCCTTATTAACACTTGGTTTTGAACAATTCATTTTCAATGCTATATCTGTTACTCTAATATTACCATTTTTTTGTTTTAAAATATACATCGTTTTTAAATATTCTTCCAATGCTTTCGATACCATAATTTTCTCCTTAAAGTTAATCATGGTTAACATTATAGTACATATAAAAATGTTTGTCAAGGTTAACATTATTAAGTTAAGAAATTTTTTATTATTATTTGCTAACTTTTACAAGCAAATTTTAAATTTTCTAAAATATAAAAATTTAAGTAGTATAAAATTCATACAAAAAACCGTTAACTTCAAAATTAACGGTTTTTTTTAACATAAAAATTATATAAATCAATTATAAAATCTAAAATAAATACATTTTTTAATTATAAAACTAATACAAAAAATATTTCTAATAATAAAATTAATACTAAATTAAGATTTACTCTTCTTCATAATAATCTTTTCTTTAAACTTAAACTTTATAGGATAATAATTCTCAACATCAATTCTTTTATTTTCCAAAATCAAATTAGGATTAATCTCTGTTAATTGATTTACTTTATCAATTCCAACTAAATCAGCTAAAACATCTAATATCTCTGGAATCTTTTTATATATAGTATCTGGTCTATGAACGTCACTTCCAAGAACTTGTATTAAATTACTAGTTAAAAGTTTCTCTG
Source organism: Clostridia bacterium (assembly GCA_022790975.1). Classification (GTDB taxonomy): domain Bacteria; phylum Bacillota; class Clostridia; order TANB77; family CAG-508; genus Scatovivens. Next base: position 10,923 of record JAAVYF010000038.1, on the reverse strand, counting down.
CCATAATTTTAGCTCTTTTTCCATACTGACCTATAAAACTTCCAAAATTAGCTTGTAATAACACACCTTTATCTACAAGCTCATAAAAAATATCTGGCTCATCATAAAAATATGCATAACGTTCTGGATGTGCGAGTATTGGAATAAGTTTATGCTGTTGCATTTCATAAATAGCATCAATAATATTTATTGGTTTTATATTAAATGGCAATTCAAAAAGTACATAATTAGTATTATTTTGTGTACAAATCTTATTATTCTTCAATAGATTTATAATGTTTTCAGTTATAAAAATTTCATTTCCCATAAATATTTTCAAATTAATATTTTGAGATTCTATAAGAGATTTCAATTCTTCATAAATTTTTTTTCTTTCTAAAACTTCTACTTTAAAATAATCTTCCATATAATGTGATGTTAATATAATTTTATCAAATCCAGCCATTTTTGCTTCTTTGAATAATTTTATTGCTTCTTCTGAAGTTTTTGCACCATCATCAACTCCTGGCAATATATGTGTATGAAAATCAACCATATTTTCTCCTTTTGCATTCTTATTTTAAATTTTATATAAATGTTTATTTTTTAATTCATAAAAAATTTCAAATTTATATAGTAAAATTATACAAAAAAGCGCAATATTGCGCTCTTTTTCATTTAACTTTTATCTCCATAATAATATGATTTTTCATATTTCTTAGTTGAAATAGGAAGCTTATTTAATACAACTCCAAAAAGCTTACCTCCAACATTTCTTAAATTTTCTATAACTCTTTCTAAATCTTTTCTTTTTGTTTCTTTACAAGCTGCAACTACAATAACAGAGTCAACCATTCTTGCTAAAATTAAAGAATCTGTAACTAATTGACAAGGCGTTCCATCTATTATTACTACATCATATATTTGTTTTAAATCATTTAATAATTCGACCATTTGTGGTAAAATTAATAATTCAGATGGATTTGGTGGAACATTTCCAGCAGATAATACATCTAAATTTTCTATTTTCGTATGTTGAATATAATCTTCTACATCACTCAAAATACTTTCATCATTATTAACTCCAGATAAATAATTTGAAAGTCCTGGTCTTGGAGCAACTTTAAAAATTGAATATACCCTACCTCTTCTCATATCTCCATCTACTACAACAACTCTTCTTCCTGTTTGAGCCATTGTTACAGCTAGATTCGAAGAAATCCAACTTTTTCCTTCACTAGCATTAGTTGAAGTTATAAGGATTGTTTGAGAACCATGCTTTTTACTCATAAATTGTATATTTGTTCTTAATGTTCTAAAAATTTCTGATATTGGAGATCTTGGTTCTCTATAAACTATTAAATCACCCTTCATTATTAGTTTCTCCTTTCTTTTTTCTTTGGTTTTGGTAAAATTTCATCATATGTTGGTAATGCAGCAAGTACTGTAAGTCCACTAATTCTTTCTGCATCTTCTATTGATTTAACAGTATTATCTAACATATTTAAAATTAATACATATCCACAAGAAACAACCATACCTATTAATATAAAAAGAGCCACATCTCTTTTATGATTTATATTTGAAGGCTTATCATCAGCTTCTGCTATATCTACAACTTGTACATTTTCTATATCATAATAAACTTTTATTTGGTCTTTAAAAACATTTGCTATTTCATTTGCTATTTCTGAAGCTATTTCTGAATTTTCATTTGTAACTGCTATTTCAATTAGCTCTGTATCTTCTACTGTGCTTACATTAATATTTTTCCTAAGTTCATCTTCGTCCATATCTATATTTAAATTGAACATTACTTGTCTTAAAATATTTTTACTTTTAATAAGTTCACTATATGTTGATACTAATTTTGCATTAAGTGTTATATCTTTTTCAATAACAGATGTATCTATTTTTGTTGCATCTGAAGTTGAACCTGAATTTACTGAAGCTAAAATCAAAGTTGTTGAAGATGTATATTTTGGTGTTATGAAGTTCATTGTAAAAACTATTCCTGCAATAATAAATAAGACTATTATTACTAAAATATGAAATCTCTTGTTCCAAAATGTTTTTAAAATTTCTTTTAAATCAATCTCTTCCATTTTTTCTCCCCTTAATTCTATTATTAATACTTAATAATTTTATCATTAATTAAATTTATGCTCAATACTTTTTTGAAAAAAATTAATAGAACTAATTATAATAAATAACATTCCTACAATTGCTATAACAATTCCATATTTAAAACACTTCTCTACAATATCATTTAAAACAAACACTAAGCAATTAGAGAATTTCTGGTCTAGCATTAATATATTTTGGACTCTATGTAAAACTAATGGTTTCACTAAAGAAATTATAATTCCAATAGGTAATAGTATGACTCCACATGAATTTAAAATAGTTTTAATTTTTCTATTTATAATAATTATTAACAAAATTAATACTATCATTGATATAACTGTATATTTTAAATATTTACTAACTAAATCTGATGGGATATGTAATTGTTTTCCATATAAAATACCTGACTTGTAACTATCTACAATTGCATTTTCATATTTTTCTATTGAAGTTTTTTCACTTTCTTCCAAAACTCTATTATTTTCCACTAAAATATTATTTATTCTAGAATTCAATTCTTCTTTTATAGAATTAGTATCTACTTCAAAATTTTCTAAATTAAAAATAGAATCTAACCTTTTATTTATATCATTAGTTACCTTCTCTTTACTCACTAAAGAATCCAGTATATCTAATTCTAAACCAGATTGCATTGTATAGTTTTCAAAATCATCTTTAATATCATCATAAGCTCTTTGATAAAAATTATTTGTAACTAAAACACTTTTTAAATATTCTTCATTTAGCACTGTTTTAGATATAATAATTATAATAAAAGTACTGATACCTAGAATTATTAATAAAAAATTTAAAATAAATGTGATAACTTTTTTTATCATATTTCTTTGTATAATTAAAATATCTTAATTATATACTCCTTTCTTTTAAAGTTTTCTATTATAAAAAACTACTCTATTATTTGTTCTGATTCTAAACTAGCATATACAACATATCTATCAACAGCGTGACCTAATCCATCTGTTGGATAACATGTATATAACATTAATATTTCTTCTTCTTTTTGTATTGGGAGTTCTTCAGTATTTGTATAATAAACAATTTTTGTATTATTTACTTTATATGTAAATATTCCATATGAAGTAGTTATAATAATTTCATCTCCTAATTTAATATTGGGAAGAGTTTTTAGTATTCCATTATAGTTATGTCCCATACAAATTATAGAACCTCCTTCTCCTGGAAAATAACTTCCACTTGAATGGCCTATTCCATTTTTTAAAATTGGCAAACTATCTCCAAAATATAAATCAAAACTTAATCCTAAACTTGGTAAAGAAATATTTCCATATTTAGTTCCATATTCTGGATAACTTCTTAAATTTCTAGTTTCTAAATCAATTTTTACATCTTCTAAAATCTTATTGCTTGTATCTACTGATATTGTATCTATAATTGACATTGCCATAGAAATTTTACTAGAAAATAAAAAATATACAATTCCCACAAAAATAAAAACATATATAAAAGCAACTATTAAACTTCTAATAGTTGCTCCTATAAAACTTGTTTTTTTATTTTTTTCTTTATTAAGCATTTGCTTTTTTCTTTCTTACTACAACTCCTGTAGCAACGGCAATAACTGCTACACCTGCAATAGCATATACTATATATGAATGGTCTGTACCTGTTTGTTTTAAACCTTTTTGTGTTGAAACTTGGTCAAATAATACACCATCAAAATAAATTGAAATTGCTCCACTTTTTGCATCATATGATATTGTAGCACCTGCTATAGCTGCTGCATCTTTAGCAATTGCTAATAACTTTTCTTTTTGAGATTGACTTAATTTTGAAAAACTTGAAACTCCTACAGTATTTAAATAATTAACTGCTTCATCAATTTTAGCAATTATTTTATCAGCTTGCTCAGCTGTTACTGGATGAGCATTTAAATAACGTTCTATTTTTACTTTATCCTCTGAAGATAAACTAACTGACTTTCCTGCAATTGAAAATGATTTTGATACATATGAAATCAATTCTTGATTTGTGGCTGCATTAACAATAGATATATTGCAAAGTAATAATATAACAAATACTAATGTAACCTTTAATATTTTTCTCATTTTTAATTCCTCCCATTACCTTAATTCATAAGTCTATTATACCAATAATATTTATTTATTACAATACTTTTTAATTATTTTTTTTATTTTTATTTAAAATTTTGACATTTTTTTCAATTTAAATATTCAAACTTTTTAACTTTTGAAACTTTTTTGAACCGTCCCAAAAAGTTCAAATGTTTATTTTTTTCTTAATTTTGCTACAAAGAAGCCTTCATAATTATTATTTGGTAAAACACATAAGGTTCCTTTTATTTCTGTTTTTAAAATTGGTATTTCTTTTAAAAAATTATTATCTATTGGAACTATATCAACTAAATTTTTTACTTTATTTAATATATTTTCATTTTCATTTTTTAATATAGAACATGTTGAATAAACCATTTCATGTCCTGATTTTAATATGTTTATTGCTTTTTTTAAAAGAATTTCTTGTAATTTTGAAGACCTATTTATTAATTCTAAATTAAAATCGTCTTTATAAACACTTGCAGTTCCACTACCACTACATGGAGCATCTAATAAAATTTTATCAAAAGAAAAATAATCACTTAAATTTCTTGCATCTTCTAGCATAATATTTACACATTTTACGCCTTGTTTATCTATATTATATTTAAGCCTATCAGCTCTTATTTTATTTTTTTCACATGCAGTAATCATTACCTTATTGTTACACATTGCAGCCATTTGAGTAGTTTTTCCTCCGTGGTGCAGAACACATATCTAATATATTATCTTGAAATTCAGGATTTAATATTATTGGAGGAATCATCGAAGATAAACTTTGTAAATAAATCTCTCCATTTATATAGATATCTAACTTTTTAATCTGAATTTCATTAGCATTTTCTATAACAAGTGCATTTTCGTTCCATGAAACATTTGAAAATTCTATATTATTCTCTCTTAACTTTTCACAAATACTTTCTTTATTACTTTTTAATGTATTAATTCTTAAAGTAACTTTTCTATTACATTTATATCCATCTAAAATTTTCTGAAATATAATTTCATCATATTGCTCATGTAACATTTCTCTAAAAAATTCAGGAATTTGTTTTTCATCCATTTTTATATTATTTAACCTATTAAATAGATTCCTTTCTATTATTATTTTTTATTAAAATATGTTTATTAAATTATTTAAATTAAATTATCTTTTCTAAACTATTTTTTACCAAACCATTTTTAATAAAATCTTCTATTTATTAAAATAGAAGTAACTAAAAAATTACTTCTATCGTTATTTTCCATATTATATATCTAAATTTATTATAAATAAGGTATTGGATTTACTGGCCTTGCATTAACACGAACTTCAAAATGTAAATGTGGACCTGTAGACCTTCCTGTACTTCCAACAATTCCAATTTTTTGACCTTGTGAAACTTTATCTCCAGGTTGAACTGTTCTAGAACCTTCTAACATATGAGCATATGCAGTCATTGTACCATCATGATGATTTATAACTATAAATTCTCCATAACTATAATATTTTCCATTTATCTTTTTGGCTTCTGAAATTACAACTGTTCCAGCTTTAACTGCTACAACATTTTTTCCTACTACCCCTATATTTACATCAACTCCAGTGTGATTAGCATATGATGGATATGTTGTATTTCTTATATTAGCCTTTGAAAGACCTGCAACTGGGAATATGTATCCATGTTCATTTGGAGCAGTTGAAACTGTTCCTGTGTTTCCACTACTACTGCTATTACTATTATTATTCTTTTTAGCAGCAGCTTCAGCTTCTTTTCTTTTTCTTTCTGCTTCTTCTGCTTCTTTTCTTATAACTGCTTCTAATTCAGCCTGTACTTTTCTTTTATCTGCTTCAAAATCTTCTAGTTCTTTTTCTAAAGCCTTTTCTTCTGCATTTAAATTAGCAGCCTTCTTTTCTTTTTCTTTTTTTAGAGAAGCTAATTCATCACGTTTTTTTACTTGTTCTGATTTGGAATTCTCTAAAGTTTGTTTATCATTTTCTAAATTTGCTTTAGCACTTTCTAATTCTGATTTAAAATTTCTAATAGAAGTAATTAAATTAGAGTCGTATTCTGCAATTTCAGAAATTAAATAATATTTAGAAATAAAATCAGATAAATCTGCTGATGTAAGTAGCATCTCTAAATATGAAGTATTTCCACTTTCATATATTGCAACTAATCTCTTATTTAACAATTCTTGCTTTTCTTGTAATTCTTTTTCTTTTTGATTAATATTATTCTCAGTTTCTTCAATTCTTGAAGAAACATCATTAATTTGAGTATTTAAATCAGAAATTGCTTGCTCATATGTACCTATTTGACCTACTAAATCTTGAACTTCTTTCATTGCTGCTGATAACTCAGAATTTTTCTCATCAATTTCATCTTTTTTTTCAGAAATCTGATTATCTAAATCCTTATTTTGATTATTTAATTCATCTTTTGTAATAGCTAAAGCATAATACTCTACTGATGCCATAATAATGCATAAAATTAGCATAACTACTGTAATTTTTTCTTTCATATGTACCTCTCTTTTCAAATCTTTGGTTAATTTTGAAATCTTATTATACCACCTAATTTAGATTTTATTTTATCTATAATAGTATTTAAAAATTTATCTCTAAATAAAATAAGCATTCCTATATAAACAGAAAATCCTACTATGCATTGAAGCATAACACTTAAAATACCTGTATCTGAAATAAGCTTAACTAATTGACAAACACCAAACATTATACTACTAGCAACTAAATATCTAACAGCTAATCTTATTAATGGTTTCCATTTTATATTATTTCTAACATAGTAAATTTGAACAATATCAACTACTAATTGAGAAATAATTGTTGCAATTGAAGCTCCAATTGAATTCCACAAATTAATAAAAATAAAATTTAAAATTAAATTTACTAATATACCTGACACTACCGAAATAGTATATTCTTTTTGTCTTTTAGTTGGTAATAAATATTGTGTTCCTATAACATTTTCAATTCCCATTAAAATTAACATTGGACTAAATATCATTATTAATATTGCTGCTTTATCATACCCTTTTCCAAAAAATATTGGAACAAATGCTTTAGAAATGCTTGCTATTCCAAACATCATTGGAAATGAAATTATAAATACAAAATTAAACGATTTTTTTATGTAAGAATTTATTTTTTTTCTATCACCAGTTGCAAATGTATTTGCCATTCTAGGAACCATAACTACACCAAGAGATGTGACAATTGTAAGCAAAAGTCTAATTACTTTTTGAGATTGTTCATAATATCCTGTTTCTTGTTTATTAGAAACTATTGAACCAAGCATCGTTGTATCTAATAAATTATAAATTTTATTTGTTACTTGTGGTATAAATAGCATTAGTAAAGGAACTATATGCCTTTTTAATTCTATTTTTCCAATCTTTCCACCTTTTAAATATTTTGGTAAATATACCCATAATAAAAGATTTCCCAAAAAATCTGCTAATGAATAAATTAATATATATTTCCATAAATCATTAGTTGTTTTTACTATAACAAATACTAATGTAACACTTATTACTCTTACTAAAACATTTCTTATAACTGTTTTTTTAAACTCTTCAATTCCTTGAAAAAACCAACTAATATCAAAACCTGCTGCTAAAAGTTCTATTAATAAAATACTATAATATGTTTGATATTGTTTGCCTCTCATAAAAACTAATGCATAAATTAAAACTGCAATAAAGAGTGTTATAAACCTTACTATAACTAATTCAAAAAATACTCTTTTTCTTGCTTTTACATTATCTTGAACATATGCAATTTCTCTTTGACCATATAATGCAATACCTAATGAACCAAATAATACAAAATATGTTACAATTGCATATGTGTAGCTATATATTCCAACTCCTTCTGCACCTAACACTCTAGATAAATATGGAGTTGTAACTAAAGGAAGAATTAATATCAAAATTTGATAAATTAAATTATACATATAATTTTTAATTACACTTTTTTTTTCTGACATAATTCCTCCCATTTTTCATTTCGTTCATATTATATCATTAGTAAAAAAAAAATGGAATACTTTACTAAAAAAATTCATATTTCTTTAATATAACAATTTTTTTACAATTCTGCTTTTATTTTTTCATATAAAGTAATTTAATCTAAAATAATATATACTATGCTGTGAAATCAAAATATATTGGAAAATTTTATACTTAATTCCAAAAATATTTCTGAATTTCTACTCTTGCTCTATCTCTTGTATTTCATTAACATTTTCTTGTTTTTTACTCTCTTTTTCATTAAATTCTTCCAAAATATCTGAAATTAATTTTTCTGCTTCTTTTTCTTGATACTTAAATACCCAAACTTCATTAGAATAAACTGATGCACCTGGAAGTTGTGAAAGTTCTAAGTTTTCTATTTTAAAATTATACGCATAAACTAAATATGATAAAATATAACTAACAGACATATTAGTATCTATATTTTCAAATGCTACATTAATCATTTTCTTTATTTCATCTATACTTTTACTTTGTAAACATTGTTCTACTACAGTCATCATAAATTCTCTTTGGGTTTTCATTCTACCATAATCATTATCTCCATATGAAGTAGAATATGAAGTTCCATTATTATTATGTCTAAATCTTAATAATTGTTCTGCTTTTTTCCCATCTATTAATTGTAATCCTTTTTTCAAATGAATATGCAAATTTTGTGTTTTATCATCATAATTCATATCTATTGGAACATTAAATTCAACTCCTCCTACAATATCTACTAATTTTATTAATGCTTCATTATTAATAGTTACATAATAATTAATATTAATTCCCGTAATTTCTGATACTTTTTTCATTAATTTTTCGGGACTTTTAGCATATAATGCATTTATTTTATCAGAAGCTGTTGCTTTAGATAAGCTTTTTCCAACAAATGTATCGCGAGGTATCGACATTGCAAATGCTTTTTGTGTTTTAGGATTATAACCTAAAACCATTATTGTATCTGTAAGACTTTGATTTAAATTATCATTTACACCTAATAATAATACATAAATTGGCTCACTTTCAGTTATTGAATTTGCAACTTTTTCTAAAACTCCAACTGTAGCTTTAGCAGGATTTCCATCTGATTGATTTAATTCTAATAAAAAGAAAAATACAAACATTATTATAAAAAACAAAAGTAATATTCCTATAAATTTCAAAAATTTTCTAAACATAGATTTCTCTTTCCTTTACATACAATAAATATTTATATTACTATTATGTTTATTTTTGCCAAAAATATTATAAAATTGCATAATATTTTTAATTTTGGAATTTTTTGTGATTAACAAAAAACAATATATAAATTCAGAATTTTAAAAGAATTTTTATATTGACATTAAAAACACAATAAAATAAAATAATTATATAAACACAAACACTTTTAATAAAAAAGAATGGAGAACATATGAAAAAATTTATTAAAATATTTATTATATTAATTATTATTGTTTTTATAACATTTGGAATATATAAATTAACTCAAAATAAATCTAAAAAAACTACTTCAAACTATCCAGATTTAGAAAAATATATAAACACAATTTATGGAAAAACCTATCTTATTCCAGAATTTGAAAATATTAATGATGCCGATGAAAACTGGCTTTGGGAAAATATAAATCAATATTTGCATAATAACAGTGAATTTGATGAACGAAATTCTAAACAATATGATTACACATATGATGAAATTTGCCAATTTGTTAACACTATATATGGACCTGATTTGAAAAAAACATTTCCTACTGGCGCTGAATATATGAGATATGATACTTATCATGATAAATATGGACCAACATCTTATGGACTTGAATATTATTATGATTATAAAATTGAAAATATAGACAAAAATGAAAATATTTATACAATTTCTATTTATGACTTTACAGTTTCTCTTTATCGAACTTTGGGAGAAAATCCAGATGATTTAATAGATATATATAATAACTATGAATTTATTTTAAATGAAGATAATGGTACTCCTATAACATCAATTAAAAATCTAAATGATAAAAATTTTTCAAACATATTAGATTATAAAGATAAACTTTCTCATAAAATTTTAACTATTAAATATGATGAAAAAACTAAAAATTACTATATTACTTCTTGCAGATATGTTAATACTAAGCCAGAAGAAATTTTAGCTGTTTATTATAAAAAAATGCAAAATACATTTGAAGTTTGGAATATTGACTATGAGTATGATGATATATATACATCAAGCGAAATACTTGTAAAAAATTTTGATAAATTAAGTAGTATTTATACTGAAAATTCAATTGAAACCTATAAAAACGAAATGGATTTATTTGTTTTTAAAGATAATGGTGAAGTATATATTACTGCTGGAGATATAAATATAGCAGATTATATTGATACAATTGATATAAAAAATGTAAAAAATGAGTCTAATAAAATAAGCTGTGATATTGTAAGAACTTTTAGAAAAAGTTTCAATCCCGAAGATACAGAATATAATGAAACTTATACAAAAACAGATAATTTTACAATTATAAAGGATTCATCTTCTAACTCTTGGTTAATAGACAAATTTAATTATAATAATTAAGTTATTTATAATAATTAAATTATTTATAATAACTAAATTATTTATAATAACTGAATTATTTATAATAACTAAATTATTTATAATAACTGAATTATTTATAATAACTAAATTATTTAT
>JAAVYF010000065.1 GCA_022790975.1 Clostridia bacterium | reverse complement strand
TCTTCTTCTTCTAAACCACCTTTTAAATTAACACTTGAAAACATTACTTTTATATTTACAATATTTTCATTATTATATACTTCAACACTTTCTAAATTCATGTTTTTATCAAAATATATTTTTTGATATGTTAATTCTTTGTTATTAGGATAATTTACCTTACTTTTAATGACATATCCTTTATCTTTTTCTTCTATGGTCATTTCTTTGTCATTTTTGATATCTTTTAAGATGGAAGATAATATGTATGATTGGCTACTATTTTCTGGCCATTCACTTTGAAACTTGAAACTTTTATTTAATGCTGGAGTTACAACATAGACCACAAAAGGTTTAACTTTTTACTATAAATTAATAACCATTTTCCAATGATTTGAACTTATAATATATCGTTATATTCTTATCTTCATCTATCTCTATTTTATCAAGAAGACTTGATAATAACTGAATACTTGGTTTCTCCATTTCCAAATATTCCTTAATAATCTTATCGTACTTCTTTTCAATACCCGTGATATTATTCTTTATATTATATATCTTAGTATTTATTTCTTGTATTTCTTGCTGCTTCAACAAAGTTTCTTCAGTGATTCTATTACTCATACGTTTATACATTTCTAAATCAATATTACCTTCTAATTTATCATTATATAAATCTTCTTTCTTTTTACTACTGAATTCAACTTCATTTTCTAATTTTTTTAACTTCATTTCTAATTCAGTTAAAAGTTTCTTAGTTTTATCATTATTTTGTAAAACACTTTTTAAATCGTTAGTTTTTAGATACTTCTTACACTTCTGTTTTATATCATTAAGAACTAATTCTTCTAATTCATAGTATTTCACATTATGAGGAGTACAGACATCATACTTCTTGTGTTTAGACCAAAAATTACAATTACCATAGCATCTAGTAACCTCTCCCTTTTTCTGAGTTGTTGCGGTATATAATCTAAACCCTATTGTATGACCACATTCTTTACAATAAACAAATCCTTTTAATAATATATCTTGAGTATTCTTACCTTGATTCTTGTTTCTATTATAAATATCTTGAGCCAGATTAAAAGTTTCTCTATCTATTATAGCGGGACATTTTCCTTCACATATTATCCAATCTTCTTTTTTTGGTCTTATTCTTCTCTTTGATTTATAACTTGGTTTCTTCGTTCTTCCTTGTGTTAAATCTCCAACGTAGGTAGGAAGTTGTAACATATCACTTATAGTTCTTAAATCCCATATACCATATGCTGCGGACTTCTGACCTACATTAAGATTTTTATAAACACTTGGAATAGGAACGTGTTCATCAGTTAATATTCTAGATATTTCCGAAATACCTTTACCACTAACAAATAAATTAAATATTCTTCTTACTACCTCTGCTGCTTTTTCATCAACTAACAATTTATATTTATTGTTAGGGTCCTTGATATAACCATAAGGAGCGGTTTTACCTAAAAAATTCCCTTGACTTCTCTTACTATGAACACTGGCTTTCATTTTCTTTGAAGTATCTCTTACGTGTTTTTCATTAAAGTAACAATTTAAAGGTATCATTTCATTTGAAGTATTATATTCATCAAACGTATCTACATTATCTAATATGGCGACATATCTAATTCCCATTTCATCAAAATAATCTAAATATCTAAGTTGTTGACCTTCATTCCTTCCGAATCTTGATAAATCCTTAGTTATAATCATATTAATACGTTTATTTTCAATATCATTGATTAACCTGTTCCAACCTTCACGATTATAAAACTGCGTACCACTGACACCATCATCAACGTACTCATCTATATACAATAGATTATTATCTCTTATATATTTGTGAATAATATCTCTTTGATTACTGATACTTCCACTTTCACCCTTCAATTCATCCTCACGAGATAATCTTAAATAAATACCTACTCTAAACACTTCATTACCCATTTTTAATCATCTCACTTTCATAAATAACAATACATTTTAGTACCTTTACTATCCCTCAATTATCCATTTTGGACAACTGTTTCACTGTAATATAGGACTAAAAATTGTTCTATAATCTCTTGAAGAGTTTTACCTTCATCATTAAAAACTACGTTTTCTATTTTCATATATCCACCTTAGTTAAACATATGAAATCTAAATCAAATATTGATAAAGAATTTATGACAATTTTTATCACATTTTGATATGATGAAGTAATTCCTTGTTTAAATAAATGTAATTTACTACATTTCACAACACCCCCCTTTTATTAAATTTTTCTTTTTTTAAGTGCATCTCTTATCCTTTCATTTCTACTTCATTAATAATTTAAGTCTTCCGATAAAAAATAAATACTTCCACGTTTTACAATATCGAAATAACTCATTAATTCTTGTTCAGTTACTTGATAACCATTTAAGAAATCTCGAACCTTTTTTCTTGCTGTTGTTTCATTTTCAACATTATGTTTACGACTCCTCTCGATTTCTTTTTCAAGTGGAGATAACTCAATATAATCACTATATTCAAATTCATTAGTGTATCGTTCATCTTCATCAAACTCCTCTTCTAAATAGAATCGTCCAAAATACTCAACTAAACGAAAATTATATTTTAAAGATTTCTTGTTACGACATTGATTTAAATAATCTCTTATTACGTAACGAGGACCATTTCCCCAACTAGTACCATTATCAAAAATCATAAATTTTACCTCCTTTCATAATATTTATTAGTAGATATAGAGGGATATTCTATTTATCCCTCTTCTACTATTAATCCTCTTTTGAAACTAACTTAGTAACTTCTGAAATCGTATAGTTTGGATAACTACCTTTTTCAGTTTCTCTAGTAGTTTGAATCAACTTAACTTTTGAACCAACTAGATATTTTGTAAAATATGCTAGTGATTCTACACCTTCGTTGGCTGTTTGTAAGTTAATATCGAAATCAAACTTTTTTAAAGTTTCTATTAATCTATCTATACTACCTTGAATAGAATAGATACTAAAATAGTACATATCCGAAACTTCAACTCCGTTTACATCATAAACGTAAGATAAAGTTGGAACTCCTTTTTTAGTCTCAAAACTTTCAACTCTAACTAATACACCATCATAAGTTATTCCATCTTTTAATGGTTCCTTATTTTTCTTAATGGCTTTTTGTATTAGATTTAGAGGTTTAGGATTAATTCCTTCATTATAGATTAATTTATCTATATCCTCATCTTTGATTGACATAACCTTTTTCCTTTCTACATCCAACTTACCTGGGAGAGAACGTTTCAGTATTTACTGAAAACCAGTTAATATAAATTAGATGAATAACACGTGATATTTTCCCTCTTCACAACTTCCAAATTTTGTGCTATAATTTACTTAAAGACAAACTTTGAGGAAGACAATAAAAAATTATATTTTTATTGGTGATATTATATAATACAAATTCACTACACCTTTTCTTAAGATTTTCATTAAATTTTTTTTATTTTTTGTAGTTTTCTTCATTTTATTTACATAACTTTACACAAAAAAATAATCAGTTCATAGTGAATTGATTATTTTTTTTATTAATTGAAATCTACTAGTTTAAAGATTCATCAAAATCAAAAGTAGGTCGTATTTGTTCTTCCCTAGGATTATTGATTATCATTTCGAGTAATTTAATTTCATTTTTTGGAATTAAATTATTACTAACCATTAATTTAAAAGTTTCTACAAACATAGAGTGATGATGATAATATAAACCAAAAATATGAGATAAATCATCAATTCTAAACATTGTATTCTTATAGTATGTAACATCTTTTAAATCATCGTTTAAACCACTAATTTTAAAGTGATATAACCATAAATTCATCTTAAGAAAGATATAATACAAATCGTGATACTTTTCTAGTAATTTAACAAGTAAATCTTTATCAATTACATTTTGATTATTGTAGGTATCTTGATAATGAATAAAATCAATATCACTTATAAACTCGTTCTTAAGTTTAATAGTAGTACTAACTCTCATTTTTTTTAATTCACTCTCCTTTGGAGTAACTTTCCTATATAAAAAGAAAAAAGACAACCAGTTACGATTATCTTCTTAGGAATTACCACCTACCACAAGATAGATTATATTTACTACACATTGTTTCATCTAATACTTCGTATGTTGGTACATACCCATATCCTGTCACTACTAACAAACCATACTTATTAAGGTCAGTAATATATTTCTCATACTTACGATTATAAAAAAGTACTCTCTTAAAATGTATTTTTTTATCAGTAAAAGATTCGACTTTAAAACCCTTTAAGTTACTACTAATTTGAGATACAAATCCTTGTGTAATTGCTTCAGTATCCTCACAGTCTGGGAAATCATTTAACCAGAAATATTCGAATACAGAACTATCATTAGAACCATCATTTAAACTTTCACTATGATTAGGATACATATTTCTTAATTCACCTATTGTTTTATTTAAACAAACCTTTTTTACTCGAATATAGGTATTCTCTACATCATTAACTTCAGCATACATAACATTATCATTTAAGTTAATATCGTATTTAGGTTTCTCAACTACATTATTATTGGTATTATTCGAAGTATTACCACCATTATTAGAATTATTACTAGAGTTATTATTTGGCTTATTAGTACCATTATTAGAAGTACTATTATTAGGTTTATTATTATTTGTTGTTTCTTTCTTATTTACTTTTAAAACAAATTCTTCTTCTTTTCTATTATTACTACTATCAACTGCTACATATTTTAGTTTATAAGTATCAACTTTATTAATATCATAATTTCCCTCGATAGTTGCTTTTATATCTTCCTTTGAATTATCAGTTACTTTAACATCTTTTAATAAATCTATTTTTGTTCCAGTAGTAGTTGATAATTCTTTTTTAAATTCAATAATAGGTGGAGTAGTATCAACAATATTTATTTTAACTTTTTCTTCTTGTTCTTTTTCTTCTACTTGATATTTTATAGTAACCTCTTTTTCTCCTAACATAGAAGTATCTATCTTTTCATCATTACTTAGTATTTTTACTTTATTATTATCACTTATTAAAGACAATAATGTTAATTCACTATTTATCTCGAATTTCAAATTATCTTTTAAAACAATAGTATCATTATTTTTATTTTCTTCTACTTTTGGTGGTAATTCTTCTTTATTACCAGTTAAAACTACGACTCCAGTAATTCCACCACCAACTACAACTATACTAATTATAATTGAAATAACTATATGAGATTTAACCCAAGATACTATTCCCATTAACCAACTCATTTAAAATCACTCCTAACTATCAAATTGTGAAGTTAATAGATTTAATTTACTTTTTGGATACTGTATTATATTTTCAGGATTCCCATATGCCATAGCACAAGAAACATAACCTGTTGGCATACCAGATTTTTCACTCTCACAATCAGGTATATCTCCGTAATATTCTAAACTATCGTTAACCATATAATAAAGTTTACCATTTATATATAAACCATATGGATGATCTCCAAAATCTA
>JAAVYF010000008.1 GCA_022790975.1 Clostridia bacterium | reverse complement strand
TCTGTAATTCTATTTAAATCTTTTTTAGGTATTCCACATCCATTATCACTAATAGTTATTTCATAGTTTTTTAAACTTTTTTTACCAGTTATAAATATTTTTGTTGCATTTGCTTTTCTTGAATTATCTATTATATTTAAAATAAGAGTTTTAAATAAATCGTATTCTACCAATATATTACTTTCGTCTAATTTATTGTCTAGTGTTATATTATTTTTATCCAACATAACTTTTGTAGTTTGAATAATGTCTTGAAAAATTTCCGTTACTGATAATTCTTCAAATACAAAGTTCTGACAATTTAACATTATTAAATTCATTAATTTTTGAGACAAACTTTCTAATCTCATTCCTTCATTCCATATATATTGTGAGTACTCTTTTATTTGTTCTGGTTTTAAATTTTTTGAACATATCATATCTGAATATCCAATTATAGAAGTTAAAGGTGTTTTTAGTTCATGAGCAAAATTTGTAACAAATTCTTCTTTTTGTATTGAAGTTTGTTTTATCTGTTCGAAACTTTTTTCAATAGCTTCTGTCATTGTATTAAAGCTTTTTCCTAATTCTCCTAACTCGTCATTACTTGTAATTTTAATTCTACTCTTATAATCTCCTTTTGCTATCTTTTTAGCTAAATCATTTATTTTTTTTATTGGTGAAATAATTAATAATGTAAGTATTAATATAATAATTATTCCAATTAGAGCTATTAAAAAATATATAAACATATATATTTTTTTCATTTGCTCATATTCTATTATTATTTTTGTTATATCTTTTCCAATTATTAAGAAAAGTGGTTCTTTATCTTCTTTTAAATAACCTGATGTAATAAAAATATATTTATCGTCCATTTTTTTTATTTTGTATATAAGATTTGAACTTTGCACTTTTTCTAAAGCTTCTGTAATTTCAAGATTTTCTGGGAATGATGAAGTTATTTTTTCTTTATCACTTGAATATATACCTATTAAATTGGTGTATATATTTCCATTTAAAACATTATCTATTACACTTTCTAAAACAATTTTATTTCTAGACTCTAATGTAGATACATTAGAGTTTATTGAAAATTTTATAAGTTCAAATTGTTCTAATGCTTGTGAAACTTCCATTTGAACATTATTTTTAAAAGAATTTATTATTAAAAAATATCCAAATGTTGAAAGTGAAATACATAATATAACAACTACTGAAATAAATAGTTTAAAAAATACTTTCATTTAGAAAATCAATCCTTTCTTGTTTTTTTATTATACTTCAAATTTATATCCTATTCGAAAAACTGTCTTTATATTATTTTCTAAATTTAACTTTTTTCGTAATCTTTGAATATGTGTATCTAAAGTTCTTGTTTCTCCTGTAAATTCTTCTTGCCAAACTTTCTCATAAATTTTATCTCTATAAATAGCTATATTTTTATTTTGAATCAAATATATTAGTAAGTCATATTCCTTTACTGTTAATTCAACTATTTTTCCATCTTTGATTATTGTTCTGGATTGAAGATCAATTTTTATTCCTAATATTTCTAATACTTTTGATTCTAATTTTCCTGTTCTTCTCAAAAGAGCTTCTACTCTTGCTATTATTTCACCTATTTGAAAAGGTTTTCTTATATAGTCATCTGCTCCAAGTTTTAATGCTTTTATAATATCATCTGTTGATGTTTTAGCTGTAATAAATATTACAGGAATTTTCATATATAAAACATAGTCTAATAATTCATATCCATCTATTTTAGGTAACATTACATCTAATAAAACCAAATCATATATATTTTTTTCTAATAAATCTGCTGCCTCTTTACCATCATAAGCACAAAAACAATGATACCCTTCATCACTTAAATTTATTTTAATTAAATTCGAAATAGATTTATCATCTTCAACAATTAATATTTTTATCACTTCACTATTTTTCCTTATAATATATTTAGGTTTTTAAATAAGATTTTACCTATAAACTTTATATCTTTTATGATGTAATTTAATATTGTTTCTATAAATAATTATTATTTTATAATTGTTATGTATATTTTAATAACATTAGCTTTACAAATCATTTAATCTATATAATTTGTATTATAGTAATAGGATGTTTCAAAGTTGTGTATTATTATATATTTTAAATATGCTATTTCTTATAGTATATATTATTGTAAAAATTTTAACACTGAAGTAAATAATTAAATTTTATAATTTCTTAGATTAAATATTAAAATCTTTATTTCTAATTTTATTTTATGCCTTTCTAATAAAAATAAAAAACTAGTATATTTTTTACTAGTTTATAATTATATCATTAAAATTTAAATTTGGATATAAAAATCGAACACTATCAAAGTTTTGCGCAAATAGAAGTAGGACTTATATAAAAAAGAGCTAAATACCTCTATTTTTACACATATATGATATCCAGCGCTTATACTATTAACTATATTCTATTAAATACTTCATTATACACTTATTTATATTCATTATTATATAACATCTTTATACTACTATATTTAAATTAATTTTGGAATTTTAGGTTTTAATTTTTATGAAAACTAAAATAATTTTAAAAGATTAATTATAAAAACTTTTTATATTTATACTAATTTTAATATATTTAAATTGTAGGCTTCCCCCATTCCCTACTTAAAAAAATATAAAGTATCAACAAGTTTTTAGTTTTATCAATCATTAAATGGTAATTGGCTAATTACTCCACAGGATTTTCACCTATCTGACTCAATCATAATTACTCTCAATACGTTGGACGGTTTTATCACGCTCATGTTATGACTAAGCAAATGTATCATTATAACTATTATCTTTCTTCGCCTTATAACTTACCAAGCTTATATTTAAGTTTGAAGTTCTGATTCTTCACTTTAACTAGCTCAAGATAATAGGAATGTATTTAATGAATATATATAATCATCATCTTTAAGTTTCTCTATTTAAATCATTAAAAGTTTTCTTTTTTTTATGTTCTTTTATATGAGGAATTGTTTTGTTTTCTGAAGATAATTTGTATTTTCCATTTGGTTCTAAAATTTTATGCAATTGTTCTTTACTTACAGCTTTTATAGGTGTTTCTTTATTTGTATGATCTAAAATATAATATTCATATTTTGTAGCCAAAAAACATTTTTAAAGTCAAATCCTTTATCTGTTGTAGTATAGATATCACATCCTTTGATTCTTGATTTTGTTAAATTTGTTTCAAGTTCTTTTGAGTATTCTTTATAGTTTAAATCTTTTTCATCTAATAATTGATTAAACATATATTTAAGATATTGAGATGATTCATAAAAACCTAAATTATCTATATTAATAGTTTTTAAAATAAATTTAAATTTAGCTCTAAAAATATCTTCTCTAGTTGCATCTTCAGTAAGTCCTAAGCTTTCTCTTAAACTAGTTATTATTTCGTCTTTTGATTTAATTGTATCAATATTTACTTTATCTAATTCACTTTTTAACATTGCAATATAAATATTTGTATAATCTGTATCTTTTTTAATATAGTTTATATTTTTATCTATACTTTCTAATTCTTTTAAATATTCTTTTATTTGTGTATCTTGTTTTGTAAATGTTCTAGGTACATCTAATGGTTTTTCTCCTAATAATTTAATTGGAATAAATGATAAATAACTATAAAAATCTTTTTCAGAGTTTGGCATAATTTTTTTATTTATTTTAAAAATGTCTTGAGTATTATCTTCTTTAGTTGTTATAGTAGGATCTATTCTAAATTCTTCACCGTCTAAATTTGCTGTTACTATAGCATGATGAAAGTCTGTATTTAAATTAGTTTTTATATTAGGATCAGCTCTTTTTAATAATTCTATAAATATTTTTCCATAAGATTTACATGTTACTGTAGTTTCAGTTAAATTTTCAATATCAAAATCTTTATTATAAATATTTTGATAGTTCTTATCAATAATATCATATAAATTAAGTTCTGGATCAAAACTTATATATTTACATAAATTAACCTGAACAAATCTAGCTTTTTCTTTTTCACTCCAAGAAGGATCAATTTTATCAACAATTTCTTTTTGCAAATTAATACCTTCTTCTTTAGGACTAGGTAATGCTAATTTTTTATTAAATAATTTATAAAATTTTTCTTTTAAAAATTCTATTATATTCATCTTATGTATCCTCATACTTTCACTACAACTTTCATTAATAGTATATCGTCAAACTAAAAATAAACTTATATTGTATTGCATTATAAAGGTTTTTTTAATTTCTATAAATATAGATATATTTTTCTTAAATTTATTAATAAAGTTTTATTTAAATAATAAGGAAAAGGCTATTCCTCACATTTGAAGAATAGCCTTTATTCCATTTTATTTCAAAACTTTACTGTGTTTTGCTTTTACTCAAATATTGTCATCAACAATCTTTGTTGCTAATCCTGTATAATCTTCAGGATACATCTGAGTCAAAGCAAGTTTTTCATCATCTGGAACTATCGAAAGCGCATCAGAATTCATAAATTCATTAAGAGCTTCTCGTGAAATGTTCTTACCACGTGTTAGCTCTTTTAAGATATTGTATGCATCAGGCAATCCATATTTCCGAAGCATTGTTTGGATTGCTTCTGCAAGAACTTCCCACTTGCCATTTAGTTTTTCCTGGAGTACACATGTATTAGCTTCAACACGTTTTACCCCAGAAATAGTCTTTTTGAGTCCAAGAAGAGAATGTCCAAATGCTGTACCGATGTTTCTAAGAGCTGTAGAATCACGAAGATCTCGTTGCATTCTACTACTCATAAGCCATTCACTTAAAAATTCCAGGTCTGATGTAGATTTCCTGAAATTCATTTCGCCGTTTTCAAAGTTAATAGGGTTAACTTTGTTTGGCATAGTACTTGATCCAACCTCCTCTTTAACAACTAACTGCTTGAAAAATTCCATGGAGATATATGTCCATAAATCGGAGCAGAAATTTGCACAGATTCGGTTGAAATGAGCCATTTGTGATGCAATCTCCACAATATAGTCATGTGACTCTATCTGCGTTGTAACTGGGTTAAAATCAAGCCCAAGATAATACTGGACAAAATGTTTTGCAAGTTTTTGCCAATCTTTTTTTGGAAAAACCACATTGATAGCAGCATAGTTACCTGTAGCTCCATTAAATTTGGCAAGTATCTTTATACGTTTTATTTCATATAATGCATGACGCAGACGATAAACGTATACAAACAGCTCTTTTCCGAGAGTTGTTGGTGTTGCTGGTTGACCATGGGTATGAGCAAGCATTGGAACATTTTTATACTGAACTGAAAGATTCTCTAAAATATTAATGAATTTTTCAGCTGTAGGATACCAGACTTTTTCAAGAGAATCTGATATCATTCGTGCATATGCGGGGTTTGTAATATCTTCGCTTGTGCAACCAATATGCACATAGCTTTTAATTTCCCCGAGCCCCAATTTTTCAATCTGGTTTGCCACCCAGATTTCCACGCTCTTTACATCGTGGTTGATTTTTTCCTCGATCGTCTTTACTTCAAAGAAGTCCTCATAGCTAAATTCTTTATAAATCTTATCCAAACAATCAGTATCCCGAAATACCAGCTTACTTTTGGTTTGTAACAGAATTGCACTCTCATCGCTTAGATAATCCAGTTGAAATTTGAGAAAAAGGACTTCTACTTTCACACGATTTTTTACGAGAGCAAACTCGCTAAAATACGGTGAAAGCTCTTTTCCAATGTCACTATACCTCCCATCTAGTGGGCTAATAGCAGTGAATTGGCTCGGAACATACAGTTTTGGTTCTCCTGCAATTATGTAGGTACCAAAACCATTGTCCCGAAGGGCTTCTTGTGGCACAATAAAATTTTTTTTCATGGCTTTTCTTTCCTCCTATCCATTGTTATTTAACTGTAGCCTTTCCTATTGTTGCAAAAATCATAATGGAAACTATACAGTTACTTAAAAGCCAATTACTATTTTAACACAAAAAGGCCAAGATCACAATATATTTAAGCTTTTTAGGAAAAATATATTATGTAAAATTAATTTATTAAAATTCTATATCTTCTTTTTTATATTCTTCTGGTTTTAATCCAAATCTATTTCTCATATAATCAAGAGTAATAACCATACTTAATAATGCTATCAGTCCTACTATTAAAAATGCATTTTGTATATTTATAATATCTAATAATAATCCTCCTAACACTGAAAATATACTTGCTGCAATTCCTCCAATAAATTCATAAGAAAATGTTATTTTATTTCTCATGTCTTCATTTGTAAAATTTTTTAAATATTTATATTCTAATATGTACCAAATTGAAGTTGCTATTTTTTGTATAGCATACATTACAAGTATAATTGGTATAATTAAACTTCCAGTATAAATACTTGAAACTAAACCAATTACAATACATGCTCCTATATAAATTAATGATATAAAAGTTAAAGTTCTATTTTTAAATCTTTTTTCAATTGGTTTTTTTAATGAAATAGAAATTCCGCCTATTAAAGTTAATGATGCAAATATCATAGAAAATTGTTCTTCAGGAATTCCTATAGTTACTAGTAAATCACAATTATATATATCAATTATACTTATTAAACTATAAAATACTATTTGAAATAAAATAAATGCCTTCATTCTTTTAGATTTAAATATAAATTTAAATGATTTTTTTAAATCTTGATTATATTCTTTTAAAGTATAAATTAATCCTTTATTTTTCTTTTTTTCATATTTTACTCCATTTAAATCTTCAAAATTAAAAGATATTATAGTAGAAATTATAATAAATCCTAAACATATAATTAAAGGTAAATAATTATTTATAACAAACAAATATCCTGCTGTCAATGATGATATTCCATCAAGTATATAATATAAGCTTCCTCCTTTGGCATCTAATTTAGAATATAAGCCCTCCCCTCCTTTTGTTGATACAGAATCATATAGTAAGTTTGATTCTGAAATTGTTTTTATATCATATCCTAAGGAGAATATTAAATTTGCTATAATTATACTTATTACACCTGGAATAAATATTAATGCTAGTATGAAAAATATAAGCATTATATTTCCCAAAATTATACTTTTTCTTTTTCCTAAAAAATCTGTAATTGCTACTGCTGGTATTTGCATAAAGATTCTAAATAACAAATATAATCCATCAATTATTAATATTTGTGAAGCTGTAATTTTTTTAGTTATTGTACAAAATAAAAATTCTATTGAATAAAAAAATAGTAAATCCCATGAAAACATTTTATAAATAGGATAAAGTTTTGCATTTTTTCTTCTAATTTTGTTTAACTTTTGTTTATCTTCCATATATTTCCTCTTTTAATATTTATTTAATATAAAATACTTTCTAAATAATTTATTAAGACATTATTAATTATAAATGATAAAATATAAGTTATACTATATTAGCATAAAATGAATCATACTAAATAATATCTTTGTAATTTATATAATTTTATGATATAATTTATAGTATGCAACTTGTTGTTATGTTTTAGAAATGGAGGTATGCAATGGATAAATCAATTGCACAGAAAAATGATGTTAAAGAAAGTTATTTGATCGAACCAATTTACCTTAGTCAGGCAATTGAGTATACTGCCGATAAAGACTTAGCGGATGTATATGTAAATGCTCGGCACACACTGGCAGATTATTTGTTAATTGGAATAATTGCCTTAGCTCGTTCTGTTGAAGGAAAAACAGGATCTATTTTAGTATATAATGAAATGGATTCAGAATCTTCTACGATTGGTATTCCTAATGGACGGCATCAATTGAAAAAGGTACGAGTACACTTAGGTGCTTTTTCGCAGGTGCCTATGCCAGCTGAAGCAATTTATCAAAAATTGTGTAAAGGTTCGAAGGTAAGTAATTTTGGATTATCGATATCTTTGATACTTATGGAGCAGCTTTTAAGCTTCAAAGAAGGAATTTCGAAAGAGATCTTGTCAGAGCTTAATCTAACATTTAGTCATTTTGATGACTTAGACGTAGCTCAGAAAGATGCCTTTTGGCTTATCAAAAAGTGCCATGAGCACTTGCTTCAAAAAGCTAATCAATAACTAAAACATCATAATCTTCATGAAGGAAGCTCTATGCAGTATCGAAAGCTGTTGTATTAGAGCTTCCTTTTTTTACTTATATTTCTTATTTAAATTTTAATAATATTTATTATATCATATTAGGATATAAAACTGTAAATATCTAAAATAAAAATTTTCAAAATAATTCTTAATGGCACATTTGAAATTTGTTATAAAAATTTAATTAATTTTAAAACTTTAAATTAACTTGAAAAAAACCTTTAAATTTTTATATAATAATGATAATATATTACAAACAAAATATTTAAGGAGGCTTTTATAAAGATGATTGATCCAATGGATAATCCAATATTTTTAAACGATTTTTTAGACTATTCTTCTACTATTCTTAATAAATCTCCAAATTCTATAAAAGAGTATAATTATGATATTGCACACTTTTTAAAATTCATTAAAAATAGATTTAGAATGGTTAAAATAGAAAAAATAGAACAAATACGAGAAATAAAAATTGATGATATGGATTTAGATACAATTAAAAAAATTACACTTGAAGATATACATGCATTTTTAGCATATCTTAAATCTAATTATAATAGTAAGCCTGCAACTATTGCAAGAAAAGCATCTACTATTAGAATTTTCTTTCATTACTTATGTAATAAATCAAAAAGAATTCATATAAATCCAGCCCAAGATTTAGAAAATCCTAAGCTTGATAGAAGGCTTCCTAAATACTTATCTTTAGAACAAAGTGAAAAATTATTAGAAACAGTTTCAACCCCTAAAGAAAAAACGCATGGAAATCATGATAATTCTGTAAGAAATTTTGCTATTATTACTTTATTTTTAAATTGTGGTATGCGTTTATCTGAACTTGTAGGAATTGATATTAAAGATATTAGTTTTGAAGACAGCAAACTAAATGTTATTGGAAAAGGAAATAAAGAACGAACTATTTATTTAAACAAGGCTTGTTTGAGGGCTGTAAAGGCTTATTTAGAAGTAAGACCTCATGACCAGATAAAATCAGATTCTAGAGATGCTTTATTTTTAAGTGAACAAAAAAAACGTATAAGTAATAGAACTGTACAGTATGTTGTAAAAGAGGAATTAAGAAATGCTGGAATCGACCCTGAAAAATATTCGGTACATAAACTTCGTCATACAGCTGCTACTTTAATGTATAAATATGGTCAAGTTGATATTAGAGCCCTTCAAGAACTTTTGGGTCATGAAAGTATTGCTACAACTCAAATCTATACACATGTTGATAATGATCAAATTCGTACTGCAGTTGAAAAAAATCCACTTTCTAATTTTTAATATTAAATTTAAAGTTTACAAAAACAAAATTTGGAAGAAATAGATTTTACATATCAAATAAGTATTGATGAAATTAATAAATTATCACACAATTACAACTCAAAATTTTAATTTAAAAATATTATAAAAATCCTCAAATAAAAACTATTTAAGGATTTTTTTATTTATCTAATTGGAAAAGAAACTTCTTTATGTGATATAGATATTCTTTTAGATAATTCATTTAACATATCTTTTTTATCTACTTTGCTTCCATCTAAGTTTAATTCTCTAATATTTCTAAAATCATTTATACGTTCTATTCCTTTTATTTGTTTACAATTTTGTAAATAAAGTAATTCTAATCTATCAGATGGTTTTAAAGTTTCTAAATTTAATTTTCTATTATAATTAGATACATGAAATATTTTGGGTGGTTCAAATTGTTCTAATCCATAGAAATTACAAGTATCAAGACTTATACGTTCTAATTTAGAATTACATAAGGAACTTTTCGTATTTATTTCGCAAACTGAAAAATGTAGAGATTTTAATTGATGAAAACTATTTAAAACTTCCATAAATCTATCATCTAATTTATATCTTTGAAGTGATAGACTTTTTAAATTTTTAAGCATTCCAAGTTCTGATAAACTAGTATCAATTCTATCTCCGTGAAAATGTTGTTCCAGATAAACTTAATTCTTGAACTTTACTTAAATCATCTTCACTTAAGTCTGCCATACTACTAAATAATTCTAATTTATATTTAATTAATTTTTCGAGATTTTTATCTCTTAATTCCATTTTTCTATTCCCTTCCGCTATCTTCTAAATTTTTATCTTGTTCAATTGTTTGTTTTGTTACATTAGGATTTGAATTAATTTGTTCATTAACATTTTTCTTATCTATTCCCCAATTTTGTAAATCCCAAGAATTTGCTTTTGGAGATGTATTAGCATTTGAAGATGTAATAATATCTTTTGGCTTATCTAAAGCTTTATTTGGCTTAAAAATATTTTTTGCTTTAGCAAATGTAACATTTACAAACCTTTCTATATCAGTAAAGTATTCCACAAACCTATATTTTGTATTAATTAAATAATTTTTTACTTCATTGCCATTAGGAATTGTAAGATTTCCAATATGAATATGTTTTCCATAAAATGCATCCATTAACTCATTATTATTTAGTGTTTCTGGACATTCTGGTCCTTGAAAATCATGTCTTCCACCTTTTTCAAAATCTTTATCTGACTTTAAAGCATATAAAGGGGGCATTCCATATAGTAATGCATCTCTATCCCATGTAACATCTGCATTATACCATTGTCCATCTAGTTTTACTTTATTCCAAGCATGACCTTCACCCCTTAAATCTACTTCTTTATTTAATATTGGATATACAGTTTTTTTCATAGTTTCTAATATTTTATTATCTTTAACAAAACCACCTATATATAAAGCTTCAATTCCTTTTAAAGATAAAGCATTTCTTAAAACATCAGCATACCCAGCACAAACAGTTTTTTTATAAAATAATGCATTTTTTAAATTTCTGCAATCAACATCCATCTTCTTACTATATTTTTCTTCTTCTGGAGTTTTTGGATAAGCTGCTGGTGTATCATAGGCAATTGATGTTGCTACTCTTTTATATACTTCTGCAAATATTTCTTTTTCTGATAAGTTATCATCTATACCTTTTACTAAATCTGTTAATTCATTATATATTGCAATATATTCATTTATACTATAAGGTTGATTTTGATGATAATTATTAGTTTCTGAATATATTTGTATTTTTATAGGAAGTTTTTGTTTACTACGTAAATCTTCTAACAGTTCAGGTGATAATTCACTAACATTATTTATACAAAGAACTAAATTTCCATCACTTACAACTCTTATATTTCTTTTTGATAATTTATTAATTTCATCAATACTTATTGAATATGCGAAATCTATTTCTTCTAAGTTTGGCATTAAGCTACTAGCTTTTTCTAGAACTTCATCTATGTCTTGCCCTCTTGAAATTGCTATTGTTTTAGCTTTACTCATATCTTTTAAATCAATTTTACCAGAATCTAATGAAGTTGAAAAAGATATAATATCATATTTATGTGTAAATATAGTAGCTTTATTTTGTTTTTTTAGTATTTGAAAGTTTATATATTCATCAAATAGTCCTGTACCTACTACTGTTTCTAAGTCTTCAAATTTTTCTAAAATGCTAACATCAAATTCTTGGTCATCTAGCCAACACAGTTCTAAAGATTTAATATTTTTAGGATTTAATTTTTTTAAGAACTCCAAATATTCACGAGTATCTCTATAACCTTTAATATTAATATTTTCAATATTAAAGAAATCTTGTATTTTAGATATTTCTTCAAAATCGTATTCTTCTTCTATTGATAGGTCTAATGTAGATATTTGCATATCTTTTATTAACATATTAGTTTTAAAATATTTAATTAGTGCTGGATTTTTTAATTTAACTACATGTACTCCTTTAGAAAATTCATCAACTTTTTTTACACCATAATCATCTATTTGAGTAACATTTTCTAAGTCATCAAAGCCACTTATAGTATCTACATTAAAATCATTTTTTTCTAAAAGTAATGATATATTTCTAACATTTTTTGGATCTAACTCATTTGTAAAACTTAAAACTTTTTCATGAATAGTTTTTTCATCTTTTTTTTGTTCTTCAAAAGGATCAAAATATTCATCATCTTCTATCCCAAAATCGTCTTCTGCTGAATAATCATGTTCTTTTA
This sequence comes from Clostridia bacterium, assembly GCA_022790975.1. Lineage (GTDB taxonomy): Bacteria > Bacillota > Clostridia > TANB77 > CAG-508 > Scatovivens. The sequence continues at coordinate 57,115 of JAAVYF010000008.1, read as the reverse complement.
TATCTATATTTGTAATACCAAATTTTTCTTGAATTAATCGAACCTCATTAAAATCATATTCTGATTCTAGGTTTAATTCAATAGTAGTTATATTCATATTAGTCCATAATTCATCTGTACCAAAATATTTAATTAATGCAGGTGATTTTAAACGAATAATATCTTGTTTTGGAGAAATCTCAAATTTTTCTTCTTCTCTCTCATCAAATGCAATAACATGTTCTAAATCTTTAAATTTTCTTAAAACTTTAGTATCAAATGATTTTGTTTCTTTTTCCCAAAAAAATGATAGAGTTTTTATACTATCTGGATTTAATTCTCCTATAAATCTTAATACTTTTTCAGTATTGTCTTCTTTTAAAAATTCATTTTCTCCAAATGGGTCAAAGTACTCATCTTCTTCTATTCCAAAATCATCAAATGGCGTAGATGGTATTTGTTTTATAGTAATATATGGAAAATTAAACATTTTTTGAATTGCTCTTATTTCATCAAAATCATAATCTTGATCTAATGAAAGTTCTAATTGTACTAAATCCATATCTTCAGTTAATTCATTTGTTCCAAAATATTCAATTAATGCTTGATTTTTGATTATCATTAGTTACTCTTTCTTTGTATAAACTTATAAATATTTATAAGTTACAATATAAATATACAATTTTAGTATATCATAAAAATTTATTAAAACAATAAAAGTAACAAAACAGTAACATAAATGTAAATTGAAAAATTTTCCAGTAGAATTTATATTCATATAGGAAATTTTTAAATATTAAATTATATTTTTGATTTGATAAAACAATTAGTTTAACTAAGTTTTATAATTGCATGAAGTTCTTTTTCATCTTCACTTTTTATAGTAACAAAATGATCATTTTCTTGTTTTGTATAAAAACATTTAATATTTGTAAATTCTTTTATTTCTTTTTTATACATAACTTCAATATCAGTAGCATTTTGCATTATTTCATATGGTAGAATTTGACTTGCAAAGTCTATGTAATTTAAGTTATGAACATGACCATTTACATCTATCATATCTCTTGTGACTTTTATATTACATACATCATCAAAATTTTTAGGTTCTGTAAGCTTTTTTATTTCTTCATTAAATACCATTTTTAATTCTATTGTATAAGCTTCTTTTACAGCATCTTCTACTTTTATAATTGATAATTTTTGTGTGTCAAATAAAACCCATTTTGAAGAAGCAATACAAATTATTTTTCCAGATTCATCATAAATTTCAAAATCACGATAAGCATATAATTTATCTAACGCTCTAGACCAAGTTTTTACTGTTAGATTTTCAGCATATTTTGGTCTTCTTAAAATTTTTACTTTCCAATTAAGTAAAATCCAACTTCTCTTTTTTTCTGGAATATCAAGAAGTCCATATCCTACTATATTTGAATGAATTCCTCCTACATCTTCTAAAAAGCTAAGTAATGATTTTATTTTTAAATTATTTTTAAAATCTATATCTCTAAGTCCAATAAAAAAATTATGTTCTACGTACATATATTCTTTGTATAATTAATATCTTAATTATAATCTCCTTTCTTTTAAATGTTTTGTAATATATTTACACTTTATAATTTTTATAAATTATTAATTGTATAATTATTTATCTACATATTCTACTAAATAAATTTTATAATAATATTCTTTATATTTTGTTTTAAATTCTTTTGTTTCTAGAAGTTTATAATTACTATTCTTAAAATTTTCTACATAAAATGTTTTGCTTCCGAGATGTAATAATCCAAGTTCTCCCTTTACATTCTTTAACAAAATCTGTATCAAAGTAAATTCCCATTTGAGGACCAAATGCTTTATAAGCCTCTTCTATTCCCCAATGTGATTTATTATAATAATATTGTTTGTAATTAGAAAAATTAATTGCAATTACAGAACCACTTCCTATATTTGGAAATGTTAGTACATCTCCATCTTTTATGTTTTCTCTTATATAATCAATAGGTTTTTTATTATCTTTACTATAATTTTCCTTAATCATAGAAATATTATTTATAATTCCTAAAATTAGTATTACTGCACATATTATAATAATTAGTTTAGTGTTTTCTTTGCTAAGTACAAAACTTAATGCCAAAAACATAAGACCTGTTACAACAAAAATATATCTATAATATAAAATGTCTTGTTTTAAATATTTTGACATAAAATATGCTGAAAGTATTACCAAAGAATATATTAGAATACAAAAAAGTGCAATTTTATTTTCTTTTATTCCCTTTTTAAAAATTCTAAAAATTCCATAACTATAAATTAAAATAGCTACTACAAAACCTATTTTAAATTCTAAATTTCCTGAGAAAGTGAATCCTAATATCTCTATTAAAGTTTTTGGAAATTTAATTTCGATCCAGAATCCTTTTTTAACATGATTTAATTGAGATAAAAAATATATCATCCAAGGTAAATATAAAAGTCCTTGTAAAATTCCTAGAATAATTAGTGTAATACAAGCTTTTTTATTTTTAGTTTTTATAAAATATATAAGTAAAATTATATTTATTATTCCTGCTGTCATCAGTCCATAATAGTGTGTATATATACTTCCGCAAGCTACTTAAGAAAAATATAATATAGTAACTTATTTTACGTTCTTTAGTTAATCTATAACTATATATACTTAAGATTGTAACTAAAAACATACATAAAGAATACATTCTAATTTCATTAGCATATACTGCACTTACTGGAGAAAAGAAAACTAAAAATGAAAAAATTAATCCTACTTTTTCTCCAAAATCTTTTCTAATATGAGTATATCCTAAAATTCCTGTTAGGCTTATAATTACTCCTGAAAAAATTCTAAATGCTAAAATTGAATTGTTTGTAAATAAAGAAATTATATGTAAAATGAAATAATATAATACTGGATGAACATCATGTCCTCCGATGTTCCAAATATCTATAAAATTTCTTCCTGCCATTCCGGCAAGAGTAACTTTCATCAAACCATAAATTAGTATGGAATATACTTAAATTTACAAATATTATTCCGAATGAATATTATTAATTTGTGTATTTTCTTTAAATTAAATTCTTTTTTCATATATTAACCTTTTCGATTTTCTTTATTTTTACTTTATGTAGTAGTTTATCATAAAATATTTTAAAAATCTATAATTTTAAATTAAAAAGTGTTTGAGCTTAGGAAATTCTCTTAAGTAAATAGTTAAATTTTTTATTACATTATTTTGGGTAAGGTAAAATTTTTAGTATATATTTTTTTAATTAATGTTATAAGTAGTGGATTAAGACGTCTAAAATGAGTGAGTGTCTTGCTTGTATAATATATACTTTTTCTACCTCCTTGCTAAAGCAAGTACTCCATTCGCCCTACGGTTGATCGCTGCGCGTCGTACGAAAAAGTATATATTATACAAGCTTTTTAAGTTTTTCTATGTCTTCTATATTCTTATAAAATGTTACAAAATTCCCTCTCTAATTCAGTTTAAATAAATTTGAATTAGAGGGGGAATTTTAACTATTCTTCTTTTATAACATTTTTGCTTCCAAGATATGTTGCTGTAAAATATGCTCCGTAGATGCCTCCCATAACAAGAATAGTAACTATTATTGATGGAAGTAGTTCTTCATCAGAGGTTAAGTTTTCTAATAATTTTAGTACAAATTGTATTCCAAATATAGAATGAATAATAGCTAAAATAAGTGGTACCATAAAGAATATTCCTATTTGTCTGAAAAGTGATTTATTTATCATTTTTTCACTACATCCAATTTTTCTTAAAATTATATATCTTTGTTTATTATCAGAACTTTCTGTTAGTTGCTTTAATGCTAAAATTGCACTGCTTGCAATTAAAAATATTATTCCTAAGTAAATTGCTATAAATGTTATTATTGTGGCTAATCCTACACTTGATTGTATAAGTGATATTTTTGTATTTCCATCAATTTCAAATCCTTTATTAGTAAGATTTTTTATTAATGTAGAATTTTCGTCTGTAAATATTTCTTCTATTTTTTCTTTTTCTTCTTCAGAATTAGTATTATAATTTGCAACTAATAATTGTTTTTCTTTATCTTCATTTGTTAATTTACAACTATCTGGAACAATAATTAATCCTGTATTTGTATGACTTGATGTCATTTCTATATATCCTGGTTTACATTCGTTAAATTTTGGTTTGTATTCTTTTCCAGCAATTTCTAATTTAGTTCCATCTTTTAATGACTGATTTCTTAATTCTTCCATAGATTTAAAATTACAAACAATAATATACTCATCATCTTCTAAATTATATTTATCAATTTTATAAAGTGAAGCTATTTTATTATAATCTGATACTTTAACAATAGTTTCTGCAGTTTCATACTGAAGATCTGCATACTGTTTTCTTATTTCATCTAATTTGTTTCCTAAAGTTTTTCCCCATGTTAAATCATCTATTGCATAAGTTGGAATTTCTACTATGTCTTTTAAGTTTGTTACATCAAATTCATTATTTTTTAGTGTTTGAAGAATTGTAAGTTTTGAATCTTCAATTTGCTCTTTAGAATAAATTACTTCCTTGCCATATCTATTTATAGTTCTTTCAGGTAAATTTGCTGTTTTAATCAAATTTAAATCAACTGGTGTCATTTCTATTAAATCTTTTTGCATTTTATTTCTTAGAGCTAAACTAGAAGATAAAATTGTAATAGTCATAAATAACATTAAGCAAATAACACTCATGCTTATAACCATTGTATTAATTTTGCTATTTAATTGTCTTAAAATAAACATATTAGTATCTTTTAGATATATGTTTTTATTTAATTGTATCATATTAAGAATAAATCCAGATAGTGACCAGAATATAAGTATTGTACCTGTTATTCCCATTAATATTGGAGGAAGTAACATTTGAGCTTTAGTTAATGATTTAACATCAGCTGTAACTTTCCAGTAAGCATATCCTAATATAGTAGCTCCTATAATAAATATTAATATAGAAAGAAAAGGATTTTTTATTTTTACTTTTTCATTCTTTTTGCTAGCATTTAATAAAGTAATTAATTTATATCTTGAAATTGTTAATGTATTGAATATCATTACAACAGCATACATTATGGCAAAATAAATACATGTTTTTAAACAAGCTGCTTTGGAAAATGCAAATTTAAATTCGCTCATATCAGCTTCAAATAATTTTGCAACTAATATAGACATAAATTGAGATGCAAATATTCCAATTACAAGACCTGCTAAAAGCGAAATTATTCCTACAAATATTGTTTCAATTAATATTATTTTAGATATTTGCCTTCTTCCCATTCCAAGTGACATATATATACCAAATTCTTTTTTTCTTCTATTTACTAAAAAGTTGTTTGCATATACTATTAATAAAGCTAATATTATTGCAACAAATACTGATATATAGCTAAGTGTTTGAATCATTAGTTTAATAATGGATCTTTGAGAATTTGAAACTTGTAGCATTGCTTCTTGACTATCTAATGAGTTAAACATATAAAAGATTGCGACTCCAAGCACAAGTGTTAGAAAATAAATTCCATAATCTTTTATACTTTTTTTCATATTTTTTAATGATAATTTAAATAACATCGTTTAAATCACCTCCAAGAAGTGTTTGAACTTCAATTATTTTTTCGAAAAATTGTTTTCTTGTATCATTTCCTTTAATTAATTCATTAAATATTTTACCATCTTTAATAAACAAAATTCTATTTGCATAAGAAGCTGTAAAAGCATCATGTGTAACCATTAAAATTGTTGCTTTCATTTTATCATTTAAAAATTCGAAATTTTCCAAAAGTTGTCTAGCAGATTTAGAATCTAATGCACCTGTTGGTTCATCTGCAAGAACTAGTTTAGGATTAGTTATAATTGCTCTACTAGATGCAATTCTTTGCTTTTGCCCACCAGATACTTGATATGGATATTTCTTTAAAATTTCTGAAATTCCAAGTTTTTGAGCTATATCTTTTACTCTTTTATCAATTTCTTTAGAATTTACTCTTTGAATTGTTAAAGCAAGTGCTATATTTTCGTATGCAGTTAATGTGTCTAGTAAATTAAAATCTTGAAAAATAAAGCCTAGTTCTTCTCTTCTAAATTTATTTAAATTATTTCCTTTTAATTTTGTAATATCTTCTCCATTTACTATAATATGACCTGATGTTACTTTATCTATTGTAGATAAACAATTTAAAAGAGTAGTTTTACCAGAACCACTTGCTCCCATGATTCCAACAAATTCTCCTTTGTTTACATTAAAACTAATATTATCAATAGCTTTAGTTAAATTAGATTTATTACCATAGTATTTCTCAATATTTTTTACCTCTAAAACTTTTTCCATAAATAAATCTCCTTTCTAATTTAACTAAATTATAAGGTTTATAGATAAAAAATGCCATCGATTTATCTTACGATTACCTTACATTTTTGTAAGAAAAAATGCTTATTTATTTAATAAGCATTTTTCTTTGTAAATATTTAATACATAATTTCGGATACATCAACATTTTTAATATTATATGTTAAATCATATGTAGTATTACCTTCAACAGATCTTAATATTAATCCATCATCAGCACTTATATATCTTACAACATTTTTGTTTTCTTTAATTTTATAACATTTTTTTCCATCAATTTTAGTTGATGAGATAAATTCTGTAAATGCACGTTTATAAATACCTTTAGTATCTCCCAAAAATCCTTTTGGTAATGTCATTACTGTTTCTACATTATTATTATAGATATTTTTTTCACCATTACTATCTATAACTATACGTTCTTTTAGATTATTATCATAATAAGTAGTTTCAACACCAATTTTTTCAAATTTTATTACATTATCTTTTTTTACTCGCCTTGTTGAATATTTTCCATTTTCTTTTACTACATAAGAAAATTCATTTATATTATCTAATTTATCTATTTTGCCTTGAAGCTTGTTTAAAATTATTAAATTTCTAATAACGTTTATCATATAACAACATATAATAAAAATTATTAAATATTTTAGTATTTTTTTCATAAATATATCCTCCTTATTATTATAATTAAAAGTTGTCGACAATTGGTATTAATACTTCTAATTAATTTATATCATATTCATTAAAAAAAAACAATAGACATTAATCAAATATCAAAAATAAAAAATATAGACTAGTATATTACTAATCTATATCAAATTTTATTTTATTCTTATTCAACATCTTTTTTCCATAAACCGTGTTTATTGCAATATGCATATAATTTAGAACCTGGAACATATTTAAATTCTACTTCTGCTACTTCTCCTGGTTTTAAATATTTTGTACATTCTTTATTATCGTGTACGAAGCTTACCCATTCAATATAATGCTCATCTTCCATAACATGATTTACTTTAACAACAACTTTATCTCCTTTTATTTCATACACTGGAACATGTTTTTCAACTGCTGCATCTACAGAATTTGGTGTTAATACTTCCATTTCTTCATCACAACATTTTATTCCACATCCATTGCATTTACAATCTTCTATAACTTTTACTATAGCTCCGCATTTTTTACATTTTTTTATAATTAAGTCTTTACTCATATAAATTTACCTCCTATTATAATTTTTATTTTTAAATTATATATGACATTTAATATTATTTCAATATTTTCATAAAAATAAAATCAAATTTTTAATTCTAAATTAAGTTTTATAATAAGAACATTATTTATTATAATATTTATATAAAAAATACAATAGCATTTGTCAATTATCCAAATAAAAAATATAGACTAGCATATTGACTAATCTATATAATCTATATCAAATTAATTTATTCTTAGTTATTTTATAATTTTTATAGCTTTTTTAGTAACTTTATCTTTATCAAGTTTATTAATAATCAACACAATTATTGCTACTACTAGCATTATTGCAACATATAAAATAATACTCATTTGCCAATTACCAAGTGCTAATTGTTCCCCAGCTAAAGTTGATGTAATAATTGATGGAAATCTTGCAAATGTTGAGATTAAAATAAATTTTAATGGTTTTATAGGTAATAATCCAGAAACATATACTAATAAATCCTTTGGAGTTCCTGGTATTAAAAATAATATAAACATTATCATTTCAATTTTTTTAGGATTTTGAAATAATTTATTATTTTCTATTTTTGCAATTTTCTTTTTATCGCAAAAATCATATACAAATTTTCTTCCAAATTTTCTAACTAATAAGAATATTAAAGTTGAGATAATACCAGCAGATATCATTATGAATATAGTTCCAAAAACAGCTCCATAACACATCCCTGCTAGTATTTCAATTGGCTCTCCTGGAATTATTATTAAAAATATTTGAGCTAACTCAAGTCCTAATAATGATACTAATCCAACTAATCCAGAATCTTCTACCTTTCCTTTAAATTCTATTTGTCCTTCTTTTGTAGAAATTCTTTTTATCACTGGAAATAAATATAATATTATTCCTACAAGTAATATTAGTACAAATATTAATAAAATGGTTTTAAATATCTTTATTTTATTTTTTCTACTCATATAATTCCTTCTTTTTTAGGATATAATAAATTATTTCTTAATAGTTCTTTTACATCTACTTTTGAAGAATTATATTTTCTAAGTAACCCTGAATATATTACTTGTAAATCATCTATTTCTTTAAAGTCCCCAGGTTTTATTATTTTTGGAAGATTTGTTTCAATTCCAGCATTATCCATAACATATTTTACAAATTCAGCGCAATAAAACGAATGATCTTTTCCTATTTTTTTATGAAATCCTGCTGCAAATAAACCTATTATATTAAATGTATATTCGTCTTTTTCATTTTTAAAATTTTCTATAATTCTACTTATTTTATTATACTGCTCTTCTGTTACTTCTAATGAATATATTTTTGCTGTTGTATTATAGAATCTTTTAAAGGTTCCTTTGTCTATATATTCATGTACAAATCCTGCGAAAAAAGGATTTGATGGTCTTAATCTGCCAAAACTATACATTTCTTTTAATTCTATATCTAATGCAATTGAAACATGCGAAAAATCATATTTCGTATATTTTTTTACTAATTTTGAAAGTAATGTTCCTGTATGTGTAAGTACAATATATATTTTTTTCATTTTTTAATCACCTATTTCCATTTATATTTCTATTAAATTGAATATTAGTTGCAATAAAATAAATGCCATATACTATCATAAATAATCCTAAAATAATTCCTAAGTTCATCCAAATTTCTTTATTTTCTAAAGCTACTTTAAAAATGTTACTAATGCCTAATATCATAGGAACTGTAATTATAATTGGTATAACTAAAGGAAGAACAAAATAGAAAAGCAATTGCTTAAATATAATTTTATTCATTTCTAATTCATCCATACCTAATTTTTTCAAAAGTTTATATCTATATTTATATTTTTCTAAATCACTTAGTTGTTGTATTGCTAAAAGAGTTGCTGTTGCCATTACAAAAATTAATGCAATATAAAATGCTAAAAAAGATATTATAGTATAAAAAGACTTTACTTCACTTACTCTATTTCCCCTAGTTTGAACATTTCCTAAAGATATTTCTACAGTGTAATTTTGCTTTTCTCCTTGAAATTCTCCTTCCATCTCAATATCTTTTTTTAAAATAAATTTACACAAATTATTATAAAAATTTTGGTCTGTTGGTTCTTTAGTTTGTACTGCTAGTTTATATCCAAAACCATATAATGAAAAAGCTGCATTATTATTATCATATTCAAGAGCTTTTTGTTCTTCAAAATCAATTATAGGTATAAAATTATCTGGAACTATAATTGCATAAAAATATCCATTAAATCCAAGTTGAGCTAAATTTTCAGTTCTTAACTCTTTTATTTTAAATGTATTGTTTAATATTTCCAAAGTATTGTTTTCTTCTATATATTTTTCAAATGGTTCTTTAGCTGTTTTTAAACAATTAATAATAATTTCATCTTCTTTTAAATCAAGTTTGCTATATCCTAATATTTCTCTTAATCTATTGTAGTCTGTTAAAGATAAAACTGAGCTAAAATCTCTTCCATCAAACATTGTACCATCTAATGCTTTGCAAATATCTGTATAATCAATATAATATAATTTATATTCATGCATATCTTTTATTTTTGTGTTTTTTTCAATATAATCTTTATATTTAGAAAAGTCTTTATCTGGTGAATCTACCATAATTTCAAATGGATATCCCATTTCTATTTGATTATTTAAAAAATTATTCATAAGTACTGCAACATTTCCGCCAACTAATATAATTGTAAACATTACTGCTATAGTACCGAATTGTTATACTCATTGTATTAATTTTTGAGGTTAAATTTCTATATAGAAACATATTATTTTTCTTATATTTTCTTAATTTATTTTTTAAATATCTTTTTACAATAAAACTAGATATACTAATATAAAATAAATATATTCCTATAATTAACATTATTATAACATAAAAAATATTTTTTGCAGATATTTTATCTACATTTTTAAATACATTATTATTTAATAACAATGCAAATGTAATTAATACTAGTGATATTACAAAAAGAATTATATTTCCCTTTGATTTTTTTACAATTGTATTTTCATTTTTTTTACTAGCATATAATAAATCATATACTTTTGTTTTATTTATTTTTCTTCTGCAATTTAATAATACAAAAATAAATATGCCAAAAAAATATAAAGATGTAATTCCTACTGCTTTTAACTTAAATTCAATTTGAATTTGATATGGTTGATTAAATAAATTCATAATTATTGAACTTAATATTTGATATAAAAATATACCAACTCCAATTCCTATAACAAAAGCTATACTTCCTATAATAAGATTTTCTAAAGTAAATATATTACTAATAGATTTTTTTTCTATTCCTAATATCTGATATGTACCAAATTCTTTGCTTCTTTTTTCTAGCATAAATTTCATTGTATAATTTATAAGCCATCCCATAACTAAAATAATTATTATACTAATTCCTGCTATAGCAGATGAAAATGATTCCATATAAGCTGATAATTCTTTTATATCTTTTGAAACAGCAATAGAATTAAAACTAAACATTAATGAAACAGATACAATTACAGTTATAAAATAAATAATATAATCTTTTGCTTGTCTTTTAGCATTTCTTAAAGATAGTTTACCTAACATTTGTATCACCTCCAAGAAGCGCCAAAACATCTAATATTTCATTATAAAATTCTTTTCTTTGCTTATCTCCTTTTTCTAATTTATTAAAAATCTTTCCATCATTTAAAAATAAAATTTTATTACAATAACTTGCAGATAATGGGTCATGAGTAACCATTAAAATAGTAGCATTCATATTTTTATTTATATCTTCCATTAATTCTAATAGCTGTCTTGCTGATTTACTGTCTAAGCTTCCTGTTGGTTCATCTGCTAAGATTAATTTAGGATTATTTATAATTGCTCTTGCTGAAGCACATCTTTGTTTTTGACCGTCCAGACACTTGATATGGATATTTATTTAAAATATCAGATATTCCTAACTTTTCTGATATTTCTAAAACTTTTCTATCTATTTCTTTTTCTGAAACTTTATTAATTGTTAAAATTAAAGCTATATTTTCTTCTATAGTTAATGTATCTAATAAATTAAAATCTTGAAATATGAATCCTAGATTTTCTCTTCTAAATTTGGCTATATCTTTTTCTTTTATTTCTGTAATATCTTGATTTTCTATATAAATATGACCAGCACTTACATTATCAATAGTTGATATACAGTTTAAAAAGGTAGTTTTTCCGACTTCCACTTGCTCCCATTATTCCTATAAATTCTCCCTCTTCTACCTCAAAACTAATATCATCAATTGCTTTTGTAACATTGTCTTTATTTCCATAATATTTTAGTATTTTGTCTACTTTTAAAATTTTTTTCAAAATAATCACTCCTATCTTTCTTTTTCTTAATTATAAACTTAATAAATTCAGCTTCATATAGAAGTAGTTTAAAGTTATCTTACAGTTTTGTAAGATAACAATTTTAAGTTAAAATTTTTCTAAATTAATAAGATTTAGAGTAATTATTCTTCATTTATTTTTTTGTTTTTGGGAATTATTATATCTATTTTAGTATATTCTTTTTCAACACTTTCTGCATATATTTCAATGTTTAATTCATTACATAAACTTTTACATAAATATAATCCTATTCCTGTAGACCTTTTTTGATTTCTTCCATTTGTACCTGTAAAACCTTTATCAAAAATTCTATTTATTTCACTTTTTTTAATTCCAATACCATTATCTTTAATAAATAAATTTATGTTTTCTGCATTTTCCTTTGCTCCGAATAAAAATTTCTGCTCCTAATTCCTTTTTATATTTGATACTATTTATTATAATTTGATTTAATATAAACTCTAACCATTTTTCATCAGTATATGCCATTACATCTACATTGTTTAGTTCTACTTTCATGTTATTTTGTATCATTATTTTTTTATTTCGTGATAATACATTTTTAATTACTTCTCCTAAGTTTATTTTTCTAATCATAAAATCATTTGATACTTTTTCTAGTCTTGCATAAAATAAAGCTTGTTCTACAAAATTATTTATTTCTTCAATTTCTTCATCTATTTTATTTGTAATTTCTGATTTATTATTTTCACATAATAATTTGGCAGAAGTAATTGGAATTTTTATCTCATGTACCCAGCTTTCAATATATTCTTTATAATCTTTTTGAGAAGTTCTTACTTTATTTACATTTTCAATCATAGATTTATTTGCTCTTTGTAATATTCTATAATAAGCTAAGTTCTCTTCTCTTCTTGGCTTTTCCATAATTTCTGATATAAGATATTTCTCATCTAAATTATCTATTATTTTTTCTATATTTTTTATATAGTAATTCTTTTTAAAATAAGTAATAAGAAAAGCAATTATAAAAAATATAAATGATATACTTATTATAATAATAATAGCATTTTTATTAATTTTCATTGCATATAAATAACTTATAATAATCATACAGTATATAATAAATATTAATATATAATTTATTTTATCTTTTATATATTTGATAAAATTCATATTTTATATCCTTGTCCCCTTTTAGTTTCAATTAAATTATCTATTCCTATTTCTTTTAATTTTTCTCTTATTCTTGTAATAATAACACTTAAACTATTATCATCTGCATAAACTTCATTATCCCATAAAAAATTTATAATATCAGCTCTTGGAATTATTTTTTCACTATTTGTAAATAAATAATATAATGTTTTTATTTCAGTTTTTGTTAATTCTATTTCTTTATTTTGAAATTTAATTGTTGATTTTAAACTATCAATTATAATTCCCTTGTATTCTACTTTGCTATTTATCTCATCTTTAGAATATACTCTATTTAATAAATTTTGTATTCTTGCAAGCAAAATCGGAACATTATAAGGTTTTTCTATATAGTCATCTCCACCAATCATAATTCCATTTAATTCATCCATTGAATTGTTCCTACTTGTTACAAATATAATTGGAATCTTTGATTTAGCTCTTATCTTATTACATATTTCATAACCACTTTTTCCTGGTAAATTAACATCTAACAAAACTAAATGAGCTTGCTCATCTAATATATTTTGCACTACATTTTCAAACTCAGAAATAACTATTACTTCATATCCATTGTTTTGTAACAATATTTTTAATTCATCTCTAATTTCTTTGTCATCTTCTACAATAATAATCTTAAGCATTTTGTTCACCTTTTTTAATTATATCACTTTTTATTTATTTATAAAACTGTTTTAAATTTCCATAAGATATTTATTTAATTTTTATATGTTTTTAAGCTTATTGTTGGATTTTTTAACATTTTCTATATAAATTATATAAATTATTTTTAAATTTTGGTATTGATTTTTATTACATTAATCTTACAGTTTTGTAAGATTATATAAAATATAAATTTTAAATAGTTTATAATAAATATATATTTTTAGATTATAGATTTACTTATAACTATATATATTAATTTAAATATTTGATTTATTTACTTAAATACTTTCTTGTAATTGTTCTTTCAATTCTTGTATTTCTATATCTTTTTCTTCAATTTCTTCTTTTAAATCTTCTATAGTATTTTCAAGCTCTGAATTTTCATCATACATTTCTTCTAATCTATTTTCTAAATCTTGTTCATATTTTATTATTTTATTTGCTTCTAATTTATCAATATTTTCTTTTGAAGTATAAACATATATTTTAGTTATACCATAATCTTGAATTTTCTTATTATTTATATCTTCAATGTATGTTCTAATCATATCTATAGTTTTAATATCATTTGAATAATTATGGATTTCTATTGTATTATTTTTATTTATAACTTTAATATTATAATATTCTGAATATTTAACTATTATTTTTACTTCATCAGAATCATTTTCTATATATTCTAAATTATTATCATTCCAGAAATTTATAGATAAATTATCTGTCATTTCAAAAGTATATATATCTTCATTACTTAATATTTCATCATTTTCAATATAATTAAATTTAGTAAATCCAATTAGCATAATTCCTATACTTATTCCCCCTAATGCTAATGAAGCAATCAAGCCAATTCCTATTCTAAATTTACGACTTTTTCTATTTACTATAAAATTGTAAATTACTTGCAAAATAATAAAATTTATAACTATTAGTGATATTAATCCTAACAGACTACCCCAAAATACTAACCCTGTTTTAACAAATAAAAAGCTTAAAATAATTAAAACAAATAATCCAACAAATAAAAATGCAAACCAAATTCCAATAAAAATCGCTATAAATTTTATAAACCATAATACAGCTTTTAATATTGCATTTAAAAATTTAGCTTCCGAATGTTTTGGATCTCTAATAATAATCTTTTCCTTTTTATTTTCTAAAGTATTATTTTCTTTTACATCTTTTTCTTTAATATTATTCTCATTAATAATTTTTGCTTCATTTTTTTCATTATCTGCAATTTTATCTTTGCTTTCTTTTATTACTTCATATTCATAATAATCTAAATATCTTATTTTAAATATGTGAAGAAAAATTGTAATTCCTATAATTAATGCTATTATAATATAAATAGATGATAAAACATTATTTATAACAGAAAATACAGTCCAATGAATTCCTCTTGTTAATTCTTGAAAAACTGATAAAACTACTGAACCTAAAATAGAAAATATAAAAACTAAAAACATAATACATATTATTTGTTCAATAAAACATTTTATCTTTTGCTTAGTTGTCATAGAACTTAACATATTAACTGTTTTTGTAATAAAATCAAAAAAGTCATCTATATATTTATTTAAATTCTTTTTTGACTGTTTAGTTTCATCCACTTCTTTAACATTTTCATTCATAAGCTCATCAATATTATAATTAAAAAGCTTACATATTAATAATACTTTATCCATTTCAGGATAACTTTGTCCAGACTCCCATTTTGAAACGGCTTGTCTAGACACTCCTAATTTTTCTGCAAGTTGTTCTTGAGATAAATTATTTTCTTTTCTAATATTTTTTAAATTATCTGGTAATTTCATAAAAATTCCCCTCCTTTTGCAGAAAATTATATACATTCTACTAGTTGCATTCTACCAATTTTAAGTTGTTTTTTGACAACTTTCAGTTGCATTTATTAATTATAGCTTATTTTTTCAAAAAATTGTAGTGTATTGCATAAATTTTTAATAAATTTTATTAGTAAATTTAATTATAAAGATTTAATTATAATTAATCTATATTTTTCATATTTTTATTTTAAATAAAAAATATAATTACTTAACTAAAAAATTTAATTATTCATATTTAATTTAAAATAATTTTTATTTATTAAAAGGATTTATTTTCATATTTTAACATTTAACTAACTTAAAAATTAGCAAAAATATAGAAAATATAAATATATATAAATAGAATATAAAAGTAAGACAAAGAAGAACTCAAAAAAGCTTGTATATTATATAATTTTTCTACCTCCTTGCTGTCGTCCTTGCTAAAGCAAGCACTCCATTCGCCCTTCGGTTGGTCGCTGCGCGTCGTACGAAAAATTATATAATATACAAACGAGGCACTCGCCCCCGTCAGACGTCTTATAAATAAAATTCCATTATCATCTCTATATTAAAATAAACAATCAAATATAAAAATAAAAAATTTAGTATTAAAAAAACATATTATTTACATATAACAAAAAAGATAAAAAATCTTAGATTAAAAAGTTACTTGTTATAATACAAAAAATAGTTATTTTTAAGCCCCTTAAACAACAATTTTACCAATATAAAAAAATAACGCATAGCTTAATTCTATACGTTACTTTTAATTAATACTAATTATATACATAATTTCTATTGATAATGGAATTACCTTCTAAATAATTTTTAATTTACCAAAACTAAATATACAATATATAATTCAAATTTATTTTAATTTATTTTCTACAACAGAATGATCACTATTATCAGAATCATCTTTAGTTAAATAAAATGCCGTTGCCATCTCTCTTGTTCTATGCTCTCCAGACATTGAAGTAGGATCATTTACTAATGTCCCATTTACTGTCATACAAGTTGATGTTCCGCCATCTAAATTAGCAGCATTTACCGCCCCATATCTTTGCAATATTTCTATTTCATCTTGATATATAGCACCTTCACCTTTAGTTCTATCACCATCAAGAACTAAAAATAAAACTATTCCATCTGCTCTTTGTGCTATAGCTGTTCTTGCTGCTCTTCCAAGAGCACTACTTCCTAAATCTTTTACTGGCTTTCCATCTACAATTAATAATGGACCAAATGTTACACAATCTCTAATTCCTTTTGATTTAGCTTCTTCTGCTGAATATTTTCCAAAAATCAATTTATTTTCGTTATTAAATCCTATAACATTATAACTACCAGAATATTTATCTGCTGTTATTGTAGTTCCATCACATATAGTTACTCCAAGTGGAGTTCCTCCATTTCCATCAAAATTAGCATCTGAAAATCCTCCACCATTTACTGCAAATAAAGCATTTTTAGCTTTTTCCATATCTACTAGCCACTCACCTGTTTTTCCTAATTGAGATGTCGCTGTAACATGTAATCTTGAAGGATCATAAATAACAGTTAAATAACCATGATATTTATCTCCATTAATTTCTACAATTTTATAATCATTATTTTTTCTTGTTCTTTTTAATACTGCTTCCTCATATTCATTTTCATATGTAATACTTTCATCATATCCATCTGGCTCTTCTTCTGGTTCTTTTGGAGTTTCTACTTTTGCTTCAGAAGAATCTTTTTTATCATTTTTTTTATCTTCCTTTGAACCACAAGCTGTTAAAGTTATAAGTAAACTACTTAATAAAACAATTATCATTATAATATTTAATATTTTTTTCATATGTTTCCTCCTATTATTTCTTATTATCTTTTTTTATATAATACTTAAACTAATTTATTTTCTATAATAGAATTATTACTATTATTAGAAATATCTTTTTATTAAATTATTCTTTTGGTGCTAAATAAAAACCTGTTGAAATCCATCTTGTTTTATGAGCACCTGTTGAATCTATAGGGTCATTTATTATTTCACCGATTAACTACCATTACACTAGATGTTCCACCATCTAAATTAGCAGCATTAACAACATCATATCTTTCCATAATTTCAATTAAATCATTCATATCAGCACCAGGTTTTGATATAGTTCTTCCATCTACAACCAAAAATAAAACTATTCCATCTGCTCTCTGTGCTATAACAGTTCTAGGAGCCTGTCCCCATCCACCATTTCCAAGTACTTCTGAAGATACACCATTTACAATTAAAAATGGGCCGAATGTTACACAATCTCTAATTCCTAATGCTTTTGCTTGTGATGAACTACATTTTGTTAATACTAATTCATTACTTTCTGTAAAACCTATTATACCTCCAGAGCCACCATATGATGCTGATGTCATAATTTTTCCTTTTGAAATTGTTACTCCAAGAGGAGTTGCTCCATTACTACTAAAATTAGGGTCAACAAAACCTCCTCCATTTATAGCAACTAAAGCATTTTCTCTTTTTGCCATATTTACTAAATATTCACCTTTTGTTCCAAGATATTGTGTAACTACAGTATGTATTCTTGAAGGGTCGTATATTACAGCTAAATATCCATCACAATTTTTTTCAGATATTTCTATAATTTTATAATCTTCATTATTTGGATTTTCAAGTATCTGACGTTCATATTCGTTTTTATATTTAATAGGTTTTGGTGTTTCTAGATTTTCATCAGGTTTATCTATATTTTCATTATTAAAATTATATAATGCTGTATTTGTAGTTTCTCCTGTTTCTATAACACTATTATGTGCCATAACATGATTTATTGTATCTTGATCATAAAACCAATATTCTATGTATTGATGTCGCATTGAGCCTTCTGCTGTTGTTATTATAAAAGTTCTAAATCCATCCATTGGACCATATAACATAAATAATCCTATAAAACAACAAATTGTTCCCAAACAAAAATTAAATGTAAAAAATTGCTTTATTTTTTTTATTATAAATTTCTTTTTGCTTTTTTCTTTATTTTGATTTTTTTCATCTTCTACCAAATTACTTTCTATATTAGTAATTCTAGCGGTTTTTCTTTTATGTGTATCCTGTGCTTTATTTTCTTCTTGTAAATCTTCTTTTATATCATCATCTTTAAATCTATTTGACTGTTTACGACTCATTTGTATATCATCCTTTTCTAATAAACTAATTTTTATATGTACAAAATGTTATTGATTATTATAATATTTTTTACTAATATTATCAATATATTTATTTAAAATTGTAATAAAATTTTTAGTTCTAAAAACAAATTTTAATTTTTAAACTCATATTTAAATCATTTTTTAGTTAATGATTTAAAATTTTAGAATAACATTTTCGTACGACTTAGTAATGGCCAACAGGAGGGTAAATGGAGTGATTTAGAATATAAAAATATAAAAAATAGGTTTAAGAATACTCTTTAAACCCATTTTACTCATCAATTAATTTTTAACTTTAAAATTTATTATCATCAATCAAAACTTTAATTTTTTCTATAAATTCTTCATTTGTTTCTGTTCCAGTCATTATTTCAAGAATTCTTTCTGTCATATCTGATGCAGACATACTTGATATTGCTCTTCTTAATTTATATATAACAGCCAAATTATCTTTAGAAAGCAATAATTCTTCACGTCTAGTTCCAGACTTATTAATATCTATTGCAGGGAAAATTCTTCTTTCTGATAAATTTCTACTTAAATGAACTTCCATATTACCAGTTCCCTTAAATTCTTCAAAAATAACATCATCCATTCTACTTCCTGTTTCAATTAAAGCAGTTCCAAGAATTGTTAAACTTCCAGCATCTTCTGTATTTCTAGCTGCTCCGAAAAAACGTTTTGGTTTATGTAATGCACTAGGGTCAAAACCACCAGATAAAGTTTTTCCAGATGATGGAATAACTAAATTATAAGCTCTTGCTAATCTTGTAATACTATCTAATAAAATTACAACATCTCTTTTTTGTTCTGTTAATCTTTTTGCTCTTTCTAAAACCATTTCGGCTACTTTTACATGATGTTCAGGTTGTTCATCAAATGTTGAATAAATTACTTCACCTTTTATAGAACGTTTCATATCTGTAACTTCTTCAGGACGTTCATCTATTAGAAGTACTATTAAATCTACTTCTGGATTATTTTTTGATATACTATTTGCTATTTTTTTAAGTATAGTTGTTTTTCCAACTTTAGGAGGAGCAACAATCATACCTCTTTGACCTTTTCCAATAGGAGAAAGAATATCCATAAGTCGCATTGTATATTCATTAGAAACAGTTTCTAATTTTAATTGTTCATTTGGATAAATAGGAATTAATTCATCAAACTTTTTTCTTTTCATAGCATTTTCAGGATGCTGACCATTTACTTCACCAACATAAATTAAAGCAGGAAATTTCTCTGTTTCTTTTGGAATACGTTTTATACCTTTTATTTTATCTCCTGTATCTAATCTAAATCTTTTTATTTGAACTGGAGATACATAAACATCTTTAGTTGTTGATAGGTAATTATCTCCACGTAAAAAACCATATCCATCTGGTAATAATTCTAAAATTCCTTCAACATATTGATCTGTTTCACTTGTTAAATTATATCTTTGATTTGAATCTGAACTTACTTCTTGCCTACTTTTTTCTTGCTGAATTTCATAAGAATCTTCTTCTAATTTTTCTTTTTTTTCTTCTACATTATTTTTATTATTTAATGCCTCTTCAATATAAATAATTAATTCACTTTTCTTTAATTTTGAAATATTTGAAATTTCAAGCTCTTTTGCTAGATTACGTAGTTCTACTACACTTTTTTCTTTTAATTCCATACATACTCCTTGTATAATAGGCTTAATAACCTATTTTATATATTTTTATTAATTGTATAAATATTATTTTTTGTTTGTAATTAAACTAAACTATAATGGGAAAAAATTAGAAACAATTGAAAAAAATACATAAATAAAATTTAAATTATAGGAAAATTCCCATAATTTAAATTTTATTGAGCTATATAAACACGTTCACTTGGATAATACATATCTAGCTTTTCTCTTGCTTGTTCTTCTATATAATCTGGTGAATCTATATTTTCTTGCTCTTGAAGCAAATCTGCTTGTTCATCTTGCAAATTTTCTATTTGTGCTTGATAATATTGTTTTTGTTGTTCATAATTTTTTAATTTCTTTTCTTGACTTATAAATGAAATAAATGTATAAATTAATATTAAACTAACTATTATGAAACATATTTTTTTTGACTTAAATATACTTCTCATATGTACTCCTTTTATAAATATTATTCGCCACAAGTTTTATTTTTCCTTTAATTGATTTGTTTTATTGGATTTATTAATAGATATTTTTTGAATTATTTTTGATAAATTACTAAATATTTTTTTGACGAAATAATATGGAAATTTTAATGTTTCTAAAATTACAGATATTATTATAACACACGCTTTTGACAATGTCAAAGAGTAAATTAAAATTCCAGAAAATATTGCAAAAAACACATAAAATCTGAGTTCTCCATTGCTAAATTCTAAAATACCTCTAAAAATTAATAATCCGAACTATAAATAAGAATATAATATCTTGTAAATATATAATAAAATCTAAAAATTTAAAACTTTTTCTAAACCCTCTAAAAATATCAAAAATTACTCCTATACCGTAAGCCTATAGCAAAAAATATTAAAAATGTTTTACTTTGTTCTGAAACACTCATATTATATCATCCTCTTATTATTTGAATATCTTTCCTAGAAAATTACCTCCCTTTTTCCCTATTCCCTTTTCAACATCTGAATACATAAGATTATTAATAAATCCATCAATTATAACTTCTGATGTATCAAGACTTAATTTATTAATTCTTAAATTATCGCCTTTAATAGTAAGCATACCAAGTTCAGTTTCAACTATAACCATTTGGTCATCAAAACTAAGTACATCTTTAACACCACTAATATTTAATTTTTCTCGATTTTCTAAAAATATATTTTGTATAACTCCAATATTATTTATTTTTTTATCTTCTATCATACTTTTTCCTCCTCAAAGATAATTATTTATAAATATATTTAATAGTGAATTTGCATATTACAAATAGTATTTTATTATGTATAGCAAAAACTTTATATTAAAAAATTTTTATGTGAAAAATTAAAAATAAACTATTTATAATATAATAAAAATCATCACTAAAATTTAATGTTTATAATAATTTTTCATTATAAAAGAATAAAAAACCTATATATTAGAATATATGCTCTAATATATAGGTTTATGATAATTATCTATTCTTTAAAAAATTTTTCATGAATAGCCTGAACAGCCATATTTGCTTCTTCTAAATTTACTAAAACTGAAATTTTAATTTCTGAAGTAGTTATCATATGCATATTAATATTTTTTTCATAAAGAGCTTCAAACATTTGACTAGCTACTCCTGGTTTATTAGCAATTCCAACACCAATAATAGAAACTTTAGATAAATTTTCAGCATGTATTATATCTTTTACATTTAATTTTTCTTTATTATCATTTAAAACTTTTAATGTTCTATTCAAGTCTGGCATCTTTACTGTAAAAGTAATATTTTTTATAAATGTTTCTCCAAATGCTTGAACAATAATATCAATATTTATATTATTATCAGATAAAATTTTAAATAATTCATAAGTTTTTCCAATTTTATTATCAAGTCCAACTATTGTTATTCTAGAAATATTATCATCTTTAGAAACTCCATTTATTACTAAATCTTCTAAAGATTTTTGATTTGAAACTAAACTACCTATGCTTTCTTTTTCAAATGTGGATTTTACATAAATTGGTACATTATATTTTTTACCAATTTCAATACATCTGTTATGAAGCACTTTAGCTCCTAAACTTGCCATTTCTAGCATTTCATCATATGAAATATTATCAATTCTTTTAGGATTTTTTATTATTCTAGGGTCTGCTGTATATACACCATCTACATCTGTATATATATCACACCTATCTGCTTTAAATTTAGCTGCAATCGCAACTGCTGTTGTATCTGAACCACCTCTTCCAAGAGTAGTAATATTAAGGTTTTCATCAACGCCTTGGAAACCAGCTACAATTACTATATTATCTGAATGTAATAATTCTAATACCCTATCTTCATGTATATATCTAATTCTGCTATTTCCAAATTCACTATTAGTAATTATAGGCACTTGCCATCCTGTTAAAGAAACAGCTTTATAACCTTTTTCTTGTAAAACTATTGCTAGTTTTGAAATAGTGATTTGTTCTCCACAAGAAACTAAAACATCATGTTCACGCCTAGATGGATTTTCGGTAATTTCTTTTTCTTCTGAAATTAATTTATCAGTTGTTTTACCGTTGAGCAGAAACCACAACTATAACTTGGTTTCCTTTTTCTTTCTCGCTTATTATTTTTTCTGCTACTAGTTGTAATCTTTCTGTATTTGCAACAGAACTTCCTCCAAATTTTTGTACAATTAGTCCCATTCTATAAAATACCTTCTTTTATAATGTAAGATAGCAAATTTAATTAAATTTTGCTATTTATTAATAGTATATTATTTTTTTTATAAAATGATAGTAAATAATTAATATTATACTACATCTCTTTTAAATTTTGACCATAATATGCATTACTTCCATGTTTTCTAAAATAATGTTTATCTAATAAATCTTGCTTAATTCTACTTTTTTTATTAGAAATTAATTCTGTATAATATGCCATTTGCGCACAAATTTCTAAAACTTTTGCATTATATACAGCTTCACTTGGATTTTTTCCCCAAGCAAATGGTCCATGTCCTGAACAAATAACACCAGGTATAGCCATTTCATCTATATTTTCAAATTTTTCTATTATAATTTTTCCTGTATTTTTTTCATATTCATTTTCTATTTCTTCTTTAGTTAATAATCTTGTACAAGGAATATCTCCATAAAAATAATCTGCATGTGTTGTTCCATAAGCTGGAATATCTCTTCCAGCTTGAGCCCAACTAGTAGCATACATTGAATGTGTATGAACAATTCCTCCTATATTTTTAAATTTTTTATATAATTCTATATGTGTTGGAGTATCTGAAGAGGGTCTTAAATTACCTTCTATAACTTTTCCATCAAAATCCACTATAACCATATCATTTGATGTAATTTTATCATAACTTACTCCACTTGGTTTTATAACAATTAAATTATTTTCTCTATCAATTCCGCTAACATTTCCCCATGTATAAATAACTAAGTTTTGTTTTACAAGTTCTAAATTTGCATTAAATACTTCTTTTTTTAATTCTTCTAACATTATTAACTAACTATTCCCCTCATTTTTTAAAATTTCTATAGTTTCTATAATTCTAGTTCTTATATCTTTATAGGTTTTCCAGCCTAATTTCTTTAATTTATCACTATTTAAAACTGTCATTACAGTATTAGAATATCCCTTTTTCTCGATTTCGTTAGGTAATTCAAATATTATATCTTTTTTTGTATATTCTGCTATAACTTCAGTAAAGCCTTTTAATGTTAAATTAAAACTTGTATCTGCAACATTATATGCTTCCTTATCTTTTCCATAAACCATAACTGTTAATATTGCAGTTATTACATCAGCAACATAATTATATGAATATTGTTGTAAACCATTACTTTTTAAAATAATATTTTTTTCTTCTATTCCATTTTTTATAAATTGTGCAGTTGCCAATGCAGAATTAAAATTCATTGTAGGTCCAAAAACTCTAGCTAGTCTAACTATAGAAATATTTACATTTTCTTCTTCAGAAAATGCTTCACATAAAGATTCACTAGCTCGTTTACTTTCAGCATAACATGATCTTAGTGTAGTACAATTTAAAGTTCCAAAATCATTTTCGCTAATTTCATTTTTATTTTCAACATTTCCATAAACTTCAAATGTAGAAACAAATATAAATTTTTTTACTTTTGCATTTTTACTAAGCTGTAATAAATTTTTTGTTCCCTCAATATTAGTTAATAATGTTTCAATAGGCTCTGTAGCATATTGTATAGGAGATGTATTACTTGCTGCATGAATTATATAATCAAGAGTTTTATTATAATTAATAGGAGCTATTACATCTTGAGCTATATATTCAAAATTTTTATTATTTAAATATTCATTAAAAATCTGTTTGATTTTTATTTCATTTCGACTAACACCTATAATTGTACAATTAAGATTATCATGTAAATTTTTATACATAATTAAATCCACAAAATATCTTCCAACTAATCCTGTAATACCTGTAATCATTATTGTTTTATTTTTTAATACTGAATAATTAAAAGATTGATTAGCAATTTCTTCTATATTTTTAACATAATAATTATTTTTTAACAAATTTACTATCATACTACTTCATCCAATCTGTTTTTTTGGTATTTAATAAAGCTTTAAAAATTTGTATATCTCCTGGTCTTGTTAATTTTATATTAGTTTCAGAACCTATTGAATAATAAACTTTTCTGCCTAACTCAACATACAAAGAACAACTTGCAACTGAATTTGTAATTCCTTTTTGTTTTGCCTCTTCATGAGCAGATAAAATATCTCCTAATTTAAAAGCTTGTGGTGTTTGAGTTAAATATAATTTATCTCTGTCTACAATATTTGTAGAATATGTATCATCTGTTTTTTCTAAAACCACAGTTGTACAAGGTGCGACTACAGTTGCATTTCCATATAATTTACATTTAGCAATATTATCTGATATTATTTCTTCTGAAACCATTGGTCTAATTGCATCATGAATTAAAACTATATCATCATCATT
Source organism: Clostridia bacterium (assembly GCA_022790975.1). Taxonomy (GTDB): domain Bacteria; phylum Bacillota; class Clostridia; order TANB77; family CAG-508; genus Scatovivens. The sequence goes on along the minus strand of JAAVYF010000008.1, from coordinate 31,628 downwards.
AAATTCTTCTTTAACCCTCATTAAACCATTTTTTATTGAAGCCTGACCACAATTTCCACCACTAACAACATCTATTAATTTAGTAATATTAAATTGTTTAGCATATGATTTTAATATTTCATGCCAACCATCTATACAAACAACAACTATCCCATCTATATTAGGATGTCTTTGAAAAGCCTCCATTGTATAAACAATTACTGGCTTATCATCAACATTTAAAAATTGTTTTGGTATATCTTGCCCCATTCTTTGTCCTGAACCACCAGCTATTATTATAGCTATATTCATAATATTTCACTCCTTTTCTAATTCATTTATAATTTTATCTATTTCACTTTTACTATATGTTTTATAACTTTTGTTTACATCAAAAAATACTTTACCATGCTTTGAACCACCCTTGTTTTTGGGAATTTCCATATAATTATCTCCATATTGCCTAACTAAATGTGCTTTATAATCTTTAAAAACAGATAACTGCATATACTCAAAATCTAAAAATTCATTTCCTAAACACCAGTCATTATCATATTTAAACTCAAATGGAGCAAACATAATAGCTCCACATTGTTTTGTTTCTGTATTATTATATTTTTGTGAAAATTCTTCAAATTTCTTTATTTCCTCATCAACATCTTTTATTTTCCAATATACATTAGCAATAAACCATTTAATTATAGCCTTTAATATATTATTAGACTTTTTATATGTTGATAATTCTAAAAGCTTTCTCTTTTTAGCAATTTTCTTTATAAATTTTTCTCTTTCTTTTAAATCATCTGGAACATTATCAAGTGGAAAAATATCAACCCATATTCCTTTATTATAATCATTATATTTATCATCAGAAATTATAGCTGTAGTATTAGAATTTCTAACTTGCATATGACCTCTGAAATATTTTTTTTCAGTTTTACTACATTGTACAAAAAAATTTTCTTTTATTTCCTTTGAAGCTATGTTAATAAATTTCTCATAATCCTCACGTTTCATTACTAAATCAATATCATCATCCCATGGAATAAAACCTTTATGTCTAACAGCTCCAAGAGATGTTCCACCTGTTCCAAAATATTTCAAATTATGTTTTTTACAAATATTAATAATTTCTGATAAAATATCTAACTCTGTTTGCCAAACTTTTTTCATATTTTCATCAATCAAATATCCACATTTTTTTTCAGAATTTAAATTTAGTTTATTCATAAAGCACCTCCATATTTTTAGTTATGGTACTAACTTTCTTACTAATGGTATATTTTTCATTATCATAACTATAATTAAACAAATTAAATAAATAGCAAATATTCCAAATGTTCTATACTGCCAAGAATATTCATTTATATTAAAAAATTTTATAAAAAGTTCAATAATTACCATTTGAATAAGATAAATTCCAAAACTACAACTAGCTACTTTTGCTAAAAAATCTTGAATCTTAGGTTTAGTTTCTATTTTCTTTATAATCGTTAAATTTTTTATAAAAGTAAATACAGCCATCGATAAAATTATTGTAAACCAAGAAGTATATCCCCATACATCTTTATATACTTCTCCAGTTTTTTTACTTAAATAAAATGTTAGTACATATCTCCATAAAATTCCTAGAATTGCTGACATATATATATACTTCTTACTTTTATGTAAATCTTGAGTTGATAATAAATATCCAAGTATTATATAAATTACATATCCACCTAATTTAACTGAAAATGCATAATTATAATTTACACCAAATAATAAAAGTATATATGGCAATGTTCCATTAAATATAAAATACAATAAAACTGTAAACCAAAGAGTCTTTCTATGTTTTACTTCAGTTAATAATGATAATATTGGCATTGTTAAATATAAGCCTAAAATATCAAAAAGAAAATAATATGTTGACTCTTCATGATTAGCAAAAAATGCATTAAGAAAATCAGCAAATGAATCATAATGAGAAAATAAATTTTCTCTTAATCTATAAGCAAACATAAAGCCTGCCCAAAAAATAAATGGAATTAATACTTTTACAAATCTTTTCTTAAAGAAAGTTTTAGTATCATATTTACTTCTGTAATTCATCAATGTAGCACCAGAAATCATTAAATATACAGGAACTCCCCAATAAAATAAGCACTTTATAATTAAGCTTGTATTCCATGCTCTAATATTAGGATTATTGTGAACTATTCCATTAACATGTAATGCCACTACTGCAAACATTGCAAAAATATTTAAAATATCTAAATAAACTAATCTCTTTTTTATAACTTTTTCTTGCAATTTTTTTGTTACCTTTCCATTTTTTCATTTATGAACTTTTTTGACATTTACTTTTTATCCTATCAAATATAAATTTAATAGAAGTATCTTTAATTATTATTAATAATATAATATATGTAATAGAACCTAATATAAATTCAAAAATTATTAATGGTAATCTATCTAATTTTATTAATGATATCAGTAATATAACACCTAACATTCCAAAACCTGCTATTAACTTTTTCCAACCATGTTTTATAAGTTTTGTTAAAGTTAAATATTTATTACAATTAATTAAATATAACATTGATATTACCATTTCTGCAATTATTGTTGCAATACAAGCTCCATAGCTCCAAAACTTTGGAATTAATATTAAGTTTAAAATAAAATTAACTATTGAACCAATAATTATAAATTTCGAGCTTTTTGATCTTAATCCTACTGGATTATAATACTGTGATCCTAAACAATTACTAATTCCTATAATTAAAACTAACGGACTCATTAATTGTAATAAAATTACTACTTTATCATAGCCTTCTCCAAAAAACATTGGAACAAATAATTTTGATATACCAATTAATCCAAACATCATTCCAAATCCAATAAAAAATATGTAATTTATAGACTGTTCAATTTTTATACGTATTTCATCATAATTTTCTTTAGCAAATAAATATGCGTTCCTAGACCCTAAAACTGTATTTAAAGAAGTAAATGTTAATACTTTAATCATATTTATTATTTTAGATGCTTGTTCATAGTATCCATTTTCTTTTATGTCATTTGTAATAAGTCCTATTAATGTTTTGTCCAAAACTGTATAAATAGAAGTTGCAATTGTAGGAATAAAGTAAATAAAAGTTTCTTTTAAATGTGAAAATATTTTTAAATTTTTAATTTTAGTTTTCTTTAAAAATTTAGGCAAATAAACCCACATTGTCATTGTTCCTAATAATGATGTAAGTGACATTATTAAAATATATAACCATAAATCATTAGATGTTTTTATACATATAAATAATAATACTGCACCTAAAATTTTAAAAATAGAATTCTGGAAAATTGTATACTTAAATTCTTCTAATCCTGCATAAAACCAAGATATATCTAACATTGTATTAATTAAATTAAGAGTTAATATTAAATAATATATTTTAAATTTTCCACTAAAAGCAATCAATATTCCCCAAATAGCTAAACATATACAAGATGTAAAAACTGTTAATAATTCTATTTCCCAAAACAATTTACTTCTTCTAGTTCTACTTCTTCTAACTCTAGCAATTTCTCTAGTTCCATAAGTAAATGTTCCTAATGCTGCAAACATAGAAAAGTACAGTTGTATTGAATTTGTATAACTATATATACCTATTTCATTTGCACCTAATACTCTTGAAATATATGGCGTAGTAATAAATGGAATACATAAAGTTAAGATTTGATATAATGTATTTAAAATAATATTTTTCTTAACACTAGTTGTTTTCATATACTTCCTTTCTATTTATCTTTCCAGTAACATTTCATTTTATGATTTGATTTTCTCTCCTCTTCAGGAGGCAATTTCATATAATTTCCATATTCTCTTTTTAATAAGAAGTCATAATTTAATGGAATATTTATTTCTATATTTTCAAATTTATGTCTTATTAATTGTTGTATTTCATTTGCTTCAAATACACTATTACTTTCACAAGAATCATATGTATAAACATATTCATCTAAATTAGAATATTTTGAAAATAAATTTCTAATCTTTTTATTTATTCTATTTAGTCCATATATTCTAATTATTTTCTTTATTATTATTTTTAAAAATTTTTTTACTTTATTTTTTTCATAAGAAATATTCATTTTATAATAATAAATTAATTTTTGATAAATCTTTATTTTTTTTAAGATTTTTTCTTGAATATTTTTATCTTTTGGAATTTTGTCCAAAACAAAAATATCTATAAATAAGCCATAATCTTTTAGTGTGTCAAATAAATCTTCAGTTACTACTGTTGTTGTATCTACTAATTTAGGATATGAATAATAATATTCTTCCTGTATATTATGGTCAAATACTTTATATTTAGGATTTGGATTTTCTTTCAACACTTTCAAAAATTTATTATAATCTTCCCTAGTCATAATAATATCAACATCATCATCCCAAGGAATAAATCCATTATGCCTTACTGTTCCTATTAAAGTTCCCCAAAATACAAAATATTTAATATCATTTTCTAAACAAAGCTTATCTATATATTCTAACATATTAACTTCAATAACTTTTAGTTCTTCTAATGTTATATTTTTCATATTTTTTTACCTTCTTTTTTTATAAAATAAAATATTTCTTATTTGGCAAATTTTTTGTTTAAGTTTTTCTTTAAAGTCATCTTGTGTATTTATCATAGATATTTCTTTTATTTTTAATTTTTCTTTATTTTTGATTACCCAAATGTTAAGAAGTCTTTCTGATAAAAATCCAAACATTCTTTTTCTATAATCATCATGTATATAATCTTCTGGATTTAAGTTTTTTTCCATTTTATATAATATTTTAAATAGCCATCTGCAATAGTCATCTATTAATTCTTTTGTAGTAATCATAACATTGCAAAAATATGTATATTGTCTATTTTCATATTCATCAAATGATTCTAGATATTCAGGGCTTTCTTCTTTTACTACCTTTTTTAAAATCTCCATATCTTTAACATTAGGTGCAATATTAAAATTATCTTTCACTTTTCCTTTATAATAAAAACGTTTTGGTAAAATTAAATTATATCCTTTATTAAATAAATTGTTTATATCTTTTTCACTTAAATAATATCTCATATTATTTGAAAAATAACTTTTTGACAAAAATCTACGATAATGACACAGTCCTATTATATCATATTCTGAATTCTTCCAAATCCAATATAACCCTGTAAGTTCACAATAACTTTCATTTTTATTAGAAATATTATCGCCGAGAATCATCTCTTAAAATATTATTAATGTCTTTATTGTAGCTTCCAACTAATAATGGCTTATAATTTTTAGGTAAATCTAAATTAATTAATTTATGCATTATTACATAAATACTTGCTTTCATTAAAATTCTTCTCCTATTATTTAATTTCTATTTACACATTTTAATGCTTCTTCTATTACTTTATCCATATCATAATATTTGTATTGTCCTAATCTTCCACCAAATATTACATTTTCTTCTTTATCAGCCAGATTTTTATATTTAGAATATAAATTATTATTTTTTTCATTATTAATAGGATAATATGGTTCTTTATCTAATGTCCATTTATCTGAATATTCTTTAGAAATTACTGTCTTTGGTCCAGTACCAAATTCAAAATGTTTGTGTTCAATTATTCTAGTATATGGAACTTCATATTCTGTATAATTTACAACTGCATTTCCTTGATAGTTTTCTATATCTAAAATTTCTGTTTCAAATCTAACACTTCTATATTCAAGTTCTCCATAACAATAATTATAATATTTATCTATAGGTCCAGTAAACACAATTTTATCAGCTAACTTGTCCAAATCTTCCTTACAATTAAAATAATCACAGTTTAATTTAACATCAATACCATTTAGCATCTTTTCAATTATTTTTGTATATCCGCCAATTGGAATTCCTTGATATTTATCATTAAAATAATTATTATCATATGTAAAACGAACTGGTAATCTTTTTATAATAAAAGCTGGTAATTCAGTAGCCTTCATTCCCCATTGTTTTTCTGTATAACCTTTAACTAGTTTTTCGTATATTGTTTTTCCGAACTAATTTAATAGCTTGTTCTTCTAAATTCTTTGGTTCTATAATATTTACTTGTGTTAGTTCTTCTTGTATTTTAGCTTTTGCCTCTTCTGGCGTAAATACTCCCCAAAGCTTATTAAAAGTATTCATATTAAAAGGTAAATTATAAACTTCATTTTTATATCTAGCTACTGGAGAATTTGTATATCTATTAAATTTTGCAAAGCCATTTACATAGTCCCAAACTTCTTTATTACTAGTATGAAAAATATGAGCTCCATATTTATGTACATTTATTCCTTCTATCTCTTCAGTATAAATATTACCACCAACATGTTCCCTTTTATCTATTACCAGACATTTTTTTCCTTTTTTATTTGCTTCATATGCAAATACTGCTCCAAATAATCCTGATCCAATTATTAAATAATCATATTTCATCACTATTTTTCCTTTTCTTTTTACTTATCTCTTTCCCAAATTGTTTTATAAGGTAAAACCTCTCCATTTCCTTTAATAATACTTGAATAAACCATTTTCAATGACATTACTCCAAGCACACAAATACATATAAAAGTATTAATTGTAATAACTGTTTTTTTAATATTTATATTTTTTTCATGGTGACATAAACTCCAAAAATATGGAATTGATAATATTTGAAAAACAGCAAACATTAATAATATTCTATAAAATAATGAACTATATAAAGTCATTAAAACTAATAAAACTGAAAAAAATTGTAAATTAATAAAATAAATTCCTTCTTTATCTAAAATATCTCTTTTCTTGTAATAAATTATATAAAAATAAAAGTATATTACAATTTCTGGTATAAGAGATGAAAAATTAATTCCTTTATCCTGCCATAATAAATAAGCTTTATATTTATAAAAGTTCATATTATCAGAATTTCCTAGAACCTCTAATAGTTTATTAAATAATGGATATCCAATTAATACTATTAAAATGATTCCTATTATTAAATATATTAACTTAAAAACCTTTTTATCAAAAAATAATGTTATTATAAATATAAGACAGCTTGTATGAAGCATTGTTGCTAAAAACAAACATATAAACCATCTAATGTATTTTTTATCAATCATATATCTATAAGCAAAAAACATAATTGATATTCCTAAAAATTGTCTTACTAAATTTAATGATTGAAAATAATAAGAACCAACCATAAAAACTATAACACTTAATAAAATATTTTTAGAATTTTTATTTACTGTAATAGCTATGAATGTATACATAATAATAGAAGTTACAACAAATAAAATCACATAATCTTTTGAAAAAAATATACAAGTTTTAATAATAAGTTTAAATAATGGTTCCAAATTTGAAACATCATTTCCAAGTACTAGTTTATTATAATCTGGAACATTTCTAAATAAATAATCTGTTCCAACATCATATCTTATTGCTGCAACAATAGTAAATGGTAAAAAAGCTAGTAATGTATATGCTAATTTTTTATATTTACCATTTTTTTTGGTTGATGCAAATACTGAAAAGACACAAGCAATAATAAATGCCATTGTATAAACTTCCATTAATTTTTCCTTTCCTATTATAATTTAAAATAAAATTCTTCCATATTTTTGGCAGATATTTTAACATCATATTCAGCTCTTATAATTCTATCAGTAGTATTTTTCCTTGTTTTGTTTTTATAATCATCTAAAATATTTTCTGCCCATTTTTCACTACCATCTTCTAATTTATAATATTTTGTTAAGTCTTGAAGAGGTAATTCTTTTGTAACTTTATTAGAAGTATATACAGGTAAACCTGTTGCTTCTGCTTCTATTCCTACAACTGGTAAACCTTCAAAAAAAGAAGGTAATAAAAATATATCCATTGCATTTAATAATTCATTAATGTCTTGTCTAATATTAAGAAAAAAAACATTATTTTCTAATTTCATATTTTTCACTTTTTCTTTAATTTCTTCTTGTAATTCTCCAATTCCTATTAATAATAATACTGCATTTTCTTTTTTATTTAAAATTTTATTAAATACATCAATTACAAACTCATGATTTTTTTGAATAGAAAATCTTCCAATATGTCCTACAACAAATTTATTTTCTATATTTAATTCTTTTCTTTTTGAATTTCTTATTTCCTCAGAATAATAAAATTTATCTGTATCTATGGCATTTTTTAAAATAGTATAATTATTTTTTTGAATAATACTTTTTGGAAATTTCCATTCCGCAGCAAGTTTTGAACATGCGCAATATTGTGTTGGATATTTTAATAAGTATGGTGTTGAAATAAATTTAATTACTCTATATTTTAAATTTTTAAATCCACCACAATGAGAATGAACTATAACATTTGGGATTCCACTTTTTCTAGCAATTTTTGAAATATACATTAAAGCATATGTACTTCCAGAATGTATATGTACAATATCATAATAATGATTTGATAAAAATGCTTTCACATTTTTCATTAAATCTTTTTTATTTCCCCCATTTTTAAAATTACCATTAGATGTAAAAAGTTTTCCTCCATAACTTTCAATTTCTGATTTCATCTTTTCATTATCACAATAAAATGGTGTAAAGAAATCAAATTGAATTTTTGATTTATCAATATTTCTATACATATTCATAATAAAAGCTTCTTGTCCTCCATTTGACAAAGGCTCTCCAAATATTTCTAAAACTCTTTTTGTTTCATTTAATTCTAGCTTTTCAATAGAAGGCTTAAATTTTTTTCCCTCTTTAATTGCATTATTAATAATTTTAAATCTTGCCTTTTTATCTTTTTTGTCTGACTTTAAAATTGCTAATTTATGTTTGCATAATCTTAAGTAAAGCAAAATCCAACCTTTTATTCCTTCTCTCCTATATAAAAATACATCATTTCTATATAAATTATTAAATCTTTCTAATCTTTCATCTACTTCTGCAATACTAGCTCCAACATTGTTTTTACATTTATGTGTTACAACACTATTTGTAATATAATAGCATTTATATCTTCTAGAAATTCTTCTTGTATATTCCCAATCATCAGTCCAAATAAAAAATTCTTTAATTGGTAAACCTAGCTCCATAATTACTTCTTTTTTTAAAAACAAAGAAACAAAAGAAGCCATTGCTACTTCCTCTATTGGATTATTAAATTCTTTTAGCCATGTTCCAAATGTCTTTTTTGGAATATTCATTTTACAAAGTGTTTCATCTGTCCATAAAACTTTACTAGCTAAAAAGCCATAATTTCCGTTTAAGCTTTTATCTATATCTAATAATTTTGTTAAAGTATCTTTTTTAACAATACAATCATCATCCATTACCCAAACAAAGTCACAACCTAATTCACACGCTTTTCTAATTCCGTAATTAAATCCACCTGCTCCTCCTAAATTGGATCCTGTATTTTTATAAATGATTTTACTATCTTTAATATATTTTTCTATAAATTCTTTTGTTCCATCTGTACTTGCATTGTCTACAATTAAAATTTCACAATTTTTATAATCTTGATTGATTAAAGCTTCTATACATTCTTTTAGTAATTCTTTTCTATTGTAAGTAACAACAACTGCAATAACTTTTTTCATTAAAAACTCCTATTATATCTTTTTCCAGTAAACTTGGCTAATAAAAAAGAACCACCCTTTTTAAACCAGTTTACTTTTTGCATATTAATTACTTTTATTTCACTATAATGATATTTTTTTGTTTTAATCCAAACATCTAATAATCTTTCGGAAACTCGTCCAAAAAACCTAGAATGAAATTCATCATATTCTGAAAAGTCTATTCTTTTTTCTAATTCAAATAAAATATCAAACAACCAAGTACAATATTCGTCTAGATATTCTTTTTTCATAACAAACATATTAAATGCATGTAACTTTGTAGTTTTTTTCAAATTTTCAAACTCTGCATAATATTCAGAATATTTTTCTTTAATAATTTCTCCTGCAACATCTAGTGATTTAATATACATAGTATGTTTATAATGGTCATAAACATTCTCAATATAATAATTTCTAGGTTTTGTTAAAATAATATCATTTTTCTCTAATAATTTTTCTAATTCTTCTTTATTTAAAACTCTTTTAAATTTTTCATCTTCATTTTTTAATAAAGTGTTTTTATTTGAAAAATATCTTCTATAATGTACCAATCCTATATATTCACTATTTAAATTTTTCCAAGCCCAATATAAACCTGTAAGTTCACAAAAATATGGATTTTTTATAGATATGTTATCTCCTGAATTGTCTTTGGCAAATCCAATATCGTCTTTTCCTTCTCCACCTACATGAAGAGGTAAATACATATCATCTTCTGGCATTTGATATTTTTTATGAGTTGCAACAACTATTTTGACTTCTTTCACTTTATCAATCCTTTCCATGTATTTTAAAAATACTATGTCCAAATCTCTAAAATTCTTATATAGTATATCATTACTATTTACATATTTCAACAATTAATTGGGTTTTTTTACATTTTTTTGAATAGTACTACTTAGCTACTAATAGCATATTTTAAATCTAATTACTTAATATTAAATTTTTCAGAAACATATCCAAATAATAAAACCTTTTTATAATATTAAGTACATATTAAAATTTATATAATAATTTAAATATATAGATCTATAATCAAAAATAAAGAAAAGAATGGAATTACAATATACATGCAAAACCATTCTTTAAATTTTCTATAAATTATAAAATTTCATATCAATTAATAAAAATTATTTAATATCATTAAAAATATTTTTATAATATGAATCAATTTCTTGTAATTCTTTAAGTGTATCGATTTCTATAATATCTTCTTTTTTCATTTCAAATATACCTAAATCATATTCATTTGGATAGCAAAAAAGTGCTATATCATCCCAATAAATATTAACATTCTTTTTCTTTTCAAATTCAATTTCAAGATGCTTTTTTAATTTTTTTCCATCTTCTTCATTCCATCTTGATACACTATATAATTGCCATCCATTTTTACCGCCTACACGACTACAATGCTTTACAGAATTATTTTTAACTTCTAAAAGCCATTCATTTGTTTCCTTTTCAGTCCAAACACAATTATATCCAGATTTTTCAAAATATGGTGATAATATATTATCATTATAAATTATTTGATCTCCATCTAATATTATTGCATTTGAAATATATTCTCTTGCAAAATATAATGAAGAAATATTATTACATTTATCATATAAATTATTTTTAATAATAGTAATATTCTCATACTTTTCTTTTAGATAATTAAATTTCTCTCCTAAGTAGCCAACTACTATATATACTTTTTTTATGCCATTTTTCTTAAGACCTTCTATAATAGTTTCAATCATTGCTTTTCCATTTACTTTTATTAATGGTTTAGGGGTTGTTAAAGTAAGAGGTTTCATTCTAGTTCCTTGTCCTGCTGCCATAATAATTGCTTTATCTACTTTGTACATATGAACTTCATTCCTTTCTAGTTTTTTCTATAAAAGCACTAGTATTTATAATTTCATTATACAAAATATATTATCACATCTTTTTTTCTTTATCAATAATTTTATTACTAAATTATATATGATAATAAAAAATTAATTTACATAGACAAAATAAGCATTAACATATACTCAGCATAAATAAGCAACATAGAAATCCCCTTCACTTTATCAAAAGAATGTTTCTTTCCAGCCATATCCAAAACCCATACCAATAACGTAATTAAAATAAATATTATCATTGTAAAATTAAAATCTATTGAATATGAAACAGGCTTAATAGCGCTTGAAACCCCTAATACCAATAAAAGATTAAAAAGATTAGAACCTATAACATTTCCAAATGCAATTGAACTTTTCTCATCTTTTACTGCTACTACACTAGTTACAAGTTCTGGAAGACTTGTTCCTATCGACACTATTGTAAGTCCTATTATGCTTTCTGATATATTTAAAGCTCTTGCTATATTACTTGCCTCATCTACAACAAAATCTCCTCCATATTTTAATGCAACTATTCCAATTATTACCCAAAATATATCTTTAACAATTTTTCCTGTATATGGTGTATTATCACTACTTTTTTCTTCTTTTACAAAACCGTTCTACTATTACATACATCATAAATATTATAAATAATCCAAGAAGCATTATTCCTTCTTCTCTTGAAATTTCCATATTTATATTTCCAAATATAAAAACTACAACACTTGAAATAAGAGTTAATGGAAGTATTACTTTCATTGACTCTCTATCTATTGGAATAACTTTAAATAAACTACTAACTCCCAAAATTAAAAGTGTATTACATATACAGCTTCCTAAGGCATTTCCAACTGAAATATCTGAATAACCTTCTAGTGCTGACTTTAAACTAATCATAAGTTCTGGAAGGCTTGTTCCTATTGATACTATTGTAAGTCCGAACAATAATATCTGGAATATGAAATTTTCTTGCAATTCCATATGAACCGAGATACTAGAAAGTCAGCTCCTTTTATTAATAAAAAAAATCCTAAAATAATAAATATTACACTTTTCATAATAATATTATTTCAAGATTTTTTGCTTTTTATTTAAAAAAATATAAATTCTCATTATATTTTTATAATTTTTATTTTTAATTCTTCTATTTTTATTAAAATAAAATTCTAATATTATATAAAAATTATTCTTATAATAATTATATTTTTTAATATTAAAAATTCAATATAAACAAATTAATATTGATTTATATTGAATTTTAAGTTTTATTTTCATAAAATTTAATAATAAAGTTTATTATATAGATTTATAAATATAATATAAAATTATAATACATATTATAAAAAGAAGAGGCTATAAATAAAGAACAACTTCAATATCTTCTTTTACTAGTTTTTTGAATAATTCTGCATCTTCTTTAGTTCCTATTATATCTCCATAATGAATTGGAATTGCAATTTGTGGTTCTATTGTATTTATAAGTGAAGCAGCTTCTTTAGCATTCATTGTATATCTTCCACCAACTGGAACAAATGCTACATCACAAGTAACTTGTTTTGTTTCAGGAGTTAAATCAGTATCTCCTGCAATATAATAATGAACATCATTTATTTCTAAAATATATCCTACCCAATTATTTTCTTTTGGATGATATTGCTTGTCTATATTATATGCTAAAACAGTTTCAAAGTTTATTCCTAAAACATCATAAGTTTTTCCTGGTTGTACAATTTTTATAAATTCTTCGATAAAGCCTATTTTCATTAAATTAATTAATAAATCTTCAGTACCTACAAAAATTGTATTATCTTTCTTTACTTTTAATATATCTTCTTCTGAAAAATGGTCTGTATGATTATGTGTACAAAATATTACATCTGCATCATGTGGTTCATTTTCAATTTTATATGGGTCTATATATATAATAAGTTTTTTATCTATTCTTATGCTACTATGACACAAAACATCAATTCCTAATAACATTTTTATCCCCCCAAGATAACATTACTTTTTATGTGTTATCTTATAAATTAATATATTAAAATAATAGCACATAATATATATTTTGGCAATATTATAAGCATAATTTGTAAAAAAAGCAAAATACATGTTTGTATAATATAAATTATTTTTAACATAATTAATTATTAATATGTATTATTTAATTTAATAAATATAAAATAAAAAAGTGCCTATTACTTTATAGGCACTAAAAATTTTTATCTTTTTCTTCTACGAATATTCCATATAATAATTCCTGCTAAAATTATTATTACTGGTATTCCAAATATTATCGTTTTTACAATTCTATCTTCTTGTGTTGTAGATTCAAAATTAGTCACATTTGATGATTTTCTAACTGTTATTAAATCTTCTTGTTCAGCAAGCTCTGCAAATGCATTTAAAGCAAAATTTGCATTTCCAGGATATTGAATTGGTGATAATTGCATTTGTCCAATTGTAAAATAATCAGCCATAAATCCAGCATTTCCAAAAACTAATAATTTAGATGAAACTGATGTAGTTTCTGCATTAGTATCATCTGCAGGCGTAGTAACTGTTCTTGTAAGTTCTGAACCTATTATATACTCTTTTGCTTCTAATCCGTCTGTTTTAAGCTGACCATTTAAATCTGTTATGTTATAACATTTATCTGAAGTAGTTAAAATGTTAGAACTTGAAACAATTACATTATCTTCTTCTACATTTGAAATAGAAAGACTCTGTGCCCAAGGAATTATAACATATAAACCACTTTTACTTAATTCTGATGAAATTTCATTTGATGATGATAAATTTGGAATTAATATATATGGATATGAATAATTTTCATAAGCAAAACTATTACTTGATCTTCCTTCATAAAGTACACCATAACTTAAAGACACTCCATATAAATCTAATATGCTTTGTAAATTTGGAATTTTTGTTTCTTTATCAATTCTAAATTGTCCAAAAATTATATTTCCACCTTTATTTATATAATTTTTAATAGCTGTTGCTGCCATTTCTGTTATATCTTGTGTTGGGTCTAAGATGGCTAAAATATCACAATCATCTGGTACTTCTGTAACAGCTAATAAATTTAGTTCTTCACATTCATAAACTTGAGCCTGTAAATATGCAACTAATGTTGAAACTTCACTCATTTTATATTCTCCATCTCCAGTTGCAAAATATACTTTTATTGGATCGTCTGTTGAAACATTAAGAATAGCATTTGTAATAGTTTCTTCTGCTATATTAACAGATTCTCCTGTGCTATAATCATAACTTGAAAATTCATATTCTGGATATACTGTTTTATCTTTATCTCCACAAACAATTACCATTGCAGCATTTCCATAATCACTTAAATTATATTTAGAAACAATTTCATAATTAGTTTCTTCTGTAACAATTTCATAATGAATATGATTATTAAAAGCTGAATATTGTTTTATAAATGTTACATAGTCATTATTATCATTATATCCATAAATATAAATATATACATCTTTATTCAAATTAGCTAATTGATCCTTTGAAGCTTGAGTTACAGAATATAAATGATTTTCAGTAACATCTATTTGAGCAAGTTCTCTACTTCCTGCCCATATATTTACTCCAAAAAATATTAATACTAGAAAAACTACTAAAATAATTGTATGAATTCCACTTGAAATAAGTCTTTTTCTAAACTTTAATGAAAGTTTTTCTTTAAAACTAGCTTCTTTATAACTTTCTGAATCTTCTATATTATTTTCTTCCTCATCCTCATTTGAATTGCTTTCTAAGTTTTCATTTTTATTTTTTAATTCTTCTGTTTTATCATTTTCTAATTCTTTATTATTTTCCTTTTCTGCTTCATTTATATTATTAATTTTACTTTCATCTGTTTTATTAGATGTATTATTATCTGCTTCATTATTTGCTTTGCCATCTGTTTGATTATCTATTTTATTCTCACTTTTTTCATCATCTATTTTTTTATTATTAACTTTATTACTTTCTTTTGCATTTACTTCTGAGGTTTTATTTTCTTTTAAATCAACACTTTCCTTTTCGTTCATGCTTAATTCTTCTGTTTTTTCTTCTTTATTATTTTCTACAATCTCAGGAGTTTCTATTTTTTCAATTTTTTTGTTTTTATTTTTCTTACTCATTTTTTCTCCCTCCTATTTCACACTTTTTCTTCTTTGTAATATTACAATAGTTAGAAGAATAAATAATATAGTAAATGATACAAAAGCTACTACTTCTTTAAGAACTATGAGTCCTGATGGAAAATGTGTAAACATAGCCATTAATGAAATATTTGAAAATATTGTAGAAACATTTGGTAAAAACCACATTGCAATAAATACTCCTATTGTTATAACACAAGCAACAATTTGATTTTCTGTAATACTTGATGCAAACATACCAAATGAAACATATGCGCAATTAAGTAAAAAGAATCCAAATAATGTAACTAACGCAACTTTAATATCTGGTGTACCAAAATGGCGAAGAATCGCAAAATGTATTAATGTACAAGAAATTGCAATTAAAACTATTATCATACCAGCTATAAATTTTCCTAAAACAACTGAAACAAGACTTCTAGGTGAAGTAAGCAATATTTGTTCAGTTCCATTTTTTCTTTCTTCTGCAAACATTCTCATTGTTAAAACTGGAATTAAAAATGTCATAATTGTTGCTGCATCATAAAATGCATATTCGAAAAATACTGTTCTATAATAAAATACTGATACATAAAATAATAAACTAAACATTAATAAAAATAATCCAATAAAAATATATCCTATTGGAGATAATAAATAACTTTTTAACTCTTTCTTAATTATTGCTAACATTTTACTTATTTCCTCCTTTTGAATTATCTTTATTATTTTTATTTTGTAAATCTTTTTTTTCTTTAGAAATTTCTTTTTCAGAATTTTCATTTTCATTTTTTGAATTTTCTTTTTCTTCTTTTTTCTCTTGTTTTAATTTTTCTCTTTGTTCTTTTTTTTGCTCTTTTAACTCTTTTTTCTCATCAATTTCTTTTCTTAAATCATCAAGTTCTTTTTGATATTGCATTTTTTTAATTTCTTCATGAGAATACTCAGGTCTATCTTCTATTAATTTAATAAATGCGTCTTCTAAACTATTTTCCTCTTTTTTCATACCAAGATTTAAAATATTGTTTTCAGCACATCTAATAGCAAATTTCTTTCTAAATTCAGTATCATCTGTAATATTATCTTTTAATTCAATCTGATAAACTTTAGTTTGATCATCATTTTCTTTTATAAGTTTTAGTTCTTTAATAGAATCATCATTTTTAAATAGTTTTTCAAATTGATTTTCAGCATCTTCAATATTAATTGTAAATACTAAATGAGTTTCTGTATTTTTTTCCAGATTTTCTGGAGTATCTATTGCAATAATTTCACCTTTGTCAATAATTATAACTTTTTCACAAATTTGACTAACTTCTGATAAAATATGTGAGCTAAGAATAACAGTATGATTCTTTTTAAATGATTTTATAAGCTCTCTTATTTCTTTAACTTGTTTTGGGTCTAAACCAACAGTAGGCTCATCTAATATTAAAATTTCTGGATCACCAACTAATGCTCCTGCCATACTAACTCTTTGTTTAAAACCTCTTGATAAATTTCTTGTTAATCTATTTCTAACTTTATCAAGACCAGTTTGCATTATAGCTTTCTCAACAGCTTCTTTTTTCTTCTTATGTGGAACAAGTTTTAAATCTGCCATATAAGAAACAAATTCCTTAACCGTTAAATCAGAATATAATGGTACACCTTCTGGCATATAACCAATTAATCCTTTCACTTTTTTTGGCTTTATATCAACATCATAACCATTCACAATAATTTGACCACATGTTGGTTCAATAAATCCTGTAAGCATATTCATTGTAGTAGTTTTTCCTGCTCCATTACGACCTAAAAAACCAACAATTTCTCCGTCTTTGATGTTGAAATTAATGTTTCTTATAGCATAAAAGTCACCATACTTTTTGCTAACATTTTTAACTTCTATCAAAGTTCTGTCCTCCTTTATTTTTTATGAAACAAATTAAAATTTATATAAACACTTTAAATTAAACATTTAATACTTCTAAATTAAGCTTGTACAAAAATATTAAATGTTTAATAATATGTGTAAATATTAAAGATATTATAAATATATATATATAACCTTAAAAAAACATTAAATTACATTAATTTTATTATACTTTTTGTCCACCTGACAATTTAAAAATTCCAGCTTTTATTTTAATTCCTTCTTTAGAAAACATTTTTTCATGTTCTGTTTCTATATTTTCATCAAATATAGGCTCATTATGTAAATCATATGTAAGTTTAATCTTTTCAAAACCACATTGAGAAAAATATTCTAAACTATCGTTAAATAATTCTTCACTATCAGTTTTAAAATAGATTTCTCCATTTAAATTTAAAAAATGTTTATAATTTTCAAGTTGTCTTGGATGTGTAAGTCTACGTTTATTATGCTTAGCTTTTGGCCAAGGATTACAAAAATTTATATATATTCTATCGATTTTATCTTGACTCCCAAATATATCTAAGATTCTTTCTGCATTAGCACGAATTAAAAAAAGATTGTCTACTTTTTCGTTATTAAAGGCATTTTCTATATTTCTTTTTGAAAGACCGAAGCATAGCTTCAATCATATCAATTGCAATATAATTTATATTTTTATTTTTTCTTGCTAAAGTAGAAATAAAAATTCCTTTTCCACATCCAATTTCAATATGAATAGGTCTTTCATTTGCAAAACGAGTTTTCCATGTGTTTTTATATCCTATTTCTGGATTATTTATATAAAATTCTGATTCTTCTAATTCATGAGCTGCCCACTTTTTTCTTCTAATCCTCATTTATATCTCCATTTCTTTGCTATATGCTACCTTGCAGAATAGGTATCACGTGAAATTTTTTCTCTTTTAATTAAATTTCCATTTTGTTTTGTAATCCTAAAAGAGTCTGCTACATAACCTGTTTGTCCACCAGCAGTTTTTTTAGGAATAGTTTTTATAATTTCAGCTTCAATAGAAACCTCATATTCGTTATCTGTTCTTAAACCATAAATTGAAACTGTACAATATCCATTTTCAACAGAACTTACAATTTTAATTGGATAATTTCTAGAATTAACAAATTTAAAATCTTGACTACCATAAGCAACTGTTGCATCAAATCCTGCATTTGCATAACCTGGAACAAAAGTATGGTTTCTTCTTTCAGTAATTTTTAAATCTGCTTGAATTGCAGCATTATAAAGAGTAGTAACTACCTGACAAATTCCTCCACCTACTCCATTTGTTACAGTTCCATCTGAATAAACAGCAGCTTCTTTATATCCTCTAGCTGTAGTTCTAGGTCCAACAATGCTATTAAATGAAAATGCTTGTCCAGGCATTAGAACTGTTCCTGTCATTGCATTTGAAGATAATCTTAAATTTGTTGTTCTATCTGGATTATTTACATATCTTGTTGTATATCTTGCAAGTAAGTCTGGAAATGCATCCATTCCAAAATCTGCTACTCTTACTGCCGGCTCTGTATAAATTAAATCAAATCTATATTCTTCATTTGTACCAACAGATGGAATAGTTTCAACTACTTCATTTACACTAAAATCAACACCTGTTTCTTCAACTGTAAATGAATATGGATTTGTGGTATAACTAGCATTAATTACTGGTTTATAAACTTCTTCATGAATTGCCCCTATATCTAAAACATCTGGGTACGTTGTATATGTTGGAATTACAAATACTTGATTACTATATGTTATATCTTGGAGTGAAGCTATAAGCATTTCTTTCAAACGTGATTTTTCAATTCCTTTACCAGTAGAACCTGTAGTTATAACTAATTCATCTTTATCTATATAATATGATGGTTGCTCTACTTGATCTGGAATGGAAATCTCTAGAAAATCCATATAATCAATTAAAGCATTCTCATCATAAATAAGTATTGGGTCTATATCTATTTTGTTCATTAATACACTTACATAATCTTTTATATTTTGAATAGGACCTTTATTTCTCCCTATTTCATATGCATAATTAATAGCAGAATCTATATCAAAGTAAGCATTTATTTGCTCTACTTCAACATCATATTCATAATTGCCATATGAAAAAGTTAAATGGTCTGCCATGTTTTCTGCTAAATAATTTGAAATAGTTTGTTTGGCTTTTTCTTTTGTCATTCCAGAAACATTAACTCCTTTAATAAAAACACCAGGAGCAATTTCATCACTATTTTCAAATGTAGCATAAAACATTATCCCACTACTAACCAATATTCCTATGGCAATTGCTATTAAAATAATAAAAATTAATATAACATGACTTCTAAGCTTTTTCATATATTTATATACCTACTATTTTCTTTTCGTTATTTATCTACTTTATTAGCTACTATGCTATAATCGCCATCATCTGAATCATCAGCTTCTAGTATAAAGGCTGTTGCAACTGGTCTTGTTCTATGGTCACCAGATAAGGTTGTTGGGTCATTAACAAAACTACTATGTACTGTCATACAAGTTGATGTTCCACCATCTAAATTTGCAGCATTTATAGCTCCATATTTTTGTAATATTTCTATTTCATCTGCAAGAGTTGCTCCGTTGACCTAAAGCTCTATTTCCATCTAATACTAAAAACAAAACTATACCGTCTTCCCTTTGACCTATGGCTGTTCTTGGAGCTCTTCCCCAACCGCCATTTCCTGCAATTTCAGAAGCTTTTCCATTTATAATTAAAAATGGACCAAAAGTAACTCCATCTCGAATATCTTGTGCTTTAGTTTGTGAAACAGAAAATGAACCAAGCATTAAAACATTATCTTTATTAAATCCTATTAAACCACCAGAACCATTATATGAATATTCTGTTAAATATTTTCCCTTTGAAATTGTAATTCCAAGTGGTGTTCCTCCTGTTCCTTCATAGTTTTCATCAGCAAATCCGCCTGCATTAATTGCAACTAAAGCATTATTCTTTTTTGCCATTGAAGTTAAGTATTCTCCACTTTTACCAATATCAGAAGTTGCAACTGTTTTAACTCTAGAAGCATCATATATTACTGCTAAATATCCACTATACTTATCTCCATTAATTTTTATAATCTTATAATCATTATTTTTGGCATCTTTCTTTAAAACAGCTTCTTCATATTCATTTTCATAAGTAATATTCATATCTAATTTATTATCTGAAGAAAATTTTATTGCAGATACATCAGTAGTTCCAGAAACCTGAATTATTGTATTTCTATTCATACAATCATTTATTGTAGCATTATCGAAAAACCAAGTTGCAAAATATTTATGTGTCATCGTAGTTTGAGCTGTTGTAATTAGCCAATCTCTAAAGCCATTATATGGTCCATATAATAAACCAATTCCAATAAAACAGCATACTGTACATAACATAAATATAAAACTAAATAAACTTTTCCATTTTTTTGTTTTTTTATTTTCTTTTTTAGAACATTTTACTCTTTTCTTTGCTGATTCTATTTCTCTATCTATTGAAGTTTTTCTCAATTTTTTCCTCCTATTGTTTCTTATAAATTTTTCATATGTTATTTCATAATAAATTTTAAATATTCTTCCATAAATCTATTTAAATCACCATTCATTACTGAATCTACATTTCCTACTTCATATCCAGTTCTATGGTCTTTTACCAAAGTATATGGACAAAAAACGTATGAGCGAATTTGACTTCCGCCATGCAATATCTTTTTGTACACCTTTTAAATCATCTATTTTATCTTTGTTTTCTTTTTCTTTTAAATCTAATAATTTAGATTTAAGCATCTTCATAGCAGTTTCTTTATTCATTGTTTGAGAACGCTCTGATTGACAAGATACTACAATACCTGTTGGAATATGTGTTATACGAACTGCAGAATCTGTTTTATTTATATGTTGTCCGACCAGCACCTGAGGCTCTATAAGTATCTATTCTTAAATCATCTAAATTAATTTCAATTTGAACATCATCTGTAATTTCTGGTAAAACTTCAACAGAAGCAAAAGATGTATGACGTCTACCTCCACTATCAAATGGAGATATTCTAACTAGTCTATGAACTCCCATTTCTCCTTTTAAATATCCATAAGCATTTTCACCTGTAACTAAAAATGTAACACTTTTTATTCCTGCTTCTTCTCCTTCAAGATAATCTAATTCTTTTAATATATATCCATTTGAATTTGACCATTTTCCATACATTCTATATAACATTTGAACCCAATCTTGAGATTCTGTTCCGCCAGCACCTGGATGAAGTGTTAATATTGCATTATTTGAATCATATTTTCCGTGAAAGCAAAGTTTCTAATTCTAGTTTTTCTAAAAGTTTTGTGAAATTTGCAGTTTGACTTAGTAAATCTTTTGAAAGTTCTTCATCAAATTCACCTATAATTAAATTATTCATTTCAACCAAATTTTCTAAATTAGTTTTTATATTTTCAAAAGAATTTATCTTTCTTTCTAAATTTTTTATTTTCCCAAAAACCTTTTGAGAATTATTTATATCCTCCCAAAAACCGTTCTTTTGAACTTTCATCTTGTAAATTTTTTAGCTCAATTTTTAAAGAAGAAATTGCTAAAGTTTCTTCCAAACTATTTAATTTTTGCATTAAACTATTTAATAATCTTAAATTCTCCTCTAATTCTAGCATTTCTCCTCCTAATTTTAAAGTCCATTATTTTACATTTAAAATTCTATTGTATTTTATTATATTTTTTTAAAAATTACAATACAGATTTTATTTTTTAACAAAAAAATACTGTATTTTCATTACTAATCATCCTAAAAGTATTTAATTTTATTGCTAATTTAGCAAATACATGTATGTTTATGATGGTAGATGTTTTAGCATTGGGGATTGAATGTAGAATTAATGTTCCTGGAACAGTTGGCACAAACTGAGTATGGAGAGCAAATCCTGACTCTTTTACAAACGAGTTAGCAAAAGAACTCTATACCATGGCAAAAACATATCGAAGAATTTAAACCATACACTATAAAATTTATGAGTAATTATTTAATAATTCTGATTATTAAAAGAATATTCTAAAAAATTCTGGTAATTTCTATAAAATCTTTAAGCCCATATCTTTTTTAGACATGGGCTTATCTTATAATACTAATGCTTTTTTAGGACAAAAATTTGAACATTTGCCACATCTTATGCATTTATCATAATCTATTTTAGGTGCTTCAAAATCTTTCTGACTCAATGCTCCAACTGGACAAACACTTACTGCTGGACATTTATGATTTTGAGGGCAATTTTCTGTTATTATTTTTAACTTTTTTTCCATACATACCACTCCCTTATTTATAATAAATCATCTATTATATTTTCTAATTCTGATTTTGAATAAAAACCAACACTAATCTTTACAATTTCTCCATTTTTTAAAAATATAATAGTTGGAACACTTGATATATTGTATTTTAGTGCCAAATCTTGATTCTCATCTACATTTACTTTGCAAACTTTAACTGTATTTGAATACTTATTTGATATTTCTGAAATAACTGGAGCCAACATTTTACATGGTCCACACCAAGTTGCAAAAAAATCAATTAAAACTAATTTATCTGTATTAGTTATTTCTTCATTAAAATTACTTGAATCTAAATTTATCTCATTCATTTATTTTTCCTCCTTATTCAATAGTTTTGTAATAAAGCATACAATGACAATATCCTTCGAAATTAGGATCTTCAATCTGACTTTTAAACTCTTTACACATGCACTTAGTATCATCAGTTCTTTCTGTTCTACAAGGACAATAACCACCTGTTTTTTTCAATCCTTCTTTTATAGAGTTTACAATTTCTTTATCAGAATTTAATTTTACAGCCAAAACTATCTCCTCCTTTAATATCTTATTTCTATTGTATTTTATCACAACACATTTTATTCTTCTGTGACTTAATCACATTAAAATATATTTTTAAATAAACTTTAGTTTATCTATATCTTTTATTATAATACTCTTTCTTCCTAAATCTATTAATTCTTCTGATGCAAATTTATTTAACATTCTTGTTACAACTTCTCTTGTAGAGCCAATACTCTTAGATATTTCTTCTTGTGTCATTTTAATTTCATTACTTTTAGACTTTTCACTCTCATTTACTAAAAATAATGCTAATCTCCTATCTAATTTATTAAATAATATTTGTTGCATTACCCATATAACTGTAGATAGTCTTTCTGTTATTAATTCATACATTAAACATTTTACATGTATGTTTTTATTTATTAGTTTGTTAAAGAAAACATTATTAATTATTAATATTTTACAATCATTTTCAGCCATCATAAAAGTTTCTAAATTTATTTCACTAATTATACAAGAAGCTGTTAAAATACAATAGTCCATCTCTTTTAATCTAAATAATGTTATTTCTCTACCCTCTTCAGACATTATATATATTCTTGATTTACCACTTATAATCATAACTAATCCAAGACATTTATCATTTTCATTATAGATTATATCGCCTTTTTTATATTGTTTTATTATTGTAAAACTATTTAACTCACTTTTTTCTTCTATTGTTAATTCATTCCAAAAAGGTAGTTTTTCTAAATATTTTTTGTTTTCCATTTCTTATATCTCCAATCAATTCAATAAAATGCAAGTTATTTTTATAAATAATATTTTAATTTATTGTATCATTTATAATTAATCATATAACTAAAATATTTTTATAGACTTATTATATTATTTTTTTTAATAGCAAACAAGCAAAAACAATATAATTTTTTAATATATTGTTTTTGCTTGAACTTAATATAATAATAAACTCAATTAATTAAACTAAATCTACAAGATAATGTATCTTTTGAATTTCCACCTACATAAACTTCAAACTCTCCTTCTTCTGCTATAAATTTCAAATCTCTATTCCAAAACTTTAGCATCTCTTCATTTATCTGAAAATATATTTGCTTTTTCTCTTTAGCTTTAAAAAATATTTTTTTAAAAGCTTTTAATTCTTTCACTGGTCTTACAGTGCTTCCAAATAAATCTTGTATATAAAGCTGGATAACTTCATATCCTTCGTAATTACTTAAATTTTCTATATCTACACAAACTGTAATTTTTTCATCTTTAGTCATTTTATCTTTATTTAACATTAAATTACTATATTTGAAATCACAATATGATAATCCAAAACCAAATGGATAAAAACTTTGTGTTGGTATATCTTGGTATCTTGACATATACTTATATTCTTTATCATGTGGTCTACCTGTATTATAATGATTATAATAAATTGGACATTGTCCTACATTTTGGGGAAAGCTCATAGTTAATTTTCCTGATGGATTTACTAAACCACTAATCACATTTACAATAGCCTCTGCTCCAACTGTTCCTGGAAACCACACATCTAAAATTGCTTCAAAATATTTTTCTATGTTACTAATTTCTACAGGTCTTCCATTAAATAAAATCATTATCATTGGTTTATTAAGTGTATATAGACTCTTTATTAAATTAACTTGATTTTCTGGTAAATCTAATCTAGATTTAGAACATGCTTCTCCACTTTGTTTATAATGTTCTCCTAAAGCTAATAAGATTATATCTGTATGACTAGCTATATTTTTTGCTTCTTCTATCATTTTTTCTTCTAATTCTTTTTCATTTTCTGTATAAATTAAATTCTCTCCTTCAGCTAACAAAATTTTATTTAAATCTGATGTTCTTAAAATTTCTGAACCTTTAGAATATAATACATTTTCAAAATTATTATTTTTAAAAGCTTCTAATAATGTAGTATTTTTATCTCTATCTGAAAAAATAGACCATGAACCTGTAATTGCAGTATTATTTGCATATGGTCCTATTAAAGAAATATTTTGCTTTTTATTTAATGGTAAAATATGATTATTATTTTTTAATAAAACAAAAGTTTCTTGTACTAGTTCTTTTGCTTTTTCCAAATTAGAATTGTTCATTAAATAAATTTTTTCTTTTTCCTTATTTGAATTACCATATGGATTTTCAAATAGTCCTAACTCGTTTTTTAAATTTAATATTCTTAATACACTTTCATTAATTTTATTTTCTATTTCAATATTTTCAAAACATAATTTACCCAAATTATTTGCATATATTCCAGACATCATATCTATATCTACACCAGCATTTATTGCATTTAACGCTGCTTCTTGTTCATTTTTAGAAACCCCATGTTTTATTGTTTCTTCTATAGCACTGTAATCAGATATAATAACTCCTTTAAATCCTAGTTCTTTTCTTATTATATCTTGTAATAAAAATTTATTAATTGTTGCAGGTATACCATTTATAATATTAAATGATGTCATTAACATTTTTGCACCAGCATCTATAGCAGATTTATAAGCTGGCAAATAGTTGTTTCTAAACTCCCTTTCAGACATATCTACTGTATTATAATCTCTACCTGCTTCTACAGCGCCATATGCTGCTATATGTTTTACACAAGATACTATATTTCCAGCTTTAGAAATATCACTTCCTTGATATGCATTTACAATTGAATCTGCATAAACTTTACCTAAATATGAATCTTCACCACCAACAGATTCCATAACTCTTCCCCATCTAGCATCTCTAGATAAATCAACCATTGGAGAAAAATTAACATTTGCTCCTGAAATATTTGATTCATATGCAGATATTTTAGCAATTTCTTTGATAACATTTATATTCCAACTACACCCTTGAGCAATAGGAATTGGAAATGCTAATTTATAGCCATTTATTATATCACTCATAAACATTAATGGAATTTTAAGTCTACTTTTAGATAAATATTCATATTGTACTTTTCTTATATTTTCAGCTCCCATAAGATTTAAAATAGAGCCAACATTATCTAGCATTTGTTTTGATATCTTTAATTTTTTTAAAGGACCTGTATCATTATTAAACTTATCCATTAAAAATACTTTTCCTATAACTTGAACCATTTGCCCTATTTTTTCTTCTAAAGTCATTTGATTTAATAAATTTAAAAGCTTTTCTTTTGTCATAGCCTCCTCCAAAAATTTTTTAATGAGAAACTTTTTCTTTATCCTTTTTAGTTATATTTAAAATATCTAATCCTTTTTTTACATATTCATTTTTCATAAAATATTGCCATATAGTTTCTGTTAAATAATTTTCTATCATTACCATAGATATTCCTTTATCTATTCCTATAGTTTCTTTTGAATACCATTCTCCATTTTCTAAATTATAAGCATCTTTAAAACCATATTTTCCCCATAATTTAGGATAATTATTATAATAGTTTTCTAAAGCTTTTATACTCTCTTTTGGAGTAAAAACAATTGAGCCTGCTGCCCCACATGGTGGAATTGTTCCATCATCTAAACTATTAAAAGTTTTATCATATGGCATAGCACCATATTCACCTGAGTATCCTTTTGGTCCAACACAAGCTGTTAATCCCCAAGAATTTTCATTATAGGTTTTAAATTTTCTACTATTATCTAAACAATATAATCTATTTGCTAAACTCGCTTTTTTAGAATTTTCAAACCAATCAATTCCGTTTTTATCTACTTTATTTCTAAAATCAATCCAAGCATGTGAAAATTGATATGTAAATAATGTTCCACAATATGTATAAATTATATTTTCTAAATTTTTATAATTTATTTTTTCTTTTTTTATATCATCATACATTTCTTTATTTACTGGATATGTAGGAGATGCTACCCCTAGTACATATAAAATTAATTGTTCTGCATACATATCCCATGCACCACAAAAACCTTTTTCTTTAGAATATCCCATATAAAAATAATTATTTTCTTTATTTCTATACCATTGCCAATTTACTTTCTTATATAATTTTATTGCTTTTTCTTTTATATATTCTTCAAAAAATTCTCCTGCAAGTAAAGCTCCACATATAAATAAAGCTGTATCTATTATAGAAATTTCGCAATTCCACTCTCTTTTTCCGGTATTTATATTAATAAAATGATAATAGAATCCATTTTCTCCTTCTACATTATTTAAAAATGTGTCTAATGTTTTACTTGTTCTAAACTTTGCATCTTCATATTTAATCCATTTTCTTTTTACTCCTATTACTAAAGCTGCTAATCCAAACCCTACAGAGGCTATACTTGAAACATTTTCTGATACTCCATATTTGTCTTTAATTAAACCATAACCTTTACTATTAATATCTAGATTTGCTTCATTTATAAAAAAATCATAAGATTTCTTTAACTCTTTAATTAATAATTTTTCTCCATATTTTTTTATTAATCTCATTAAAACTCTCTCCTTAATTTTTAACTACTGATAATGATTTTAATAGTGCAGCTCCTATTATTCCTGCATCATTTTTATATTTTGCTATAACAACATTTATATTTGGCAATAGAGCCTGTATATTTTCAATAAAATATTTTTCATATTCTACTAATCCTCCGCCTATGTATATATCTTTTATACCAAAAACTTTATTAATATTTTCTAAACCATTTATAAAACCATCTATATAATCTTTCAATATTTGAATAGAAATCAAATCTTTTTTATCTATGCTTTTAAATATTTTATCTCTATTAAAATTAAATTTTTTCGCTTTATTATAATTCATTGATAAATCATAAAAACTCTTAATATTTTTATTACAGAATTTTTCTAAACTTTTATTAAATTCAATTATTTTACAAGAAATCTCATTAATATTTCTTAAATCTTTAATATATGTAAAACCAACATCTGAGCCAATTGTAAGCATTAATAATTCATCTAAATTGGAAAAATAACTTTCACAAATACCAGCACAAGTACAATCATTTTCTATAAATATATCTGTATTATATTTACATAATTTTTGCTTCAAATTAATTTTACCTACATTTAATTCTGTAGAACCCAAAAAAGCGACATTTTCTTTATCTATTCCTCCTGGAAATCCAAGTCCAATAGAATATACATCTCTTATTTGAATATTAGAATTATCTAATATATTATCTATTAGTGATATTATGCTACTTATTAAATATTCTTCTGATTTTTGTTCATCTAATTGAATATTTATTTTTATTAATTTATATAATTTATTTTCTAATTTTTTTGTGTTATGATTATATAAGCCACCAGCTATGTGGCTTGCACCTATATCTATTCCTATGCTTTTCATATATTCTAATCTCCCTTATATATATTTTATTATAATTTAATAAGTTTATTAAAATCAATGTAAGATTTTGGATAATTAGAAGGGAGAAATGAAATCTTATGTAATTCATTTTTGTATTCCATAATTTTTATTTTTCTTAATTCATTGGATTTTTTTAATTCTTTAATTTGTTTATCATATAAAGTACATAATGCTTTTATTTGTGCTTCTGTCATGTTTTCTTCTTTTATTTTCCATTACGATATTGTTTTTGAAACTTTAATAATTTTGTTTCTCCATTTTCAATAATTTTAATGGATTCTAAAAAAGAATTTTTCTTATTAGTTTTTTCATTTTAATTTCTCCTTTTATTTCATTTTCATAAACTAAACAGGCTTCTATTTTTGATTTTACTTCATTTTCAATATATCTTTTATAACCAATTGCAATACCATTATCATTTAATGCAAATTGAAGTCTTACTAAAGAACTAGTAACTTCATATGCTGGTTCAAAATTAATCTCTTTACTTTCAAAAAAATCATCTAATAACTTTCTTGTATTTGAACCTAATTTTGGAGCTATAACTTTACTTTTTCTAAATCTTTTAAAGTCTTTATTTCAAAACTCAAACTTTTTAAATAACTATCTGTTGAAAAAATCACAATTTTATCTTCATAATATTCATTAATTTCTATATTAGTTTTTATAGTTTCTATAACATTTTTTACATTTTTACAAAATTAGGAGTAAACTTTCCTTTTTATCTTACTAATCGAATAATATGCTGATTTTCTTCATTACTCCAAACCCAGTAAGAATAAGTTAAGTACACTTTACAAAAATTTGTATTTATAGACAGCTTTTGTAAGATTTTTTCAAAAAATGCTATACTCTTTTAAATTTTTAGTGTATAATTAAATAAATTAAGGAATACTATGTATTGTAGATAGATATTCACTGGGTTTGAAAGAGTTTAGCTTAAATAGTATCTGACCCAAACTAATTCAAAGACTTAACAAAAGCCATTCAAACGAATGGCTTTTAATTTTTGATGCTATCAATAATTGTTTCTAATTCTCTTAAAGATTTATTTATGAATTTTCTATTTATTCCAATTACTGGGATATTGTATTTTTTTATTTTATTATATAATTTTTCTATAAATAATCCCATTCTTTTTTCCATACCATTATTAGTATATATGTAATTAACGCAACATGAAGGTGATTGTTCAATGCCTAATATGGCTATAACATTATAACCATTTTCTATAATACTTATTACTTGTTTTACAACTTCTTCGGATATCTTTTCGCAATGCTCATTAAACTTTTCTGTATTATATTTTGAAATCCCCTTAGGCTGTCTTATTAAATTATTTTCAAAAGTAGCTTCTGTACAAGGCATCTGAATTATATTGATATCATTTTCAATTAATAAATTCATAAATGGTTTAATAGATGAACGCCATTCATACTTTACAATTCCTTGGGCCTGATAGGCTTGTGCCATTAAGCAAAAAGGCACAAATATAAAATTTCTACTTCTATTATCTATCATAAATATTCTCCTGATATATCTATATCTTTATATTTTTCAAGTAATTCATTTGCTTTTTCTAAAAGTAATTTATCAAAAATTCTAGCTGTTGATTCTATAATCTCCTTTGTTAGATCTTTGTTTAATAGTGGCATTCCTAATAAACATTGTGGTTCCATTGTTTTTGGAACAAATCCTCTAATTAACAATTGATTTTTTAATTCAAAATCATCTTTAAAGTCTTTTAAAGGAAATTCAATTTCTATATTGTATTTTTTGAAAAAACTTTTAAATCTTTCTAGTAATAAATCTTGTTCTATTGCAAATAATTGACTTTTTCTCGCACCATCTACTACTAATTTTATATCCATTTTGTTGCTTAATATAATAGACATTACATACATAGACAATCTACATGATAAACAATTAAATTGTGATATAGTAGTTTCTCCATATTCTTTTAAAATTTCGCTCATCTTTTTATTATAAAATAAGTTCAAAAATTCTCTCCATATAGCTTCTGTTCTTTTAACTTTCAAGATTTCAACTTTATCGTTACCATATTTTTTTTGTATTCTTTTTGCAGTTTCTATTGCATTTTCTAATTTCAATCCATATCCATTTTCATAAGTTACAAGCTTAACATTGTAACCTTTTTCTAACATCAATAGTGTAAGATAGAATGAATCTTTTCCACCAGAAAATAAAACTAAAACGTTACTCATAACTATATTCTCCTTATTCTTAAATCTTTTTGTTCTTTAATAAATTTATTATATGTCTAAAATCCTTACCATTAAAGAAATTCGTTTCTGTTTTTGTAAATACAATATTATTTTTTCTTTTATAGTCTAGCTTATCAATTACTGTTAGCATATCTGAAACTTGAAATAATCGTTTTTTAGTATGGTCAAATTCTATTCTTATTTCAACTTTTGGATTAGTAGCAAATAAAGTATCTAGTATTGTTGCTATTGTTTCTTGGCCATTATCATAATAGATGACAATTTTATCAAATATATCAAAATATGCTTTATTATCATTTATAAATTGTCCTATTTTTCTTGCCAAATCCATATTAAGTTGCATTTTTTTGTTAATATACTTCTTATCTATTATTACAGTTCTTATTTTAACTTTAACTCTATTTGAAAAATAGAATATAACCCAAAATATACTTTTTCTTTTTTCTAAATCAAAGTGTGAATAATATCCTTTTTTAACCACTAAATATGCTAAATGTATCATTCTATCATAATTAAGTTCATCTAATTTTCTGTTTAGATATTTTAGTTCATTTTCTATTGAATTAGAACTTTCGTGTAATGTAAATGAAACAGCATATAAGTCT